>DATJXZ010000017.1:0-94083 GCA_035499815.1 Candidatus Solibacter sp. | reverse complement strand
AGCGCCGTCGCGTGGGAAGCAGGAGTCTCCACGGAAAAGCTGGAAATGACTTGCGGTTTACGGTTGTCGGAGAGCTGGAAGTCTTCCTTCTTCAGATTCGTGACCACCTTGCCGTCGGTGTCGCGCACGACGACGCGCACGAGGACTAAGTTGACGCGCACTTTGAATGTGGCAGGAGAATCGTGTGCCACAATCTCGTCGTTAGTATTTTTCGCCGCCGGCTTGGGGGCATTGTGGGATGTGTCCGCCTGCGGCGTTGGAGGAGTTTGTGGAGTCGCGGACGGAACCTGAGCGCGAGCGGCTGGCAAAGCGCCGAAAAGAAGAACACCTTCGAGAAAAGCTAACCAAAAGGTCCTTGGTAGGATACACGAGGGCCGACTGGACAGAACAGTCACTGGGATTCCTCCACTCCGTCGGATTCCCTCAATCCAATGTTGGTGGAACTAACCGTAAGCGCCATGACAGTTGCGCGGGCCGTAGAAACGCGCACGCGAATATTCGCTTACTTCTTATACTATGACGAGGGACTCGTGCTTGAGGTTTCAACGGAGATGGAATCCGTAACTCCGTGAGGAGTAATGTGGTCTCTCAAATCCTGGTAAGTCGCCTTACCGGTAAAGTTCCTTTGGCCGATGCAACTTTACCGGTTACCGCGTGTGGACTATAGAGACGCTTGCTAACACGCATTCAGAACTCCATAAGAGTGACGGCCCGTGACGCGGTGTTATGCACGCCCTGGTTCACTCTTCTGCGAATGCTCTCCTTGCTCTCCCGTGCTTGTCTTTGTCTTCGGTGTTCTGGGTATGAAGCCACAGGTCTTTCCTCAGAGCATTTGGGAGGTGCTTCAGCTCTTCAGGGCGCTGCTTGCCAAACGACCAACCTGCGAAGAGGCGTGCCGCTCCCTCTGTTTGCGCCAGACTCAATCCCTTGGATTGTATGGCCGCTATGATCTGGGCTGTAGAGAAGTCGAGAAGAAGATTCTCGGCAGCGGTCTCGTAGCTCGGGAACCCTGACCAAGGTCCAGCTCCAGAGCCAAACCATTCGAGCAAGGCAAGGATGCGTTCGCCCCTGTCCGGTATGCTACGCTCAAGCTGCGACCGGAGTGGACCAAGATTGACTCTCCCGAACTCACCCAAGGCATTTGACCATACTGCTCTAAGCCCTTCTGGCATGGCGGCTATCCATTTTTCCCAATCCTTTTCGTTCTCCGCTTGCTGAGCACGCATCGCCTCAACTTCTTGTCTTGGGCCCGATATCTGGCGCTCATCAAACCAGGAAAGCCATTTCTCCACGTCAGTTATGGGCACATCGCTATCCCACAACGAGCAGCGGATAGACAGGCCGTGGTGATTTGTTAGCTCTATGAGCTCGCAGCCGCGCTCATAGACATAGATCGCTGGCGTGCCATCGCACATGCAGTGAACCTCCCCCGCAACGGGCACAAGGGTCAAACTTCTCCAAAGGTCCTCCAAATCCTTCTTGTCAGTTGACTCGAAGAGGATTGTTGACGATCTCGTTGGACTGGCCTTAACTACCATCTTGTCAGCTTTGGCGAGGATTTTGCGAAGGTCCTCAGGCACGACTGTTCTTGGGGCGCTCACCAAATCACAGTATTACCGCTTATCTTGCCCGGCAAACAAAATCTTCGTTGTTGAAGTTCGCCAAACCGGACAAGTCCGGTACCAGGACTCCACATCTCCGGTAAGCGTTGATCAGGCACAAACTAACCCCTTCGAGTGTCTACCCCTAGAACAAGGCTTAGAATCCCAGGATCGATATGCCTCAAAGACTCAGGCTGGCATTAGTTCTGCCTATCGTGCAAGTCGTAATGACGGCCATGCTCACGTTGTGGGCGGACCGAGTTACATGGCTCCTGGTCGGAGACGGCAACCGTGTACCCGGCGCATTCGTGCATTTGCACCTTCTCGTGATTTCACTAAGACTTATCTGGCGGGGTGTAAATGCTCCAACGTACCCGCTCTGCGCAGCTGGCTCGACCGTGGGGGAGCTTTTTTATTTCCTCGCCGTGGCTGTCCTCTGGTATTTCGTCGGGCGGTCTATTGACCAACGCAGATGTCTGCAACCAACAGCCAGTTACGAGGGTCAGAAACGTAAAACCACTGTTGCGGTGCTGACTTTGGTATGGGGCATTGTTCTGCTTTCATTAGGCATCATAGAAAGCCACCGACAAGTTTCGGCGTCGTTTCGCGTGGAAGCAGGAGTCATTCGCGCTTTGTTCTTTCCCTGGGGGTCTATTTTGGTCGCAATCGCGACACGCAAGCTCCTGCGCACCGGTCGACAGCAGAAGCAAGGATTCCAGGCTCCCACAGACAGGCGTGGCCTGTGAGTTTGTGCACCGCACAACCGCGGGTCCAACTCCTGGTTTGTCGCGTTACCGGTAACTTGGGTACCAGGACTTCACTTTTCCGATTACCTGGACCCAGCGCGACTTCTGCCATAAGTTCCGAGTTGCCGACGGTTCGGGTGTTGGTGGCGACACGCGCGTTTCTCAGGAGCAAACATGACGCGCCCGCCTGATTCGGACACGTGACCGCTGCTTTAAAGCGAATGCCGACGTGATACATATTGGTGGCCTTACTGGGGAAAGTTCATGCGGCGGAGCATCGCTTGGAAACGAGGGTCTTCGTGCAGTGGCGCAAGCATGGGTTCGGTTTTGATAAAGGCCATGCCATGTTCCCGGTCCTGGTAAGCCTTTTCCAGCGATTCAAAAAACTTGTCCTTAGCACCGAGACGCGCATAAAGCTCGGCATACAAAAGCGTTGGAATGTACCGGCGCTTCGAGTCTTCCAGGGCGGTTTCCAGCTTTCGCCGCCAAAACCCGTTCCATCCAGACTTCTCGAATGCCTTACGCTGCGCCGTTAGCTCGGCCTCGGTCGATCCGGTCAGGAATTCCTGCCTCTGATACTCGCCAAATGCTTCTGGCATCATCCCTTTCAATTCGTAGGAGCGCGCCAGGTAAGTGTGAACAGACTCCGCGTCGGGGTACAGTGCCAAGGTCTTTTTATACTGATCAATGGCGTGATCATAGTCATGAGACAAGTAATACACGAATCCAAAGAGGTCGTTCGATAGAAGTGAGACGGGATCAAGGTTGTGAGCCTCTTGCATCTGTTGGATGGCTTCACTGCTCCGTCCCATGGAGGCCAGGAAGATTGCGTAGCGTATTTGGATCATTGACGACGGCGGGCCGAGTTCCAAAGCGCGCTTGTACTCAGCCTCGGCAGCGGCCCAGTCCCATTCCCAAAGAAAATCGACGTGACCAAGGATGGCGTGAGCTTCTCCCAGAGTGTCGTCCAAGGCCAGCGCCTTTTCCAATTCCGCCCTCGCTTTTGCGGCGGCATCCCTTGGCCGAAGCTCCTGCCAAATTCCGAGACCTTCGTAGCTTGAGCCGATACCCACATAGGCCGGCGCGTAATTTGGATCTCGCGCAGCGGCCTCCTGGTAGTACTTGAGTGCTTCCTTGAAGCCGCCAGCCGACAGTTTGCCGTAGAAGTAGCGGCCCTTCAGGTAGGCTTCATTGGTGAGCGCGTCGACGGGTCGTGCACTGGATAAGCGAGTCTGGTCGTCTACGTTGAGCTTGCCCCGAATTTTCCTGGCGATATCGGCGGCCAGTTCGTCTTGCAAAGCCAGGATGTCCTGCAAACTACGCTCATAGCTTTCCGCCCAAAGATGAGTGTCCGAACGAGCTTCAATGAGCTGTGCCGTAACGCGGACGCGGTCGCCGGAACGCAGCACTTTGCCCTCGACCACGACATCCACTCCGAGCTGCTTGGCGATTTCCGGCAACGGGAGCTTTGTTCCCTTGTAGCGCTCCACGGAAGTATGCGAAATGACGCGCAGCTTGCTGATCTTTGCCAAATTGGTGATGAGTTCATCCGTCATGCCATCACTAAAGTATTCCTGCTGCGGATCCGAGGAGAGGTCTTGCAGCGGAAGTACCGCGATAGAGTGAATTTCCAACAGCTGCGAGCGAGCAAAGATGCGCGAACGCATCTTGTCGACATTCAGCATCAGCAAAAGCCCGCCAACGATGAGAAGAGTCAGAGGGACGCTCAGCCTCTTGAGGAGCCTCATCCGTAGGATGGTCTGCGATGGCTGGGGCGCATCTGCGTCCGCCGCCCGTGGCTCATTGGGCTCCGACCGGATAGGGGGCGCCGCTATGTTGCCGATGAAGCGATAACCACGCCTAGGAATGGTCTCAATAAAATGCGGGCTCTCCGCCGAGTCGCTTAACACCTCGCGCAACCGATTGACCGCCTTTTTGATGGCGAGTTCATGGTCGACGAACGTGTTCTGCGGCCACAGTCTCTGGCGCAGCTCCTCGCGCCTTACGATTTCGCCCGGACGTTCAAGGAGCGCCTGCAGGACCTCGAAGGGTTGTCCGGCAAGTTTGACCCGTTGTCCGCTTTTACGCACTTCCCCTGATGTCAGGTCTACTTCAAAAACGCCGAAGCGTATCAAACCGGGCGGGCTGGAACTGGTGGGAATAGCCGTGCTCCCAAAGGTGGCGCGAATTCTAACACAGTTACGTAACCAGGAGAGTTAAAGCGGAGAACTCGTGGCAATTAGTCCTAAACGAATCAATAACTTCCAGTGGAACCAACAAACCACCCGTTAGGTTCTTGAACTTCGTTCGCCGCCACCTCATTGTGCGCCGAGCGGCGCAGAAGGACTCCGCTTCGGTTATTGCGCCGCGTACAAGGAGAACGTCATGACCTCAAGAATCGCTCGCATTGCCTTTTTTTCATCTTCAGCAGTATTGCTCTATGCATTCGTGGCAAACAGCGGGAGCCGTCCTGCTGCTAATGCTCAACCGCACTCTGATTCAAGTGGCCGCCATTGCACGCATGCCGGTGGAAGCCTTATCACCAACTTTGGCGCAGTTGATCCCAACACCACGCTGGGTCCTGTGACCGGAGACCTACGAGGCGCCGTCGCCGCAACCTTGACGCAACCTCCACATGCCGGGCCTAACGGCACGGTCATCTTCAACGTCCAGCACCATTGGGTCACGGAATCCGGCGACAACATCTACTTCGACCCCGCCGTCGCCACCACCATTCCAGTCTCACAGACGCGTTTCGCCATTATCAGCTATCCGACTCACATCATCGGCGGCACCGGAAAATTTGCTGGCGCCGACGGCCACTTCGATGTACTCGGCGAAGCCGATCTGCAAGCCGGCACGGCCCTCCGGTACTCCGGCGAAGTCTGCTTCGCGGATGCCGACGATCGGTAATAGCGACGGAGAAAAACGAGTCCTATGTGGCGGTAGACGCTTCAGGAACATTCAGTGAGACCAAGCGAGAAGTTGGGCTCCTGCGAATGCTACAGGCGGGCGTTATTGTCTCGGACCACGCGACCTCGATGGTGGAAATCCTGAAGGACAATGCGTGACCAGAGGCTGACGAGCTGTACGGGGCCATGGATACGGGCTGGGCTAAGCTCGTCGACCAGATCGCGCACGCCTAATCAGGCGGAGCTGATGCTGACCGCACAGCTGGAATGCCGATTACCCAAGCAGCTAACGTACGGGCTCCATTTTTCGTCAGGCATGGGTATGCGTTTCTGTACCCATTTCGCCGCGGTCACGGCCCATCCGCTAACCAAGCACCATTCATGCAGGATCTGTTACGCCGTGAAGAGGAATCGAAGGGAAAAGACGCTCGTCAACATTTGCAGTTTGTTTTGCTCACCACGGATCACCTCGATGATGTCATGGCGGCGCTCGCCTTCCTGAAAACAGTACCCGGGATCGATCCTGATCGGATCGCCATTGCCGGTCATTCGTTCGCTGGCAACCTGACGTTACTAGCGGTGGAGCGCGACAGGACGGTACGGGCCGCAGTCACGTTTACCGCGGCAGCGAATTCTTGGGATGGTTCGCCGGAACTGCGTGAACGATTAATGACGGCTGCCCGCAATGCGAAAACTTCAGCACAACCGCGGGCAAGGCTTTGGCGGCAGAACTTGAGCACCTGCACAAACCGTATGTTCTGAAGATCTATCCGGCAGTTGGCTTAACATCGGAAGACGGCCATGGCATGTTGTATGAGAACATTCCGGCGTGGGAGTTAGACGTATCTAAATTTCTGGATCAATATACTAAGAAATAACGATCTTGGCGCAGGGCCGCTTTGAACGTTCGAGCATACGCCGGCATTGGATTCCCAGCTAGCTAATAAACGTCGAGATCGTTTCCGATTACGAACTTTCCTGAATATCGCGACCCGATTTCTTTCTGAAGAATTTCCGGCGAAGCGTAGAGCGCATCCGCGGCAGTTCCGGGCCTTAGGAGTCTGGCGGGAGCAATGCCCGGTGGAAAGCTGATGGTGTGGTAGACGACTAGCAGCTTGGGCTTGGCCTGTTTCGCTAACTCCGCTAGCTGTTCGGTCGTCGGATGATAGCTCGCCACGAACGATTGGATGCTTGCGGGCAATTTGGGGAGCAATTCAACAGACTGTGCTTCGTGGATCAAGACATCGCAGCCATCACAAGCCCTGACGGTCTCGTCAACTGGATTCGTGTCGCCTGAGATCACAATGCGACGATCTGGCGTATCGAACCGATATCCGTAACTCTCCATCGCGTGCTTGGTGGCAAATCCCGTGACCGTGACCTTATCGTCCTTATATACGACTCCGGACTTGATTTCGTGCGCGCTCACTTTCCAGGCATCAGGAGAGCGACCAGCGTCGCGCATCGGTCCATTCGGATTGGTGCGGGTCTCGATGTCGACCCGATAAGCCTGCAAAATGTGGTCCGTCATCGCCGCCAGGCCCGATGGACCGTACACTTGGAGTGGCACCGCCCGCCCTGACGTCCAGCCACTGAAGATCAGGTCAGAATAACCGGCTGTGTGATCGGAATGAAGGTGGGTTACAAAGGCCACTCTCAGATTGCCCGGTTCGACCGCCGGTATCCCTCTCTTGAGAGCAGCGGCCTCCTCCCGCCGCACAATCCCGGGCCCAAAATCGACAAGGTAAGCGGTGTCGCCTACGACAGCGGTGGTCGCTGGCCCAGAACGATCAGGATCCGGCACCGGTGTACCCGTACCGAGCAGCACGACCCAAGTTTGCGGTGTTTGCTGTCTGGATGGGCCCGGTGTTTCTTGTGCCAAGCTCGTCACCGCCGCGAGCACCATGAGAATTAGATATGTCGCCGTCCGCCGAGTTTTCAATGCTGCCTCCCCGCCGGACCTTGGGCCACGAATCGCCGAGAGGCTAGCGGACAGACATGGAGAAGTCAAATGTTGAGTCACGAGCAAGCCGGAAGTAATCTCTGCAAACCCGATCCGCGCCATTTTACTTCCGGTTTGCCGACCAACCTGAAGTTGGGCAGACCAGTCAATACAAGCGTTTAACGCTACCAATAGGATTTAGGTGCGAAGCGAAATTCATCGAATAACGCTCACGTTGACTTGCCTTTGAGTGCAGCCTAACATGCCTCGCCAAGGGCTGTTTTTCAGCAATGATTGGTCAGACCATCTCGCATTACCGCGTCATCGAGAAGCTCGGTGGCGGCGGTATGGGAGTTGTTTACAAAGCGGAGGATACGCGTCTCCACCGTTTCGTCGCGCTCAAGTTCCTGCCTGAGGAAGTAGCCCGAGACCCGCAAGCCCTAGCCAGGTTCCAACGCGAAGCACAGGCTGCGTCTGCCCTGAATCACCCCAACATCTGCACGATCCATGACATCGATGAGCAAGACCGGCATGCCTTTATTGCCATGGAGTTTCTGGAAGGCGCGACGTTGAAGCACTACATTGCCGGGCGTCCCATGGAATTGGACACTCTGCTCTCGCTCGGCATCGACATTGCGGACGCCCTCGATGCCGCCCACGCCAGAGGAATCGTTCATCGCGACATTAAGCCTGCGAACATCTTTGTCACTAATCGGGGGCACGCGAAGATTCTCGATTTTGGCCTGGCGAAGCTCACTATTGGTGCCGAAGGTGTTGGCGCTTCCGCGATGGCTACAGCAACCTCGGGAGAGTTGCTGACTAGCCCTGGCAGCGCAGTGGGCACCATCGCGTATATGTCGCCTGAGCAAGCACGAGGGGAAGAGTTGGATGCACGCACGGATTTGTTCTCGTTCGGTGCGGTGCTCTATGAGATGGCGACGGGGCGGATGGCGTTCCAGGGCAGAACTGCTGCCGTCATCCATGACGCGATTTTGAATCGAGTGCCGATTCCTCCAGCTAGGCTGAACACGGACTTGCCTCTGGAGCTAGGAGGAATCGTCAACAAGGCGCTGGAAAAAAACAGCAAGCTGCGCTACCAGAATGCAGCCGACATCCGGACTGATTTGCAGCGGCTGAAACGCGATTCAAATTCGGCGCGGTTGTCTACCTCGACGGCGGCGAGGATTTCATCACGCTTTGGGAAGCGCTGGAAAATTGTCGTCCCTGCTGCCGTAGCGGTCGTGGCGCTTGCCGCAGGTGGGTACTTATATTTCCACCGCAAGCCGAGGCTATCCGAGGAAGACACGCTTGTGCTAGCCGACTTCACCAATACAACCGGGGATCCCCTCTTCGACGACACCCTGAAGCATGCGATTTCCGTCCAGTTAGCGCAGTCCCCATTCCTTAACATCCTCTCCTATGCAAGAACTCGCGCCACCCTCAGGTTGATGGCCAAGCCCCTAGATACTAGGCTGACGCCGGACGTGGCGAGTGATCTCTGCCAGCGCGCAGGCGGTAAGGCATACATTTCAGGCTCGATTTCGAACTTGGGCAGTCAGTATGTGATCGGTCTCGATGCCGTCAATTGCAAGAGTGGCGACCTCCTCGCACAGGAACAGGTGACAGCAGAAAACAAGGAACACATCCTAAAGGGCTTGGACCAAGCTGCGACAAAACTTCGGGAGAAGCTGGGTGAATCGCTCAGCACGGTCGAGAAGTTCGACGTTCCCCTCGATCAAGCCACCACACCTTCTCTCGAAGCCTTGAAGGCGCTCTCCGTGGGAGTTAAAACGTTGCAGGAGAAAGGCAGTGCGGCGGCGATTCCCTTCTTCAATCGCGCCATCGAACTTGACTCTAATTTCGCTGCTGCTTACGAAGCCTTGGGAATTTCCTACTCCAATCTCAGGGAGCCCGGTCTGGCCACCGAGAACCTGCAGAAGTCTTTTGACTTGCGCGATCGCGTGAGCGAGAGAGAAAAATTCCGCATCTCGAGCTCCTATTACCTCCTCGCCACCGGTGAGCTCGAAAAGGCCATCCAGGTTTACGAACTGTGGTCCCAGACCTATCCACGCAACAGCGAACCGTTCGGTAATTTGGGCGTTGATTACACCTACTTAGGACAATACGGAAAGGCTATTACCGCGAGCCTCGAGGACCTCCGCTTGAATCCGGGCAGCGCAGCGGCCTACACCAACCTGGTGAGTCTGTATCCCGCGGTGAATCGGCTCGACGAAGCGGTCCTCACATATCAGCAGGCCGTAGCGCACAAGGTTAACAACCCGTTCCTGCATGGAAATCGCTATGGAGTGGCCTTCCTAGCGAACGACACCGCTGAGATGCAGCGGCAAGTCGCTGCGGCTGCTGGCAAACCAGGGGAGGACGTGCTTTTTTCGTTCGAGTCCGACACTGCGGCATTTTATGGGCTTCTAACAAGCGCCCGGAGACTCTCCCAACGCGCCATCGACTCCGCGAACGCTAGTGAATCAAAAGAGACTGCTGCGGCATGGCAGATGGACTCCGCCCTGCGCGAGGCTGAGTTTAACAACATCTCGCGCTCGCGTCAGGAAATCACCTCCGCGCTCGCCGAAGCCCCCACCCGGGATGTAAGCGTTCTCGCCGCTCTGGCGTTATCGCGCATCGGAGATGTCGACCGGGCAGAGCGCATGGCCCACGATTTAGCGCAGCGCTTTCCCCTCAATACGGCCATAAACCGCTATTGGTTGCCCGTCATTCACGCCTCAATCGAAATGAGACGGAAGAATCCGGCAAAAGCTCTCGACGATCTCCGCACCACAGCAGAATACGAACTGGGTACACCTCTTCCGCAGTTCGAGGTCGGAGGTTCACTATATCCCGTGTATATTCGCGGCCAGGTGTACCTATCGCTGCATCAGGGCAAGGAGGCGGCAACGGAGTTCCAAAAGTTCCTCGACCACCGCGGTGTCGTTGTGAATTGCCCGCTGGGTGCCTTGGCACATCTTGAGCTCGGCCGCGCCTACGCAGTACAGGGCGACACCAACCGATCCCGGGCCGCCTATCAGGATTTCTTCCGACTCTGGAAGGACGCCGACCCCAAGATTCCGGTCCTGGTCGTTGCCAAGTCCGAGTACGCGACGCTGAAGTAGCAAGGCGCTGTTAACGGAACAGTCGGCGCCTTGCCTCACGAGATTAAGAGCTGTCCATCAAAGTTTTGTTGGGTTAGCCCGAGAATCGAGAGGGTCCAATCGGCGATTCTGGGCGGATCACGGGCTAACCGGCAGTTATTCCGAGTCATAAGTCTCGGTTCTAGAAAGGCGCGGGTGCCGACGCCCTTGGCGGAAGCTGCCCAGAAACCCCACCTCTACCCGGGTCGAAAGTGATTGATTCGGTGCGCCCCGAATTACTGGTTTAGGATGCCCACAGAGAGATGTTTTTGACTCAGTCTGGGTCTTGTCGCGATAGGTTCGCCTTATTCATCATGACTCGGTCACCGTTGCTACCCTGCCGCTGCTGTGAGTTCGACATGGTCGGCGACTGCGCCCCTTGCGGTAAATGCCGGCTGAAACCGAACGGCCATGCCTCTCTGAAGCACTGTATTACCAACTCTGGTTATCCTCGAGAAAAAATCCGAATAATTGTCATTCTGAATGAAGACAAACCCAGGCTTAACGCTTGTAATTCGACCAAGGAGCTGGAGAGCCCCTTTCGTGGCAGGATCTCTCGGGCGAAACTGCGGCTTTGTTTTTTCCTCAAACGTAAAGCCCTGTCTATTGGATTCGTTAAAAATCTTTTGTGCCTCGGCGAACTTATTGTCCATAACAAACAACCCACCCAGGAGCCCAACGAATGCTGGGTCTGTCACTCCGTCAAGCTTCGCTTGTGAGAGGAGGGCGGCGCATTTGGAGTACGGTTCACCGAGCTCGAGCATTGCTCGAACGTACTCTACGAATGATCGAAATTCGCCGAATTTCGTTTTGATAACAGGGTCCAGAATCTCGATGCATTTCTCTGGCTGACCTTCCAGCCGATACTCCCGTCCGAGAAGATAGCGGGGAATCACACTAACAGAGTTCTCGGCAATGGCTTTCTTAAGCTTTGCGATCCGCCCAGGGCTATTCCTCAAGAAGCGCTGGACGTCGGCAGAGACTAACCAAAGTGATTCCCGTTCCCGAACTGCCCGCAGACCCTCCGAGATTGTCTCCTCCGACTTGGTTAGGTAGTCGGACGATTCCTCTTCACTTCGGACTCTCTTAGCCCAATCCAAGTGCAGCTGAGCCAACCCGCTGTATCCGTAGGAATCTCTGGGATTTACCTCTATGCAATAGCGAAACTCACGCTCGCTTTGAAACAGCCATTTCCGGCCGACATCTTCACTTTCTGCAGTGGTCGCCAAGTCCGCAAGGATGATTCCGCGCGTATGGTGAAGCACCTTAAGAGAGTCATCCATCTTGATTGCAGCGTCTATTTGCGAGAGCGCGAGATTCAACTTGTTCTCGCGACGCAACATCCTGGCGAAGTGCTGCAAGATATACGGGTTGCCCGCTTCGCGTTTACATGCGGTCTCGAAAAATTTTGCCTTGGCTTCGAACGTGCGGAAACTTTCGACGACGTCGTCTGTACGGACAAAACGCTCGAAAATGGCTTTGTCCAGTCGATACGAAAGGTTTAGTAGTTCCATTGCGGTTTGCAGTATCCGCTCCTTGAGCCCTTGCTCGCCGCACCTTTTCCAAACAACCTCTGCAATTACGCGGTGACGTGTTCGAGCGCCGTACTCGCCTCGCGCGCGGTCGGTTTCAATAAACGAGACGATTCCTTCAAGCGAGTTCGAGATTCGCCCATAAAGTTCCGCAAGGGGCAGGCCCAGTATTGCAGCCGCCAGCTGGTCTCTTACGTGAACGCCATGTCGATAGAAACACGAAGTCACTAAATACAGGTCCCTTGGGAGGTTGGTTCCTTCCTCCTCCTGAATGCCCCGATATTCGTCCTCGATAATTGCGTCAAAGTTCTCCCCTTCAGTGGCCTCGCGCATCGCCACCAGTAACTCTTTTTCGTGCTTCTCCTTGACAACAGCGAATTGAAGCTCACGGCTGAGCTCACCCAGTTTATTTAATGCTCTTTCCCTGGCTAGAAAGTCGAGTAGTCGCTCGATTTCGGCATCCGATAACGGGAGAATCTCAAACTCATTGAGGCGAGGTCGAGCCTTCGCCATTCGCCATTCGTTTTTCCGTTCTCCAATGATGAAGAGGCAATTAGTTTTCGACTGAGAAAGAGCAGTCGCGATTGCACTGGCCTGCTCTCGCCCCTGGTCGATAATGAAGAATGTGCGAGACCGTGGGAATATGGTGGCAGCAACGGCGACATCCGCCTCAAGAACGTCAGCGCCAGGCCGGAGCATGAAGACGGGCCCAATCTTCTCTTTGACGATCAAGGCAGCGACCGACTTCAACAGCGTACTGATTCCATAGCCAGCTGGGGCGATGATGCCCACGGCAGCGCTTTTGCCGGTTGGATCGGTCGCGTATTCAAGTACGTCGTTCCAAACCTCATCCTCCACGTCTCTCCTGAAGTGGATGTTTGCGCCTACCAAGGACCATGTTGGCGTTTCACCTTTCAAAAATTGCGCTGTGTTGGGGGGCTCATGAAAATTTGCAGCGTTGACGTACTCCCAGGAATTCAACAACCTCAAGACAAGCGCTGGATTCTTTTCGAATGCGTCTAGCAAATCGTTGGGAACGTCCTTGCGGTACTTGTTGAGGAAGTCCGGATCTGGTTTGAAATCCCCGAGCTCGGCCTTTACCATTTCCTGGAAACCAACTAGGTCCGTTTGCAGGGTGTCAATGTGCCGGTGCTGCAGGATTTCCATATCTTGTGCGTCGGCGTATGGATCGATTCGATACGATTGCGGAAGAGGGGAAGGAAGAAATTCTTGCGTTAGTTCACCGAGAACTAACCGCCAATTTGGGTCTTGTCCCGAGTATCCAACGTATAAAATGGTCGAGGTTGCGAATTCCGTTTTCAGTCGGCTCCACAGCATCTTTCGCTTTTCTTGGTAACGCGCGTAGTCGTCTTGAGTGATCACTATGCGTGAGGCATTGGCACCGAAAAGTGTCCCATGAAGATAGAAAATGGGAACCTGAATCTGAGGATTTGTGTACTCAAGATCAGAAGTGAGCGACATCGGGACCGGGTTTTGAGAGGCCTCCGGATTTAGCTCATAGGCCCGAACAGCTGCACGGTCGTAATTGGTTGTGAAAATAGCCCTCCACCGGAACGTCGTAAGCCAGCGGAACACATCATCGGGCTCGAGGTCGGACAGCCTTTTCTTGAGGAATCCCTCTAGGTCGGCTCGCGATTTCCTGATCTCAACCAACTGCGCAACTTTGGCGAGGTCCGTAGATTCAGGGACAATGTCAAAGCGGGCACAAAGCTCCTTAGACAGTGTTTCTCCATCAGGAGCGGGTGTTCCATCGGGTTTTTTCATGTGCCAGCCAACACCAGCCCCGAGGAACAGAACGCAATCTCCGGTCTCTAGGACTTGGCGGAGACCTAAAGGAATTTTGGCCATTTCCGTAACGCCATCCGATAAACGCGGAGCAAGGATACCACGGGCTTGCGTGGCGCTTCACTCTCCGGGCGGTATTGCACGAGTCGCGGCACAAGCAGAGCGCTCTCTGAATCCCATCCTAATTTGAGCCGCAGAACTGGGCAAAACTTGGGGAAAGAATCGGGCCACGAAAGGGCCGAAAATGAAGCGTTGCCAGGGGAAGCGCGACTGAAACGGCGAGACTTAGAATTCTGACGGAGCCTGACCAACCGACTCGCTCATAACCCGACGCATCGAACGCGCTTTGGTGAGGGTTGCCCAACAAACGTGCTTTCAGCTGTAATGCACTGAATTCCGCGGGCTTAGGGGAGAAAGGCGAGTTCGGTTGTGAATCATACGATTTTGAGCAAGACAGAAAGTGTCCGTTGTCCCGTCCCCTTTAAACTTCGCGAGATGGCGGATGAACTGGAAGCCGGAAATATTCCAAAAACCTAGCACCGATCCATGTGGAAAAATCCTAGACGTGTTGAAATCTTTTCTTTCTGTAAAACCGCCAAAAGCCCAATAAAACTCGACAACGGGAGAGCGGAAGAGAACTCTTTCTCGTTTTGACTTCAGAAATCTTTACAACTAAAGCGCGTCTTTAGTTGACGGCTGAGGTAGGCACCGTTACACCGCTAATCGGTCACCGTTGAATCCAAGCGGGCGGGCAAGGTATGACGGACAGATCCCGGAGAACGGGAATTCCTGACACGAGCGGAACTCTCCCGATTTCTGCTCCACGTTACCCTCGTCTGTGTCGCCTTCCCTCGCAAACCCCGCCTTTTCGTTCATCGTCCCGAGTAACAACCGCGTAACGTCTCACTGGTGTATCTCGGCGGTGAGGGTGACTATGCTGCTCGCAGGAAGATGTCGAATCCGAATCTCAGGAGAAAGTGGAGTGATTAAACGGTTTGATGGAAACCCCAGTAAAGAATCCATCTCTTCCCGAACCATTGCTGACGGTTGCGGAAGTGGCGGCGCATTGGAATCTTTCCGTCGATTGGACGCGGCAGCTGCTAGAGAACGAGCCGGGCGTGGTGATTTTCGGATCGAACGGCCACGGAAAACGGAAGTACCGGACGATGCGGATTCCGGGATCGGTTGTAGAGCGCGTCCAGAAGCGCTTGTCCAGAGCGTAGCGGAGTGCCGCTAATGATTACCAGCATCTATCGGCGGCACAAGAAGAGTTGCCCGTACAAGAGCGCGGGACGCGGCGAGGACCGGTATTGCCTCTGTCCGTTTTGGGCAGACGGAGACCTGCCGGGGATGAAACTCCCGCGCTCAACGGGGGCGACGAGCAAGAACGAAGCCACGAGGATTGCGCGCTCGTGGGAAAACGTTGAGACCAAGACCGAGACGGCGGTGCCGTCTCCCGACGCCCCAGGCATCACGCTCGAACAGGCCAAGGAAAAATACCTCGCCACCCGGCGCCTGGAACTTGCGGAACCCACAGTGAAGAAATACGAAGCATTCTTCCGGCAGCTTGAAACCTTCGCGATTTCGCAAGGGATTGCGGCGCTTCGGGCCTTCACGACCGACCACCTCGAGACGTTCCGCACGACCTGGAAGGACGGACGAAATGCCGGCGTCAACAAAATGGAACGCTTGAAACATTTCTTCCACCACGCGAGGACTCGCGGCTGGATTGCGACGGACCCCGCCGCCGAAATTCAATCGGGGACGCGCCGAGACAAACAGAAGGTTCCGTACTCACCGAAACAACTGCAAACCATTTTCGCTATGGCGGAGAAAAAACGATTCGAAGCCCTCGGCAGTGCCAAGGCGAATGCTCAGCGGCTCTATGCCCTGGCGCTGTTCTTACGCTTTAGTGGCCTGCGAATCGGAGATGCAGTAAAGTGCGAAATCGGCCGGTTGGATTCCCAGGGGCGGTTACGGCTCTACACCACGAAGAACGGGAAGCAGGTGCATGTCAAGCTGCATCCCGACGCGGTGGCCGCGCTCGAATCCATTCCGAAGATGAGCGAGACTCGATGGTTTTGGACCGGCAACGGAAAACTGCAAACGGCGGTAGCCGATTGGCAGGGGCGTTTTCTGGAGTTGTTCCGGGACGCTGGAATCGCTGACGGGCATCCGCATCGTTTCCGTCACACGTTCGCGTGCGACTTGCTGAGTCAGGGAGTGCCGATCCGCCAAGTGGCGGCGTTCCTCGGCAACTCCGTGACGATTGTGGAGAAGCACTACGGTGGATGGAGTGAGGAGCAACAGCGGCAGGCCGATCAAGCTCTCGAACGGACGTTCTCGCCGGTGCGGGATGCGAGCGCGATCACGCTGGAGAGGGTTGTAAAATCCGCGAGGCTAGATACGCGGAAGGTACATGGAAGGCGGGAAGTAAATTGAAGTTGTTGAAAGCTCAGTCGTTTATGGATGGCGGAGAGGGTGGGATTATACTCAACGCAATTTGTTGTTGGGACGCGTTGGGATGCGTTTTTTCGATACCGCAACCTATTGTATCCCAAGGATTTATTTTGAGCCCTCTCAGGGCCTCATAAACAAAGCGTTTGCTGCAACCCCGAAATCCAGAAAATACGCAGAAGTGGTAGCAAGACGGTAGCAAAAATTAGGCTCAGAAAGCGATCTTTTTCTCCAGGGCCGGAGTCATGCCGCCTAACCTTTTGAATCGCTCCGCAATCCTGTCCATGATCTTCTGCTGTTCCTTGGTATCGCCGGAAGGTAGGAAGCGATACCAAGCGTGGCGTAGCCGTCGCTTCGACCATCCGGATCAAGCCACCTGGAATTCTTCTGTCTAGGCCTACCGCGCAACGCTTCAAGAGAACTTTAATTTTTCCTCGACATAGAGGGAGAGCTCAATCATCCGCTCTGCTATTTGTTCGGCCTGCATTCCAGCAGAGTTTCTGAGCACCAACTCCTCCACGTAGAGGCGGACGAGATAGCGCAGCTGAAGCGCACGACTGCGCGTGGCGAAGACAAAATCGCGGTGGCCGCTGTTCACCACAATCAGGTTGCGGACGGCATCTAATCGCGAGCGCCATAATTCCCCGGTGACGACCGAGGGGGTCACTGAGACATCGAGGCTGTCAGTAACCGTGATCAGGGCCTCTGCACCACAGCGTATATCGCCCTGCGAGACTGTGACGGACAAACGCACGAGAACGGGCGAATCCGGAGCCTCAAAGCTGATTTCCTGATCCGAAGTACTCGAGAGCGTGCCGCCTCCTTCCCCGATCTCCCAAGCAAAGGTCAAGTCCTCCTCGACCCGGCGGCGCGAGCGGTCCCGGGTCAGGGCGCGGAAACGCAAGCAGCCGACTTCGGTGGCCCTCGATCCGGGGCTGATCGCGGAGCTGAAGTCTGAGGCGAGGGCTCGCGGAGTCCCCCATCAGGTCCTCATGCGCATGTTTATTGTCGAGGGGTTCAAGCGTCTCAAGAGGGCAAGATGAATAGGGCGGCCTACGGGTCGGCACAATGGCGTCGCATACGGCAGACGCCTGGTCTGGAAGGGTGATGAAACAGCCTTACACATCGCGATAAGGCCAGTTCCTGGCGTTCATTCGTCACTACACAACCCTGCACGGACGCCCACCTGCGGAAGCCGAAATGGGGCAATTTTTCCGTCTCACGCCGCCAAGCGTGCATCAGATGATCCTGGCGCTCGAACGGCGCGGGCTGATCACGAGGGAGCCAGGCATGGCGCGGAGCATCCGACTAACATTGCAGCCGGAACAATTGCCGCCTTTGCGCGAGGCTATCACAATGGTGTCCGTAAGTCAGATCGCGAATCAGTACGATTCCGGTTATCAAGCGACAATGCTGCGTCTCGGCAAAATCCAGATTGACGATCTGTTTGCGCTCAACCTCCAGCGTCCGCCTCCTTTCTTTGTGCCTCGAGCACGTCGAAACACTGGGAGCGTATCGCATCCCGCGGAGACCGGCCTTCTCATCTCATCTGATTAAGGAGCCTCAAAACACCGCATTAAATCGGCGCTCTGCGTTGGAGGAAGCCGGGCATGTCTCCCATCGTTCGGAAAACACGACCTTTGCAGAGAACAATTTAATCTAGAGGGTGTTGCATCTTATTCGGCGCTTGCCCGGAGACCAAATGTCCGAGTACCCGACACAGGAGTTTACACAAAAATGCATAGGCGAAAGTTGACTGCAACTATTGCAGCTTCGCGGACTCCGCCTTGGCCTGCTTGTAGATGGGAATGCCGGGATCGGCGTCTGTCCACAGGGTGAGGCGCCTAAGTTCCAATAGGTGCTAGCCAAAGCTTTTTCGCCAAATGTTTCTGGTAAAACGGTAAGCAGCACAAAACAGGAAGCGAGAGTAAGTAGAAGACAAGAAAATTAAACTTGACGGCCATGCCTATGAATGCTGCAAGCCCAAGCCAGTCTAGGAACAAATGAACTGGAAACCATCGAAGAAAGGACTGCAACGCGTTCTTTTGACTTCTGCCTATTCTCCACGCCGTTGCAAGATAAATGGCGACTAAACCTAGGGACAGTAGCCAAGTCACGATCATCGCCGTCCACCCGACCCCGGAAGGCAGACCCCTTCCCATTGTGCGCGCGCCCTCAAACCAGGTGCAAACAAATGGGAGAGCGTAAACGAACTGCGCTGCCGCAATTGTGTGGCGCCCACGAACCGTGTCTTTGGGTTGGTCACGCGCTGAAACGGTCGGAGATGCGCTGTCGCTGGGCCTGGACAACCGCTGCAAGTCCGCGCGAAAGTCAGCGGCGTTCTGGTATCGCAGCTTCCGATCTTTCTCCAAGGCCTTCGTGATGATCTCTTCCAATTTCAGTGGTAGATCGGGATTCAGCCGCACGGGCGCTGTCGGCGCACGGTTCAAAATCGACTCTGCGATGACTCCAGCCGTATCTCCCCTAAACGGCATCGTCCCCGTGCCCATCTCGTAAAGCACCGCGCCAAAGGAAAATAGATCGCTCCGGGCATCCAACTGTTCGCCGCGCACTTGCTCAGGCGACATGTACATCAGCGTTCCGATTGCAGCGCCGGGCCGAGTCACTTGCTCTAGTTCGCTGGCAGTGGGCATCGTGGAAAGATTCGCGTTTCTTCCCGTCGGCAAGACCTTGGCCAGTCCGAAGTCGAGCACTTTGGCATGCCCGCGTTCCGTCACGAAAATGTTGGCTGGTTTGATGTCTCGATGGACGATGCCTTGCGCGTGTGCTGTACTGAGCGCATCCGCAATCTCCATCCCCAGTTCCAGCGTGTCGTCGAGCGGTAGCGGCTTGCCGGAAATGCAATGCTTGAGGGTCTGCCCATCGAGAAATTCCATCACGAGAAAGATGCGTCCATCCTGCTCGCCGATTTCGTAGATTGTGCAGATGTTGGGATGATTCAACGCAGAAGCGGCCTTGGCCTCGCGCCGAAAGCGCTCCAGCGCTTGGGGATCACGAGCCATGTCGTCAGGTAGGGACTTCAGGGCGACATGACGACCCAAGCTGAGATCTTCGGCTTCATAAACAACGCCCATGCCACCACCGCCGAGCTTGCGGAGCACGCGGTAGTGCGAGACGGTCTGACCGATGAGCGTCTCAGGGGCCGCCATGTTGCAGCCATCTTAGGTACCTGGAGCACGCAAGTCAACAAACCCACCGTTGACAGAAACCCACCGTTGACACAAACCCACCGTGCGGCGGGAGGGCAGGTTCGTCCTCTGATTCGGGCCTGAAGTATGGCGGAGAGGGTGGGATTCGAACCCACGGTACGGTTTCCCGTACGCTCGCTTTCGAGGCGAGTACTTTCAACCGCTCAGTCACCTCTCCGCGGCGGTTACTAGTTCAATCCTAGCAAGGGTTCTGGTTTCGGGCAATCAGGCGTAATGCGCCGTGCAGAAGCGAGCCAAACGGGACAAAATTATGCTACTTTCAGCGCAATTGGCGGTTCCTAACTGGGGGACACAGTGGGGCAATCATCAGAACGGCGAAGAGCGTCCGATGCAACGGTAGTCGAGGCCACGCGAGAGGAATTGTGAGCGCTTACCGACGTGCCGCGAAAAAAAACTGCAACAAGGAGGCGCAGTCTGCGGCGAGGACGCCGGGAGTGACCTCGACCTGGTGATTCAGGCTGGAATTGCTGAGGACTTCAAAGCAGGAGCGGACTGCGCCGCCTCTTGGATCGTCTGCGCCGTAAACGAGGCGAGGGATGCGAGCCTGGATGATCGCGCCGGCGCACATGCTGCATGGTTCAATGGTGACGTAAAGCGTCGTGGCCGCGAGGCGATAATTCTCCATGATACGAGCAGCTTGGCGGATCACGATAACCTCTGCGTGAGCAGTGGGGTCGCAATCACGGATCGTGCGGTTGCCGGAGCGGGCGACAATCTTCCCATCTCGGACGATGAGAGCACCAATGGGGACTTCGCCTGCCACGGAGGCTGCATGGGCTTCCTCGATCGCGAGTTGCATGAAGGGAATGTCAGCGTCCATTTTGGATGCAATGCCTCGCATGAGGATAACATGCAAAAAGTTAACGAACTCCACAAACCAAGTACGAGCCGTCTATTCACCGACGGCAGAGGGGGAGCGCTCTGTTGAACGATACATGGTTTCGTTCTTTGCGAGCAACTGCACAATCCTTCGATATGGCGCCCGGTGGGGATTTAGAATCGTGAATCCAGTGAATCCAGTTGCTTGACAATTTTTGGGGGTGCAAACAAACTACGCAGAGATGAAGTTTTTGGCGCAAGAGATGCGAATTGATCTCCGAGGGAGTCGCCCTGAGATCTGCTCCTAGGGGAAGGGCAGCTGTACAATCTGCCGAAGAAACCTGAATGGAACTGCGAAAAGATCCCATTACACAAAGCTGGATCATACTTGGCCACCGGGAAGTCGGGGGGGAGTCCATCTCCGAGTGTCCGTTTGAGCCCGGGAAGATCGAAAAATTAAAGCCCATAATGAGTTGGCCCGTCGAAGGACCTTGGCAGGTTCGCGTGGTGCCTCACCCTGACGCTTTGTACCGCGTGGAGGGCGATCCTGGACGCGAAGCCGAGGGCATGTACGACAAGATGGGACCGCTGGGAGCGCATGAAGTCGTCGTGGAAACACCGAGCCACGACAAGCGGATGACGCAGTTCAGCGACGAGGAAATTGAACGAGTACTTTGGATTTGGGGCGCTCGAATTGCCGATTTGAAAAAGGACGCTCGTTTCAAATACGTGAGCGTGTTTAAGAATCATGGCGTGGCAGCAGGAGAAGAGTGGCCCCATGCGCACTCCGAAATCACCGCGACGATTTTCGTGCCACGACGAATCAAGTATGAGCTGCATGCCTCGCATGATTGGTTTAGGGATAAAGAGCGCTGCATTTTCTGCGACGTGGTTCGACAGGAAGAAAAGCAGGGAAAGCGGATCGTGGATGTGCAGGGAGATTACTATGCGCTGTGTCCCTATGCTTCGCGGGTGCCGTACGAAGTTTGGGTGATGCACCGCAAACATAATCAGCTATTTGAACAGCCACGGCCTGGCTCGAATCGCAAGCAATTGGCGGCGCTGCTCGGACGCGTTCTACGGCGACTGGACAGGGTCGCCCCAGCCTATCATTTAGTGCTTCACACGGCGCCTAATACGAAAAGCAAGAAGGGTGAACTCGCGGGATACTGGAAGACTCTCGCGGAAGACTACCACTGGCACATCGAAATCTTGCCCATCGTGGAAAAACGGAGCAAATCCTATAGCATCAAGGAAGTGTATTTTAATGC
The DNA here is from genome assembly GCA_035499815.1 of Candidatus Solibacter sp. Classification (GTDB taxonomy): domain Bacteria; phylum Acidobacteriota; class Terriglobia; order Acidiferrales; family UBA7541; genus Acidiferrum. Next base: position 72,624 of record DATJXZ010000017.1, on the reverse strand, counting down.
GGAACTGCCGGAGCAGGCCGCCGGATATTTACGAGGATTGGATCCGAATTCCTAAGCAGGCGCGCCGAATTCGCGGCAGTAAGACCCCCAAGCGATCCATGCATGACTCATGAGGAACAGGTGGCGGACGCGCGGTGCGGCCTCTTGCTGAGGCGATTGCAACATGCGTACTTCATTCTGAACCTCGAGTTGCAAGAAAGTAGGTTGCGCCTCATACTTAGAAAAGAGTACATAGATATACTGTATCCCGAAAATAAAATCCTTACTGTCTGAAGGATGAGGGATTTGGATAGGATAGAGAAAACGCAAGACGCACCGCAATCCATAGTGGAGATAGCCGAACCAAAACCACAAAGTATGGTATAGCGATTCAGGAAACACGCTAGATTTGCTACCCCGCATACTTGTTTACAGCCGCTAAGTCCTGTACTATGTTCACGCTTCTGAGTCGCGGTTCCTCCCAGCACTCGATCGGCGGCTTCGAAAATCCAATTTTCGATGTCGAGGTGTCCGAATGTGGAAAAAAGAAGACGGTAAGCCACAAACAGTGCCCGAGATTTCAACAACCCCTATGGGCGTAATCAACGCGGCGAGCCCAAACACATCCCCTATCCGTGAGACACCAGCGTTGGTACCAGTCTCTGGGAAGGCTGCTGCATGTATAAGTCAAGGAATCAAGATCAAGGGCGAAGTAACAGGTAGTGAAGATCTTTTTGTAGACGGCCAGGTTGATGGAAAATTAAGTCTCACAAACGGAAGCCTAACAATTGGGCCGAACGGGAATGTCAAAGCTGACGTCACTGCCCGCGAGGTGATTGTTCGCGGGAAAGTGGAAGGGAAAGTTTCCGGACGCGACAAGGTTCAACTCTGGAGTACGGGGCAAGTGACCGGGGAAGTCCAAACCGACCGCTTGGCTATTGAAGATGGCGCCTTGCTCCGTGGAAGAGTGGAAGCAGGAAAACAGCCGGCGAAGGGTGGAGAAGCCCATGCGGCAGTTGCGGCTAGCGGTTCGCCTTCTGGAGGGAAGTCGAGTTCGCTTAATTCAGGAACGGCGGCGGATTGATCCATGAGCTTCCTGCACAAACTTGGGATTGGCGTTGGGATGGGAGCGGGCCGGGAAGTTGCCCGTCCGATACCGCAAAATGGACGAGCGCGCAATGTAGCACCCGTACCTGCCGTAGGATCGACGCGTCCGCCGGAAGCACCCGGCTCCACGCGCATTTCAAATGGGTTGAAGGAACTTCTGTGGAATCTCGACGGCTTGGGACGTGGGACACTGCTTGATTTGGGGCCAGCGTGGCAAACGACATTGAGTTTCTTCATCGAGCGGGGATTTCGGGTATCGTCAGAAGATATCCTGAGGGAGTGGAAAGAATTTCTGAAAGAGGAGGAAGTGCGGCTACAGGACGCCAGCAGCCTTTCTGAAACCGCGGATATGACTCCGACGGGCCGTGCGGTAAGATTCCTCGAATCCAATCTTCAATACCCGCGGTCGTCCTTTGATGCGGTTCTGGTATGGGATCTGCTGGACTATTTGGAGCCTGCGCTGGCCAAGCAAACTATCTCGAACTTGACGGAGTTGCTTCGTCCCGGAGGAGTGGTCTTCGCACTATTCCATAGCAAGAAACCGGAAGGTTTCCAGCGGTATCGCATAGCGGATTCAAACTCCCTCCAGATTATTTCCTCCGCTGTGCTATGCCCGGCGCAAAAAGTTTATCAAAACCGAGAGATTCAAGACCTTTTTGGCCGATTTCGCACGATGAAATCATTCGTGAGCCGGGATCAGCTTCGCGAGACCCTTTTCATAAAGTAAAGCCGTTTTGGCGCAGGAATTTGGACAGGTTTGGTGTGTTCACCAAATCTTCGCTTGCAATTAGAGACTCGAGAGAGTACATGGAGTAGGAGAGCTCACGGAGTTCCGGAGGGGACATGACTCCACCGGGCTTAGAGCTGAACCAAAGCTGAGCACACCGCTCTTGCGGTGCGAGTCGATCGCGAAACATACGTGCACTTAGCGCGCTTCGCAGACGATACAGCAAATTAGAGAAGGGGAGAACCGCCCGGTTCTCCCCTTTTTATTGACTTATTTCATTCCCTTATCGTGGTTTCGAACGACCATGCTTGTAGTCTTGTCAAAAAAACGAGCTCGAGGGAGTCTTGCATCAAGCCGAGACTGAAACGAAGGGAGGCGCGAGGGGGTGCCAGGCGCGCGGAGGGACGCGCGCCTAGCCTTAGCGGGCCGAGCAGGAAACTTAGCCACCAAATCTAACAGATTCGAGCCACCTAATCGCTTCACGCTGACTGGCAATGATCTGGGCCTGCCAGACGAGAGCGACCGACATGAGGCCCATTGTGACGACGCAGACCGTTAGAACAATGCCCATAGTCGATTCAGAAGCAGGAATGTGGAGTTTGCGAACAAGCCACGCCATAGTAAGAGTGCTCCTAGTACCTGGTCAGCTTCGAATTCCAAACGTACAGCACCACAGCGAGGGAGATTGGCTCTGCGGGGCCCTTCGCCCATCGTAGAATGGGCAATCATAGGGCCATCAGGTTAGGGCGTGAGCCATGGCTATCATTGTAAAAACAATGGCCTTGAGAACCTCGCGTGGAGTGAGCAAATCGACTCGGTGCGGAGAATGTGGAAAATCGCGAACATTAAGGACACTTTGTTTCCAGAGATTCTGCTAGGACGTTGACGGCCAGTCATCTCCGTTTGGTGAGCGCGGCAAGGATCTGTCCCCAGCCATCTGACGAGTTGAGCGATAGTTCCATTACCTTCAGGACTGAACTCGAGTTTTGCGATTGATCGTCGCCAGGGTGGCTCTTGGCCACGTCTCTAAGCAGAATCGCGTGGTCGCAAGCCTCGAACAACGCGGAACTGCTTGATGGGGTCACGAGCGCCACGCTGCGGGCATGGGAACGAAGGGCACGATCGTAGAGTTTGGAAAGCTCGCGGATGCAGCGGCGGATGTTCGCGCCCACTGCCAGAGACCAGAGGACGCCGCGTTGTCGCAGCTGGATGTTGCGGCGTTCACCTGCTGAGAGGAAAGCCGCTGCGTCCTCCGCAGTGCCTCCAGCGAAGAAAAAGAGTTCATCGAAATCTCGTTGGCGAGCCAAGTCAGCTTCGCGAGAAGGTAACGCCAAGTTCTGAGCCAACTCCCGCGAAGGGAGAGAGCGCAATGGAACAACTGACAACCCAGTTTCGGCGGAGAGCGCTTCCAAGGCGTCGGAAGCGGCAGGCTGCGGCTCCGCGATCGGAAGACATGTAAACCGGCCCAGTCGGACTGTCGGCGCCTTCTGAGGATGTGATGGCGATGTCTGAGGCCGTAAGTGAAAATAACCTTCAGGGAGGAACACTCCGCAGCCGTCCTCAGCGATGAAAGGGTGGCTATGAGCTAGCTTGCGTCGAGGTTCATCCATTTGGAGGCGAGTTCTGCTGGTCAGCCATACGGCAGGAATACCCGCGTGATCAAGCGCGGCCGAAAATTCATCTAGGCCGGGGATGAGGCTTCCTCGAACAGGAATAAGGGAATCAACGTCGATGTATAAGATGGAGTGTGTTTGGCGCAAGCGGTACTCCGTTGAGCGCTTCCATCTTAACGGAGAATTATGGGAAATCGAGGGGCAATGAGGGTAAGCACCGAAATCGACCAGCTGAAATGACGGAGCTCAAAATAAAAAGCGGGCAGGAATTCCTGCCCGCTTTGTGCCTCTGAGGCCGAAAAGGCCGAGGGTTGCTCTGTAACTAGTTTCCAGAACTAGTGGAAGTGGTGGCCGGCTGCGAGTTCGCTTTTGGAATACTCACGTAGCCGCTGATTTTGTTTTTCCCGGCTTTGTTGATCACAATCTCCTCCGGCAGTCGGGTTCCAGAAGTGTAAAAGAAGATGGGCTCGTTCAGCGCGCGATTTTTCTTCATGTAGTGCTTGTCCTCAACCACCATGGCGAGATTTACCTGGTTCTTCTTCTCGTTCACTCCCTTGAGCTCAATGCTGACGTTGCCAACTGTCTGAGGCTTATTCTTGCCGGTGATGGTGAATTCGACGTAGTCACGTTCGCCAAGGCGGCGGAGTTGGTCGACTTCATCGTGATTGCGGGCAATCAGTGTCCCCAACTCGCTCTTGGCCATCTTCAGGTCTTCTTTGGTCGTGTTCAGATCGGCACCGACGGCAGTGACCTTGGTGTCAACGTTCTTCACATCGTCAGTCCCGGCCTTGGTGGCCAGTTCCGTGTGGACGGACGTATCAAGCGCGCTGATCTTTTGAGTGGCAGCGTCATTCAACTGAGCCGCTTCTTTGCGAGCCTTTCTGAGCTGGCTCTGGGTAATCTTGAGCTTGTCCGTGACAACCTTCAGGTCGCCCTGGAGATCGGCGTTGGCCTTCTCATCTTGCGCGACGCGGTCCTTCAGCGAGGACATGTCTTGCTGAACTGATTGCTGAACTGTCTTAACTTCGCTGGTAACAGCTTGCTGTGTGGCGTCGAGCTTCGAAGACGCATTCCAGCCGAATCCCAAGCCACCAATCGCCACCAATCCGAGTACGATGATCGCGGGTAACTGCCACGATGAACCACTTCTTGTTTCGATGATGTGTTCCTCTGACATAGAAATTCTTTTCTCCTCGCCCTAATGTGGGCGAACATTTTGAATTTATAACCGGCCCGTAACAGAGAGGCAGCAAGTGACGAACCAAAGGACGGACAGGAATGAGGGAGGAAAGACTACTGTAAATCGATGATTAAATGCGGGTTGGCTACCGAGGCAGGAACCGCATGAGAGAAAGGGCCAGTACTAGTCCTTGCAATCTTTACGCAACAAATCCGCTTTACGGACTTTCTTACGCTTACGGCTGGTTCAGGGGAGATCAATACCGTGAACCTTGAGTTCGGAGGACAACTGGGCTGGTGATTGGAACTGAATGCCAGCCATACCCAGGTGCCGCGCGGCTTCGACATAGGCTGCTATGTCATCAATGTAAAGGGTTTGGTCAGCCTGGACCTTAACGGACCGCAGTGCTTCCCGATAAATCAATGGATTGGGTTTGCTGGCTCCGACTGAGCAGGAATAGATTCGAACAGGGAAGAATTGGAAAAAGCTGTATGCGGCCTCCATGTGGCGGACATGGATGGGGTCGGTATTCGAAAGAAGCGCAAGCCTGTAACGCTTGGCTAGGCCAGCGAACAAGGCGTCCTCATGGATAGAAACGGGATCGAGTGCCCGATTCCAGACTTCGATGAAATGATCGAAGGTGAGTCCACCTTTTAGACGCTGATTCAAATGGAGATACCAATCTCGTGGGGACATGCGTCCTTCCTGCCAGTCGGACCAGCGGGGGTCTTTCTCAATGGCAGTCCATAGCTCTGAGGGAGAAAGCGAGCTTCCTGCGGCAAGGCCCTGCATGGCACGGGCGACGTCCACCCGGACAAGGACGCGACCGATATCGAAGATGATGGCACGGAGTTTCGAGGCAGCCATAACTTATTGAGTCTTCTCGTCGCTGAGTACAGCCGTCCCAGGCGGAGTCGCGATGCGGCTCCTGGAACGGAGGAAGCCGATGATCGGCGGCAAGATCGAAAGGAAGATGACAACAGCAATCACATAATGGATGTACTGCCCGATATTGGGAATGAAATGACCGAGCAAGTACCCGCCAAGAATTACGCCCCCAACCCAAAAGACGCCGCCAAAAACATCGAACAGGAGGTAACGAAGATATGGCATTCTTGCCGCGCCCGCGACAGGTGGACAAAACGTTCGGATGATGGGCACGAAGCGCGCGAGAATCACAGCGCGGCCACCATATTTCTCATAAAAATCGTGGGCTCGCTTAAGATGGCTGCGTCGAAAGAAAAGGGAGTCTTCACGGCGGTAAAGGGCGGCGCCAGCGGATCGGCCAATCCAGTAGCCGACCTGGTCGCCGACGATTGCGCAGAGCATAACCGGGAGGAGGAGCCACTTGAGCGGAATTACGCCTGCGTAGGAAAAAATGCCTGCTGTAATCAGAAGTGAGTCACCTGGCAGGAAAAACCCGACGAAGAAGCCAGTTTCAATAAAAACGATCGTGCAAACGAGAGGTGCGCCTCCGGAGCGGATTAACTCTCGAAGTCCCTCGGGGGTGTAGAGCGAGTGGAGAAACTGGAGGACGGAATGGAGCAAGCGTAACGGTTCCTCGATCGAAAAGATTGAGAAGCAGGCACTGGGACGAACGCGCGAGAACGCAACGTCGTAAAAGCACCCACGCCAATACGGTAACAGAAAACGCCGATGTCTTCCCGGCATTCGTACCAAAGGGCGGTGGATGCGATAACCGCCGCGATCAAGGCCGCAAGGCGAATCATCGGGATGCCTCCGCGAGCCAAAGGTAGCTATGGGCTTCGGCTTCGGAACGGGCTTCGAGTTCGGAAGTAGATTCCCGGGCCGGATCGAGTAGTTTCTGTATGCGGGGGAGCGCGCGGCGGGCTGCAACGGCGCCGGCTTCGATCGCTTCATCAGCACGATCAAAGTCGTCCCACGCGAGCGACTGAACGTCGGGGCGGAGGACGAGGTCAGCGTATCGCTCCCATACCTCGAGCTGGTGCTTTTGCGCAGCATTGACGGCGCGGCAGACCACTTGAAAGATGTTCGAGGGGGCTCCTCGGACGCCGTCTTCAACACCAACGGAAACACCGATGACGCAAGAGGCCCCTAAGTTGCGAGCAGCGCAAGTCGGAACTGGAGCGACCAGACCGCCATCGGCGAGGCATCGTGTGCCAATCTCGACGGGTTCAAACAAGCCGGGAAACGCACAGCTTGCACGGATTGCTTCCGAAAGATTGCCGTGGGTGAACACGACGGGCTCGCCGTTCGCAAGATCCGTTGCCACGACCGCCATCGGAATACGAAGATCCTCGAATCGCCGGGACTCAAAGACATGTTCAATCAGGTCGCCCAGCCGGTGATTGCTGGCGAGCCCGAGCCTGGAAACCCGCCATTTGGCAATGTCGCGAAAGCGGATTGTCCGGCAGGTGGCGATGATGCGCGCGATGGGAGTGCCGCTGGCGTACGCCGCGCCGAGAATGCTGCCAACGCTAGTTCCTGCTATGTAAGAAATGGGGATGCGATTCTGCTCGAGGACTTGAAGGACCCCCAAATGAGCGAATCCGCGCGAAAATCCACCACCTAATGCCAAGCCCAAACCTGTTCCTGCAGGTGTCGCTGCTGCACTGAAGTTTAGTAATGACGAGTCGCGGCGCATCGTGAAAGCAGTTTGTCCTCCGCGACTTCCCGAGCCAATGGTCCCCGCGTCCTGAAAGATAAGTACGAGCGTACTCGTGTGCCAATAGGGCACAGATTCTCTGATTTCGAGCTGGCAGTACCAATTTACTAGCCTAGTACCCTCTCTGTACCATTGTGAGCGGAGGAGTGCTAAGCGATGCTGCCTATGTCAGCGAGGCCTGAACATCTGCAGGAGGGGGAATGGACAGCGCATACGCAACATGGATTGGGCAGTCCGTTGTACTCCAAGTGGCCCTGGGGGACATAAAAGTGCCGCTGCGGGGCACACTTCTGAAGGATGGCAACGAAACAGTTCGGATGAGGATAGGGGATGGTTGGGACGTGGACATCTATAAGACGATGATCCTGGCCGTTGAGCAAGATGCCATGGCGTTACTTCCCGCGTGAGGAGGAAGAATGAATAGCCAAGTGCCAAAGTACGTCACACAAGGACGCGCCGCACTGCTGCTTGGAATTTCCGAAGACGAACTCTCACAGCTCTCCCGGGAGTCTGGATTGGGGCACAGAGAGTGCGCGGGCGACCAGGAAGAGACGTTCTTTACTTATGAAGAGCTGAGAAAGATTTGCATGCTAACCGTGCATCAGGTGAACTAAGAGATTATCGAGTTTCCTCCGGCCCCCCTCAGCAGTACCCCCACCCCGGGTCGCTCCCCCCAGCGACCCGGGGATTTTCTTCAGGCAGCTGTGACTCGATACAAGTTTTGCCGCGCCTTGGAAGGTTTAGCCAGAGTGAGGATTCGTGGTTAAGCGCTTAAGATTTCCTTTGACACAGGACGCCGGGGGAAAGAGACTTAGCCGCTCAAGCGCTGAAGGAGGCTTAGGGATGTGGGTACAGCGTGCAAGGAGGCAAGGAAAGGGGGCGTTGCTCTTACTTTTCCTTGCGAGCGCATTGGCCTGTGCGGGCACGCTCGGCGTTCCGGCGGAGGACAATAACTTCGATGTCGTCATCGCAAGTGGACGCGTGATGGATCCGGAGTCGGGGCTGGACGCGGTGCGCAACGTGGGAATCAGCGGCGGGAAAATTCGCGCTATCTCGACGAATCCGCTGCAGGGAAGAACGGTTCTCGACGCTAGAGGCCTCGTTGTCGCGCCCGGATTCATCGATATGCACGAACACGGGCAGGAGCAAAGAAATTATCAGTTCCAGGCACATGACGGCGTGACCACATCACTCGAACTCGAGGCGGGCACGGCTGATGTCGCGGGCTGGTATGCGCAGCGAGAAGGGAAGTCACTGATCAATTTTGGCGTGAGCATCGGCCATATACCGGTACGCATGAAGGTCATGCACGATCCGGGCACCTTTCTGCCGACGGGAGACGCGGCATACCGTGAAGCAACTGCCGAGGAACTCTCTGAGATCAGCGCGGAGATGAATAAAGGATTTCGTGAAGGTGCGCTGGCTGAAGGAATGGGAGTGAATTACACGGCCGGCGCCACGCACTGGGAAATCGTCGAGATGTTCAGAATTGCATCGCGGTACCACGCCTCCGTGCATGTGCACCTGCGCTACGGCGGATTGACAGAACCGCATACAGGGCTCGCTGCGCTTGAAGAGGTTATCGCAGCAGCAGCAGCGACTGGCGCACCGCTGCATGTCGTGCACATTACAAGCATGGGATTGAAATACACGCCCGAACTGCTTTCGATGGTGGAAGGAGCGCAGCGGCATGGGCTTGACGTGACCACGGAATGTTACCCCTATACGGCAGGAAGCACGGCACTGCAGTCCGCGATTTTTGGTCCTGGCTGGCAGGAGAGCATGGGTATTACATACAAGGACCTGCAATGGGCCGAGACCGGCGAGCGACTGACTGCGGAAACGTTTGAGAAATACAGGAAAATCGGGGGAATCGTGATCATCCATTCGATTCCGGAAGCGGCGGCGCGGGCAGCCGTGGCCAACCCCATCGTGATGATTGCCAGCGACGGCATGCCTATCACCGGATCGAAAGTGCATCCGAGGGGGCAGGGGACTTTTGCAAGGGTTCTGGGTCACTACGTGCGAGAAGAAAAAGCGCTCGATCTGATGACCGCGTTGCGGAAAATGACGCTAATGCCCGCGCAGCGGTTGCAGAAAAGGGCGCCCATTTTCGCGAATAAAGGCCGGATTCACACTGGGGCCGACGCGGATATTACCGTGTTCGATCCGCAGCGGATTATCGACAAAGCGACCTACGAAAATCCGCTGCAATATTCGGAAGGCATACAGTTTGTTCTTGTGAATGGAGTACCGGTCTTGAAAGATGGGCAACTCGTGGAAGGCGTGTTTCCGGGCCGAGCTGCACGCGCTCCCGTTACGCAATGAGAGAGGGCGCGGGTGGATGAGCGGCGCACCGCTATGTTAATATTTCAATACTGCGCGCCCGTAGCTCAGTTGGATAGAGCGTCTGGCTACGAACCAGAAGGTCGGGAGTTCGAGTCCCCCCGGGCGCGCCATTCCTCTGTTTTCGTTCTCCTCAGGACCAATTTGAAGGACGTTCTCTAAGCCGAAGATGACTGACGTGAAAAACATCGCGGAAAAATTTCGCGCGAGATTCGGGGTGATGCCGCGCGTTTATCGCGCGCCTGGACGCGTAAACCTGATTGGGGAGCATACTGACTACAACGAAGGATTCGTGATGCCCGCCGCTATTGGATTCCAATGCTGGGTGGGGGTCAGTCCGCGAACAGATCGCAAGTTGATCATTTGCTCGCAGGAATTTCCAGACGAGGCCCATGTGGATATGTCTACGGGAGCGCTTCAGCCTTCGCGGACTTGGAGCGACTATCCCGTCGGCGTCGCTATGGAACTGGAAAAGGCAGGGTATCGGCTAGGCGGTGCAAACCTGCTGATCCATGGAGAAGTTCCCATTGGCGCAGGGCTCAGCTCTTCGGCCTCGATCGAAGTTGCGACAGCGCTTGCGCTTTCCGAAACGGCGGGCCATTCGATCGACCGCATTCAATTAGCCCGCATTTGCCAGCGCACTGAAAATGAGTTTGTTGGCACTCGCAGCGGGATCATGGACCAGTTCATTTCATTGCAAGGGCGGGCAAATCATGCGCTGATGCTAGATTGCCGGTCATTGCAGTTTGAGTATGTCCCGATACCCGAATCCGTCAGGCTAGTCATCTGTAATACGGGAGTGAAGCACACACACGCAGGAGGAGAATACAATCGGCGACGGGAAGAGTGCGAAGAGGCTGTGCGCTCTCTGCAAAAAGCGCTGCCGAACATCCGAGCGCTCCGGGACGTAAGCGCGGAGCAGCTTGAGATGCATCGCGAGCTACTCTCGAACGTCGCCTATAAGCGCGCAAAACATATTGTTACCGAGGATGAGCGGGTGTTGGAAGGCATGAAAGCGCTTCGAGCGGGTGACTTGCAGCAGTTCGGTCAATTCATGGCCGAATCTCACGCAAGCCTTCGCGATTTGTTTGAAGTAAGCTGCGCGGAACTGGATTTGATGGTTGATCTTGCGAATCGTGAACCGGGTGTCTATGGCGCGCGAATGACTGGAGGCGGGTTCGGAGGAGCCACCATCAACCTTGTCGACGCTGCAAGCGTCTCGAACTTTGGCGAAAGCGTGGCCCGGGCCTACCAGAAGGAAACGGGAATCGTCGCAGGCATATACATTTGCATGCCGGCGGATGGCGCGAGCCTAGTTGAGTCTCCGCCGATGTCACAATAGGCTGAGAAAAACATGAACCAGGTTGATTTGCGCACCACTCCGCATCGACGGTGGAATCCACTGCTTCGCGAGTGGGTTCTCGTTTCACCCCACCGCACGCAAAGGCCGTGGCTGGGAAAAGTCGACAAGGTGGCCCCGCCGGTGTCCCTCCATTACGATCCCGAATGTTATCTGTGCCCGGGAAATGTGCGGGCCCAGGGATTGCACAACCCCGTGTACGCCGAAACATTTGTGTTCGACAACGATTATCCCGCTTTACTTCCGAATGTTGCTCCCGGCGAGACGAATCAGGATGGGTTGATAGTTGCCCACGTCGAGAGAGGGATTTGCCGAGTTGTGTGCTTTTCGCCCCGGCACGATTTGACGATCCCGCGGATGGAATTGGAGGAAGTGCGACGGGTTGTTCAAGTGTGGACGCAGCAGTATCAGGAACTCGGGGAGATTCCATGGGTTAGGCACGTGCAAATTTTCGAAAATCGCGGCGCATTGATGGGCGCAAGCAATCCGCACCCGCATTGCCAGATTTGGGCGAACGAAGAAATTCCCAACATGCCGTCGAAAGAACAAGTCTCGATGCGCGAGTATTTGGAAGACAACCAAAAATGCCTGCTGTGCGAATACTTGCGGCTGGAGCTCGAGGATGGCGAGCGGATTGTTTGCGAAAATGAAGGATTCGTGGCGCTCGTGCCTTATTGGGCCGTGTGGCCCTTCGAAACCATGATCTTGAGCCGCCGCCACGTCGCCAGCCTCGCCGCCCTGGGCGATACAGAGCCTAGAGACCTTGCGGGCATCTTGCAAAAATTGACGATTCGCTACGACAATCTGTTCGAGACGCCGTTCCCCTATTCAATGGGATTCCACCAGGAGGTCACGGACGGCGAGCCTCACCCCGAGTTCCATTTCCACGCCCACTACTGTCCACCTCTCCTTCGCTCCGCCACGGTGCAGAAATTCATGGTGGGATATGAACTGCTCGCCGGCCCGCAACGCGATATAACTCCGGAAGGTGCTGCGGCAAGATTGCGGAACCTTACTGGTACGCACTATCTCGATGGGCATTGATTGAGCGAGGAGCGCAGCTTCACCAAAATGAATATTGATTCTCACCAGCACTTCTGGAAATACGATGTCGCGCGCGATGCTTGGATCACGGAGGCCATGTCGGTTTTGAAGCGCGATTTTCTTCCAGACGAATTACACCACGAGCTTGAGTTGAACGGAATCGATGGTTCGGTCGTGGTCCAGGTGGATCAATCCGAGGCGGAGACGCATTTTCTTTTGCGCCTAGCTGAGCAAGACGTGCGTATCGTGGGAGTCGTGGGCTGGGTCGACCTATGCTTGCTACGGATCGAAGAAAGGTTGCAATACTTTTCTCAGTTTAAGAAACTTTGCGGGTTCCGGCACATAGCCCAAGCGGAACCCGACGATCGGTATCTTGTTAGAAACGATTTCTTACACGGGATCGGCATGCTGCGTGAACTTGGATTCACTTACGACATCCTCATCTTCCCGAAGCAATTGCCCGCCGCTATCGAACTTGCCTCGCACTTTCCAGAGCAGCGATTTGTCCTGGATCATTTGGCGAAACCGGAGATTAAGGCGGGGAAGCGCGAGCCGTGGGCCACACAGATCCGAACCTTGGCGCAGAACAAGAACGTCTTTTGCAAAGTGTCCGGAATGGTGACGGAAGCGGACTGGCGGCGCTGGAACCCCGATGATTTTCGGCCCTATCTGGATGTAGTTTTCGAAGCGTTCGGCCCGGAGCGCTTGATGTTCGGCTCCGATTGGCCCGTCTGCCTTCTCGCGGCGAGTTATGGGCAAGTGAAGCAGCTCGTCGCGAATTATGTGAATACACTATCCCTTGCGGCAAGTGCGGACATTTTCGGAGGCAACGCGATTCGCTTTTACAGTTTAGAGGCGGCTCTGCATGGATTTGCAGCTTAAAGAAAAAGTGGTTCTCATTACGGGTGGCGCGAAAGGCATCGGCGAGGCGATTACACGAGGCTGCGTTCAAGAAGGCGCAATCCCCGTGTTTGTGGACAAGGACATAGAGGCGGGCGAGAAGTTGCATAGGGAACTGCGGAGCGCAGGCGCGGCGTGCAAGTTCATTTCTGCTGACATCTTACCGGCGGAGAATTGCCGCGTGGTCGTAGAACAGACGCTCAAGGAGTTCGGCCACTTGGATGTTTTGGTGAATAATGTTGGTGCAAACGACAACGTCGGGCTCGAGAATGGCAGCCCCGAGAAATTCCAGAGCTCTCTGCGGCTCAATCTTTTTCACTACTACTACATGGCCCACTTTGCATTGCCTGCGCTAAAAAAATCGCAGGGCTGCATTTTAAATATCGCTTCGAAAGTCGCCGTCACAGGGCAAGGCGGTACTTCCGGTTACACATCCGCTAAAGGCGCAATTCTTTCTCTCACGCGCGATTGGGCCGCGGAATTGCTTCCCTGCGGAATCCGCGTGAATGCACTGATCCCCGCCGAGGTCAGCACTCCGCTATATAAGCAGTGGGTGAGCACATTTCCGAATCCTGAAGTGAAGCTCGCGCACATCGTCTCGAAGATCCCGCTGGGCAAGCGCATGACGCAGCCTCACGAAATCGCTGCCATGGTTCTCTTTCTGATTTCAGCGCAAGCCTCGCACATCACCGGCCAGCACGTCTTCGTCGATGGCGGCTACACGCACCTCGATCGCGCTTTGACCTAAGGGAACCGATGACTCAGGAATCAGCGCCGCTAACCGAGCGAAAGTATCTGCTGCCATTTACTCTGGTCACCAGCCTGTTCTTCCTCTGGTCGATCGGAGTCAATTTAAATGACGTTTTAATCCCCCATCTCAAGAAAGCGTTTGATCTGACCGATTTTCAATCTTCATTCATCCAGGTGGCTTTCTTTGGCGGCTATTTTCTCGCGGCCTTTCCTGCTGGACGGATCATGGAGAGGATCGGGTATCGCAGAGGAATTCTGACGGGCCTGCTGATTTGCTCCGCGGGAACGCTCTTATTTCTTCCCGCTGCTGCTTCCAGGCAATACGTGTTTTTCTTGTTCGCGTTGTTCGTGATGTCGTGCGGACAATCTTTCCTGGAGGTTGGCGCCAACCCGTACGTGACGGTCCTCGGCCCGCCAGAAACTTCGGCGCGCCGGCTTAATTTCGCTCAGTCCTTTAACTCAGTGGGCGCCGTACTTGTACTCACGCTAGGCTCCGCATTCATCCTTTCTGGCGTGGAACACACGGCTGCGGAGCGAGCCGCTATGACTCCCCAGCAAGTGCAGGTGTACATCGCTTCGGAAGCGAACTTGGTAAGAGTGCCCTACCTGGTGATCACCGGCATGTTTCTCTTGGTTGCGGCACTCATTTATTTTGCGCACCTTCCCGAGATCGGCGCGCGCAAGAGCGGGGATCATGATGGCGTCACAAGCAAGAGCTTGCAGCCTCTATTCTCGCATCCGCATTTGATCAAAGGCGTGGTCGCCCAATTTTTCTATGTTGGAGCGCAGGTGGGTGTCGGCAGCTTCATCATCCGTTTCACCAAGCAGACGATGCCTCGAACCCTTGAGAGCATGGCGGCATGGGGTTCTCAATTTCTCGCAGGGCACCAGGGCCCAAGTGCGAGCTTTATCTCTCATCTGATTCCTGACAGCGCAGAAAAAATGGCGGCGATTTTCCTAGTGGCGCATCAAACAGGTTTCATGATCGGCCGATTCTCAGGTTCGTGGATGATGAAGCGCGTCAATGCCCCGAGGCTGCTTGCGATTTTCGGCGCAGGTGCCGCAGTCTTCGTTTTGATCGCGATCAGCTTTTCCGGCCTGGTACCCGTTCTTGCCATCGTGGTGGTTGGTTTTTTTCATTCGATCATGTTTCCGACGATTTTTGCACTAAGCCTGAAGAATCTTGGCAATTTGACCAAGCGCGGCTCATCGCTTCTCGTGATGTCCATCATCGGTGGAGGCTTGATTCCGCCGATAATGGGGAAAATTTCTGATCTGAGCAATATTCAGAAGGCGTTCGTGGTTCCCCTTATTTGCTATATTTACGTCATCTATTTCGCAGTGAGCGGCTATAAGCCAACTCAGATCCCAGCGGTTTCGGGGCCCAGTGCTCTGGCAGAGGTAAAATGAGCAGACGCTTTTGTTTGACGTTGGATTTGAAGGACGAACCTGGTCTTATTGCCGAGTACAGACATTTCCACGAGAAAATCTGGCCCGAGATCACGCAGAGTATCAAAAAATCCGGAATCAATGACATGGAGATCTATCTGCGTGGCACCCGCATGTTTATGGTGATGGAAGTTGACGAGCGATTCTCCTTTGAGGCGAAAGCCAGCGCCGATCGTGAAGATCCGAAGGTTCGCGAATGGGAAGATCTGATGTGGAAGTTTCAAAAGCCGCTTGCTGGAGCCAAACCCGGCGAAAAGTGGCTGCTGATGGAAAGAATTTTCAAGCTTGAAAAGTAGGCGCCAAGAGCCGATCATTCCTCGGCTACATTGCAAAAGTTTTTCTGCTTTGAAAGTTCTGTTCTGAGGGGGTGATCCTATGAGACCAAATCGAATCCCACGGCGCGAATGGCTGCTGGGCACTAGCGCTTCACTGGTGACACTGGCGGCGTCGTCCCGATCTACTGCCACGGTGCGGCAGTCGGCGCCGCCCTCCTCTCAGCCTCAATCGGCCGCCGACGCGGAGGACGCCAATCGAATTCGCCGCATGAAGTGGTGGCATGAAGCGCGTTTCGGCATGTTCATACACTGGGGACTCTATAGTGTGCTAGGCCGCCATGAATGGGTAATGGAGAACGAAGGCATCCCCGTGCCCGAGTACGAACTTCTTGCGAAGCGCTTCAAGCCCAAACCTAACGCCGCTCGCGCTTGGGCCAAGCTTGCAAAACAAGCAGGCCAAAAATACATGGTGATGACCACAAAACATCACGAAGGCTTCTGCAATTTCGATACGAAGCTCACCAGCTATTGCGCTCCGAAACAGGGCCCGGGCCGTGACCTCGTCCACGAGTACGTGGAGGCGGCGCGAGCCGAAGGCATGCGCGTCGGCTTCTATTACTCGCTCATGGACTGGCACCATCCGGACGGCGCGCGATGCGCCACGGACCCGGAAGCTCGCAAACGCTTCGTCGAATATACGCACGGCCTGATCCGGGAACTCATGACCAACTACGGGAAGATCGACGTGCTCTGGTACGACGTGGACTGGCCTTTGACACCCGAACAGTGGGAATCCGAGCGCATGAACAAGATGGTTTTTGAGCTTCAGCCGGATATCATCGTCAATAACCGAAACGGTTTGCCAGGCGATTTCTCGACTCCCGAACAGGAAATTGTGGCGGAGAAGGGAAGCCGGTCCTGGGAGAGCTGCATGACACTCAACGACAGTTGGGGCTATCACCGCGCTGATGACGACTGGAAGAGCCCAAAACGTGTTATCCGCAACCTGATCTCCTGTTCGCGCGATGGCGGGAATTATCTCTTGAACATCGGCCCAAAGCCCGATGGCTCGATTCCCGAAGAGTCAGTGCGTGTTTTGTCAGAGGTTGGTCAGTGGACGTCGCGCAACGCCGAAACGATTCATACTCTGGACCGCTGTCGAGTGCAGCGTTCCAACTATGCAGGCTTTACCCGCAAGGGCAATACCCTCTACATGCACGTCCACTTTTGGCCCGGTGAAACGGTTGCCCTCGCTGGGCTGATGACCAAAGTAATATCGGCGCGGCTCTTCGCTTCCGGCCACGAAATTAAATTCGACCAAAGTCGTTTTCGTGTGCGGTTCATGGGCCTCCCGGAGGAAGCGCCAGATCAACCAGTCACCACGCTTGCCATTGAATGTGAATCGGAACCGACCCAGGACACCATGTTTGTTCGGCGTGAAAGGCCGCGGGACAGCATTTAGGTTTTCGCAGGCCGAAAACCCCTCTACTCCGAAACTCGAAGCAGCAATACGCCGTGCCCCGCCACACGCGCCGTGTAGTGGCTGGGCAGCGCGCCTAGATCTTTTGCGGCCCAGATATCTCGCGCTTTCACGCTGCCCTTATATCCGAGATCGTGAAAATTGATTCCGATCGTTTGCGGCCACGAAAATCGGTTAAATACTCCCACTGCCTTCGAACCATCTGCCAGCGGTCTCGCCCATATTTCCTGGCTTCCTTCCGCCCACACACGATCCGCCGGTTCGCCAAGTCGATCCTGATCGATTGCGATCACCTCGCGATTCGTGAGCATCGCGATCGTTTCCGGTTTCATTGTGCTCAAATCATTGCCCGCCAAAAGCGGAGCGGCAAGCAGAGCCCAGAGGGTCATGTGGGTGCGATATTCTTCCTCATTCATCCCGCCGTTTCCGACTTCGAGCATGTCTGGGTCGTTCCAATGCCCCGGCCCAGCAAATTTCGCGAGTCCGGCCTGCTCGAAGCCGATCGCTGTCATGCTCGAATATTTATCCGATATGTCTCCGGTGGTCCGCCAGGAGTTGCCACCGACCGACGCTCCCCAGCGCCACACGTGATCCGCGCCATATTGGCAGAGGCTGTACACGATCGGCCTACCCGTTTTGAGCAAGGCTTCGTGCATTTTTGTGTAGGCGTCAATCATCATCTTGTGCGCTGCTTCAGGAGAACCCGCGCCCTTCATGATTTCACCGAAGCTGCACAGATCATACTTGAGATAGTCGA
This sequence comes from Candidatus Solibacter sp., assembly GCA_035499815.1. Classification (GTDB taxonomy): domain Bacteria; phylum Acidobacteriota; class Terriglobia; order Acidiferrales; family UBA7541; genus Acidiferrum. Next base: position 55,010 of record DATJXZ010000017.1, on the reverse strand, counting down.
TGCCCCAAGCAGCGTAAGTTTGCGCGTCTTGCTCTTCATGACCGTAGCTGCCCTCGAATCCGGCGCACGTTTTCGGGCCCGGCGAAGAGTAGATCCCCAGTTTTAGCCCCTTGCCATGCACATAATCCGCGAGCGCTTTCATGTCGGGGAATTTGCTGTTTGTATGAATCACCCCTTGCGCGTCTCTCTGGCCTTCCCAGGTGTCGTCGATGTTGATGTAGATGTATCCTGAGTCGCGCATCCCGCTCGACACCATTGCGTCAGCCTGTGCACGAACCATAGCATCATCAATTTTGTCGGCGAAGTGATTCCAGCTGTTCCACCCCATCGGTGGAGTGGCGGCGATCTGCGTTGTTTGCCCCATGCTACTTGACCCCAAGAGAAGTAGCAGGAGTGCGAACAGTGCGAAGCTGCGTGGCATTCTTGAATTGAAGTGGCCTAAATCGGATTGCATAATTTTGCCTCCCAGACGTTTCTTCTCTCTTTATGGGCTCGAGCCGAAGATTGATCCCAGGTCCCGTTTTGATAGCCAGTCATTTTACACAAATAATATGCAGAACTGCCGTCCATGCTGACAGTAACTGGCTCTCAACCTGTCAATCCGCTCTGTTCGCGCCTCGCTGGAAACCCCGAGAAGGTGGTAGTTAAGATTGCCGCCTGACGAGGCGCCGGTAAGGCTAGATAACCGACGAAAATGTGGCGTTCATATATGTAAATTTACTGTATTGACCTTTTAATGGCATAGGAGTATATCATTCAAGCCCTCAAGGAGGTTCCCCGATGGAACGCTATTTCATCTGTAATAACCCGAAATGCCGTTTTGTTCTCGACTGCCGCATAAATGCTAAATCGCCACACGACGCTCGCCTTGTCTTGAAGAACTGTCCAGCGTGCGGGGGAAGTTGGTCTTCGACCTGCCCTAGGTGTCATGGGTACCTTGCTGTCAGGATGGTCGGAGGATTGCCGCATGTTGCTTGTTGCAATCGCAATCCCAACGCGAACCGAGATCCACTCAGACTCCAATTCGCCAACAGCGGCAGTTCTGTTAGTTTTGCTGCGGATTGAAAGTCGTTGGAAGGGTCTCGGCACTAGAAAATGAGGCCGACATCGTGAGCTACAGGAATCTCCTTGGCTGACGCGGCTGTCTCGGCTTTTTCTCGACCATCTAGTGCAAGGCGCCTAACTGATAGTTCAAAAGCGAGTACTGCGCCTCGTAGTCGTACTTGGCACTGGCCTGGTCAATCCGGGCCGTCGTTTGATTGAGTTCGGCCTGCGTCAGCTCGATGATGGAGCTTAGCCCGAGGTCGTACCGCCCGTGCGCCAAATCGAGGGCCTGGTTGGCCTCAGCGAGCAGCCGGTCCGTGACCGAAAGCCGCTGGTAACCGGCATTGGCATCGTGCCACGCCGTTTGTACGTCGCGTACAATTTGATTCTGCAAGTTTCGAAGGTACTGGTTTTCCGCCAACGCGCGTGACGCTGCTTCGGTTTCCCTCGCACCGTACAAATGTCCGTTGAAGATCGGAATGTTGACGTTGAAACCGCCCGCAGCGTATCGCGGCGCCAGCGGAGATTCGTTAATCGGAGTCAGCCCTGCCGTTCCCAGCGCCGAGATCGTTGGAAGCTTTAGATCCCGCTCTGCAGTGGTGTAACTCTGGGCCGAATCCACCTGGAAACGCTGGCCGACAAGTTCGGGCCGATCCTTCAGTGCTTGTTGAATCAGGATGGAAACGTCGGAGGGCGGTGGCGGAGGCATGGGCTGGTCGGCCAACTGGAACGTGTCCTGATCCGAGGACCCTAGAGCCTCTTCCAACCGCGCGAATGCGGACCGCAGATCGTTCTGAGCTTGTATCAAAAGGAGCTGAGCCTGCGCGAGATTTACATTTGCAAAATTGAAGTCGAGATCCGATCGGATTTTATTTTTCGCAAGCTCGGTGACCTGGTCGGAAACGAGTTGGCGCGCCTTTACCGTCTCCTCGGCGACCGCAAGCACGGATTGTGCCTTCAAGGCCGCGAAGTAGGACTGATCCACTTGCAGAAGCACCTCGGCGCGAGTGGCAACAACCCCTTCCCGCTGGGCTTGGGCATGTAGATCCGTACTCTTGACGAGTTCATGAGTTCGGCCAAAGTCGGTCACAAGTTGACTTACGGTAACTCCATTCGCGTAGCGGTCATAGATGATCGGATTGTTCAGCCCTCCAGCCGCGATGCGACTACTATTTTCCGCACCTACTCCGGTGAGGCTTCCATAGACAGTTGGATAGTAAGCAGATCGAGCTTCCGTCACTTGGGCATTCGCGGCAGAGGCCAGGTTGCTCGCCGCCTGAATCATCGGGTGGTTCTGAACCGCGAGTTGTTCAGCTTGTTGCAGAGTTAACGTCTTCACGCTCTGGGCGGACGAAAGTGATGCCGAAATGGCGCCCAGCAAGGCCAGCGCAAATGCCCGCACCGGCGACCTCACTGCGCCTCCTCCGCCAGAACGGGACTGAGTGGTTGGTCGAGGCGCTCGTAAAAGAGCAAGTAGGCGGCAGGGACAAGGAAGATCGTAAGCGCCACAGAAACAAGCAAGCCTCCAATGATTGCTCGAGCCAGAGGAGCGTACTGCTCGCTGCCTGTCCCCAGCTTCAACGCCAAAGGCACAAGCCCAATGATTGTCGCAAGAGAAGTCATTAAAATGGGACGCAAGCGGATCCGGCACGATGAGATGATCGAATCCCGCACGGACATTCCCCCTTGCTCCAGACGATGCGAAAATTCCACGATTAAAATGCTGTTCGAGACGACAATTCCGACCATCATGATGATGCCCATCAATGACATCACGTTGAGCGTTGTCCCGGTGAGAATGAGTGTAATCAGAACGCCCATGATCCCGGTTGGTACCGCGAGCAGGATCAAAATTGGATCCAGAAACGACCGGAACTGCGCGACCAGGATGAGGTAGAGAAGCACTAGAGAGAGCGACAGGCCGAGCCCGAAGCTGCGAAAAGAGGCTTCCATGCCCTGGACCATGCCTCGCAGATTCACTCGACTGCCTTCCGGCACCTTTGCGCCGGCAATGATCTTTCGGATCGAAGTAGCTACACTTCCGAGGTCCTCGGTCGCGGGATTCACGTAGACGTCAAACGCTCGTTGAATCTGGTAGTGATCAATTTCGGTTGGGGCACTGAAGCGGTTGATCTTGCTGACGGCATCGAGAAGCGCGGGGTTTTTCGCTCCTGGTGATCGAAGCGGAATGTCCCGAAGATCGGCCAGGCTACGAACGTCTTGCTCGGGATACTGCACCGTAAGCATGTAGTCGTTTCCGGACCTCGGATCGATCCAATAGCTCGGAGCTATCATGCCGTTCGACGTCAGCGCGGTGATGACATTGTCGACGACTTCTTTCTGGGTCAGTCCGAGTTCGCTGGCCCGCAACCGGTCAATATCCAAATGCAACGAGGGATAGTCCAAATCCTGCGGAATGTAGACGTCGCTTACGTCAGGAATCTTCCGGATCTCCGTAGCCAGTTGAGCGGCCAGCGAATAATCCGCCTGCATGTTCGAGCCGCTGACTTGAAGATCGATGGGCGCCGGCAAGCCTTGATTCAGCACCGCGTCCACCATCCCGCCGGATTGGAAATAAGTTGTGAGTTCCGGCAGTTCGTCCTGGATCTTTCTTCGCACCCTATCCATGTATTGAAAACTGCTTTCGTGATGTCCTTCATTCAGCGCCACTTGAATCGTCGCAGTGTGGGGCCCGGAGTTCGACGTATAAATCGAAGAAAATCCTGGAATCACTCCGATGTTGGAGACGATTAATTTGAGATCTTTCGGGTCGACCGTTTTTCGAATGATATCTTCGGCTTTTGCCACTTCCTGGGCAGTAACTTCAACGCGCGTACCGGAGGGCGCCTTCAAGTTGATGACAAACTGCCCAGCATCCGTTCGGGGAAAGAAGGCCAGTCCAAGCAATGGAAAGAGCGCCAGACTTAGCACGAATGCTCCGAGGACTCCTACCACAACCGACTTGGGGCGCGAGAGCGCTTGGCGAACCAGGCGTTCGTAGGCATCAAGCAGCCTATGAAAGCCTTTTCCGAACCGATCGTTGAATCGTGTTCCCCAGCTTGCGGTTTCGGCACGCTCCGGATGGGCGTGCTCTTCTATCGGGTTACCCTCCGTGGCCGACACATGTGACCCGAACTTGATATAACGCGCGCAGAACAGTGGTACGACCGTCATGGCCACAATATAGGAAGCGAACAGAGCGAGCACAACCGCCAGAGCCAGCGCCGAAAATAAGAATCGGCTCACGCCGTATAGAAATGTCACGGGGAAGAAGACAACGGCGCTCGTCAACGTGGCTGCCAGCACCGCCAAAGACACCTCGTGCCCACCCTTTTCTGCCGCCACCTCGGGCGATTCTCCGAGCTCAAGGTGTCGAAAAATGTTTTCTAATACGATTACGGCGTTATCGATTAATCGCGAAAAGACAAGCGCCAGCCCTGCAAGAATCATGGAGTTAATCGAACTGCCGCCGAAATAGAGGCCGATAAGCGCGGCGAGCGCCGAAAGCGGAATCGAAAGAAAGACGGCGACCGTCGCCCGCATGCTGCCGAGGAAAATCAAGACCATCAGTCCCGTCAGTAGCAGTCCAACTCCACCTTCATGTAGCAGCGTCTCAATCGCCGACTTCACGAACAACGATTGGTCAAACACCACTTTGGGCGTAAGCTGCTTTGGCACATCGGTTAGCTTTGCAACCACATCTTTGATTCCATCCACGACTTTGATTGTGTTGGTATCCCCGCCTTGCTTCAGGATTGGCAGATAGACGGAGGGCTGCCCGTCCACGCGAACGATATTTGTTTGAATCTGATGCCCGTCTTCGGCGTGGCCAATGTCTGCTACCGTGACCGAAGCCTGCCCGATCGTTTTGAGAGGCAGGCTATTGATGTTCTGCACGTTTCGGTACTGGCTGTTCGTATAAATATTGTAATCATACGGCCCGATCTTAACGTCTCCCGCCGGAAGGATCAGATTCGATTCATTCACGGCACGCACAACATCCATCGGGCTGAGCTGGTAGGACTGTAATTTCGCGGGGTCCACGTACACCATAATCTGGCGATACTTTCCGCCGAAAGGCGGTGGGATCGAAGCTCCAGGCACCGTCGCAATCTGGTTGCGTACCTGGAATTGGCCCAAGTCGCGTAGCTGCGTCTCGCTCAGCCCTTGCCCTTGCAGTGTAATCAAGCAAACTGGAAGGCTCGACGCGTCAAACTTCTCGACGACCGGGGGCAGCGTGCCCGGAGGCAAGCGCCTCAGGTCCGCCATCGATAAATTAGAAATCTCATTAACGTCAGAGTCCGCGTCAGTCCCAGGCTGAAAATAAACCTTGATGATGCTCACGCCAGGCAGCGACCTTGATTCCATATGTTCTATGCCGCTGCCCAATGTAAAGAATCGCTCGAACCGGCCCGTAATTTCCGTCTCGATCTCTTCCGGCGGCATTCCGTTGTAAAAGGTGGCAACTACGACTTCCGGAAGGTTAATGTTCGGAAATAGGTCCACCGGCATTCGGACGAGGCTGGTTATCCCCACAACTGCAATGATCAGGCAGACTACCAGGATGAAATACGGGTTTCGAATGGAGAAGCCGGACATTACTTTCCTCCACTCGCCGAGGACGCGGAAATTAGCTTCGGCTGAACAATCATTCCTGCACGAAGTTGGCTCCGATTCCCGACCACCACCATATCGTCTTGAGCAAGCCCGGAAACAACCTCTACCTGGTCAGGCGTCTCAATGCCCAGTTGAACGGTGCGTTCCTGAATCTTGTTGTTCTTGTCCACCACCAACACACTCACACCGTTTTCTTCGTGATCCAGCGCTTGCACCGGCGCCGCCAGAACTCCACGATGATTCTTAAGCACTATCGTCGCCTCGGCGTACATGCCCGGAACTATCTCCAACTTTGGATTTGGTACGTCAATTTCCGTGTGCATCGTCCGAGTTGCCATGTCCACCTGATCGGCAAAGCGCGCCACCGTCCCTTTAAACGTCTTGTTTAGCGCAGAAACGCGCACATCCACTGAGCTGCCCAGCCGTATGTCCGGAACCGCGGATTCCGGAACAGGAATCACCAGCCGCAGCAGATTATTCTGTGAAAGATGACATAGCGCTTGTGCTCCCTTGTTGGATGAGGTTCCTGCGGGGAGTAACGCTCCTCCGTACGCATCAATTTCTGTCACCACGCCGTCGAATGGCGCCGTAATCCGCGCGTACGAGTACATCGATCGGTCTTTTTCGAGCTGAGCTTTCGCGGCGAGCAGCGCCTGTTCTGCTCCAGAGACCATGTCCTTGGAGCTGGAAACTCCAGCCTTCGCTTCGAGGTCCTTCCCATTGGCGACGTCCACCTCTTCTTGAGCTACAAGCCCAGGGCGCGTCTTCATCACCGTGGCGAGTCGCTGGTACGTCAGGTCCGCAACCTGATATTTGGATTCGGATTGGGTCAATTCCTCTCGCGCCCGCGCCAGGTCTTGTTGGCTGCGCCCCACGGCCGCTCCGTCTAATTGAAGTTGCTGCTGCAGCTCGGGAATCTCGAGGACAGCCAGAAGCTGACCTTGACGAACATGAGTTCCCCAATCCACATATAGCTTCTGGATGTAGCCTGAAACCTTGGCGTAGACGCTAATCTCCTGGAAAGGGAGAAACTCCGAGGCAATTCTCAGCGTGCTGGCGAGATCTTGCCGCGTAACCTTGACTACCGCGACCGGAAGAGCATTAACATGGTCTTCGGCCTTAGTTGTACCGGTCGTGCCGCATCCGCCGGCCAGTACCGTGGCCAAAATAAGTACAACCACTGCCCTGGGCCAATTAGCAGAGCATTCGCTCCTGATTTGCGGCTGCACCATCCTTCGCTCTGTCATGTACTCCCTCAGAATCGGCTTCGAACTCATTGATCCACAGGTCATACCTGTCATGGCTTCAGTCTCGGTTCTTGGATTGCCGCCCGCAGTTTGTCGAGCGAGAAATCACTGGCACGGCACAATCCAATCACATACTGCCTTCTCTGCAGAATTTCGTGCGCCGCCGCCGGAACCTTGTCGGCAATTTCCATCGGGATCGTCTGGACTCCATGCCGATCGCCATGAATTAAATCTCCTGGCCGAATCTTCAATCCGCCCAGCTCGACCGGAGATCCGAAATCAAACACATGCGCATATGCATGCGACACCGACACGCTTCCGGCAAACATCTGCAGCCGCGTGAGCTTCACGCTATCAATATCCCTCACCGATCCATTCGTAACCAGCGCCACGCACCCTAGTGCAATTAGAATGTTGGCATTCACTTCGCCAATAAACGCTCCCAGTCCGGGCGGCCTGTCCACGTCTTCTATCACTACGACTCGAGGCTCAGGGATGCTGAGAATGTGGTTCCACCAGTCTGTGCGTTCGTAGTAGTAGCCGTGGCCCACCATCGGTGGGCTCATACTTCTCATTCTTGCTGTGGCAGCGTATCCGACTGCTGGCAAGCGATCGTTAAAAATACAGTGAATACTCGAATCGGCGAATCCTGAATTCGGCAGTCTCACCTGAAACGTTTCGACCGCGCTTGCAACAATGCATGTGCTCAACCGGCGCAGCTGCTCCAGGCTGGAAGGGTTCAGGCGTTTCATGGTTATGGAGTTCTCCCGGATCCAGGACATACTTTACTCCACTGGGGTCCGAACTTTGACTTTGCTCAACAAGGAGCCCATCAGCATCGCTTTGGAGAGTGCACGGTAGGTATTGTCTTTGGCCACCGTCTGAGCTATCAACTCGTAACCCGTTTATGAGTAGTCTTCCACTCTGCTCTCTACTCACCCCGCGTGTCAGAATTCTTACAGTGCGGCAAACTTCTCATTACGGCAGCCTGGATGCGAGCCCCAGGATGGCATTCGAATTCTTACCGCTCACCAGCCAGCTCCGAAGAACCGAATCCGCCGATACCGGAGCGGTTCCTGCCACAGCGCTGGGCCTTCGCTCTTAAACATGTCGATCCCACTCAGGGCCCGAACTCCCTGGCGCGTCAATTCTCAGATAGATTGCAGTTCTGGTTCCAAGTGGGGGGCAGATCGTATTGTCCCTGATTTCAGTAATTGACAGCACAGAGAAGCGGAAAAATTGGCGACCCCTCCTTTTATAAAACAGAAATGAAAGATGTTAGGCAGTCCTTCAATCTGTATAACGCTCTCGCGGCCGGGCGCTGAGCGCCCCGCAGAAGTGGTCTTCTTGGCGAACCGCTAGCTCAGCTGTTCGTTTTCTTTACAATTTTTGTGATTAATTTTCACGGCTTTTCTCGCGCCGCGGATTTCGCTCTGACTTACAGCCGTTCGCGCCGCCCGGTCCTCAGATGACTTACTTGAACGTTCGTTTTGTTTACAAAGTGTGTTCGTTCTCTGCCCAATTTAGCGGTTGGCAGCGATTCCGCCCCGTTGCCTGGCCTTTCTCAAACAATACTAAGCACTTAACCGCATCGAGGTCTTCGTAAAAGTTGGAATCAGGTTTGCATCCGAAATCGCCGTCTCCCAATCCGTGACCGACTTTTGCCGAAGGACGTAACTCTAGGGGCGTGCAAATGTCTAGGATCTCTGGATATGGCTTCTTGCGCTTCGTCGTGCTCTTTGGCCTCTGCGCTGCATACTTCATGTTCTTCGCTTGACCTCAAGGCGGGCTTCGTGGCCCCGGTCTTGTTAATGGGCAAGGGCACACGATGACGTCTCAGAGGTTTTGTCGGTGATCGGCGCGCATGCCAGGAATTAAAAAATGATGAGCTTACTCCCGATCAGACTTGGTAAGACCACTCGATCTGTGATGGAACACGTTCATGAGAGTTGCTTCCCACTTGCCCGGTTTGGCCGCGCTATCGAAAGTCAGATCCGCCCCTCAAGAATGGAATGCAAAAGGCGCCTACTTAGTGGCGGTGCTCGGCCAAACTCACAACACGCTTTGTTTCTCGCGGACCTCAAGTCGAAGTTTGCTTTGGATTTGCCGGCGCCCGTGTGCTTAGGCAAACCAGGGATACTGTTGAAGGCCACCCCGACTAAGACGGTATCCCTGGCCCTCCATCTAACGCGCGCTATGACCTGTGAATCCTTGCTGGCTATGTTCGACTCTGCGTGCTCCTTGGCACATGTCCTCTTTAATGGGCATTCCAGCGTGCAGGTCGTCCTTCGGCTTCGCAGACCTCCTCTTGTTGGATTGGCGCAGACGTAATCTAGACCGATCGACGGAACAGACCCGCCATGGAATTGCTATGATAGATCGAGTCGAAAGGGGAGAGACGCTGGTGTCGAGGCTTCCGCTCTCGAAGCTCAGTTTCCGCTGGCAGATCGCCTTGTTGGGAACGCTCGTCTGCGTGCTCTTTCTTTCCGTTCTCTTCGCTGCGTTTGCAACGCTCAAGTACACGAAATCAGCCGTATTGAGCGGCGAGAAAAAACACCTAATCTCAGTCACCCAAAATTTGGCGCGCGAATATGACGATAAGGCGGATTTCTCCCGCCGGAATCATGAGTCTCCACCTTTGAACAATCCAACCTTGGCCTCGTCGCGCGAAGTGTTGGCCCTCCTGAGCCGTGTTGTCTTGCAAACTGTCGATGGGGTAAAGGGGGGCTACTACGCCAAAACGGGGGATACCCTCATCGGAGACTCTTTCTCTGTGGCCGACCCTGCGCTCGCAGATTCTTCACTCGAAGATGAGCCCCCCGATCAGCGCGCAGACATTCTGGAGACCGCCAAACACGCTGCGGAAACAAATCAAGGTTCGGAGAGAATCCTTTCGAGCCGCTCCCACATCATTTTGGTCGAAGCGGTTCCTATTCGCGATAACTATTCTGTCGTCGGAAGCGCATGGACCATCAAACGGCTCAGCGTTCTCCCCGGAGCGAATCGATTCCGCGCTTACTTGATCACCGTCGGCTTGGGCCTAGCGGCCTTGGCTAGCGTGCTTATGACTCTTTTGGTGATTCATAATCTACAGGGTGGCGTGCGAAAGATCGAAGGGGGATTGCGTGGATTGGAAGAGAACCTGTCCTCGCAGCTTGATACTGGAGGCGACCCGGAGGAGATCCAGAGAATTGCGCAGGCCATCAACCGCTTGGGAATAGCACTACAGGGGAATATAGAGCGGGAAAAGCGGATTGAAGGCCAGCTTCGCCATTCGGAGCGCCTCGCCAGCTTGGGAAGGCTCGTTGCTGGCGTAGCCCACGAGGTTCGTAATCCACTCGCCACGATTCGGCTCAGGGTACAGATGTGCCGGCGCGACTCCGATAACCCTCATGTCAAGGAATCGTGCGCCGTCGCCCTCGAAGAAATCGAGCGCCTCAACGGCATGGTCAATCGTTTGATCAATTTCGCGAGGCCCGTTCAGCTCCATTACGAATCGGCCGACCTGAGAGACTTGATAGAACAACGAATGGAGTCTTTCCGGGAATGGGCTCTGAGGCGCGGCGTCACCCTAAACACGGAATTGCCGAGAGGCCAGGTTCAGCTCCATTTGGACAAGGACCGTATGGCGCAGGTGTTTGACAACGTTATCCAGAATGCTCTCGAGGCGATGTCCGAAGGCGGTGGCACTCTCTCCGTGACCCTCGCGTCTCACGCGCAACCGCTACACGATGGAAATGGAGTCTGCGTCGAGTTCCGCGATACGGGGAAGGGTATGAACTCCTCCGTAGCGCGTCAAGTGTTCGACCCGTTTTTCACCACAAAACCTTCCGGGACTGGACTTGGGCTGTCCATATGCCACGAACTCGTCGAAGCCCATGGAGGGGCGATTCAGTTGGAGAGTGAAGAAGGCCGCGGAACGAGTGTAAGGATTACAATTCCAGCCTCTCACTCTTGAATTGGCAACCATCATCTCCGGAGTTAGAGAACTCATGAGCGCCGCGATTCTGATCGTTGATGACGAGGCCAACCTTCGCAAGACTCTTGCTGAGATTTTCAGCGCACGAGGGTACTCCATTTTAGAGGCGGATGATGGCGCTGCCGCCGTTAAGATCCTGCGCGAGACCACTCCGGATCTCATTTTCAGTGACTGGAGAATGCCTCAAATGGGTGGAGAAGAGTTTCTACAATACTTGCGCGGCGACCCGCATCTGGCGTCCATCCCCGTCATCGTAATTACTGCGTTTGGCTCGAGCCACAGCGCTATCGAAGCCGTTCGGCTCGGCGCCTACGATTTTGTGACCAAGCCTTTTGACTTGGACGAAATCGTCCTGGCAGCCGAACGGGCGCTCGATCATGCTTCCTTGAATCGTGAAGTCGTCCGTTTGCGGGCGCGAGGGGGGCCCGGGCACGCGGGCTCTGCCGGCAGGCTCATCGGTTCCAGTGGCCCGATGCTGGACGTATTCATCATGATTGGCAAGGTGGCCGAGACCGATTCGACCGTCTTGATCTGCGGTGAATCCGGGACCGGCAAGGAGCTCGTCGCCGAAGCTATCCATACGTATAGCCAGCGCAAGGAAAGGCCGTTTATCGTCGTGAATTGCGCGGCCTTGCCGGACAGCCTTCTTGAAACGGAGCTTTTCGGTCACGAACGCGGTGCATTTACCGGGGCTATCGGCCGCAAGCTTGGCCGTTTCGAAATGGCCGAGGGCGGCACGATTTTTCTCGATGAAATTGGCGAGCTCTCGCCCGGTCTTCAATCAAAACTGCTGCGTGTTTTGCAGGAGCGCACGTTTGAACGTGTCGGCGGCACGGAGACTATCCGCGGCAACTTCAGAGTTCTGGCCGCCACGAATCGAGATCTCGAAGCCTCCGTCCGCGAGAAGGTATTTCGCGAGGACCTCTTCTATCGCCTGAATGTCGTTCGCATCCCCATTCCTCCGCTTCGCGAACGGCGTTCCGACATTGTTCCCTTGGCCGAACATTTTCTCCGCATCTACAGCGAAAAGAACGCCCTTCCGGCCATCGGGTTTTCCGACGATGCGACGCTTATGCTTCAAAATTATTCTTACCCCGGGAATGTCCGCGAACTTGAAAACATGGTTGAACGCGCGATCCTTATGGCTCGCGGCCGCGTCGTTATGCCCGAGCACCTCCCGGCCAGGCCGCCTCACAACGGCGACGGAGACTCCCAAGCTATCGAGATCGATCTTCTGTCCTTGCCTTTCCACAAGTCCATTTCGGAACTCGAAAAACGCCTCATCGAAAAGGCCATGAGAGAGTCTGGCGGCAACAAATCAGAGGCCGCCAACAAGCTGCAGATCAATCGCCGCCTGCTCTACAACAAGATGGAAGAGTACCAAATCGAAGATTGATCTCCGCTGCGCGCTTTTTTCGGCAGTGAGCGAATAAACGGCAAGCACTGAGTTTGGCTTGGGCACCCTATTCGGAAACCTCGTCCTATGTGGCTCGCAACGATAGCCGTCAGTATGTAATTTTGTCGGTTTTCGCTGTCCAGACCGCGAATCCCGCCAGGGCTTCTTCGCGCATCATCTGAATCGCCGGGATACGCCGTTTCGAATATGGCCGTTTCAGCTCGCCATAAATTAAGGAATCGTCAAACCCTATTTTCGCTGCATCCTTAGCCGTGTTCGCAAAATAAATCTTGGAAAGCCGCGCCCAATAAATCGCACCTAGGCACATCGGGCATGGCTCGCACGAAGTGTACAGCTCGCAGTCCTTCAGCTCGAAAACTCCGAGTTTTTTACAAGCCTCGCGGATCGCTAAGACCTCCGCATGAGCCGTCGGATCGTTGGTCGAGGTCACGCGATTCACTCCCTCCGCCATGATCTTCCCCTCTTTCACAATCACCGCGCCAAACGGGCCGCCTCGCCCGGATTGCACCCCCTCAATCGAAAGCTGAATGGCGCGCTCCATGAAGGGGTTTTTCATCTTTTGTTCTTTCCTGGTCTTTTCTGCGCTCGGCCGCCAGTATATGCCCGCAAAACTCATACCCAGCACTTTTTTCGTCTTGAACTATCGAGTTTGCTCACTTGAAAACCTGAAGCCGTCAGTTTACGCTCGCCTCTAACTCTCGCGAGTCTTTCTACGGACTACCTTCGCCCATGACCATGCGCGCCTTCCTCTCCCGCCGTGTCGTAACGCCGCAAGGCGTCAGGTCCGCCGCTCTCCTCGTGGAAAACGGCCGCATCTTCGGCGTCGTGCCTCCCGACCAGGTCCCGCCCCACGCCAATTCGCACGATTTCCGCAATTCCGTCATTCTCCCCGGCCTCGTCGATTCCCACGTTCACGTCAACGACCCCGGTCGCTCTCACTGGGAAGGGTTCGAGACCGCTACGCGCGCCGCCGCCGCCGGTGGCTACACGCTCCTCGTCGACATGCCCCTCAATTGCCTCCCCGCCACCACCAACGTCTCCGCTCTCGAAGCCAAGCGCGCCGCGGCGCGTGGCCGATGTCACGTCGATTGGCTAGCCTGGGGCGGCGTCGTCGCCGATAATCCCCTCGACATCGAATTGCTCGCGGCCGCGGGCGTCCCTGGCTTCAAATGTTTTCTCATTCATCCCGGCATTGACGGCTTCACCATGGTCACCGAGCAGCAACTGCGCGCCGCCCTCCCTCATGTCGCTCGCACAGGCCTCCCGCTTCTCGTACACGCAGAACTTCCCGCTCCCATCGATTTCGCCACTGCGAATCTCACCAGCTCGGACTGGTCTCATTACCAAACCTATTTGCAATCGCGCCCAGAGGAAGCCGAACTCTCCGCCATTCGTCTTCTCCTCTCTCTCTGCCGCGAATTCAAATTCCGCCTGCACATCGTCCATCTCTCCTCTAGCCGAGCCATTCCGGACCTCCAGGCCGCGCGCCTCGCAGGTCTTTCCGTTACCGTCGAAACCTGTCCGCACTATCTGCATTTCGTCGCGGAAGCAATCTCGCAAGGCGCCACTCTCTTCAAATGCGCTCCCCCGATTCGCACACGCGAAAATTGCGAAGGCCTTTGGAATGGCCTCCGCGATGGAATCATCGACCTCGTCGCTACCGATCATTCTCCTTGTCCGCCGGAAATGAGGCGCCTCTCCGAAGGAAATTTTCAAACCGCCTGGGGCGGCATCGCCAGCCTCTCCCTGGCGTTGCCGGTGATGAACACCGAAGCCGCCAAGCGCGGTTTCTCACTCAACGACATCGCCCGCTGGATGTCCGAAGCCCCAGCAAAGCTTGCCGGCTGCGCAAATCGTAAGGGCCGCCTTGCCGCTGGCTACGACGCTGATTTCGTCGTTTTCGATCCCGAAGCCGAATTTGTCGTGACCGAAGATCGCCTGCACTATCGTCATCCGCTCTCTCCCTATCTAGGAGAAAAGCTTCGCGGTGTTGTGAAAGCCACCTATCTCAGAGGCGCGCCAGTTTTTAGCGACGGCGTTTTTCCGCAGATTCCCGCCGGCAAAGAATTCCAGCCAGTCCACAAAGGGGCGCAGAGCTCAGCCGCTCATGAATGATTCTTTCCCTTCAGTTCCACGTCCGCATTGTGCCTCGCATGTCATAAACTATTGCCAGGAAGAAAAAGCTCCAATTTTTTGGAAGATCCCGCGACCCAAATGAAAAACCATCCCATCGTCGGCGCCTCCGTCCCCCGCATGGAAGGCCGCGGCAAAGTCACCGGCCAAGCCTGCTACGTCGACGACATGACCTTGCCCGGCATGCTCTTCGGCGCGACCGTTCGCAGCGGCATCCCTCGTGGCAAAATCAAGCGCATCAACTTTGATCCCGGAATCAATTGGAACGAATTCGTCATCGTCACCTGCCGCGACATTCCTGGCGCCAATTGCATTGCCCTCATCGAAGACGACCAGCCTTGTCTCGCGGACGGCAGCGTCAATCATCCAGAAGAACCGATTCTTCTCCTCGCTCATCCGGACCGCCATCTCCTGCCTAAAGCAGTCGAAGCCGTCTCCATCGAATACGTGCCACTCCCCGCAGTCTTCAACATCGAAGAAAGCGAAAGCCTCTCGCAAATCATCTGGGGCGCGGACAATCTCTTCAAAAGCTATCTCATCGAAAAGGGCGACGTTGATATTGCCTGGCGCACCGCCGATCACATCGTCGAAGCCGAATATTCCACCGGCGCGCAAGAGCAGCTCTACATTGAAAACAACGGCATGATTGCCGTTTTCGATTCGCAACAGGGCCTCACAGTTTGGGGCTCCCTTCAATGTCCCTACTATGTCCATAAAGCCCTCATGAAGCTTTTCGCCCTGCCCGCCGACCGCGTCCGCGTCGTCCAGATGGAAACAGGCGGCGCCTTCGGAGGCAAGGAAGAATATCCCTCCATGATCGCCGCCCACGCTGCGCTACTCGCCAAAAAATCCGGCAAGCCCGTAAAAATAATTTACGACCGCATGGAAGACATGGCCGCCACCACCAAGCGCCATCCTTCGCGCACTCGCATCCGCGCCGCCGTCAGCAAGGACGGCAAACTTATCGCAGGCGAAATTGATTTCACGCTCGACGGCGGCGCCTACAAAACTTTGTCTCCCGTCGTTCTCTCCCGCGGTGCGATTCATGCCGGTGGCGCCTACTTCTGGCCCAGCGCCCGCATCCGCGCAAGAGCGATTGCTACCAACGCGCCTCCCCACGGCGCATTCCGCGGCTTTGGCGCGCCGCAATCCCTCTTCGCCCTGGAGCGCCACATGGACCGCATCGCGCAAGTCGTTGGCCTCTCCCCCGTCGAAATTCGGCGCCGCAATCTCCTCCGTCCCGGCCAGACCACCATCACAGGCCAAATCATTCGTGAACAGATCGATCTTCCTAAACTTCTCGATCGCGCTCTCAATCTCTCGAGTTATCACGCAAAAAAAGAAACCTTCGCGAAAACAAATCCCAGCGGCTGCATCAAAAAGGGAATTGGCATCGCCGCTTTCCTTCACGGCGCCGGTTTCACCGGAGCCGGAGAGACCTATCTCGGTTCCGTCGTCGGCCTCGAAGCCTGCGCCGACGGTCGCGTCCGCATCCTCGTCTCCAGCACCGAATTCGGACAGGGCACGAATACCGTCCTCTGCCAAATCGCCGCCGAAGCTCTAGGCCTCCGCTATGAAGACGTCTCCATCGCTCGGCCCGACACGCGGCAAGTGCCCAACAGCGGGCCGACGGTTGCCTCCCGCACGGTGATGGTCGTCGGAAAACTCGTCCAGTCCGCTGCCGCAGGAATCAAGAAGACTCTCGAAGCCTCCGCCATGCTCGGCGAATCTTATTCGCCGGAAGAATTTCGCGCCGCCTGCAGCGCCTATGTTGCCCAACACGGCCAATTCCGCAGCTTCGCCCACTATCAACAGCCCGATGACGTCGTGTGGGATGAAGAAAAATATCGCGGCTCGGCTTATGCCGCCTTCGCGTGGGCTGTTTACGTCGCGGAAGTTTCCGTTGATTTGACGACCTATAGCATAACAGTCGACGATTTCGTCGCCTTCCAGGAAGTCGGCAAAGTCCTCCATCCCGTTCTCGCCGCCGGCCAAATCATCGGCGGTATCGCCCAGGCAATCGGTTTTGCCTTGTATGAAAAGGTAGTTTGGAACCAGGGCCGCATGCAGAATGGCCAGATGACCAACTACATCATGCCGACGAGCGCCGACCTCTCCGCCATCCGCGTTTATTTCGAGGAACTGGGCAATGTTCACGGCGCATATGGTGCCAAAGGAATCGGCGAACTTCCCATGGACGGGCCTGCGCCAGCCATCGTCAACGCCATCGAGGACGCACTGCGCGTCCCATTTAATTCGATTCCGCTGCTTCCCGAAGATATTTTCGCTGCGCTCGCTGCAAGCGCCCGCACCGATGAAGCTTTCCCCGCCGCACGAGGCGAGCGATGACACAATCTTCATTGCCTCGCCCGAAATCCGAAATCTCTCTTACCGTAAACGGGAAACCTGAAACCGTTCATGCCTACCCCATGGAGCGCCTCCTCGACGTTCTTCGCAACGAGCTTGGCTTAACCGGAACCAAAGAAGGCTGTGGCGAAGGCGAATGCGGCTCTTGCTCGGTTCTAATCGATGACACACTCGTGAACAGTTGTCTGGTTCCCGTCTTGCAAGCGAGCGGTACATGCATTGTCACGATTGAAGGTCTCGCTTCCGACGGTAACCTGCAAAGTTTGCAGCAAGCTTTTCTCGATTGTGGCGGCGCGCAGTGTGGCATTTGCACTCCCGGAATGATCCTTGCCGCCCACCATCTCTTAATCAAATCTCCTCAGCCGTCCCTCGAAGAAATCCGCGAAGGCTTATCCGGCAATCTATGCCGCTGCACGGGCTACGCTCAAATCATCGAAGCCGTCGCCGAAGCCGCCCGCCGTGGAGCCGCCGCGTGAGGTCTCATCCCGTCGACTACGAGCTGGTCGCTCACGGCACTTTGCCCGCTGTGCTCTCGCTCCTTGCTCGTGAGCCTGGCGCCTGGCTTCCCATCGCTGGCGGCACGGACGTGATGGTCCAGTTTGCCGCAGGCAAATTGCCCGCTCGGAAACTCGTCAGCATCTGGAATCTTCCCGAACTGCGCCGCTTCGACGTGACGCCGGACGAAATTCAAATCGGCGCTGGCTGCACCTACACGGACCTCCGCCAAAATGAGTGCGTCTTCCGCGAGTTCCCGCTATTGTCTCGTGCCGCAAGATGGACCGGCGGAATTGCGAATCAGAACCGCGGCACTATCGGTGGCAACATTGTTAACGCCTCACCAGCAGCCGATTCTCTCCCCGCGCTCCTCGTTTATGAAGCAGACCTGCTCCTCATCTCGTCCCATGGCGAACGCCGCCTGCCCTACGCAAACTTTCACCTCGATTACCGCCGTACGCAACTCGCACCCGACGAACTTATCCGCGCAGTCTGCCTTAAGAGACACTTTTCGACGTACCTTCCCTATGCACGCAAGGTCGGCGCTCGCAACGCGCAGGCCATCGCCAAGGTTTGCCTCGCCGCGTTGGGTCGGTTTTCCGCCGGCCGCGTCGAGGACGTTCGCCTCGCCCTGGGCAGCGTCGCCCCGGTTCCTCTTCGCTTGCTCGAGACCGAGCGTTTCCTCAAAGGAAAGCAGATCGATCCTCATTGTATCCATGCTGCAAAATTGATCGTCGCCGCGGAAATCCGTCCTATTAGCGATATCCGTTCCACGGCCCAATATCGAACAGCCGTTGCGGCGAATCTCGTCGCAGAATTTCTGGGGCAGCTTCGCGCTCTCAGCGCTCCTGGTGAAAAAAAGAATATTCGGCTTGAGAAATGGAACGCCGAGCGTGCCGAAGATGCAGCACAAAGTATTTTGCCCTGCTGCGGCTCAAAAGCCTGGGCCCGCGGCATGACCGCCAGGAGGCCGATCCTCGATGAAGCCTCTCTTCTGGCGGCCTCTGACGATGTCTGGAACGCGCTCTCCGAATCGGATTGGCTCGAAGCCTTTCGCAGCCATCCCCGCATCGGCGAATCGCATCCCCCAGCCCACGCTTCAACGCAATCCGCGGCCTGGTCAGGCGAAGAACAGGGAAAAGCCGCCCTCGCCGAAGAAGCCGTCAGGCTCGCCCTCGCCGAAGCCAATCGCGCCTATGAGCGGCGCTTCCATCGCACCTTCATTGTTTGCGCTTCGGGAATATCCGCTTCGGAAATCCTCGCTATTCTCCTGCGCCGCTTGCAGAATGAAGATTCCACGGAACTTCGCGAGGCAGCCGGGCAGCAGCGCAAAATTGCGCAAATTCGGCTGAAGAAATGGCTCTCTTCATGAAAAAAATCTCCACCCACGTTCTCGATACCGCTCAGGGCTTGCCCGCCGAAAATGTGCCCGTTCGTCTCGAACGGCGCGAGCCCGCTGGCGAATGGCGTGTCTTGTCTTCCTTGCTCACGGATGAGGACGGCCGCTGCTCTCAAATGTTGCCCGAGAACGAAACTCTTCGCCCTGGAATCTATCGTCTGGCTTTCGACACCTCCAGCTATCAGCACGCGCAAAACACCGAGGGACTTTATCCCGTCGTCGAAATCACATTCCAGGTTCGCGACAGCGACGGCCACTTCCACATTCCCTTGCTCCTCAGCCCCTACGGCTACACGACCTACCGGGGCAGCTGAGCGGAACATGCCTCTAGCAGAAAACAGCTACGGCAAATCCCGCGTCCGCCTCGTAAAAGTGAAGCGCCACGCGGGCCGCCATGATTTTCGCGAGTGGACCGTTGAAATTCGCCTCGAAGGTGATTTCGCCTCCTGCTTTGTCGAAGGCGACAACAGCAAAATTCTCCCCACGGACACCATGAAGAACACCGTGTACTCGCTTGCTAGAAATTCCTCAGCCGACTGCATGGAAGATTTTGGCAAGGAACTAGCCGCTTGCTTCTTGAAGAGCAATCCCCAAGTGTCCGCCGCGAAAGTTTCGCTCTCGGAAAAAACATGGGAGCACCTACGTACCGGCGGAAATCCTCATCCAACCACGTTTGTCCAGTCGAGCGGCGAGTGTCAGACGTCCCAGGTGGCTGCTACGAGAACCGGCTCTCTCGACGTGATCGCTGGCTTCGACAATCTCGTCATCATGAAAACTGCGAACTCCGCGTTTGCCGGTTTCATCAAAGATCCCTTAACGACCCTCCCCGAGACCACCGACCGTTTATTCGGCACATCCCTCCGTGCCCGATGGACATATTCTTCGGCGGTTCTGCCGTTCATACATCTCCGCACCCGCATTCGCGAAAACCTACTTATGGTTTTTGCCGCTCATGATAGCAAGTCCGTCCAGCACACGCTTTACGCCATGGGCGAGGCTGCGCTCGCCAGCGTCCCCGAAATCGAAGACATCAAATTGACCATGCCCAACAAGCATTGTCTGCTCGTCGATCTCTCACGTTTCGGCCAGGACAATCCCAATGAGATTTTCGTGCCCGTCGACGAGCCGCACGGCACCATCGAGGCGCGTCTTCGCCGCCAGGGTTAGAACCGCGTGACGCATACCACACAAACACAAAGTCGCGCGGAAGAGCTCGTCGCTCGTTGCAAGGTGCTCGCCTCTTTTTCCGAGGACGCCGGCAGCACCCGCCGCACTTTTCTCTCTCCGCCCATGCGTGATTGCCATCGCGAGATCACAAAATGGCTCACCGCCGCTGGCGCCGAAGCCTCCGTTGACGCAGCTGGAAATTTGCGGGGTTTATATCCCGCCGCTCAGCCCTACGCGCCGCGATTGCTCCTCGGCTCCCATCTCGACACCGTTCCGAACGCCGGTGCTTTCGACGGCGTTCTCGGTGTGCTTCTCGCCGTCTCCTTGCTGGAATCCTTGGATGGCCGCCGTCTTCCTTTCGCCATCGAAGTCGTCGGTTTCTCCGAAGAAGAAGGCGTCCGCTTCGGCACTCCGTTCATTGGAAGCCGCGCTCTGATCGGCACGCTCGACAACGAACTTCTCGATCGGCGGGACGCCAACGGAGTCTCTGTTCGCCGCGCCATCGAAAACTTTGGCCTGAACCCCGCCGATATTCCGCGCGCCGTTTTGAGCGAAGACACGCTCGCGTACCTCGAATTCCACATTGAACAAGGCCCCGTCCTCGATTCACTTGGCCTGCCGCTCGCCGCCGTCGAAGCCATCGTCTCTCAAACGCGCATGGAATTCGTTTTCCTTGGCCGTGCGAATCATGCCGGCACAACTCCCATGCACCTGCGCCACGATGCCGTCGCCGCTGCCGCCGAGTGGATTGTTACGGTCGAACTCGCCGCCAAAAATCATCCGGGCCTGGTTGCAACCGTAGGTCGCATCGAGGCAACGCCCGGCGCAATCAATGTAATTCCTGGTGAAGCCCGCGCCACTCTCGATCTTCGCCACAAGCTCGACGATCACAGCGCCCGCGCCCTGGACGGGTTAATCACGCTTGCAGAAGAAATTGCCACCCGCCGTGGCTTGTCGCTTCGGCGCGAGACTTTGCTGCGTCAGAAAGCAATTGCGATGAATCCGTTTCTAGTCGGCCAAATCGAGGAAGCCATACGAAGCACTGGCGGTATGCCGCATCGCATGGCCAGCGGCGCCGGCCACGATGCCATGATCCTCGCCGCGAAAATTCCCTCCGCAATGATTTTTCTGTGTTCCCCCGGTGGAATCAGTCATGATCCGGCCGAGTCCGTACACGTAGATGACGTCGCAAAAGCAATTGAATGCGGCCTGCATCTATTGGCTCAGATTGCGAGTTCCTCAGAATTTCAAAAAAGGATGTGCCGTGCATAATCTTGGTGTAACGCGAAGCTCCCAAAAACACAATCACATGCTCCAGACGCCCGACACGTTCGTGCCAACCACGCTGCCCGGCATGAAGTCCTGCGTAGCGATCGTCCACGCGAGCCCAGCACTCGGCGCGAAGTTCACGCAATACACGGCGGAGTTCGAACCCACCGGTGAACTCGGTGAAGCTCCCGCCCAGCGCTTTCTCTACGTTCTCGAGGGCCAACTCACTCTGGAACTCGAAGGTCGCAAAAGCGACCTCGAAGTCCGCGGCTACGCTTATCTACCCGAGGGCACTCGGCACCGCGTAAGGGCGGCGCGCGCGAGCCGAGCCTCCGTCATCGAAAAAATATACCAGCCGCTGGCATCGATTGATCCTCCTCGCCACATTGTTTCCAGCGAAGACGCAATTTCATCGCAGCCGCTCAATGATGACTCAAGCCTACGAGTAAAATGCCTGCTCCCGGACTCGCCACAATTCGATTTTGCCGTCAACACCATGGTCTACCAGTCGGGCTCCGCGCTGAGCATGGTGGAAATGCACATCATGGAGCACGGCCTGCTCATGCTCGAAGGCGGCGGCATCTATCGCCTCGGCGATTCGTGGTATCCGGTCACTGCCGGCGATTTCATCTGGATGGGTCCGTGGTGCCCGCAGTGGTTCGGGGCCATCGGAAAAGTGCCGGCGAAATATCTCATCTACAAGGACGCAAATCGTCATCCACTGGCACTCACGCCGCAAACGGGCACGTCGCGATGAAACTGGAAGTCGATCGCAATCGTCTGCTTGCTGAGATCGAAGAACTCGCTACCATTTCCGATGCCGAGCCTCCAGCAGTGACTCGAATTGTTTTTTCGCCAGCGGATGGGAAAGCACGCGCCTGGCTGATTGCTCGTTGCGAAAAATCCGGATTGTCCGTTCGGCAAGATCCCATCGGGAACATCTTTGCGAGATGGAATGGCGCCGAAGTAACCGCGCCAGCGGTTGGCACCGGTTCCCATATCGACGCCATTCCGAATGCAGGAAAATACGACGGCGTCGTTGGCGTTCTCGGCGGCCTTGAAGCAATTCGCTCGTTGCAACGGGCCGGATTTCGAGCAAAGCATTCCATCGAACTGCTTCTGTTCACGTCGGAAGAGCCAACGCGTTTTGGAATTGGCTGCCTCGGCAGCCGGCTGCTCTCCGGCACGATTTCGCCAGACACCGCGCGAAAGCTGATCGACAAAGATGGCGCGTTGCTGGAAGACGTGCGAAGCAACGCCGGTCTTGCAGGATCGCTCGAAGAGGTGAAACTTCGCGACGGCTATTACAAAGCATTCGTCGAACTTCACATCGAGCAAGGGCCGCTGCTCGAACGCGAGAAAATTCCCCTCGGGATCGTCACCAGCATCGCAGCGCCTGCAAGTTTTCGCATCACGATTGAGGGCACGGGCGGGCACGCGGGCGGAATGCTCATGCCCGATCGCAAAGATGCACTTTGCGCGGCGGCGGAATTGATCCTCGCGGTGGAAGACGCCGCGAAGACCAGCGGCGCGGTGGATACGGTGGCGACAGTGGGCATGTGCGACGTGTTTCCTGGCGCCGTGAACAGCATACCGAGCCGGGTGAAATTGACGTTGGACTTACGCGACACAAGTCTTAATCGGCGCGAAGCCGTGAAGCGCGAAATAGACGAAGCTCGCAAAAATATTGCGGCGAAACGGCAAGTTGCGTTCCGCGAAGAACTGGCCAATGCGGATGCGCCGGCGAACTGCGCCCCTACGATCATCGAAGCGCTTGCGCAAGCATGCACAAAGCACAGATTCGAGTCGATTCGGATGGTGAGCCGGGCTTATCATGATTCGCTTTTCATGTCGCGCATCGCTCCTGTGGCGATGCTTTTTATACCTTGCCGCAGCGGTTACAGCCACCGCCCCGACGAGTATGCGTCGCCTGAGGACATCGAACGCGGCGTCCTTGTGCTCGCAGAAACGCTCGCGACTCTGGCGGCTTGACGCGCCGTAAGACTCCCCCTATGCAACTCCATAATCACTTTGCCTCCAGAAAATCGCGGTGTCTGGCATAGCCCGGCTTGATGACCTTGTAGATGAAATGGATGCGCTGATCGTAGGGCAGGAAGGCGCTTTTCATCGCATTGATAGTGATTTTCTCGAAGTCGTTGAGATTAAGACCGAATGTGTCCGCGGCGGCCTCGAATTCTTTCGTCATTGATGTGTTGCTCATCAGGCGATTGTCCGTGTTCAGCGTGACGCGGAATTTTTCCTGGTAGAAAGTCTTGAAGGGATGGTCAGCCAGGCTGCGGGCAGCGCCGGTCTGGACGTTGCTAATCAGGCAAATCTCCAGGGGAATTCTTTTGTCGAGCACGTATTGAGCGAGGTCGCCCAGTTTCACAACTTTTCCGCCTTCCGCGACGGCAATGTCCTCGATGAGCCTCGTGCCGTGTCCGATGCGGTGCGCGCCACAGTATTGAATTGCTTGCCAGATCGATTCTTTGCCAAAGCCCTCACCGGCATGAATGGTGATATTGAAATTCTGGCGTTGAATATAGTGAAACGCGTCAATGTGTTTTTTCGGAGGATAGCCGCCCTCTTCTCCCGCGAGATCGAAGCCGACAACGCCACGCTCGCGAAAATCCACGGCCAGCTCTGCCATTTCGAGCGAGACGTCCATGTTGCGCATGGCGCAGATGAGCAAACCCGATGAAATTCGAAAATCCTTGCGGCCGCGTTCGAGGCCTTTCAGAACGGCGGAGACGACTTGCTGGTGGGTTAAACCTTTTCGCGTGTGAAAGACCGGAGCGAAGCGCGTCTCGAAGTAGACGACGCCGTCGGCGTTGAGATCTTCGGCCTGTTCGTAGGCGACGCGTTCGAGAGCCTCTTCGGTCTGCATCACGGCGATGGTATGGACAAAACCTTCCAGATATTTTGCGAGGCTGCCTTGATTGGCGCCTTGATGAAACCAGTGCGCGAGATCTTCGGGATTTTCTGTGGGGAGCTGTTTGTATCCTTCACTTCTTGCCAGTTCGATGACCGTCTCGGGGCGGAGAACGCCGTCCAAGTGCTCGTGGAGAAGCACTTTGGGCAGATTTTGAAGGACTTCCCGATCAGGGTTCATAGTGGTCTCGGCTTGTTCTTCCCAGCATAGATGCTTTCGGCTCGAGTTCGCAGGGTAAGAAATCCCCAAAACTCCAAGTTGGGGGGCCCCCCGGGTTTTTTTCGTAAGTGCGGATTCTAAAGGACTTGAAGTGCTGCGTTTTGGAAGTGCGGATTCTAAAGGGGTTGCGGGCGGGTTTTACGTAAGTGCGGATTCTGAATGGGTTAGTGGAGAGTGATCCGTCGACGGCAGGCGAGTGAGAAGAGAGAACAAGACTACGTAGGTTCGGAGACCGGCGCGGGTCTAAAGACCCGCCACTACAACATCTCGGAAGAGAGAGAAACGAGGAAGCGCTGGGAACACCGAGGGAGTGGGAAGCGGGCGGGGAGAGGGGTGATTGGCTAGGATGCGACGAGAACATGAAAAAACATAGCATGGAATCCCATTACTGTCAAGGACTATTATTTAGTGGTATCGTTCGAATGAAAGTAGTCAGATAAGCAGATCTTCACCACGCTAGAGGCTGGATTCGAAGATGCGGAAGCGCTTTTCGAGTTCCCATTGCTGGCGAGCTTTTTCGCTGGTGTTCAGGAAGGCGGCGCAACGGGAAGAAGGTTTCTCCGAGCCCAACGCGTCCAGGGAACAGGCGGAAACGGCGCGCGCAAAACCATCTGGCGCGGTCCACAAGCTGGCGCCGGGCAAGAAGCTGTGTTCTAAGCTGGTTCGCACCATGCGCTTGAGATCAGCGTAGTGGAGATCGTAGGTCTCGACAGCGCGGACGTACTCGTGGGTCAGATCGATGCGAGAGACGCCTTCGTCATCGGTGGCGAGTGCGACGGGGACGCCGAACATTCGGTAGAGCGGGAAGGGGTGGTCCTTGCCGCGGATGCCGAGGATCAGTTCGTTGCTGGTCAGGCTGATTTCCACCATCACATGCTTTGCGGCCATTTCCTTCATAAGCTGATGCGGTTGATTTTCGTACATGATATCGACGCCGTGGCCGATGCGTTCGGCGTGAGCGACTTCCACTGCCAAGCGAACATGGCAGCAGAGGCCTTCATCGGGAACCAGGCCGGGGGCGAGTTCACCTGCGTGCAGACTGATGTGAACTGTCGGGTAGACAGAGTGGAGGAAATCGATCATGCGCATGTGTAGAGCGTAATCGGCCATGGACGTGTGGCCATCCTCGGGCATGACGAGATTTATGCCGACAAAACGCGGATCAGCCTGGGCAATTTCGAAGCAGAGCACGGATTGTGCGAAGACCTGCTCCTTTGGGAAGCCGCGGAGAATTTGGCAGAGATAGCGAACCTCGAGGAGGCACGCGGAGGAAGCATCGTGCTGGCCGCAGTGTTCGCGATCGCGGCGAAGACCTTCCGCTTCGTCGAGAGTCGCTTTAGCGGGAGCAATCTCGTCGCGCAAGCCGTGAGCGAGCAATTCTTCGCGCAGTTTTCCGAAATCATCGTTCCAGGGAATCTCTTTGGAAAGGGAAGTGGCGTGAGTGGACTCCGGAGTATGCATCAGCTCGAGATATTGTTCATTCTGGGCGGCAGCGCGCGAGGCAATCTCGTCAATCCATTCGCCGAGATGGCGATGGCTGGTGCCGCCGAATTTCGCGAAGGTGTCGAAGAAGTGATCGTGGGCCGTCACTCCCGGCGAGGGAACGAAGCCGCGCATGGAGAAGGAATCGACGAGCGCGTCAAAAAGATGCTGGTCCTGATAGACAAGGGAAGCAGGAACATTGCTTTCGCCGCAGTCCGGCTGCGCGGGCTCGCGGGATGAGGGTTGCGGCTTCGCGAAGGCGAATTTGGCGAGATCGACGCACAAGCGATCCTCGACCGCTGCGCGAATCCAGGATTCCGCGTAAACGGCGCCGCTCAAATGATTGTGAAGATCGCCGCCTTTCGGCATGCCGAGCAGAAAATGGCGGAGTTGAAGTGGATTTGTGCGCGCGGCTTGCAGGTTAAGCTCCGCGCGGCGTTCGGGACTCGTCTTTGGGGCAGAAGTTCCCGTATGTGAAAGAGCCGGAGCGACGAAGAGAAACGAGAGAGCGAAAACGCGAAACGCCGCGGAGCGCCAGTCGTTTGGCGCATATTTGAAATGCATATTTTTCATACAATCCTTTCTCCGTGAAGCACGGCAAGATGGGATAGCGGTTGTCGAGGCGGACATTGGGCGAGGCAAGCTGTGATATAGAGTCTCACTCAACAGTTGGACAGCATAGCAGGCAGAGGAAGAGCGGAGAAAAGTTATGAGAGGGGTTGTTGAGAGGGCGGCAATCGGATTGGGGGTCTATGGGATGGTGACGGCGGCGCTTCTGGCGCAAGGCGCGCCGGCCGCCAAGCCGATTCCCATCAAAGTTGTGGTAGTCACGATGTTCGAACGCGGCGAGGACACGGGCGACACACCAGGCGAATACCAGCTTTGGGTGGATCGCGAGCACCTCGATCAGATTATTGACATTCCAGCGGCGTATCACCATGCGCGGTTGAACAAGGATGGAGTGCTGGGAATTTTGACGGGCGTGGGCACGGCGAAAGCGGCGGCGTCCGTAATGGCGGTAGGGCTGGATCCACGATTTAATTTTTCTAAGGCTTATTGGATTGTCGCGGGAATTGGAGGAGGCGATCCAGCAGATGTTTCCCTTGGGTCGGCGGTCTGGGCGGAACATGAGATCGATGGCGACATCGCCTATGAAATAGACGCACGACAAATTCCCAAAGATTGGACGACGGGATATGTTCCGTTGCGTAAAGGCACTCCTTTTGAGGAGCCTGCCAACGATGATTTCGGCCAGGCGTACACGCTAAACCAAGGACTGGTTGCGTGGGCGCTTGATGTCACGCGAAAAGTGGGCTTGTCCGATTCCGAGGCGCTGCGCACGGCCCGTGCGCGTTACAGAGGTTTTCCAAACGCGCAGATGCCCCCGTTTGTTACGAAGGGCGATCAGATGTCCGCGAGCACGTTCTGGCACGGATCAAAAATGGACGAGTGGGCGAACGAATGGACGCGCTATTACACGGGAGGGAAAGGCAATTTCATGATTGCCGGGATGGAAGATACTGGAACCCTGCAGGCGCTGACGTTCTTGGCGCAAGCGGGGCGCGTGGATCTGAATCGTGTGCTGGTGCTGCGGACAGTGAGCAATTACGATCGCGAGCCGCCCGGCGCATCCGCCGCTGAGAGCTTGAAGTCGATGGTGTCTGGAAATTATTCGGCGTATTTTCCTGCGCTGGAAGCCGCGGAACGCGTGGGGGGCAAAGTGGTTCGGCAATTGATCGAGCACTGGGCAGAGTATGAAGCGATGCCGCCGAGAGCGCACTAGCGAGGCGGTATTAACAGCCCGCGGCAACGCAAGCATTGTTGCGTTTTGAGTCGCCGTTTTCGGGCGTTGATCTGGAATAGTCAGCGGCCTATATTGGCTCTCTTTTTGTTTTGGAGGAACGCGGTTGTTCGAAGCTATTTTTCATCTTGAAAACAATAAGACGACTGTGAGGCGAGAACTGCTGGCTGGGCTCACGACTTTTATGACCATGGCGTATGTCGTGGTCGTGAATCCTCGCATTTTGTCTGCAGCAGGCATGCCCATCGACGGCGTGCTCTTCGCGACGTGCATTTCGGCGGCGGCCGCGACGCTGATCATGGGCGTCTGGGCAAATTACCCGATCGCGCTTGCGCCGGGCATGTCGCTGAACGCGTACTTCACGTATTCGATTGTGTTAGGGCGCGGAGTTCCGTGGCAAACGGCGCTCGGCGTCGTTTTCCTTTCCGGCGTGCTCTTTCTCTTGCTCACGATGACGAGAGTGCGCGAGCAAATCGTTAACGGCATTCCGGATTGCCTCAAATACGGAACCGCCGGAGGGATTGGGCTTTTCATCGCGTTCATCGGATTGCGAAATGCAAACATTATTGTTGCGAATCCGGCGACATTTGTCGGATTCGGGAAAATTTCCGATCCCCAGGTATTGTTGGCATGCGCGGGATTGATTCTCATCGCCATTCCGTTGGCGCGCCGGATCAGCAGCGCGATACTTCTCGGGATTGTCGCGATCACCATCGCGGGAATTCCGCTAGGATTGGCGCATTGGCCCGCGCATCTCTTTTCCTTGCCGCATCCATCGGGCACGTTTCTGAAGCTGGATTTGCGCTCGGCCACGAAGCTGGGGTTTGGGGAACTCGTGTTTGTCTTCTTTTTTGTGGACCTCTTCGATAACGTGGGCACGCTCGTTGGTGTTTGCGAAGAAGGCGGCTTCATGCGCGACGGCAAGCTGCCTCGCGCGAGCCGTGCGTTGCTTGCAGACGCTTTCGGCACGATCTTCGGCGCGCTGACTGGAACGTCCACAGTCACTAGCTATATCGAGAGTGCGGCGGGGGTGGCGGCCGGCGCACGGACGGGCTTGGGCAATCTTGTTATCGCGGGGCTTTTTCTGTTGGCGATGTTTTGCGCGCCGTTGATCGCCGCGATTCCATCGTATGCGACGGCTCCGGCGCTTGT
The DNA here is from genome assembly GCA_035499815.1 of Candidatus Solibacter sp. Taxonomy (GTDB): domain Bacteria; phylum Acidobacteriota; class Terriglobia; order Acidiferrales; family UBA7541; genus Acidiferrum. The sequence continues at coordinate 26,290 of DATJXZ010000017.1, read as the reverse complement.
ACTGGTGGGGGCACTGATGTGCGGCGCGGTGGCGCGCGTTCAGTGGAACGATTTCAGCGAGGCGTTTCCAGGGTTCTTAACGCTGGTGGCCACGCCACTCACGTTCAGCATCGCTACAGGGCTTAGCCTGGGCCTGCTTTCGTTTACGTTCATAAAAGTTGGCACCGGCAAATATCGTGAGATTAGCCCGCTAATCTGGGTTCTCAGCGGCTTATTTCTGCTGCGCTACGCGTTCCTCGGCAGCGAATAGCCGAGCAAGATTTCCCGCGCGCGATCACTTCCAGTCGGGTTGGCCTTCGATGATTCTTATATAGCGATTGACGGGCAGGCCGGTGAAGCGTTGCACGAGCCCACTTGGCTCGGGCCATTTGATTTCGAGCGAGTCAAGCTTTGCATTTTTGCCCAGCCCAAGAACCATGCGCGGATCGTGAGAAGAGAGATAGCTGCCGCCTCCGACCTTAAAACGTGTTTGCTTCACATCGCCAGCCTGATAGGAAATTCGCGCGCCGATGGCGTCAGGGTTGCATTTTTTGCCGGCGAGATGAAGTCCAAGCCAGTGGTTTTGGCGCGCCGAGTCGTTATGGAGCAAAACGGGCGCGCCATCGTTGACCGAAATTAAAACGTCGACGGCGCCATCGTTATCAAAATCGCCCAGCGCAAGGCCACGCGCGGAAAGTCGGCGAGTGAATAGCGGGCCGCATTCGTCGCTGATATCTCTCAGGCCTGCGCCGGTATTCCGAAAGAGAAGCAGCGGCTCGCTGTAAGTGACGGCTGGATTGATCTTGTCAATTACGTCATCGGGATGACCGTTGGCGACGAAAAGGTCTAGAAAGCCGTCGTTGTCATAATCAAAAAATTTGGCTCCCCAACCGCTCATCAGTTGCGAAGCGCGTGCAATACCGGAGGGTCCGGAGATGTCGTCAAAAGATTCGTCGCGTTTGTTTTTGTAGAGGCCATAGTATTCGTGGTCCAGGTTGGTTACAAAGAGATCCATCCAGCCGTCCTGATTAAAATCTGCTGAATCCACACCCATTCCGGAACGCGCTTTGCCGCCGGGAGCATAGGCAACGCCCGCGGTGAAGCCGATTTCCTCAAAGCGTTTGCCTTTGCGATTCGCGAAAAGAAAATTGGCAGTGGTGTCGTTGGAAACAAAAAGATCGAGGAAGCCGTCGTTGTTGATGTCCGTAGCCACAGCGCCCCAGGATTTGCCCGGATTTTCCGCGATGCCGGCGTCCTGACTGACATCCGTGAACGTGCCATCGCCGTTGTTGTGAAAGAGCCAGCTTGGCATGGGATTGAAGATACGCGGATAACAGTATTCGTTGATGCCTTTGAGGGCGGGAATAATGGGCGCGGTGCAGGCGTGATAAGTGAGCTTGGTGAAATCGACAAAGCGGCAGACGAATAGATCGAGCTTGCCGTCATTATCGTAGTCAAACCAGACTGCGCTGGAGGCCCAGCCTGGAGCAGCGACGCCGGCTCTTTGCGTGACATCGGTGAACGTGCCGTCGCCATTGTTGTGATAGAGAATGCTGCGGCCGTATTGCGTGACGTAGAGATCGGGCAAGCCGTCGGCGTCATAATCAGCAACAGCGACGCCCATACCGTAGCCGCCGCCCGGTACGCCGGCTTTCTCCGTGACGTCGGTAAACGTGCCATCGCGATTGTTGCGGTAGAGCGCATTGTGGATTGGGGAGGGTGGTGTCCAAAAATCGCAAGGGCCGCTGTTGACGAGATAAATGTCCATCCAGCCGTCATTGTCGTAATCAAGAAAGGCGCAGCCGGCGCCTGTGGATTCGGGGAGATATTTTTGAGGAGACTTGCCGCTGGTGTGCACGAAGCGAATGCCGGAGGCGGATGGAACAATCTCCGAGAAAGGAAAATTGGAGCCAGCCTTTTCGACCGCCTGAAGAAATGGCGTGCAACCGGCGGCGGCAGCCGAGCCCGCGAGGAAGCGGAGAAAATTGCGCCGTGGATGGCGGTAGAAGCTCATAAGTTCAATCGGGATACGCAGCGTTTGGACCGGCGAGGCGAATCCAGTGATCCGTGAACGTGGAGTGCAGAGTGGGCGGCTGTACTTTGGGCATGTGGCAGGTGATGCAATTCTTAGTGGCCACGGGGCAAGCGGCGCCGGGACGTTCCGAAGTTCTTTTTTCGGTTGAAGAAGCCACATGGCAGGCGAGGCAATTCGCATCGTAAGAGGCAGGGTCGTGAGAGAGAGGCTTGTGAGGATCGTGGCAGGCCATGCAGGTGAGACGAGCATCGCCTTCCGTCCAACAGCGGCTATTTTCGAGGCGATACGGGGCGAAGCGCACGTTGAAAATGCCGGCATCGACCAGCGGGCCGGAGACAACGTCCTGCCAGGTTCGGTGGCACGCGCCGCAAAAATCGACGGAATCCACTTTGGCGAGTTGAGCCGGATTGAAAATCAAGCCAGAGCCGCGCTTGTCGGTTTTAGCGACGGCGGCTGCAACATGTCTGGCGCCCGGCCCGTGGCATGCCTCGCAGGTTACGCCCGGAAAGGAGCCGCCGGGATCGAATTTGCCATTCGTGGTCGAAGCAGTGGTATGGCATCCAAAGCACATGCGCGCTTCGTCTTGCGGCATGGCACGGCCCAGAGCCGCCTCAAGACTCGGGGGCACTGCATGAGACTGGCCGGGCGTGATGTCGAGGCCTTGCAGCGCGGTATAGAAACTGACGTGGGCTTCATAGAACGTGCCGCTTTGCTGATAGAGATAGGTTTGCCCCATGTGGCCCGAACCAAGGGCCCAGAGAAGTTCGGCGGAGAGGGAAGAGGTCGCGTTGCTCACGGTCAGAGTGCTTTTTTCTTTGGTGGTTACAAGCAGATAATTGTAGGGACCGGTTTGAAAAGACAGATGATCATGCGAGTGAAGGGGCTTTGAGGCGATTGCTCGGGTTGCCGCGTGAAGCATGGCGGTGTCCTGCTGTGTTTCGGATTTCAGTTCGTGGCAATCGAGGCACGCGTCCGGACCAGTGTAATCGCTGTGGGCCGCCTGGCCTTTTGTGGGCCACCAGCCGGGCGAGCGAGCGCGGAGTTGCGTAGGCAGGGAGATGCTGCTCGATTGCGGCGCTTGCGCCCAAATATCGAGCGCCGAGCCCAGAAGCAGCAAAGAGAGAATCGCAAGCCAGCTGAAGGCTCCCGAGTGAAACATGAGGAGCGCGCTTTTCACTGCGGAGGCTTCTGCTGCTCGAGGCCTTCCGCCACGCGGCGTTTGAGCTGTTCCAGAGTCTTGGCGGTATCGCGCTGCAGAGCTGCTTCGCGATTTGCGTCTTCCTTTCGCCCTAGCCCGTTGTAGGCGAGAGCTAATTGGTAATGGCCAGTCGGGCTATCGGGCGCGATTTTTTCGTAAGTTTCGAGAGGCGAGATGGCGTCGGCATATTGCTTTCGCTCGACGAGCGTGGAACCGAGACCCAGGAAGGCCTCCGCGAAGCCGGCATCGATTTTCGTCGCGCGCGTAAAGTGAGCAACGGCGCTGGACAGATCGCCGTCGCGGTGGGCAAGATCGCCCAAAACATATTCCGCCGTCGCGTTATTCGGGTCGATCTCCAATTCATCTTGGAAAGCCTTTTTGGCTTTCGCCACATCCTCGGGAGCTGGCTGGGGAGCAGATAGAAGAGCACGGCCCAGCCGCGCGTGGATGCCTCGCAGCGTGGGATCCATGCCGATGATTTTCTCGTACTCGGCGGCCGCCTCCTGCCATCTGCCCTGTGTCTCGAGTGCTTCCGCGTTCAGTTCGTGGACCTGGTAGGAGAAGGGCGCCTCCCGGACGAGATCCTTTGAAGCGCGCAAAGAGAGATCCGAGTAGGCATGGGCCGCGGCGTAAAGCACATCCGGGTCGCCAGGAAATTCGCGATGAAGCACGGAGAGGAAATCGAGCGAATCGTAAGGCTGGTTATGTGTCATGGCGCAGTTCAAACCGAGGAGGCCGATGCGCTTTCTGGAATCGCGGTCAGAAACCTGATGGATAGCTCTTTTCAATAGCGGAAGCGCTTCGGCGCAGTGGCCGGACTCGGCAAGAGCCATCGCGCGCTTGAGGCCTGACTGAATCGCAGCGCCCTCAGATGGAGCCTTGGAAGGTGACTGGGCTATTGAGGATGCGGAGAGAACGAGCGAGGCCGCGACGCCAACAAACAAATGAAATAAGCGATTCATATTTCGATTGTACATCCAAGTCTCGTTCAAAAGAGTGGCCCAGAAAAGGAACGGCAGGCGCCGAAGCGCCTGCCATCCCGTGGGGTGTTGAGGTGGAAACTTAGAATATGAATTTCAGAGCAAGTTGAAGTTGTCGCGCTCCTTGCGAGCCAGTGATTTGTCCGAGCGAAGCACTGCCCGAATCAAATGAGCCGGCTGCCGGACCGCCGCTGAAGGTCCAGATCGGCGTGTTGAACGCGTTGAGGGCATCCAGACGAAACTGCAGAGTCCGTTTTTCGCCGATATTGACTTCCTTTTGCAAGCTTGCGTCGAGAACTTTCGTCCACGGTCCGCGGATGTTTCCCACGGAACAGGTTCCGAAGGAACCACCGCCCGTGGCCGCAGGTCCAATAAGTCCTCCCGCAACTGGGTTCGCCACTGTCCCTGAGTTAGTGTAGGTGGTCAGCACATTAGCAGTCGGCACAGTTGAAATATTGCTCGTGTCGAACCACTGAATGTGAGCGGGTACGCCGCCGCTGAAGGGCACAAACTTGTCCACGATGTTGATGGGACCGTTGCAGTTCGGCAAGTTTGCCAGAGTGTATGGACCGATGGAGTTGGTGCCGGAGTGATCGCCGTAAGCGCCCCAGCCACCGAAGTCGTTCAGAGTAAGTGCGTTGCCGCTGTGAAGAGTCAGAATGCCGCTGATCTGCCAGTTGTTGATCAGGGCGTTGACGACGGGATTGGCGTCATGGCCAAACTGCTTGCCGCGGCCAAATGGGAGCTGGTAGCTAAAGTAGCCGGAGACGATGTGCGTCTGGTCATAGTAGCAGGGTCCCCAGTCAGCCTGCGGGTTATAGATATTCTCCCAACCGGGTTGTCCACCGGAGCTCTGCGCGCCCGTGCTGCCCCAGCCGGTCCCAAAGTAACCCGGCGAATTGCTGAGGCACTTTGAGTATGTATACGCAAGCTGAGCGTCCAATCCGTGTGAGCCGCGCTCCTTCAGAAGGGCTTGCAAACCGTCGTAACGCTGGTTGGAGTTCGACATATTTGCTCCCGCCAAGGCGCCGAAGGCGCTGAAGCCGTTTCCACCAGAGTCGGCCTGGTAGAGAGAGCCTGCGGTCCCGCAGTTCCAGGTTCCAGCATAGGTAACTGTGCCTCCTACGCCAGCGGTCGGGGTGCCAAAAACGCCGCCTCCCTGGGGGTTAAAGGTGCAAGGCCCACCAAGTCCGCCGAGGAACGGACCAGCGGCTTCTGCTACGATTTGCTGCCCGGGCAGCGCCACCGTACCCTGAGCGTTCAGCCCCTCACGCTGTGCAACATCCTCGAAGTTCAGCAGATGCGCACCCTTCTGGCCAACATAGCCGATTTGGAAGGTGAGCTGATTGCTGAGCTGCTGCTCGATCGTGAAATTCCATTGCTGAATGAGGGCAGGCCGGAAGTTCTGGTCGAAGATGCGGATTCTGCTCCCCGCGTAACAGCTAAATTGGGGCGCGGGACACGGCGGCGCGCTTTGCCAGGCTTGGCCTAGCGCTCCAATCCCCGCAGGGTAAGTTGACTCAAAGTTCCCGTAAGGGAGATTCAGCGAGAGCTCTTCGTTACTCCCGCCGCCTTCTACATAGGAAGAGGTGCCGTAAGCCGCTCGCACGACAGTTTTGCCGCCGAGGAAGCGCGGCGACCAGGCGACACCGAGGCGAGGATTCCAATCGCCGAGGCCAGTATAGTTGTTGTAGAGGGCTCGATCGCCGTATCCGGTCGCGCCAGGCACGACCGTTTGGATGGCGCCCGATTGCAAGCCGAAATTGACCACCCGGTTATGCTCCTCATACTGAGGCGTGTGGTCCTCGAAGCGAACGCCGAGGTTCAGGGTTACCGTCGGTTTAATCTTCCAGTCATCCTGCACATAGCCGCCAAGAATATTGCCTCGGAGCTGTTCGAGCGTGGCCGAACCACTGTCGCGTTGTCCGCCATTGGCGGTGATTCCAGCCCAGAAATCGGCAACTCCCGTTTCGCAACCTCCGCCACACGCGCTGGTTGCACCAGGCAGAATGACATTGCCTGCCAGTACTCCCGTCGAGGAGCCGATGGCGATGTTACCCAAAACACCCTCGTTGCCGGGATAGACGTAATTGTTGCGTTCGCGGATGAATTGGAAGCCGGTCTTGAACGTGTGCCGGCCTTTGCTGATGATTACGTTGTCCTCGGCTTGAATTTCCGTATCGCGGAAAATCTGCCACAAATTAATTAATCCGAGATTCGCGTTCGCGCCGAGGCCGGTTGGGATGGTCACCTGCACCAATCCGGGTGCTTGTTCGTTCGCCCCGGCGATTCCCAACTGCTCGCTGATGTTGCCAAGTCCGGTCGTGGGCGTTTGATCCTGGTTAAACCGGAAGACGTTAACGCCGACGCGGGCTTCGTTGACGATGTTGGGCGTCAAAGTGTGCGTCCAGTTAAAAGCACCGCTCCAACCCGGTTCGTCGGTCCCTTCCGCGGCGCCGACATTGGAAAACGGAAGTCCGGTGAATACGGCTTGGCTGGTGTCAAATTTGGAATAACGGCCAAAGAGGGTGTCCTTATCGGTGGGCCGGTAGTCGATTCGGAGGTCTCCCTGGTCGCTATTGAAATTATTCCCCGCTTTAAAGGAATAATTATTTCCGTAGGCGAGGTCAGAAGTCGGCAAGGGATAGTACTTGGTGTCGCCAAGCAAAGCTGACGCAAAGGCGCTTTCCGTCAGCGTCGAATTAGCCATCTTGTTGAAGGGGATGAGGGCGTTGCCGTTGTTAGGATCGACAAGTTGTCCGGCGGGATTGCTGCAGACGCCAGCGCCGTTGAACACGCCCGGACCGCCGGCTGCCGCGGGTAACTGTGTGCAAAGTTGTCCAAAATCCCCACTGCGTTCACTTTGCGTGAAAAGCTGCGCGTTCTGGGGCGAGCTCGTGGGGATGCGCATTCCCTGGTAGTCGCCGAAGAAGAACAGCTTGTCCTTGATGATCGGGCCGCCCGCAGTGCCACCGAACATGTTGTAGCGAAGTGTGGGCTTCGTTTGTGGCGTGCCAGTTGCCCACGAAGATGTCTTCGAATTGGAATTCATGAAATCGTTGCGGAGAAACTCGAAGGCATCGCCGTGGAAAGAGTTTGTGCCGGACTTGATGCTCGCACTGATCACCCCGCCTGCGTAGTTGCCGAAATCAGCGCTAGGGTTCTGCGTGACGATGTTGAACTCTTGGATGGCATCCACGTTGGGAGTGTACGCAACTTCATTGTTCTTGGCTTCCTGGTTGACGATCCCGTCGAGAAGGAACCCAACGGCCTGCTCGCGGTTACCGTTGATATCCGGCCTTCCCGCCCCGGTCATTAATTGCGGCTGCGCGAGACTGCTGGGATTTACGGTGGTGGCGCCCGGTGAGAGAAGTGATAACTGGACGTAATTGCGCGCCGCCAGTGGCAGCGCCGTGATTGTATGGGCGTCGACGATGCTGCTGACCGCTGTGCTCTCAGTCTGGAGCAACGGAGTCTCGCCCGTCACCTCCACCGTGGCACTGATCTCGCCGACTTTCATCTGCACATCGACGCGGGCGGTTTGGTTGAGGACCAAAGTAAACGGCGCGTGCACCGCCGTCTGGAAGCCTTTCGATTCCACTTTGAGATCGTAGTTTCCAACAGGCAGACGAATAATGTTGTAGATGCCATCTTCATTCGTTACGGATGACCAGGTGGTTCCACGAGCGGTGTCATGGGCCGTCACGGTGGCGCCGGCGATCGGCGCCCCGCTTGGGTCGGTGATGGTTCCAGTAATTGTCGCGGTCACATCCTGAGCCCACGTCGCATTCGCCCCGCATAGCAGCGATAGCAACGCCATGCACAAAAGGCCCAAACCAACAGACTCCAGTTTTTTCATATCAATTCCTCCGGAGCGAGGTCTCGCCATCGAGCAGCCTTGCTTCCTTTGTCGAAATCTTCCGCACGGCAACCAGCACCCCCGACGCGCTATATGGCCGAATGCCGGATAGCTATATAGCACGATTTTAGGCTTGTCAAGCGAAAAGTAATGAATTATAAGGATTATGGAAGTGGAGATGTATAGCGGTCGGGGATGGTGATGTATAGCAGTGGTGGTACCTGCTCTATATCGCTGAGGACAGCTCCGTCGACGTTCCGTGGAGGCTTTGTCGAGTTTCCGCTTGCAGGCTCCCGGCGCGTGTTTGCCCGGTACAGCGATCGGTCAGCGGCCGCTGGTTTGGAATGCGAATTCCAAGCTGTTCGCAAGCTTAAAGGATTGTTCAAATTCTCTGGGCTGCGCGTTCGTGCCATTTCGTTATAGGCTGTTCGTAAAATACGGGAGCGAGAATGCCTCCGAAAATTCGACACAATGGGTTGCCCGCCTATCAAAGAATTCAGGGTACTATCCGGAAGCGTATCGACTCCGGTGACTTGCGCACGGGTGACGCCGTGCCCTCAGAACGCGACTTGGCAAAAATCCATCAAGTGAGCCTCATGACCGCGCGTCACGCGTTGGCTTCGCTCGAGCGCGAAGGAGTCGTGGAGCGGCGCCGCGGCATTGGGACTTTTGTTTCAGCGCCGAAAATTCACTTTAATAAATTGATGAGTTACACCGAGCAGATGGCCAGCCGCAGCATGACCGCGGCTTCCAAAGTGCTCTTTGCAAAGATTATTGACGACGAGCAAGAGGCGAATGCGCGCCTCTCTCTTTCTCCGAAGAGCGGTGTGATTAAACTCGAGCGGCTCCGGCATTCGGCCGGCGAACCTTTTGCATTGGAGACCTGCTATCTTTCCGCCGCCCAGTTTCCCGGGTTGCTTTCCGCCCCGCTGCAAAGAGAATCTCTTTTCGGCATTTTGGAACGCGACTATAAAATTGAAATCGGATATTCGGATGAAGAGGTGGACGCCACGGCGGCCGATCCGCGTACCGCCGACCTGTTGGATGTGCCGCGGCGCGAGCCGCTCCTGCGCATTCGCCAGGTGATCTTTTCCACCAACGGTAAGGCGGTGTTGTACGTTCTCGGGTTTTATCGCTCCGATCGGCACAATCTGGTGATTCGGCGCTTCCGCTGAAACGGAATGTGAGCGGATGCGTCCTACGATTATCGAGCTGAATTTGCTTTTCTGAACAGGGATGATGGGTGGTTCGTTCACCGCAAATAGTGGGACTCCCCGCCGGGCCGGCGGTTCCCGAAAGGGCAAAATGATTCTTGCTGGAGACATTGGCGGCACCAAATGTAATCTCGCCGTTTTTGAAGTGCAGGATTTGTCGCTCCGGGTTTTGTTTAAGAAGCGCTACGCGACTAGCGATTTCTCCAGTCTGGCGGAGATGATTGAGCGATACTTCCGCGAATGCAGCGCGGAAGCAGGCGCGGATCCCAGACACAGGATCGCGGCCGCGGGATTCGGCGTTGCCGGAGCTGTAGTGAACGGACGGTTGGTGGCGAATAACATTCCGTGGAACTTAACCGCCACGGCGCTAGCCCAATTTCTGAATCTTCAGCTCGAACAATTGAACCTGATCAACGATTTGGTTGCCACCGCTTACGGTCTGCCACATCTAGCGCCCGAGGATTTTCTGGTATTGAACACGGGCACCCCGCAGATCAAGGGGAACCAGGCGCTGATCGCCGCGGGGACAGGGCTCGGCGAGGCAATGATGTTTTGGGATGGCGAGGAGTATCGCGCTTCTCCCTCCGAAGGAGGCTCAGCCGATTTCGCTCCGCGGACAGATCGCGAAATCCAGCTCCTCACGTCTCTTAAGATGCGCATGGAGCGAGTTTCCTGCGAGGAGATATTTTCGGGACGCGGCTTCCGGAAGTTGCACGAGTTTCTCAATCCGTCTGTCGTTCATCCCACCTTTGAGGAACCGGAATCGGCCTCCGCTGGCGAAATTACGCACAATGCGCTGGCGGCCACCTGTCCGGTTTGCGTCGAGGCGCTCGATTGGTGGATCGACGCATTCGGCGCGGAAGCCGGCAATTTGGCCCTCCGGGTGCTCGCCTATGGCGGAGTCTACTTTGCCGGCGGAATCGTGCTGAAAATTCTGTCGAAATTGCCCGAGAGCAGGTTTTGCCAGTCGTTCGCCGATAAAGGCCGGCTAAGTTCTGTTCTCTCAAAGATCCCCATCTCCATAGTTTTGAATGAAGATGCACCTCTCTTGGGCGCGGCCTACCAGGCGCTTCGCACCGTTCCCGCCTCTCAGTCGACGAAACACGAGATCCTCTTCGACTTGGATCCGCAACGCGAAGGTCTCGCTCGCTGACGATAGTTGGGATCGCTTTCCCTTCCAGCCGCAAATCATGGGGTCTTTTTGAGGAAATAATACAAGCTCCGTATTTGCGGGAGCCCATACGAAGCTAACGCGGCTGCCCCGATGGCTTGGCCGGGAGAGGTACTTGAGCGAATTCCCTGTGGTTGGGGAAATCGGGTGTCGTCATTCTGGACATTCTGTTCTACCGACTGCAACTGGACAGTTGAAACAGCCTCGGGCTCCGACAGCATCACGCGAAAAGGGATTTGCACCCCATCCACGACGCGGTAATCGGCGTAGTCAATTTGCGTGGGATCGCGCCCGAGCGGCGACTCCGCGTATCGCACGATGCGCACCAGCAACCCTGATTGCTCGTCCCGCCCTTTGGATCGGCTAGCACCTGTGAGCGCGGTTGGCACCGCCTGCGATTGCGTCTGTGGCACCTGGGTGGACGCCGCGCTGTCCGAGGGTTGACCCCGTCCGAAGATTACATTGCGAAGTAAAGTCAGGACGGTGGAAAGACAAACGAAAGAACTGATCGCAGCGGACGTGAAATGAAATCGCCGGACCGTTGGGCGGAAATTATTCTATGAAAAACGAGCGAGACTCACTCTTTGCCTTCCGTCGTCTGCAGCGCGCGCTTCGGTGTCTGGCGCGTCTTCGCCTGATTGTTGCTCGTGGGAAAAGTTGTTGAATTGCGTAGAATCAACTGCGTCTTCAGCACGAATTCCGTTCCGTTTGGCGACGGAGCCTCTCTTTTTACTTCCTTGAGAAGAGCGTTGAAGGCCAGCGTCGCCAATTCCGTCTGCGACATTTGGATTGTTGTCAGAGGAGGAATCATGAAGTCCGCCAACCGCGTATCGTCGAAGCCGATCACCGAGAGTTCCTGCGGCACCGAGATTCCCAGTTCATAAGCCTGCCTCATCACGCCGATCGCGGTCATATCGTTTGAGCAAAGGAGCGCGGTAGGCTGTTCCCGCAGATTGGAAAGCTTTTGCAACGCGAGTTTCCCGCCCTCGAGACGGTGGTTCCCCTCGACGACGAACTCGGGCTTCACTTCCAGTCCGATTTCACGCATCGATTCTTCAAACGCAACTTTTCGCGCGAGTGCGGAGCGCAGCTTGAGCGGCCCGGTCACCACCCCGATGTGCTCATGCCTCATTGCAGCGAGATGCTGTACAGCCTGCCGAATCCCATGCGCGTAGTCGACACGAATATTACTGACACGCGGCGCCTTGGGCCCGACGTCGACGAACACCAGCGGCAAATTCCTGAATCTGAGGTGTTCCAGTAACTCGTCTTCCATGCCGAAGGTGAGGATCGCGACTCCGTCGACGCGACTTTCAATCATTCGGCGGACAGCAAGCTCCATTCGTTTGGGATCGTGAATTGTCGAAGTCAGCAGAATTTCGTAGTTTTGTTCGACCGCAAGAGTCTCAAACGTCTGCACAATCTCGGGGAAAAACGGATTGGTAATTTCCGAGACGATCAAGCCAAACACGCGGCTGCGTCCAGAGACGAGCGCCCGGGCCTGCCGGTTTGGATAGTAGCCAAGTTCAGCAATCGCCTTCCAGACTCGTTTGGCTAGTTGCGCATCAACGGTTGCCACCTGATTGACCGTGCGCGATACGGTGGCTGTCGAGACTCTGGCTCGCCTGGCGACATCGCGAATGTCCACAGGACCTCTCTCGCCCTCAGATAAGGTAGTGTCTCACAGTATACGATATCTCAAAGCACTGACCAACCGCCGTTACGTGAACGTGCACGGTCCCCGTGATGTGATTCGTTGTAACGTGATCCGGAGCCAAGACTTCCCTGGACTTGAGTTGTACACACGAAATGGAGCATTTGGTGTGGGAGAGCGCTTTGGGAGGAGAACCCTTGCAATGTAAGGAACTCCGTGGTAAACGTTTACTTACTTTGTGGGTCGACCTTACGGGTGCATTCACGTGCTTTTAAGAGACCATTCATGACCAAGCTTTCTTCCTTTCTCTGTTTTCTTGCGTCAATTTGGCTGGTCGCGATCTGCAACCTAGCGGCGGGAGTGGGGCTTAAGGTGCGAGTATCGGACTTTGGCAAGACCAGCGATGGGACCACGATTCACCGCTACACGCTCAGCAACAAAAACGGCATGGAGGCCTTGGTCATCAGTTATGGGGCCACCCTCGTCTCCCTAAAAGTTCCCGACCGCACCGGCGAAGAGGCCGACGTCGTCCTCGGCTACGACACTCTCGATGGCTACGAGCAGGGCAAATCGTTTTTCGGGGGCACTATCGGGAGATACGGAAACCGCATTGCCCACGGCGAGTTCACCCTCGATGGAACGTTGTATCATCTGCCAAAAAACGACGGCCCTAACTCTCTCCATGGAGGCACGACTGGTTTAAATAAGCGTATTTGGGAGGGCGTAGATCGATCCACGGCGGATGCGCAGATTCTCGAGCTGAGATATACATGCCCTGACGGCGAAGAAGGCTTCCCTGGCACTTTGAAAGTAACAGTCACTTATACGCTCCCGACGGAATCCAACGAACTTCGAATCGATTATTTGGCGACGACAGATAAGGATACGGTTCTCAACTTGACGAACCACAGCTACTACAATCTATCCGGCGATCCGAGCAAGCAGATTCTGGGTCATTTGTTGCTTCTGCGCGCGTTGGAGTTTACACCCGTCGATGGAACACTCATTCCGACGGGAGAATTGCGCCCGGTTCATGGCACGCCGTTTGATTTTACGAAACCGACTGCCCTCGGCGCTCGCATCCATCAAGACGACGAGCAACTAAAGTTCGGAAAGGGATACGATCACAACTGGGTGCTGGAAAAAACGAAAAATGGCGGGTTGCAGCTTGCCGCCGAAGTTTATGAGCCAGTGAGCGGGCGCATTCTCGACGTGCTGACGACGGAGCGGGGCATTCAGTTTTATAGCGGCAATTTTCTGGACGGGACCGCGATCGGCAAGGGCGGTGTGGCCTACGGGCATCGCACCGGCTTTTGCCTGGAAACGCAGCACTTTCCGGATTCGCCGAACCACCCGAAATTTCCGTCCACCGAGTTGAAACCGGGCCACGCCTACCGATCGACAACGGTCTTGCGGTTTTCGACGCGCCGGTGAGGAAGAGGTAACTCACCGGCTAGTTCGCCGTTGCTTGGGAGTTGTTTTTCCGCCGGGGGAGTGCAATCTTGGCGGACGACTGAGGCGGTGATTGTGCGCGGCTCGAGTTCGAGGAAAGTTGCAAACTGGACAGAAAGCGACTTAAGGGACCATGGCCAATAAACGAAAAATGACGATGGGTTTGATTGTGGGCAATCGGGGTTTCTTCCCGGATCATCTGGCGAAAACGGGCCGCGAAGAGATGAGCCGGGCGCTGGAAAATACGGGCATCGACGTGGTTGTGCTCGGCACCGACCAGAGCAAATACGGCGCGGTGGAAACTTATGAAGAAGCAAAACGGTGCGCCGAGTTGTTCAAATCGAAGGCCGATGCGATTGACGGCGTGATCGTAACCTTGCCTAATTTCGGAGATGAGCGGGCGATCGCCGATACGCTGCGGTTGGCGCGTCTGAACGTGCCAGTGTTGGTCCAGGCGACGCCGGACACGCCTTCCAAAATGACGATCACGCATCGCCGCGACAGTTTCTGCGGGAAGATGTCAGCCTGCAACAATCTGAAACAGTATGGCATTCCCTATTCCCTGACGACTCTTCATACCGAGTCGCCGGATTCGCCGGAGTTTGCGAAGGACCTTGATTGGTTCGGCGCAGTCTGCCGCGTCGTGCGGGGGCTGCGAAATCTTCGGATCGGCGCGCTGGGCGCCCGGCCGACGGCGTTCAATACGGTGCGGTACAGCGAGAAATTGCTCGAGGCCAGCGGCATCTCAGTCGAAACGCTCGATCTCTCCGAAGTCCTCGGGCGCATCAGCCGGATGAAGGATACGGATGAAGCGGCGGTTCAAAAACTGCAATCCATCCAGCGGTACGTGACAACGACAGACATTCCGCAGGCCGCTTTGTTGAAGATGGCAAAACTTGGCGCCGTTGTGGATGAATGGATGCGCGCGACGCACCTGCAGATCAGCGCTGTGCAATGCTGGACATCACTGGAGGAAAACCTCGGCGTCGTTCCCTGCACGGTGATGAGCATGATGAGCGACTCGCTGCTCTCGAGCGCGTGTGAGGTGGATGTGTGCGGCGTGCTGGGGATGCATGCTTTGCAACTGGCATCCGAAACGCCGAGCGCGCTACTTGACTGGAACAACAACTACGGCAACGATCCCAATAAAGCCGTGTGCTTCCACTGTAGCAATCTGCCGAAGCATTTTTTCAAAGACGTGAAGATGGATTACCAGGCGATCATCGCCGGTACGGTCGGGATGGAAAACACGTTTGGAACGTGCGTAGGAAAAGTGAGATCCGGGGAGATGTGTTTTGCGCGGTTTTCGACCGACGACGCCGCAGGCAGGATGCGTGGTTACACGGGCAGCGGGAGGTTCACGGATGATCCGCTCGAAACATTTGGCGGAGCCGGCGTGGTGGAGATTCCCCGGCTGCAGAAACTCCTACACTACATCTGCGAAAGAGGCTTCGAGCACCACGTAGCGGCCAACTTTTCCTCGGTGGCGCCGGCCGTCCACGAAGCGACGATGCGCTACCTCGGTTGGGATATGTACGCGCACGCGGGCTGACGGCTCGACCTCCTCCATTCAGCGAGCTCCGGTGGATTTGTTGATGAGTTGTTGCCACTTTGAGCCAGCAGAAAATCGATGCTGCGCATTCACGAATCGACTTTTTCTGGAGAAGGGCGTAAACGTTTGCTCCACGCGAGTATAATGGCTTCGAGCGGAGAGGGAATCGCCTCCAGAAGGAGATCCACATGAAAGAAAAATCGCAACTGTCCCGGCGGGAATTCGTCGGGGCCGCTATTTCCGCGGCGGCGGTCAGTTCCGTGCCGATTCCGAATTTATTCGCTTCCCCATTGGGCGGAAGTCCAAGTGGCTCCGACGCCGCGTGGAAAGACGAAGGCGTGCTTTATCTTGATAAGTCTCCTTACGCGAAGCTGCACAGCGTTCCCGTCCACGCCGTAACGATTACACAGGGATTTTGGGGAGCACGGCGGGCGACGAATGTGAACAGCAGCATACCGTCCATGGAAAAACTGCTTGAAGCGAACGGACGAATGGACAATTTCCTGCGGCTCGTGGGAAAGAGCGACGCGCCGCAGCGCGGTCCGGTCTACTCGGATTCCGACGTTTACAAGTGGACGGAAGCTGCGGGATTTGCGCTCCAATCCGGCGACCGGCCGGAACTGCACGCGCTGGCGGACAAGATCATCAAGGAAGTAGTGGCTGTGCAGGAACCGAGCGGCTATTTGAATACTTATTACGTTGGCGATCGCGCGAAGGACCGCATGACACCCCAGGTGCAACGATGGGGCCATGAACTTTACAACCTGGGCCATATGATTCAGGGATCGATTGCCTACTATCGAGCGACAGGCGACCGCACTTTGATGGACGCCGGCATTCGCTTTGTCGACGGTTACTTGCTTCCCAATTTCGGTCCTGCCGCGGACAAGAAACCCATTTTTTCGGGGCATCCGGAAATCGAAATGGCGCTAATCGAGCTATACCGCACGACAGGAGACAAGCGCTACGTAGACCTCGCGGGATATATCCTTCACGGCGACGATCGAATCAAGGTTCCCCCGAACGCATACGTTTATCATTTCTGTGGCATTCCGTTTGCGACGCGGACGCATCTCGAAGGTCACGCGGTACGGGCGATGTATGCGTGTTGCGGTGCGACGGACTACTACATGGAAACGGGTGACGAATCGTATTGGAAGACGCTGAATACGCTCTGGGAAGATCTGGTTTCCGCGCAAATGTACGTGACGGGCGGAGTCGGCGCGCGAAGCGAGGGAGAAGCCTTCGGCGAAGACTATGAATTGCCGAATTTTACCGCGTACGGAGAGAGCTGCGCCGCTATCGGCAACATGATGTGGAACTGGCGGATGCTTGCGGCCACCGGCGATGCGAAATTCGCGGACGTCATCGAACGCGCGCTGTATAACGGCATCAATTCCGGGATGTCGCTAGATGGGACGCTTTATTGCTACCGCAATCCGCTGGGATTCGATCCCTCGAACGGCGACAAGATTCGCAATCCCTGGTATGACACAACATGCTGCCCGCCGAATCTGGAGCGCACGTTTGCTTCTTTGCCGGGCTATTTTTACAGCACGAGCAAGGACGGACTGTACGTGCACCTGTACGACAATTCGCAGCTCGATTGGCATCTCGAGAATGGAACGGAATTGAAGGTTGAGCAGAAAACGAATTATCCGTGGGATGGCGCGGCGGAGATTGCGGTTTCGCCAGCGAAGCCCACGGAGTTCACGTTCTACGTTCGCATCCCCGGTTGGTCGCACGACACGCAGTTGGCGGTGAATGGAAAGTCTGTCTCCGGCGCGACTCCGGGGCAGTATCTTGCGCTACGGCGCGAGTGGAAATCCGGCGACACTATCCAAGTGAAATTCAACATGACTCCGCAAGTGATCCAGGCAAATCCTCGCGTCGTGGATGATTACGGCCGTGCGGCTGTGCAGCGTGGCCCGCTGGTTTACTGCATGGAGCAACTGGACCAGCCGGACGGTGTGGAATTGTTTGACGTATCGCTGGCGGTCCGGGAGGGATCCACGTCGAGCTTCCAAGAGGAGTTCCGCAAGGATTTGCTCGGAGGCATAGTGGTGTTGAAGCATGGCGGAGCAGTATCCGACAAGTCCTCTTCGAGTATCGCTCTATACCATCACTACAGTTCGGAGACTAGGAAGGTCCGGCCGGTCGAACTGACGTTCATACCGTATTATGCATGGGCGAATCGGGCGGCCACGCCGATGCAGGTTTGGTCGACAATTTTCCGGGTGTAGCCAAGGCTTGTTGCAGCTACTGCCCCCGAGTTTCGGAACTCAGTTGGGAAAAGCGCTGGTACCTTCGCGGCGCAGCTGATGCCGAGATTTTCTTGGAAAGCTGTGACTGATCGAGGGGGAAAGCCTAGTTAACCATTATCACCCCTCTCCCCGTGTTTTCTGCAAATGTTGCACCTAAAGGGTTTAGCTATTTTGTAAGTCTTTTAGATGCAACACTTATGAACCATCTCAAATGTTTTGATTCTAAACCACTTACAACTCCACCAAAGTTGTGCCATCCGCGTGTTTACTGACGTCCTCCTTCGATTTGGCTTATGGGTTGGCCTGGCCCTTGCCGCAGCTGTGGCTGCAGCAGAGCCAAGCACAAAGGCGGGAGTGCCTGCGCTGCGCAAAAACAAAACGCCAGCTAGACGCTGGCGCCACCGGACATCTTCAGAACATTGCCTAGGTGGTACTTTACACGGGTTATGACGCGCTTGTCAATGGAAAAACGCGCGGGTGGGCGACTGCAAGCACTATGAGAACAGGGGGCCGACGGACTTACGGTTGCTTATCTTTGAGCGGAGTAGTTACCGGTGGATGACCCGGTGGAAGACTTTGCCGCGGAGTAGACGCCGGGACGCCACCGTGCAACTTATCTAATGCCGAGAAAATATCTGACTGGCCCCCCATTTGTCCGTTCGCGCCAGTTCCGTGGGGATTTGTGGGACCTGGATGGGAGAAATTGCTGCCGCCGGGAGTTGATTCGAGTACTGACCACGCGCCATCTTTCTTTTCCAGAGCATAGCGGAGTTGCATCGTTCCCCCGCCAGTCTTCGCGTGGAATTCGACCTGCGCCTGAGCGTGGTCGCCGTCATAGGTGACCTGTTTCATTTCCATGTCGAAAGAATTGAGCCGAAGGTTCGTGCTGTGTGCGAGGTGCGCCTCAATGGCAGCGCGGACAGCAGCATCCGGGCCGGAATCCGTAGGCGGAGCGACTTGACCGCTCGAGATGAGACTGCCTTGCTGCTGGTGCTGGCATCCCGCGAATACTGCCCCACAGAAAGCCAAAGTCATCAGAATTCCAGATTTCATGAAGCTTCGTCCTTTTTCGCTCGCTACCGATCGCCACAGCGAGCGGCAAGCGCAAATCCTGAGCAACTATCATATCCCAAAGGCGTCAGTGCACGGCTTCAACGAGCTGTTTTTTCGAAAGGGCTGCTTCCTTAGCTTCTTTGCCGGCTTCCAGGGTCAGGTCGTGCGCGCCGAGCGCGACTCCAATCTTCTGCAGAAACGCATTGGGAGGCGTGCCGCCTGCGAAAACCCAAACATAATCGTTGGGAATCTCCTGTGATTTACCATTTACGACAATCACGACGCTGGCAGGTTTGATCTCGACCGGACTGGAGTTGAACAGCACGATAAGCTTTCCTTTTCGGACGCATTCCTCCATTCGCTGCGCGTTGCGCGTCTTGATGCGGCTAAAGCGATCCTGGCGGTAAGAAAGTGTAACCTTGTTTCCGCGTTGTTCGGCCAATCCCATGGCCGCTTCTACGGCGCTGTCACCTCCGCCGACGACGAGTATCTTTTTTCCGACGTAGTGATCGGCTTCGATCGGCCGGTACATGACCTTGGGAAGCTCTTCCCCTTTGACGCCCAATTTTCGAGGAGTGCCGGAGCGCCCAATGGCCAATACGACGGTTTTGGAGAGATACTGGCCCTTGGGCGTGACCGTGGTGAAGATGCCGTCTTCACCCTTTTTGATGCTCTCGACGCCTTCGCCAGAGCGGATCTTGAAGTCCGCCCGTTGCAGGATTTTCTGCCAAAACGAAAGCAATTCTTCTTTGGACAGCTCCATTTTCTTGAAGTTGCCATACATGGGGAATTGGACGGGGCTCGTCATCACTAGTTTTTGGCGCGGATATTTTGATACCGTTCCGCCAATTGTGTCCTGCTCGATGGTGAGATAGTTCAGCTTTTTCTCGATCGCTCGCAAGGACGCGCTGATCCCGGCAGGGCCGGCTCCAACGATTAAAACGTCATAAACGCTTGGGGAAGCAGTGGTTCGAGTTGTAGAAACTCTGCTGCCGACAGTATCAATGCAGTCGCGGCCCTGGTTAATGGCATTCTTGATCAGAGCGAGTCCGCCAAGTTCGCCGACTACGAACAAGCCCGGAACTGTCGTTTCGTATTGGGGCGTAAGGCGTGGCGTGTCTACGCTCATGCTCGCGTTGGACGTCACCATTTTGATTGCGCCTACAGGGCAGGCTTCCGCACACAGACTATGCCCGATGCATTTGTAGCCGTTGACGATGGCTGCTTTGCCGCCAATCATGGCCAGGACGTCGCCCTCGGGGCAAACCTGCGTACAAATCGCGCAACCGATGCAGTAGTTGGAATCGATGTGAGGGTGTTGCGCCCGGGGACCTTCGGAATAAATTTTGCCCTTAGCCGCGGCAGCGAGCGCATTTGCTTCGCGCCGTTTTAGGCGAATCTGATACAGGATCATCGGGACTGCGACCACCAGGGCACAGAAGCCGTAGATCAAAAGTTTTACAAGCGTATCAGACATCTCTAACTCTCCGAGCGCTTACGCGAAGTGGACCCACGCACGCGATCTCTACATTTAGTAGTAGCCGAGCATGAGCATCAAAACAACGTGAATGGTGGCCAGAAGCGCGAAAGAGTAGCTAAAAGGCCGGTGGATGACATGCCAAAGCTGAAACATTTTATGGGACTTCGACAGAAAAAGAATTTTCTTTGAAACAAGCATCTGCTGCCGCGCCAGATCAATCGTCCGTTCGAGCGAGGCATTCTTTGTGCGGCGAAACCCGGCGATGGCGAAGATGCTGCGGGTGTGCGACCACAGCATTTTTTGGCGCAGCCGCCAGACCCGGAATGGAAAAGCCATATCAAAGATGATCATTTTCATGAGGGCGGTGAAGAGGTTCATACGCTCTGTTTGCTGAAGATTCGGCAAATGGACCAAGGAGGCGATGTCCTTTTGATTGAGAATGCCCAGGGATTGCAATTGCGCTGCTAGCGCGTTGCTTTGGTCTTGTGCCTCTTTGAAGGAAAGTTCGGCGAAATTAAGGCTTCGCGGAATCTGCGCGTATATGTATCTCCCGACGATGCCGCTTGCGGAAACGATGATCATGATCCAGTAAGCGACGCCGGCGATTCCCGAGAATTTGAACGAGGAGTGAAACGTAATGACGACCGGCGCGGAAAGGCCGAGCAATACATGGAAGTCAAGCCAATGGCGCGATTTGCCTTGCCGGCCCAACCACGCCCATTTCTTGCGAAGCGGGTACAAATAGATCAGCAGGAACATGAGAAAACCGATCATGCCCAAACGAAGGCCGATCGTGCCGCTCGGTTTCAAATAGTCGTGCTTGGGCGAAAGCGCCCGTTGGGCGGGAGAGAGCCAATAGTAGTTGAAGCCATAGATCAACATGGCGAGCAGCAGCAAGCCCGTAACGATATAGGCCACCGCAAGAATGATGCGGTGAATCCGCTCGCCGGCCGGTTTAGCTGGCACCGCATGCGCGGGTGCCGTCGTGATGCGTGGGACTGTTAAATTGAGACTCATTTCGTTGCCACCTGTTGTTTGGTATCGACCGAAAATCTTCGGTATCCCGAGAACGCGTGCGTATTGCGCCAATGTTGATGGCGCGTTTCCACATCTACCGTCACTTGAGAGGGGAGCCAGTATGGCGTGGGGGAATCGTGGAAAGTCACTCTGTCGAAAAGCATTTCAGAGTGCATGCTGCGAAGGCCCACGTCTTCCATGCTCAAACTCTGGAATGCTGCGAATCGGCTTCCAACTCACGGAGGTGTGGCAGTTTTCGCAAGGAATGTTGATTGGTCCGTGCGGATTGTGGGTCACCAGCTTTTGCGCAGGACGATGCTGGCCTTGACCAAAGGCTTGAAGGGCGAAAAGGCAAACTCCGGCTAGGAGCAGTCCTCGAGCGAGCAAAGTGCCACGTCCTTCGATGACCCCAATTCCGTCTTTTCGGGGTCTGGCAGGGTGACTTAATGGTATGGGCTGGTAAGTGGTGGAAACAACTGTACTCGCGGACAGTCTTGGTTCAAATAATGAGCTGTACTCCAGCCTTCAATCTGTCGAAGAATCTGCAATTTGCAAGGCATTCTCCGCAGCTGCAGCAGGAGGGATATGTCTCCAGCAACCGGCTAGGTCGTGCCATGACATTCGCTGCACTTCCGCGTCGTCGGCTTATAAAAGAGCACCCTTTTTCCGTCAATCATACGGCTTACTTTGTGGCAATCCTCGCAAGCAACGCTTTGATGCGCTCCTGCAAGTGAAAACGGCGTGCGTTTGTCGTGATCGAATTCTGAAGGCTTCCATTTTTCTGAATTGTGGCAGCTGGAACATTCTGCGGCGTCTTTACGCGCGGCAAACTGCCCGGCGTGAGGATCCACGTGACATCCCGAACACTTAGTCGAGGCAGTCTTGAAATCGACGTTCTTCAGGCTAGTCTCCAGCGCCGGTGGGCGGTGGCAATCAATGCAAGCCACCCCTCGGTGAACCCCGAGCAGTGGAAACGAGGTCTTCGAGTGGTCGAACCGGGTGAGTTCCTTCCACGTTTTGGTGGTGTGACAGGCTTCGCAGCCCGCCATTGTCCCATCGGAACGCTTCGCCTCCATCCGCTCGCGGAACTCGCCCTTGTGCGGATCCACGTGGCAGGCCGTGCACGACCGATCCTCAAACTTGTATTTGACAGGCACCGCAGAATTCGCGGGCATGGGTTTGTGACAATCCGAGCACAGCACTGCGATGTGCGCGCCGGTTAGCGGAAACCGTGTATCTTTGTGCCGGGACAGCGCGAACTGTGCGGGCTTAAAGCCCTGCACGTTGTGGCAAGTTTCGCAGCGATTCTGGTGAGGAGCGCCAGCGAATTGCCCCTGATGGATATCTTTGTGGCAATCCTTGCATTCCGTCTGCGTAATCTTGAACAGGGTGTCTTCGCCCTTCACGCCTTTGGGCAGGTGGCATTTGTCGCAAGCCACTTCCGCGTGGCGACCTTCGAGTGGGTACTTTGTCGTCGCATGATCCCTAACGGTAAAGATCGACGGTTTCCAACCCTGGACGGTATGGCATTCGGCGCATTCGCCGCCGCTGGCGCGGCTTGTGAATTGGCCCTTGTGGGCGTCCTTGTGGCAGTCCATGCATTTCGCAAACGCTATCGGCTTCTTGAAATCTCCATGCGTATGGCAATCGGCGCAGCCGACGGTGGCATGTTTGCCCAACAACGGAAACTTGGTTTTTGAATGGTCGAATCCTTCTAGCTGGGCAATGCGGTGCCAGTTGGACGTATTGTGGCAGGACTCGCAGGTGGCGCTAAAACTGCCTTTATGAGGATCGACGTGGCACGCCGTACACTTTGCAAACGCAATTCCCGTGTACTTCACGTAAGGTTTTGAATCGGCAATGGACGGGTGACATTTGGCGCAAGGCGTTTTTTCGTGTGCGCCAGTCAAGGGAAATTTCGCCTTGGCATGATTGAAAAGGGAAGCCGGGTTCCAGCTTTGCACTGTGTGGCAGCTCGCGCAATCTTTCCCCACCTGACCGCGGTGTTCATCCTGATGGCAACTTGCGCATTCGCGGGAAAGTCCAAGGTACGTTCTGCTGAGATCCTTGACCTGAATCCCCTTGCGCACTGCGGCAGGAATGAATTCAGCCTTGTGACAACTCTGGCAAGCGATTCCGGCGTGCTTCCCGGTAAGCGCAAATCCCGTCTTGCTGTGGTCCAGAGCCTCGCGATTTGGTTCCCAGTGAATCAGCTGAAAATCGGCTCCATTGTGGTCCGAATGGCAGGTCGCACATTCCTTGCCTGTTCCGCCCGCTTTGACCCAAACCGCGTGCATTCCGCGCTTTTGCGCCAAGCGCTCGCGAATTTCCGTGTGGCAATCCAGACACTTGAATTCCGCTGTGCCACGTCCGAGGTCATGGCATTTCGTGCAGTTCGTGGGACCGGAAAGCGATTCGTGGGCTCTCGCAAGCGGACCAGGCGAGATTTGGGCAAGCACGGGCTGTAGGTGAAGTCCAGCTGACACGCACAACAAAATTCCAGCTAGTGTGAGTAGGGATGCGGGCTTAGCGAAGTAGCCCCAAAATGATTGTGGTCGAAGCATCCGTCGTTTGCTGACGCCTCTGTCAACATCAATTGTGATTTGACAAACGTACGGCTGGCTCAGGACATGCTAGCACGGAGGTAGAACTCATTTCGGGGATTCTGGAGCGCGTTCCCAAGTTATAAACCCGGGAGTCCATTTCGCAGCGGAGACTTAATCAAGGCAGTCTCAACAATTTTTTTGGCAGCCCTGCCCACCGTAAATAATACGTATGTGTTGATCAACCTACTCCACGGGTATTCCTTGGTGGTTTGTTCCCGATTTGTTCTCGAAATGTGGGATGAACCCCTGAAGTGTGACAAAGCTTTGGGCACCCCGCGATTTTAGAGCTGGGTTTGTAAACGCCTAGGAATTTGTCGGACACCTGACGTACTCGGCAGAACTACATCGCGGTGAAGAAACACTTGCTGTTTGGGTTCAAATTCGATGCGGATCTGCACGAGTTCGTCAAAACTGACCCAGAAAAGTTCTGAAAACGTTTCCTTTGACGCCCCATTTCATCTCTACCTCCGATGACTCGATTGCGATGGTTGCCGCTTCAGGTTTTGGCTTGGCTGGGCAAGCGTCCCTTTTCGAGCTAGCTATTTCAGCAACGCCCGCACCGCCGGCGGCAGGTCGAAGAGAGAGTCCGCAAGCGGCTCGCAGGTGTGTGCGACGTTACGGCCGCTGAAGTGATAAAAGAGCATCCACTGCTGTCTGGTTCGCGCTGCCTGGCTCAAACTCTTCTGAGGCGCGCCAGCTGGCGCACCTCGGGAAGCTCATCCCATCTGATTTCGCTCATCCTGACACTCTACCGAGTGTCACCAACCATTCTGAACGAACGCATCCCGAAACGAAGGCCAGCGACGCCGTAGTCGGCGCGTATAGGCCGCAGTGGAGGGAGTGGCCAAGAAGGGGAAGGATGATGGCACAATGCCTATATAAACGCTGGCTGGACTTTATCCCACCCGACTGTAATTCGCCTAGGAACCTAGCCCGCGGCTGCGGTCGGCGACGACTGTGACCTGAAGGTCTTGTGCCAAGCGGACGATATCCTCGGTGAAGTTCCTGCCACGTAGCCGCGCCAGAAGTCCGACCAGCGAGTGCGCCACGAAGATTTGCGTGACCTGATTGCGGCGGGCGAATTCCACCACCGCCTTGGCGATGCCGTTGCTGCCGCCAACGATCCGGGTTGCGATCTGCAGACTCCGGGCGAAGCGAAGGTGCTTCTCCACTGCCTGTCGTTCCTCGGCTGGGAGTTGCGCGAATTCAGGAGTCCAGTGCACGAAGAGAGCCGTACAATCGGCATGGAGGTAGTCAGCGACGCGCCGTCCTCGACGAATGAGCATGGCCGTTGAAGGATCGGCGGTGATATGGATGAGAATCCGCTCCTTCGGCTGGTCATGGGTTGTTCCGCTGGCGCGCGCTTCGGAGACTCGAGGGAGCCGAAATCCACGCGTTTCATCGTAAGCGGACTGCCGGAGGTCGACTTCGTGGGCGGCCTGGCGAAGTGTCAACTCGCGGAGCGCGCCTAAATTCGAACCTTTGAAAAATCCTGTCAGCGCCTTCTCCACCATTTCCGGCTTGTAAATCGCTCCCCGTTTTAAGCGATTGAGCAGCGCGTCAGGAGTGACATCGACAGCTACGATCTCGGCGGCCCGCCGGACGATCCCATCCGGGACGGTTTCGCGCACTTGAATGCCCGTGATCTGCCACACCTGGTCATTGAGACTTTCGATGTGTTGCACGTTCATTGTGGTCCACACTTCGATGCCCGCATCCAACAGGACTTGAACATCTTCCCAACGCTTGCTACGAGTCGAGCCAGGAATATTGGTATGCGCTAATTCGTCGACCAACGCGATGGTTGGCCGACGACGCAACACCGCCTCAGTGTCCATTTCCTCAAATATTTTGCCGCGGTATTCGACCCTGCGATGCGGCACGGCCTCGAGCGCCTGCGCCTGCGCGATGGTGTCGGGACGAGAATGGGGCTCAAAGTAAGCGAGGACGACATTCCCTCGCTGTTGCACGGCCGCCTGCCCGTCCGCAAGCATCTGGAAGGTCTTTCCGACGCCCGCCGCATACCCCAAATAAACTTTTAGGCTACCGCGTGAACTGTCCGCAGACATGGGCATAAGCGGAGTTAGTGAGGGAAGACCCGGACGTCGATACCTTCCGCCTCGCGAATGAGGCGGAGCACCGGATCGCCGAACACGCGGTCCCGCCACGTGTTGTGGGTGCTGTGCCCGATGAAAATCTGCGTAATACGTTTCTCGCGCGCAAATTCGACAATCGCCGATATGGGATCGTCGCTTTCCAGGATTTCGGTTGATGCACCGGCCTTCTGAGCGGCATCGAAATATTTTCGAATCATTACTCGGTCTCGTTTAGACCGGCCGGGTTCGCACACATACACCGTGTAAAGTTCGCCTTGAAAACGCTCTTTGTTTCGTTCACCGCTTTCAATCATGGCCGGCGCGTTGGAATGCGGCGTAAGGCACAAAAGGAAACGCTCGTGAGTCCCAAATACCGGTTCAATTCCGTGCGCATGAACATAGGACTCGAGCTGTGCATCGACCACTTCGGCCGTTAGCAACAGCGCCAGTTCGCGGAGTTCTGAGAGTTGGCGCTCTTGGGAATTGCTGATTCCCGTCGAGGTGAGCTTTTCGCCCTGGCGCCACAGGCACAAGTCCGGTGGTACATCGACGATGACGATGTCATCTGCGGCCAGCAGGAAGGATTTTGGAATTGTTTGGGTGGTGTCCTTACCGGTAATCGCTTGAACCTTGTTTTTGTACTCCTCGACATGAAGCAAGTTGACGCTCGACAGGACTGA
>DATJXZ010000016.1:0-2967 GCA_035499815.1 Candidatus Solibacter sp. | reverse complement strand
TTGTGGTTGCGACGGACTTTTCGCCGGCGTCCGAACATGCGCTGGAATATGCGGTTTCAATTGCGCGCCGCTTCGGCTCGAAGATCTATCTCAGCCACATCATCACCCTCGATGGCTTCCCGATGATGGCGCCCGAAATCGCGGTGAAAACGATCGAAGCGCGCCGCGACGAAGCCGAAGAGAACTTCGCCAGGATCATGGAATCCGGCTGTCTCCATGGAATCGAACATTACATAAACATAGTGGAGGGCTCTTTCTGGCCAACCCTCGAGTCGTTAATCAACGAATGCAAGGTTGACCTGCTCGTTCTCGGCACCAGTGGCGCCGGCGGCGTCAAGAAACTCGTCATCGGCTCCGCGGCCGAGGAAGCTTTCCGGCAGGCGCGCGTTCCGGTTCTTACCGTCGGGCCGCATGCCAAGGATGAATCGCTGGGCAAGACTGATTTCAAGAACATTTTGTTCGCCACCGATTTTGGTCCGGGCGTCGATCGCGAAGCGGCTTACGCATTCGCACTCGCCCAGGAGCATCACGCACGTATCACCCTGCTCAACGTGGTGCCGTATGTGGAAGAATTCTCCGAGCAAGCCGTCACAAAACGGCGCGATTGGGTCGTCAGGCAGCTGAAAGAGCTTGTGCCGGCCAATGCCAGGCTCGAACACAAGCCCGAGTTTCTGATGGTCATCGGCGATCCGGTGGAGGAAATCCTCCGCTTTGCGCAGAAGACGGACCTGATCGTGATGGGCGCCAAGCCGCGCAAAGGCCTTGCAGGCCATGTGCCGCACACGAAGGCATATCGAGTGATCAGCGCTGCGAAGTGCCCCGTGCTTACGATCAAGTCGTAGCGCCACTGAGCGGGACGCAGAAGATGCGTCCCGCTGAAGTTTCCGCGGATGCCAAAACCCCCGTCCGTCTCGGCGGACGAAAAAAAACCGGTCCGCCACGCGGATGCAAGAACCGCACTTTAATCACGCGGGACGATACGCGGGACGATGTTGTCGTGAAGATGCGGACGCCATCTCGCCCCTTCTGAAGTTGGCGGGATCCCAGCCCGCCGCCGGGCAGCGGGCGTCGGGCATGCAGCGGGAACGTGGCGGGCCGCGGCGGCAAGGTTAGCTACGCAAGGGTTTGTTTTGCGCGCGGGATATGCATACAATCTCCCTGATGCTTGCCGAAGAAAAGCCCCGACCGAAGCTGCGCCCTCCCAATCCCTCCGGACTTTGCATGTGTGGCTGCGGAGAACGCACGCCCATCGCCGCGTGGAACCACCGGGAGCGCGGTCATGTGAAAGGACACCCCGTCCGCTTCATATCTGGTCATCGGCAGAAAATGAATTCAGGGGCGTACAAACGCAGCCAGCAGCGTCCAGGCGCTTCCAAGCGTTGAATCACTCGCCTTTCGAATCTGATTTCCAATTTCCAGTGTGACATTTGGCGACGTCTCCGCAGCCTGCCCTGCAAGCCACGGCTTTTTATCTTGGGGCGAACGGCGGCAGCCGTGCCGCAAAGGCTCCGACGATTTCCCGATCAGCACACTCGAAATCTATGTAGTCATTTCCAAACCGCAGTTCGCACATCGGCGGGGCACGCGAAGAGCGTTCCAAAATCCCACCCGCGACAACGAGAGCCAGTCTCCTTTCCAGGGTCGCCCACACCGGGGACAGCGCATGTGTTGGAATTGAAACGAAATCCCCGCTGTGAATGAAATCCAAACAACATAGAACGCGACAAGCCCGGGCGTCGTCCGGTTTGAGGGATCAATGAAAAGGTGGTTGATTGTGGCGCCGATGGGCCCGATCAGCATCGCAAACAAGACCCACCAGCGGAGCCGTCGCATTCGCTTGAAGTCCTCAGTGTAGGAATCGTTCATTTTGATTGAGGAGCGGTTGGCGCACCGGCCATCATCAACCGGATAAGTTGAGCAGTCAATATTACTGCGGGTTAGCGCTGCTGCGCAGGCGAGAGCGATGAGAGGTCGGCTTGTCCGCGGATCAGCCCGTTGCTGCGTTTTCGGGTGCCCCACCGTTCGCGGTGTTGGCGAAGGTTGGGTGTTTTGGTTCTTCGTTTCTTGTGAGTCGCGGAGTGCCTCTCTCCATAATAAATGCTAGCCATCCACTTCTATGGTAGTATTAGCACTACTATTCGAATCGAATGCTGGATCTACGCGAATACCGCGGGCCCGACGGGCGCTGCCCCTTCCGCGAATGGTTCGATCGGCTGAATGCAGAGGCTGCGCGGAAGGTCACCACGGCTCTGTACCGCTTGGGGCAAGCGAACTTCTCCAACGCTAAGAGCGTCGGAGCCGGCGTCTCCGAATGCAAAATCAATTTCGGCCCTGGCTACCGCGTATATTACGGAATGGACGGCGACCAGATTGTGATTCTTCTCGGTGGCGGCACGAAGCAGCGCCAACAAAACGATATCCGTCTGGCCGTCGACCGTTGGAAAGATTACAAGCAGCGAAGAAGCGCAGAGCAAAAGCAGGGAATGAAGGGGCAGCAAGGAGAATAATGAAATGGCTTTGACCCGGGATTTCAGAGAAACCGTGCAGGCACGCGTCAAACGGGACCCCGCCTTTAGAAAGGGTTTGCTGAGCGACGCGATGGAAAACCTCCTGTCGGGAGATCTCGCCGCCGGCAAGGAACTGCTTCGCGATTACATCAACGCCACCGTCGGATTCCCAAGGCTCGCCGCGCGCACCAATCTTCACGTAAAAGCTCTCCATCAGATGTTTGGCCCAAATGGAAATCCTACCGCCACGAACCTGTTCCACATCGTCGCCTACTTGCAGAAGGCGGAGGGCGTGCGTTTGGAGGTAAAATCACGACGCGCCGTCGCGCGAGCCAAGCGAAGTCGCGTCACGCGCACACCGAAGCGCGTTTCATCACGAATTGCCGGCGATTGACCGCCGCCCATTGTCCATCTTTGCGCTTCCTGATTCTTCGAGTCGCCATCACAACCAACAAAAAAG
>DATJXZ010000015.1:0-32606 GCA_035499815.1 Candidatus Solibacter sp. | reverse complement strand
AAAGAGTGCGGATGGAAGGGTGGCGACAGGAGCGGCTTGGCTCAAGGGCAGGAACTCACAGAGAGGAAGAGAAAAACAAAAACATCCTTACAAGAAAGAAAAACATACTTGACACTCACCAGCCTTCTCATGGAAGGACCTGGGTCTTGTTAGGCCCCGCAGTATGTCCAGCCTGTTGGCGGGAGCATTTGGCGAAAGAAAATCAGGGATTGTATTTTGTGTCCGTCGAGGGCGAGTAAGGAACTCGACTGGCCATTCAGTGATGCGCTCTTGCTTAACGTGAAGATACTCGCCAGGAGTAGGCTCGGCTATGTACTCCCGTTGTCGAATCAGAGCAAGCGGTGCTTCGGCTCCTTCAGTCCTTTCGGAAAATGCAAGTGCCTCGGCGTAGGTCGCGAACGGATAATAATAGTCACTGCCGTCCTCTAGGTCGAGTGAACCACCCTCTGGGTGGCACCAAACGCGATATTCCAGAACGTCGTCCCACACAAAGCCCCCGCCGGCCTTGGCAACAGCTGAGTACTTGCCCACGAGACATGGGTCCACCGCATCCGGATAAGCAACTGAGTCCACGGCGATATTTAATACAAGGACGGTGGTTGGCGGCAAGCCAATTAATGTCTGGGGCAAAATCCGCTTCTCCGGTAACCGCGTTTATCAAGCACGAGCGCCTTGGGTGTAGCATTGTCACAACTTGCCACAGGAAGAGGAATCTATGGGCAGTAGCTCGTGGATTTGGTGGTTTTTCTTGCCAGTCGTGGGGTGGTTGCTGTTCAGGCAAATCTGGCACTTGGCCCAGCAACACGGCAGTGTTCGCTGGCCTGCTGCAGACGCCACAATTCAGAGAGGCCCGACGGGGCTCGTGCCCGTGGTCGGACGCGGTCCGACGTCTGCGTGCTTCATCGGATACTGCTTCTCGGTAGAAGGCAAAAGATATACTGGCTTGTTCGCCCTGTACGGTCCTGAGGACAACGTTGAGAGGGTGCATAAGAACTTTTCTTCTGGTTCAATCCGGGTACGCTATAATCCAGCCGACCCGAGCGTCTCAAGTCTGGTCGATCTGCGTGACCCACGTTTCGAGGACCTAGAGGCGACTCAGAATCCAGCACATCTGGTGAACGCACCGTTATTTGATTTGGAGGACGCTATTGGGCGATAGGTGTGGGCGTCCCGTCCAACTCGGTTAATCGGAATCTTGGAAGGCGAGAAGCGCCGAGGGACTCGGCCCTTTTGGCGGGCAGGCCAGGCAGAATCCCTCGTCGCTCAGATTTCCTCGGGGACGACGTAGGGGGCGCGGTAAGTGCCGCGAAGCATGACGTTGGCTTCGTCGTCGCCGATGACTTGCTGCGTGGCGGGATCGAAGGTGAGGGTGCGGCCGAGGCGATAGGAGGCGTTGGCCAAGTGCACGAGGGTGCAGGAAATGTGGGCTTCCTCGATGGGCGAGTGGATGTCCTCGGCGCGGCGGCTACGAATGCAATCGACGAAATTCGCATAGTGATCGCCGGACTTTTTGCCGGATGGGCCGGGCGTGACTTCATCGGTGAGCCACGTTTTGTAGGCGTCGTAGCCATCGATGGCGAGATAGCCTTTTGAACCATAGAAAATGTTGCCGATGGTATTGGTCTTGGCGTCCTTTGGGCCCAGGGTTTGCCCGCTTGCAGATTTCTTGCCGGCGGTGGGTGTGAGTCCCGCGGGAGGCACGGCGCTAGCTCCATAGGCACCAGTGCCAATCTCCGCCTCGTGATTCGTGATCCAGTGGCGGACTTCGAGTTCCATCATCTTGCGCTTTCCGTTGGCATGATCGAAATAGTAGACAGCGTTCAGGACGTTGGGGGTTTGCTGGTCGTCATCGAACATGAAATGGCCGCCCATGGCCGAGACGGAAACCGGGAAGCCGACGCCGAGGCCCCACCGCGCGATATCGATTTCGTGGATGGCCTGGTTGCCGCATTCGCCGTTGCCGGTGTCCCAAATCCAATGCCAGTTGTAGTGAAAACGGTTGCGCGTGAAGGGTTTCATCGGAGCGGGGCCGGTCCAAAGATCGTAATGAACGCCGGCGGGAACGGGTTCTTCTTTGGCGTGGCCGATCGTCCCGCGCCACTTGTAACAAATGGCGCGACTCAGGTAGACATCGCCAATGGTGCCGTCGCTCAGGTGGCCAATCGCTTCCAACATGCCAGGATTCGAGCGCGACTGGCTGCCGTGCTGGCAAATGCGATTGTACTTCTTGACGGCGCGGACGAGCTGGCGGCCTTCAAACCAGTTATGCGAGCAGGGCTTCTCCACGTAGACGTCTTTGCCTGACTGGCAGCCCCAGATGGCGATCAGCGAATGCCAGTGATTTGGGGTGGCGATGGAGATGGCGTCGATTTCTTTGTCTTCGAGGAGCTTGCGAACATCGACATAGGTTTTGGGCTTCGGCTGGCCCATTTTCTCGATGGTTCCGAGGCGCATGGCCAGGACGTTCTCGTCCACGTCGCAAATGGCGGCGAGCTCGACACCCTTGACGTGCGAAAAGCCATGGATGTGATCGTTGCCCCGGCCCCGCACGCCGCAAACGGCGACGCGCACGCGATCGTTTGCGCCGAGAATTTTGCCGCCAAGCGCAAGCGCAGCTGCGCCCGCCGTGATGGCTTTCCCGGTGGTTTTCAGAAAGTCACGCCGCTCGATTTCCATGGTTGCCGCCTTTGTGTCGGAAGTGCTTTTTGTCGCCGCCCAGTATAACCCTCCAAGGGCGAACCCGCCGAGGCTCGACCTGCTTGGCGAGCAATTGTTACCATAGCCTCTGACTCCATGACCATGCAGGTTTCCTTAAACATGAGTTCTCGGCGCAAGAACGGCGAGATTGCGGTCCGATTGCTGCAAAACGTAAGACGCGCGGAGATGTTGCGTGCAGGGGAAAGCGTGGCCGTAGCCGTCTCTGGAGGCGCGGATTCGGTGGCGCTCTTGCTGCTTTTGCTCGAGTTGAGAGATGAGCTGGGCATTGTGCTGAGCGTGGTGCATTTGAATCACAAGCTACGGGGCAAGGCTTCGGATGCAGATGAAAAGTTTGTGGCGAGGCTAGCGGCGAACCTTGGACTCCCGTTTCATACGGAAAGCGCGGACGTTGCCCGGAAAGCTCGGCGCGAAAAAGCGAACCTCGAGGATGCGGCGAGGCGGGCGCGCTACGATTTTTTTTCGCGGGTAGTGGCGCAAGCGCAAGCGGATTTGGTGGCCGTTGCTCAGACAATGGATGATCAGGCGGAGACCGTGCTGGCGCACATCTTACGCGGGACGGGGCTGGCGGGACTCGCCGGAATCCATCCTCGTACGATGTGGGTGGTGCGGCCGCTGCTGGGAGTCCGGCGAACCGAGCTGCGGGAGTACCTGCGCGCGAAAAAGCAGAAGTGGCGCGAGGATGCAACGAATCAAGATACGACTCGCACGCGTGCACGTATCAGAAAGAAATTGCTGCCGCTTCTGGCACGACAATTTCAGCCTGCCGTCGTGGAACATCTGGTTTCACTCGCCGAATTCGCCCGCGAAGACGAAGAGTTTTTGGAACAGCTTGCCCGGGAACGTTGCGAGGCCCTTGCAAAAAAGGGGCTCGGAGGGAAACGAATCGCCGTAGCAGATTTGTTGTTTCCCATGGCGAAGAGTGATTTCAACGCAGAGTTCGCAGAGGACGCGGTAAAAGAAGAAAAATCCTGCGCGCTGACAAAGAGAATGTTACTTCGTCTAATTGATGAGTGCAAAAGCGGAACAGGGCAAATCACGGCGCGGCACATCGCAGCGGTTCTGGACTTGGCGCGGCGCGGGCAGAATGGAAAATCACTGCAATTGTCGGGAGGCGCGGAAGTTCGCCGGGAACATCATGAATTGGTCTTCCTCACACAGACATTCACTCGAATCAACGGAAGAAACCGCGCGCAAAAAATCTCGGCGGCGGATTACGAGCACAAAATCGATTTTAGAAATGGCGATGTTTCCTTGCGCGTTCCCCAAGCGGGGTGCGTATTCCGCCTCAGGGTGATTGACTGGCTCGCCAAGAGGGTGGACACTAAGGAATCAGGGGCGGTCCTGGACCGAGACCGGCTGCGTTCGCCGCTCGTTCTGCGCAACTGGCGTCCAGGAGACAAGCTGCAGCCCGTCGGTCATCAAAAGCCGCACAAGCTGAAACGCTTGTTGAACGAAAAGCGCGTCAGTCGGTGGGAACGAGCCGGCTGGCCGGTGGTGACGAGCGGAGGCGTGCTTGTTTGGGCGCGCGGTTTTCCGGCTGCGGCTGGATTTGCGGCGAATGACGAGACCCGGACAGGAATTTTGATCGCCGAGGAAAATACTTGATGCGTGACCGCCCAGCGGTCAAGTCGAATACCACAGGCCGTGCGACATATTCCGCCGCGCGAATCGGCGCGAGGGTCGCGGCGCTGGGACGGGAAATTACGCGGGAGTACAAGGGACGGCGTGTGGATGTGGTTGTAACGCTGGACCGCGGATTCGTTTTCGCCGCTGACCTGATCCGCGAGATTGGCACCGCAGTGGTTTGTCATTTCGTCCGCGAAGATGTGCGAGACGTGGATGACGCGGGGCGTGAGCGCCGCGAAGTTTATTTCGGATCGAGGCCGGAATTGAAGGGCCGCGACGTGCTGCTTCTCGATGCGGTGCTCGAGAGCGGCGTAACGCAAGAGTTTCTTCTGCGGCGGCTGGGAGAAAGTCAGCCCCGATCCCTGCGGCTGGCAGTGCTGCTGGACAAGCCCGCGCGGCGGCGCGTGGGCCTGGAGCCTGATTACTTCGGGTTCCGGACGGCATCTAATCAAGTGTGGGTCGGTTACGGCCTGGCTGCGGACAATGGAACGGGGCGCAATCATCGGGCTCTGTCCAATGGACCGGCGCCGGTGAAGCGACGGCAGGGACGTCCGAAGTAAGATCGAAAAGTTCGCGCGTCGCTTCCTCGCAGAGAGATTCGCTGCGGGGGCAAGGACAAAGGTGAGGGCAACGTGAATTCAAGTTCCACGGCTAAAACAATTCTCTTCTGGATCTCCATCGTCTTTCTCGGCGTAATGCTGTGGAAGCTGGTGTCCGCGAATGGCAGCCAGCAACACGACCAGACGCCTGGCTACAGTGAGTTCATGACTAAGGTGGAAGCAGGAGAAATCAAGGAAGTCACGATGTATCTCTCCCCCAATAGCTACGAACTTGAGGGGGAATACCGCACTCCCCCGAACACAAAGTTCACCGTGACGATTTTCAAAGAAGCGGCGCCCGACCTCATCAAGGAATTGAAGGACAAAGGAACGATGATCAAGGGGATGAAAGAGGTTCACAGCGGCGATTGGATCCTGATCCTGCTGAACGCGCTGCCCTTGATATTACTCGTCGGCTTCTGCCTGTTCCTGATGCGACAGATGCAAGCTGGTGGCAACAAAGCCTTGAGCTTTGGGAAATCGCGCGCGCGCTTGCTTTCAGCGCAGCAAAAGAAAGCTACCTTCAAGGATGTCGCGGGCACCGACGAAGCGAAAGAAGAGCTCCAGGAAATCATTGAGTTTTTGAAAGACCCGCAGAAATTCCAAAAACTCGGCGGACGGATCCCCAAGGGCGTGCTGCTCGTCGGGCCTCCTGGAACGGGCAAGACTTTGCTCGCGAGAGCGATCGCCGGCGAGGCCAATGTTCCGTTCTTCTCGATTTCGGGTTCGGATTTCGTGGAAATGTTTGTCGGCGTCGGCGCTAGTCGTGTCCGCGATTTATTTGAACAGGGTAAGAAGAACGCTCCGTGCATCATTTTCATCGATGAAATCGATGCGGTCGGCCGCCATCGCGGCGCGGGGCTAGGCGGCGGGCACGATGAGCGCGAACAGACTTTGAATGCGCTGCTTGTGGAGATGGATGGATTCGAATCCAACGAAGGCGTGATCTTGATTGCCGCGACGAATCGGCCCGATGTGCTCGACCCGGCGCTGCTGCGTCCCGGCCGCTTTGACCGCCGCGTGGTCGTCGCCCGCCCGGACGTGAAAGGCCGCGAAGAAATTCTCCGCGTTCACACGCGGAAAGTCCCTCTTTCTGATGACGTCGAGTTGTCTATCATCGCGCGTGGCACACCGGGCTTTTCCGGCGCCGACCTGGCCAATCTGGTGAATGAAGCCGCTCTTTGGGCCGCGCGCCAGAACCGCAAGTTCGTGATGATGGTTGACTTCGAGATGTCCAAAGACAAGGTGTTGATGGGCGTCGAACGCAAATCCATGATTCTTTCCGACGAAGAGAAAAAGAACACCGCGTATCACGAAGCTGGCCACGCTTTGGTCGCGGCCATGACCCCGGGAGCCGATCCGGTCCACAAAGTGACGATTATTCCACGAGGAATGGCGCTCGGACTCACCATGCAATTGCCGGAGGATGACAAGCACACCTACACACGCGATCATCTGGACGCCATGCTAGCCGTGCTGATGGGCGGCCGCTCTGCCGAAGAAATTTTCCTCGGACACATTACCACCGGAGCCGGCAACGACATCGAACGCGCCACGGAAATCGCCCGCAATATGGTTTGCGAATGGGGCATGAGCGATCTGGGGCCGCTGGCTTTTGGCAAGAAGGATGAAGCGATCTTCCTCGGCCGTGAGATTACCCAGCATCGCGACTACTCCGAAGACACTGCCATTCAAATCGACAAGGAAGTGCGGAGAATCGTCAACGGTGGGTATGAAAGCGCGAAGCGAATTCTTTCGAACAACCGGGAAACGCTCGAGCGCATCGCGCAGGCCTTGCTCGAACGCGAAGTGATTGACGCCAACGAAGTAAAGCTGCTGATGGAAGGCAAGCCGCTGCCGGAAAAGCCGCGCACGCCGCCTCCGCAGGCTCCTCCGGCGCCCAGTGCCGATCCCAAAGTGGTACGGCCTGAGTTGCGGCCTGCTCCGGGATTAGCGCGCGGCGAAAATCCCGCGAAAGCGTAGACCTCAATCAAAACTGATGTCGGGGCACGATGAATCGTGCCCTTTTTTTGCAGGTCCCGATTGCAACCGCGGCCCTTGACCCGTAGACCCGTGACCATTGCCGGCGAAATGGCGTAGAATGGCGGTATGGGTAAGAAAGAACCGGACAATTTGCAGGTCACCTGCCCGTGCTGCCAGGCGAAGTTGGTGGTGGACGCGGTGTTTGGAGCAGTGCTCTCTCATGAGGCTCCCGTTAAGGCTGGGCCTAATGTCGACCTCGAAAATGCGCATGGAATTCTTGCCGAGCAGCGCCGTCAGCGCGAGGATAAATTCGCCGATTCATTTTTCCAGGAAACGCACAAGGAGGACATCCTCGCCAAGAAATTTGAGGAAGCAATGAAGAAAGCCAAGGACGCTCCCGCCGGAAAACCGATCCGCAACTTCGATTTGGATTAGTTGGCAGAACAGGCCTTCCTGCCTGTCCCTTTGTTCAGTCGGCCAAAACGGCGCGACAGACAAGCATCTCCCTTGCATTGAGCTACACTCCTGATTCAACTGCTCTATGACACTCCGCAAGAAATTCCGGCTGAAGCTACGTTCGCAAACGCTGGCGCTCGGCGAGCGCACACTCGTCATGGGCGTGCTGAACGTCACGCCGGATAGTTTCTCGGACGGCGGGAAGTTCATTGAACCGGAGCCTGCCATGGAACAGGCTCTCGCGATGGAGCTGGCGGGCGCCGACATGATTGACATCGGCGGCGAATCCACGCGGCCAGGTTCTGAAGCAACTTCCGCTTCGGTAGAGTTGGATCGCATTCTCCCCGTT
This sequence comes from Candidatus Solibacter sp., assembly GCA_035499815.1. Taxonomy (GTDB): domain Bacteria; phylum Acidobacteriota; class Terriglobia; order Acidiferrales; family UBA7541; genus Acidiferrum. Next base: position 24,875 of record DATJXZ010000015.1, on the reverse strand, counting down.
CTGGAAGGGCTGCGGGTGCGCTTGAAAATTCCGATTTCAGTGGATACGCGGCGCGCTGCTATCGCGGAGCTTGCCATTCGTGCCGGCGCGGAAATCATCAATGATATTTCTGGATTGAGAAGCGACGCGCGAATCGCGGATATTGCCGCCAAGCATGGCGTCGCGCTCGTGCTGATGCATATGCGAGGCGAGGCCCGCACGATGCAGAAGGGACCATTTGCGCGCGACGTAATGCGCGACGTAACTCGGGGCCTGCGAGAATCCGTCGCGAGGGCACGGAAGGCCGGCGTCTCCAAATCTCAAATCATCCTCGATCCGGGAATTGGCTTTGGCAAGAGCCATCCGCAGAACTACGAGTTGCTCCAGAAATTGCCGCAGCTTGCCGTGCTTGGCTATCCGCTGCTCGTAGGCACTTCACGCAAAGGATTTCTCGGCGAAACGCTCGCCCGCGAGGGCAAACCAGCGCCACCTGAAGAACGCATCTGGGGCAGTGCTGCGACCGTTGCAGCGAGCATAATGAATGGCGCGCACATCGTGCGAGTGCACGACGTCGCGGAGATGGTGCAAGTAGCGCGCGTCGCAGATTGTGTGGCGAATCCAGCGTTGCGCGTGCACTAGCCCCCGTGGGAAGTGCACTATCATTCTTAAGGTTTGAGTTCGAGCACGTCCGTTGTTTCGCGGTCGACGGCCTGCTTGCTGTAGCTCAACGGGAAGTATTGGCCGTGCAGCCATAGCGGCAGCAAATCGTCGTAATGAACGCTGCCGGGCTGGCCACTCTGCCCTGGAACATTGACACTCACACCCTTGTCCCAGTCGCTCAAATCGAAAATCTCGCGATAGCTTGCTCCGGCAAGTTGGTCAAATGAGCCTCTCCCAAAATAGGTGGCATCCACGGTCGTGTTGCCACCAGGCCGCGGATAAGGACCTCGATCGAATAGCTTGCCTGCGCTGGGCACCACGGCTTCTAAGGGATGAACGAACGAAACCTGGTGAAGCTTACCCCACTCCCACTCTCTCGGATCCTGACCGAACTTGCTCACAACTTTGGTTTGAGCCCTGCGTAGTGTGTCTCGCAGGAGCTTGTTCCGGGAGTCCTCCGCGTGCTCCCCGAAGGTTTCCGGTGACGCGTGCTCCAACTCCTCAATTACCTCGCTGAGAGAGAGTTCTCCTGTCGTACTTCGTACTCCTTCGGGAACCACGAGCTGCGTAACGGCATCCCGAAGTTCCTTAACCCAGTACTCGAAAAGAGTCGCCGGTGCAGAATCAATCCCAATCGCGCAGTCCCAGGGCAAAATCAATTGCGCCCCTCCGCTAGGCGGAGTACCGGCGGCGTTCGTCAAAAGGCCTTGAAGGTATCGCGCCGGCAATGAAACGACATCGTTCTGCAGGCTTTCCATGTCCGCCATGCTCAGCTTGTGGCCCGTTGCTGCGGCATTGTCCAGCACTTCCGATATGCGCTGAAACCGTTCCGGCGGAGCCCACTGAAAACCGACCGCGTAAGGATATTTTGCCGGAATCATCTTGTGATTCGCCGTCGCCACAAATCCCGCCGTGGGATTGAAAGAGTGCGGCAGCTCGCCATTCGGCACAAACCCGTCCCATTCGTACCCACCGTCTTCCGGAACGGGCAGCAACCCCGTCCATTTTTTCCGCAGCGGCGCGAGACCGGTGGAATGCTCGCCGATGTTACCGGACCTATCGGCATACACGATGTTTTCCGAAGGCACTTTCCACCGCGCCATCGCTTGCTCGAACTCCTGCCAATTTTCTGCTCGGTCCACCGAGAGAGAGCCAAGATACCCAGCAGTTCCCGGCTCTGCACCAACCCACCGCAAGATCAGCGCACGCTTGCCATCCTCCCAAAGCACGGGACCGTGCCGCGTGAATCTTAGCTTCAAAGTGACCGGCGCGCCGCCTCGCACGCCGATCGTTTCCGTTTTCACTTCCATGCGTTTCCAGCCATCTTCGGTTTTGTATTCCGCCGGATCGGCGGGATTTAGTTGTGCAAGATAGAGGTCTTGCTGGTCGAGTCCGAAAATCGTGAATCCCCAGGCGATATTTTCATTGTGGCCAACGGCCACGCCGGGCAAGCCGGGCTCGCCCGCGCCGATAACGTCCCACCCCGGCGCGACAAGGTGAACGATGTACCGTAAGGAAGGTTCGGCAATGACGCGATGCGGATCGTTGGCCAGTAACGGCTTGCCGCTTGCCGTAAGCGACCCGGAAACCGTCCAGTCGTTGCTGCCCTGAACGGGCGTCTCTGGAAAATGTAGCGGCACGTCGCTCCCCACCAGATTTTTCAGCAATGTTGGCGACAGCCCGGAAAAATCGATTTCAGGAGCCGGGTCAAGTTTCACCGGTGGATCGAGGTCCAGAATCGCCGTGGCTTTCGCGGCTCCCAGCAGCGCCACCAGGCGCGCGTTGTACAGTTCGCTCTCGCCATTTCCAGTCATCGAGTAAGCCGCCAGGCGGTTCAGACAATCCTCCGGCTTCCACGGTTCGGGCTTAAAGCCGGCAAGTTGGAATTCCAGTGGCAATCCAATCCCACCGGGCTTTTGAATTTCTTCGAGGTACGCATTAATGCCCGCCGCAAAGGCTTCGAGAATTTCCTTCGTGTCGGGCGCGTAGCTCTGATATTCGGCTTCCATGTCGCCGCGATAGCGCAGCAACCGGGCATTCACGTCGCGCTGCACGTAGGAGGGCCCAAGAATTTCCGCAAGCCTGCCTTCGCCCGAACGCTTCCAAATCTCCATCTGGAAAAGCCGATCCTGCGCGACGACGAAACCCTGCGCAAAAAACAGGTCGTGCTCATTCTGTGCATAAATGTGAGCGACACCCCAGCGGTCCCGCTGTACGCGAACGGTTTGCTGAAGGCCCGGCGCTTGGAGCGTTCCTTTAATTTGCGCCAGCGCGGCCTTTGCGCGCGTTTGCAGATCGGACGGCGCTTCTTGTACTGAATTCTGCGGGAGACTTGAAGTTGCAACCGCCAGGCTCAAAGCAAACACCGAAATGAATTTTCTCATGGCAGATTCTCTCGACCGGATGGTTCGTTCTGTCTACTTTCTCGCCAAAGCGCCGCGAGCTTATAATACTCCCCGCCAGGATGCACGGGCTTGCCGCAGCAACATTGAGCGCAGCAACGCCTCTGTATGTGGGAGACCAGACCGATGCCAGGACTTGCGGTTTTCTCTGCGTCTTTAGCTCTTTTCTTCGTAACATCGGTTCCCGCGTTCGCGCAATTTCCCCCCTCGAAGGACTCTCTGAATCCCGCGCAATCCAGCCAGTCCACGGCTGCGTGTTCTGCCACCGATTCCTCGAATTGCGCGGAAGCCGCCGCAAAAATAATTCCACAGGTTCTTGGCCCATCGCCGATGGAGGAAAACCTTCGCCGCTTAACGGATGAAATCGGCGGCCGCGTCACCGGCTCACCCCAAATGGCCAAAGCCGTCGATTGGGCCGTCGCCGCGTTTCGCGCGGAGGGCGTAGAAGTTCACACCGAGAGTTACACGCTGCCGGCAACCTGGAGTGAAGGCAACACGCGGCTGACAATTCTTGGCCCGGCAAAATTCCCCTTACGGCTCGTCGCGGAGGGCTGGTCTCCCCCGACGCCCGCTGGCGGCATCGAGGCAGCTCTCGTCGATGTCGGTTACGGCAGCGAAAACGATTTTGCGCGGGCTGGCTCGGCGGTAAAAGGCGCGATTCTGCTGGTTCGCACCGACATCGGCTCGACCTGGGCGGACCTCGACAACGAATATATGCGCCCGCCGCCAATCATCCAGCAGGCGCTCCAGGGCGGCGCTACAGCGATCCTCTGGATGGGCGCGCGCGAACGCCTGCTCCTTTACCGACACACAAACGCGCTTAACGGCGTAGTCGACAAAATCCCGCAAGCCATAGTCGCGCGCGAAGACGCAATGCGTTTGGCGCGGGCGGCTGCAGCGTACCCCGGAAAAGTCCGCGTGCACTTCGACATGCCCAACAATGTCGGCGGTCCCATCGAGCAGCAAAATGTCATTGGCGAAATTCGCGGCTACGAAAAACCGGATGAATCCGTCATCCTCGCCGCGCATCTCGATTCCTGGGACCTTGGCACGGGCGCACTCGACGATGGCTGCAACGCCGCTTTGGTGATTGAGGCGGCGCGAGCGATCAAAGCCACGGGGCTTCTGCCTCGCAGGACAATCCGCTTTGTGCTTTTCACTGGCGAAGAACAGGGCACGCTCGGCTCGCACGCCTATGTGCTGGCCCATCGCTCCGAGCTGGACAAAATCCGCGCCATGATCGCATTTGACGCCGGCAGCGGCCGTGTAACCGGCTATTCTCTTGGCGGCCGTCGCGACATCGAGCCTGCGCTTCATCAGATTCTCATGCCGCTCGAATCCTGGGGCGCCAACCATGACACCTTTGACGCTTTCTTCGGCACGGACAATCTCGATTTCCTGCTGGAAGGCGTTCCGACTCTCGTCGCCAATCAGGTCGAAGCCAACTACCTGCCGAATTACCACGCGGCGTCAGATACCTTCGACAAAGTGGATATCCGCGAGCTAAAGCTGAACACCGCGCTCGCCGCTCTGACAACCTGGGGCATTGCCGATCGCATCCAGCCCCTCGGCAAGCGCCTCGCGCGCGCCGAACTCGACACCCTCCTCAAAGAAACCGGCCTCGATCAACAAATGAAATTGCTCGGCTACTGGGACGCCTGGCAATCCGGTTCCCGCGGCCGCAACCCCTGAGGCCCACGCCTCCTCGAGCCCGCTCCGTGCTCTAGCAGTTAGTCCATTCTTAGGCAGCACCGCTCATCTTGGGAATTGCTTCCCGGTATACTGGAGGTGTGCGTGAGACCTCTATTGACGTGAAGAATTACAAGCCCGCGCGCATTCTGGCGCTGGATTACGGTCGCGCGCGCATCGGCATCGCGATTGCCGACCGGGATACCGCCCAGGCGCAGCCGCTCGCGACCCTCGTTCGCATCAATCGCAACGAAGATATGCGACGCCTGCGCGAACTGGTCCGCGAGCACGGCGTGAGGCAAATCGTGGTTGGCCTTCCCCTGCGCCTCGATGGCACGCGCGGCGATATGGCCGAAGAAGCGGCGCGCTTCGGGCAGCGCGTCCACAAACAACTGGGGCTGCCCGTCGAAATGGTGGACGAGCGCCTAACCAGCTGGGAAGCGGAGCGTTTGCTCGAAGAGCAGCAAGGAAGGACCTTTCATCCGGCTTCGAGCAAGCAACGCAAAAAGGAAAGTACAAAGCCCGGCGTAGACGCCATGGCCGCAGCCTTGATCTTGAAGGAATATCTGGACCGGTGCATAGCGCCGCAACCAACGCAAGAGGCAAAGTGAAACTCGTACGCGCGAAATTCGCGAGGTTGATTTGAAGAAAGTCTTCCTTCTGATCGTGCTCGTGGTTCTGGCCGCCGCCGCGGCTGGCGCCTGGATGTGGTATGGGCTGACCCATCCCTATCAGGGCTTTTCTGCCGGGGGCATTTTCGTAACGGTGCCGCATGGCGCCTCCCGGCGCGGCGTGGCGCAATTGCTCGCCCGCAACGGCGTGGTTCGCAGCTCGATCGCCTTCGAGATTTACGCTCGCCGCCATCCAAAGCGCACTCTGGAAGCCGGTGAATATCTCTTTAACAAGCCTGCCACCGGCCGCGACGTTTTCTGGAAGCTCGCCAAAGGAGAAGTCTACGAAGTTCCTTTCACCGTTCGCGAAGGCGAAACGCTTTACGATATCGCGCACGACCTCGAAGCCGGACATTTTCTCTCCGCCAACGAATTCATAAAAGCTGCCAGCGATCCCACGCTGGTTCGTGACATCTCCCCGCAAGCGCTGACTCTCGAAGGCTTCCTATTCCCCGCCACCTATCAACTGCCGCGTCATCCCCTACCCAACGAGCTCACCGCGAAAATGGTAAAAAAATTCAAGGAAGAATGGACGCGCATCGCTCCTCCCATGGCTGACGGCGACAAAACGCGCCTCGCCTCTGGCTACCCGCTCTCTTCCATCGTCACCCTGGCCTCGCTCGTCGAGCGCGAAACGCCCAAGAGAGACGAACGCCCGCTCGTCGCCGGCGTCTTCGAAAATCGGCTTCGCAAGGGCATGATGCTGCAATGCGATCCCACCGTCATCTATGCTCTCGAACAAGAGGGACGCTACACCGGCAGTCTTTCAAGCGCAGACCTGCACGTCTATTCGCCCTACAACACCTATGAGCACACCGGCCTGCCTCCAGGTCCAATCGGCAATCCCGGTGAAGCCTCCCTCCGCGCCGCTCTCCAGCCCGCGCAGACCGACTACCTCTATTTCGTCGCCAATACCGAGGGCGGACATTTTTTTGGCGCGACACTGGCAGAACACAATAAAAATGTGACAAAGTACCGCCGTCTCCTGGCGGGACTCCCGGCCGATCCTCCGCCGCCTCCGCCCCGGAAGCACACGCACATTAAAAAGAAGGCGCACACGAAGGCACATTCAGCATCGCGCAGAAGCAGAGCTTGATGACGGATTCGCAAAAATCGAAAAAAGACTTGATCCTCGAGACCGCCCGAGAGATCGGCGCTTCCCGATGGACTCTCGCGGAAATCGATCAGTTGCGCCGCCGTCTCCACGCGGAGCACGGCGAGCCAGGAAAAATGAGCTCCGAGTACATCGCCGACGTCCTCAAATCCGCAGGCTGGAAAGTGCTATTAACTCTTCAAGAAGAAGCCGAAGAGCAGTATGAAGAAGAATTCGAAGACCTGCTGCACTTCAAAACGCTTGAGGACGCTGAAGTCAGCATCATGCGTCTCGACGAGCTGATGCGTAAGTTCCAGGCCCACGGCGAACACGCCGCGGTCGAACGCGTTCTCGGCATAGCCCGCCTCGGCAAGCGCCGCGCCGAAATGATCTCCCACAATCACAAAGTCGAACCGCACAAGCGCGCCGAAAAAGAGGAAATCGCCAGCTGGTTCCGCATTTGGCTGGAAACCCCCGATGCGTTTTTCGATTGGCTCGATGTGCGCAAACAAACACCGGATTTTCGCAGCAAATTTCCCGAAGTGGAGTCCCTCGAATGAGTGCTCCTCCGGGCGTGCCTCCAGGAGCGCTCGACCTGCCGCCTTTTTCTCTCGACGTGGAATCCCTGGACCTCGGCCCTGGAGTGAAAGCGGTCGGCCTCGAACTGGTCGAAACTGAAAATCGCGAGCCCGTTCGCGGCAAACAGGCTGCCGAGATTTGGTCATCGCTTTTCCCTGCACTGGCACTCGAAGATTCTTGCTCGGTGGACTTCTTCAGTCACATCGATCGCGTCCAGGAATTCTGCAAAGCGCGAAAAATTGAATTTCGCGAAGCCGCCGCCCGTTGCCTCATCCTTCCGCAGCCCCGCCAAAGCCAGATCTTCCAGCTTTTCGAACGTTTCGAAGGCGAAACTTTTGGCATCCGCGCTGGCGTCGCCACGGAATCCCCCGACACCGCTCTTGAAGGGGACCTCTCAAAACGCGGCGTCGATGCCTACCAATCCGCGTACGAACGTTACACCTTCTGCGCCATCTGCGAACCAGAAGACGGCTGGGTCACCCTTCTCAGCCCAACGCTTTGGACCAGCGAAGTCATCCGCCGCATCCGCCCCGCCGTCCAGCCCTTCGACATCTACATCGCCCGCCCGCAATAGGCGGTCCAGTCCAAGTCTGAATCTCCCGTGGGAATCTCTGCTTTTCGAGTATCGGATTCGGTGCTTGCGATGGAATCTCTCAAGGTTAAGAGGAAGACCATTTCTTGCGCGTCGCATGTCCAACCCCCTGCATCTATTAAGTGCCTGAGCCATGCGGAGTCCGTGACGGGAGGAATTCAAAATGAACCTGCGACGATTTCTTGGGGGCCCCTTGCATCGGTCGGGTTGCCCCACCGCGATTATCTTTCTGATGATTTTCGCTTTCTTGCCGTCTGCCTCCGCGCAATCCTGCGGCGCCCAAGGTGTTGCTCTCCAAGTTCTCGGCTCCGGCGGCCCGGAGTTGCAAGACAAGCGCGCCTCGAGCAGCTATCTCATCTGGGAAAACGGCCGAGCGCGTGTGCTGGTTGACGCCGGCGGCGGGAGCGCTCTCCGCTTCGGTGAGAGCGGCGCGCGAATGTCCCAGCTTGATGTGCTTTTATTCTCTCACTTCCATGTGGATCACAGCGCCGACTTTTCCGCGCTCATCAAGTCTTCCTGGTTTGAGGACCGCAAGCGTCCTCTCCCTATCTACGGCCCGCCTGGGAATGACTTCATGCCCTCCACTGCCGAATTCGTTTCCGATCTTTTCGGTGAAGAGCGCGGCGCGTACCGCTATCTTAGTGAATTGCTGGTACCTGGTGAAGACGGCAGCTACAAAATGCAACCCCACAATGTCGTCGCGGATTCAACTCCGGTGGCCGCCTTCCGTAGCGGCGATCTCGCCATCTACGCCGTGCGTGTCATCCACGGAGCTGTTCCGGCGCTAGCATGGCGCGCGGAGGTGGCCGGCAAGGTCATCGTCTTCAGCGGCGACACCAACGGCGATGGCCAAAGCCTTCCGCGATTGGCAAAAGATGCTGATCTCTTCATCGCCCACAATTCCGTTCCCGAGGGCGCCACAGGAATCGAACGGCGTCTGCACATGCCTCCATCAGTAATCGGTCAGATTGCCGCGGAAGCACAGGTCAAGCATCTCATTTTGTCTCATCGCATGCTGCGCACTCTGGGTAAGGAAGAGCAAACCCAATCCGAAATCAGAAAGCGCTACTCCGGCCCGCTGGATTTTGCCAACGACCTCGACTGCTTCCCTTTGCGATGATCCACCCAATGAGTAAAACTCGACTTCCTTCCCGCTCAGTCGAGCCCAAGTACCTCGACGGGATGCCGATTGCAAGGCGTCTCAATCGGGTCCGCCTTACCGTTGGGCTCTTTGCAAACGTCGTGGCTGACGTTTCCCGTCTGGCCGAATTCGTTGTCGCCCCAGCAAAACACGTGGTTATCTCGCGTCAAAGCGCAGCTGTAACCCGGTCCCACAGCAATCTGATTCGCATTCTCGATGCCGCTTACTTCCACAACGTCGCCTAGGGCTTCTGGCTTCTTGTCCCCAAGCTCTCCCAGAAAATTGAACCCGCCCCAGCAATAAACTCTTCCTTCTTTGATCGCGCAGGAATGGTTCAGCTCAGTAGACACCGTTGTCACCCCTGTTTCGAGGCCAGGAATAGGCGCCGGAGGCAGATTGCGCACGCCTCCAGCCCGGCTTCCCATTGGGCGGGCAAAATTGTTTCCCCAACATTTCAGGCCTTCGTCATCAACCGCACAGGCAAAGTGCTGCTCGTCGAAACCTGCGGCGGAGATCGAGCGAATTTCACGATTCAATCCGGAAACCTCCTGCACCACCAATTTGTTGCGCTTCTCTTGCTGGTCATATTCTATGGACCAGCATTTCACGCCACCGGCGGATATGACGGCACACTGCGGATTGCCCGATGAGAGTCGATCAACATGGGAATGAATGATCTCCGTTACGCTGTCCGCCGACAGCGAACTCCCATCCCAGCACTTGAGTGCCTCGCCCACGACTCCGCAGGCATAGCGTACGTTGCTGCCAATCATGCTCACGTCGTGCTCGAAACCTGGGATGGGCGTCAACTCTTGCAATGGGAGTTTCGGATCGTAAGGTTGTGCGCAGCGCATGGCTGCGGATTGCAGCACGCAAAGCCTTCGCGACCCGGTGGTTACTGCGAGTATCGTATCGTCGATCAAGAGGTCCGGCAGCGCGCGATGCGCTACCATGCCGGGGCCTCGCGTCGCCAGGCTGGGCATTAGGGGAATTTCTCCCCAGCACGACGCGCCCAGCGTCCTCTTCACGCACGAGTGATCCTCTCCAATGGTCAGAACTGCAATTTGTGGTTTGGACTCCCACATTTCGTGCAGCAGTTCGTGTTGCTTCGGAGTGATTTCGCCCAGGACCACCGGCAACTTTTGCCTTCCGTTCGCGCCCTCCCACGTTCCAGTAGAATGGCCGGGCGCGTCCAGGTCGCTCAGTTTGAATTGGGCGCTAACGGTGCCGTCCGGGCTAAGTTCATCGATCTCGTAGACGGATGCCGCCATTTTTCTGCCGTGCAAGATGATGGCTTTTAGGTGACGAGCGTACATATAAATCCCATCAACCTGGTTCCCGGCTCTCGTGAGAGTCATTTCTACTTCGAGAATCTGATTGATGGTGCCGTGAAAATAAAATGTGCCATTTTCGTCCTTGGAAGAAAGCTGGGGCGCCCTGCCCTTCAGGCTGACCGCCCCAAGGGACACCAGGAGCACCAGCATCGGCACGGTGGCTAATTGAACTCCGTTCCGATTTTTCATAAACCTCCGGCGAAGGCCGCTTCTCGACCTCAAGTGCGGGATCGAAGTTGATCTGAATCGACTCAGTGCCGAATCTCGAAAAGCAACACGCACTGCGTACAAGCAGATTATCGCGCCGCCCGACGGCGAAAATGCTTCGAAGCTAACCGAGTGCGTAAAAAGTACGGTACCGCAATGGAAACGCCGAGGAGACGCCCGTGGTGCAGACCCTCGCTTGGTTGGCCTCCCGCCAAAGTGCATTTCATCCGGTTCGTTTGCTCCGTTTTTTTCTGTATCCGCTACTTTCCTGCGTGCTCTTCGTAAGCTGTTTCTTTTTATGTCGTAGGTTGATCTGTGTAGGGCCCCAATCTGTCGCTTTCAAAGTCGCGCAGTTCAAGGACCATCTGTTTTCGGCCCTTATCTTTTTCTTTTCTTCTGCTTACCGTTGCCAGACCGAGAATTCCCGCTTCCGCTCAACGGCCTGGCAGCTATTCCAGCTGTCACGCTCAACTTCCGTTCTCACCCTCCAGCCCGGCTGTCTTTCTGGCCTCGTTCGCGACTCGCTCTTTCCCTCTGCACTCGTTCATAATGGAGGTTGGCACTTCGTTGATGAGCTGAGCCATGGCAGTTGGATTGCTTCATTTGTGTGCGAGGGACGGAAAAGACTGATGCGGCGTGTGTTGGCGTGCTCTCTATTGGTGACAGTGGCGGAGATTTGCTCCAGTTGCGGCGGCGCCGTCAAGCATACCCAGACCGTCCCGCCCGCCCAAATCGTGGTCGCCAAGGTGGCCACGCGTGACGAACTGCTCGAGAAGTACAACGCCATTGCCAACGGTGTGAAAAGCTTGGACGCCACCGTGCAACTGAAGCCAACCGCGGGCTCGCAATACAGTGGCGTCATCGAGGAGTATCACGAAGTGAAAGCCTTTCTCCTAGCGGAGCGGTCTGCTTACATTCGCATGATTGGCCAAGCCCCCGTGATCGGCAAAACCATTTTCGACATGACCAGCGACGGCACCACGTTCCACGTCTGGATTCCTTCGAAAAATAAATTCCTCGTGGGCCCGGTCGCTCTTGAACGTACCAGCAGCAAGCCGATTGAAAACCTGCGGCCTCAGCATCTGCTCGACGCGCTGCTTTGGACCGGCGTTCGCAAGGAAGAATCTGTGCTTTTTGAAGAATTCAATGGTGAGAGGGCGCGCTATTATGTCCTCACCGTTTTGCGCGGCGGGTATCAAACGGAAATCCTGCGCAAAATCTGGTTTGATCGCGCGGATCTCCAAATCGTGCGTCTGGAAGATTTTGGCCCCAGGGGCATTTTGCTTTCCGACGTGCGCTATTCGGATTGGGAGCCGCTTGCCGCGGACGAACAGCCTTCCGCGGGAGCCACAACAGGCGTCGCGTCCTTCCCGCGCGTGATTCAGATCGATCGGCCCCACGATGACTATCGTTTGGATCTACAGGTCGCCAAACTGATGCTGAATCAGAATCTTTCCGCGGATCGCTTTAGGCTTGAGCAGCCCGCAGGCTCTGAACTCGTCAATGTCGGCGACGATGCACCGGGAAAACAGCCATGATGGCGGAGCTGATCGTCCGCAACCTTCTGCACCGGCCGCTTCGTACTTTCATCGGCATCCTCGCGATCGCCGTCGAAGTCGCGTTGGTTGTCTTGATCGTCGGGCTTACATCGGGCCTGTTGACCGAAACGGCAAAGCGCATCGAAGGCATCGGCGCCGACGTCATGCTCCAGCCACCCGCCGCTTCTGTCTTCATCGGCATGACTGGCGCACCCATGCCTATCAAGATTGGCGAGCGGCTTGCCGAATTGAAATATGTGCAAGCTGTCGCGCCAACTCTTTTGCAATTCAGTTCTCAGGGCGGCGTGGATGTGGTCTACGGGATCGACCCCGAAAGTTTCCGCGCCGTTTCCGGCGGCTTTGTATTTTTGCAGGGGCATGACATGGAGGGTCCTGACGACCTTCTTGTCGACGATTTGGCCGCAGCCGCGAAACGCATCAAGGTCGGCAGCACCTACAAACTCCTGAATCACGATTGGTACGTGGCCGGGATTGTCGAGCACGGCAAGGGCGCTCGCTTGTTTGTTCCCATATCGACTCTCCAGGATCTGGTTGGCGCTCCCGAAAAGGCCTCCGTGTTTTGGCTGAAATGCACGCGCCCCGAACACACCGAAGACGTGATGGAAGAAATCCGTCACCTCCTTCCGGGCTACACGGTGCGCCCGCTCAGTTCTCTGTTGTCCCTGATGACTTCGACCAACATTCCCGGCTTGCAGACCTTTATCAACGCCATGATCTCTCTGGCCGTCGCCATCGGCTTGCTGGTCATTTTTCTCACCATGTATACGACGGTGATCGAGCGCACGCGCGACATCGGCGTCCTGAAATCGCTCGGGGCCGGCCGGGTCTTCATCGTGCGCGCTCTTTTGACTGAATCCGCGGGCCTGTGCGTATTGGGTATTGTGGCAGGCGTCGGGCTGAGCTATGTTGTGCGCGCTGCTTTTCTCGCGGGCTTTCCAACTTTATCCATTCTTATTACGACCGGATGGATTCTTCGAGCTGCCGGCATTGCGTTGCTCGGAGCCGTTCTCGGAGCAAGCTATCCGGCATGGATGGCCAGCCGCAAGGATGCCGTTGAGGCTCTCTCCTACGATTGAGCAACGAATGTATATGGGGGCTGGCGAAAAATAGAAAATCTGCGGCGCGAAATTGAGATGAGACCAAGAAAGGACGCCTAACTAGGCAGAGATGGGAATCGCAGCTACAATACGGACGCCTGCCGAAGGGCTGATCGTCCCGGGAAAAAAGAGCTTGGAGCCGATACTTAAAACCGAAAGTCTGTGGAAGCTCTACCGCACCGGAAAAGTGGAGGTCCCCGCGCTCCGTGGCGTGAATTTCGCCGTCGAACCGGGTGAATCCGTTGCGGTCATGGGTCCGTCCGGCTGCGGGAAATCTTCACTTCTTTATGTCATCGGGGGCCTGGCCAAGGCTTCCAAAGGCCACGTCCTCGTAGACGGCAACGATCTGACGGCCATGAGCGACGCCGAGCGCACCAAGCTCCGCCGCCATAAAATCGGATTTGTGTTCCAGCGCTTTAATTTGCTTCCTACGCTGACTGCCAAAGGCAATATCGCCATCGCGCAGTTCATTCACGGCGATGGTTTTGACCCACACCGCTTCGAGGTCGTCACCAGCATGCTCGGCCTGGCGGGGCGACTCCAGCACAGGCCATCGGAGCTTTCCGGAGGCGAACAGCAGCGCGTAGCCATCGCGCGCGCGATTATCAATGAACCAAAGATTCTTTTGGCCGATGAACCGACAGGCAACCTCGACTCGAAGAATTCCGAAGCCGTGCTCCAGATGCTTCGTCAGCTCAACAAAGACCTCGGACAGACCATCGTCATGATCACCCACAACCCCGAAGCTACGGCCTATTTCGATCGCGTGGTTCATATGCGTGATGGCGTGATAGTCGACGGGATCCCGGCGGATTGAGATGGCCAGCGTCGGACAAATCTTTTCGAGAACGTTTTTCTGGGCCTATGAGCGCGGCACATGGCCGTATGACGCAGCGGTCATTCTGATTTTAATCTTTGTCTTGCTCACTCCCCGATCATGGTTTCACGACCAACCGCAGATGGGACTGCCCGCCAATACTCCGGGACAGGTAATGCTTCTCAAAGGGGATGGTGAGACGCAGACATACCGCGTCGATGCGCGTATCCTCGCTCCTCCCGAGCAAACCCCGGCACTCGAAAACGAATTGCACAACGCCTTGCAGAAATCACTGCCCGAACTCAACAACAAGCGTTTTACAATCTCCAAAATCGAGGCCGTCCGCGATGATCAGGGCACGGTGATCGCCTACCACGTCGAAATCCACCGCTAGGAAACGGGGCGACCAACGCGGAAAATCAGAAGGCGAGGAGCCCGAGAGGGCTTGCGGGTAACTTTGACGGAGGTTCGCGCATCTGTATGTATATACTAGGATTTGAAGGTACGCAGCCAGCCGCGCGATCCTGAAAAAACAGGGGCTTTGATTGATAAACAGGCGAATGTTTCTATGTATCCTCGGGATTAGCGCGGCATTCCTCGCGGCGGCTGCGAGCCCCGCGCAAACTGGCAACCGGTGGACCATTCAGGGCGTCCTCGAAATGATGGACAGGTCCGCCAAGGATTTCCGGAGTCTTACCGCAGATATCGAGAACGTGAAGTACACCGCGGTAGTGAAAGACACTTCGACGGAAACGGGACAAATATGGGTAAGGCACGACCAGAAAATGCGAATCGAAATCAGCAAGCCCGAACCGCGAACGATTCTGAGGACTGGCGATTCTCTTTTTATCTACAATCCGAAAATTAATCGCGTGGATGAGTACGATCTCGGCAAGAATCGCTCGATGGTCGATCAATATATTCGTCTCGGCTTCGGAACAAAAAGTGAAGACATCAAGAAGAGCTATCTCGTGACCGTCACCGGCGAAGAAGAATTCGATCACAGGAAAGCGGTCGTGTTGGAGCTGACGCCGAAATCGGACGAGATTCGGCGTCAAATCTCACGAATCCAAATGTGGATCGACGAAGCTTCCTGGCTGCCACTGCAACAAAAATTCTATGAGACTGGTTCCGACGACTTTATTTTGTTTCACTACACCAACCTCATGAAGAACCTGAAGGTCAGCGACAACAAGTTCAAACAAAATTGGCCGAAAGACGCGACCCGCGAAAAACCTCACGCGTAAGTGCTGCCTTTCATTTCGCCGCGGCACGTTCCGTCGCGAGCAACTGTTCCTTGCGCGAAACTCCCCAACGATAGCCCGCCAGATGGCCATCTTGACGAACGACGCGATGGCACGGAACAACGATGGAAACGGGATTCGTCGCGCACGCGCGAGCGACTGCACGAACAGCTTTTGGACGCCCGAGCGCGCGGGCCACTTGGGAATAAGTTCTCGTTGTTCCGCGCGGAATACGCTGCAATTCTTGCCACACGCGCCTCTGAAAAGCTGTGGCTTGCAGATCAAGCGGAAGGTCCGCTTGCGCGGGCTGACCTTCAATGCGGCGGACAATTTCGCGGACCCATCGCTGCACACCACCGGACGCAAGAGCAATTTTTGCGCGCGGATATTCTTCACGCAATTCCGATACGAGTTTTTTTGGAGCGGATCCCAGATAAACGGCAGATACGCCGCGCTCCGTGGCTCCGACCAAGACTTTTCCAAGCGGTGACTTCGCGATTGTGTATTCGATTTTCATCCCTTTTCCTCCCTTTTGATACGTTGCTGGCGTCATCCCCAATTGCGCGTTACTACGTTCATAGATGCGGCTGGAGGAGCCATAGCCGGTCTCGTACAGAGCATCGGTGATGTTATTTCCCGAGCGAAGCAAATTCTTGAAGCGCCTTACGCGCAAGGCTTCGGCTAGTTCGCGGGGCGCGAGGCCGGTAACCTGGCGGAACGCGCGGCGAAGCGTCGCTGCACTCGAGTTCAAATCCTTGGCGAGTTCGGAGAGCCGCAGGCCTTCTTCAGAGGATTGCGCGAGAAATTTTGCGGCTCGCGATACCAACGCCGTTGAAGCTGCTGTTTCGTTCGGGCGGCAGCGAAGGCAGGGGCGAAATCCCTGCTGTTCGGCTTCCTCGAGAGTGCGAAAAAATAGAACGTTGCGGCGCAATGGTCGGCGGGCCGGGCAAGAGGGCCGGCAATAGATGTGTGTGGAACGCACGGCCAGCAGGAAGGTGCCGTCCGCGCGCGCATCGCGAGCGAGGTAGGCGCGCCAATATTGCGCGGCTTTCCGAGGCGAGACTTGCTTTGCGAAATCACTTCGCGGGTTAATCATCATCTGCATGGTACGAAAATAACGCAGGCCACGATTCTGATTCTATCCGGAAAGGCGCGGCAAAGTGAATTCAAGGGGGGAGGCCGGCGCGCTCGCGTTAGCCCATCGAGAGGCTTGTTCAGGCCTCGCCGGGATTGGGCAATACTTCGGCGGCCTCGACTGGATTCTTGTGAGGGGCGCTGATCACCAGAAGAACCGCAGTGAGAATTACCGCAGCGGCGAGGGCGGTACGCAGTGTGATCGACTCGCCAGCCAAGAGCCAACCAAGAAAAAGTGCGACAACTGGATTGACAAAAGCGTAGGTGCCGACGCGCGCGGCCGAGGTCTTTTTTAAAAGATAGACGTAGGCCGTAAAACCGATTCCGGACCCAAATACCATGAGATAGACGAGAGCAAGCCAGGAATGCAGAGAAATCGCCTTGAAATGAAGGTCGCGGCCCTCGCCGGATAACAGGCCGACCGTCCAGAGCGCGGCCCCGCCAACCAGGCTTTGCATAGCGACGCCAAGCATGGGCGAACTCGGCAGGTCGTGGTGTTTCGAATACACAGAACCACAAGCCCAACAGAAAGAGCCGACAAGCAAGATCCCTGCACCGAGAGGATCAACGCGCCCTGTGCCACCCAGATGAGCCGGTCCAACCAGGAGGGCCAAGCCGCCAAAAGCCAGAGTGAGGCCGGCGAAAATTCTAGACGCGGGTTTGTGGCCCCCAGGGCGGAGCCAGTCAAGAAGCACCATCCAAAAGGAGACCAGAGCGACGAGCAACGCTGCAACGCCGGTAGGCACGGTGCGTTCGGAGAGGCAAACGGCACCGTTTCCCATCAAGATGAGCAGAAGACCGGTGATTAGGGCGGTCCGCCACTGGCAACGAGTGGGTCGAATACCAGTCTTCCAGCGGAGTGCGGGATAGAGAATGAGCCCAGCGGTGAGATGGCGTGAAGCGGAGAGAAGAAGGGGAGGAAACGACTGGATCCCCACGGCAATGGCGAGGTACGTGGAGCCCCAAATGAGATAGATTGCTGCAAAGGCGAGCATGAGTAGAAAGGAGTCGCGTTTGGCAGGATCGCGAGAAAGAGGAGTCATAGCGGGCGAAGTTTAGATGAATTGAGGTTAGGTGTGGCCACTCGGCGAAGCCTTAACACGCTAAAGGTAAAGTTAGACGGAGGTAGTGTCGAGCACCATTTTGGACGAAGATATCCACAGCGCAGCTGGTGAACACAGAAAAGTGTGCTGGTACTATAACCAAGTGTTTGACGTTAAGACACTTCGAAAGTTTCCCACAGGTTGACGAGGAATGCCTTAAATGGCATTTTATCACCCACTCAGCAAGATCGGGGACCCGGGGCAAGACCGCAGAAAAATGAAGTTGGGCCAGTAATGGCAACAACGAAGTGGCATCTCTGAGGGCGAGATGGGCGCGAGAAACCGCGCAATACCCATTCAGTCTGGGGAAAAAGAGACTGTTCAGAGTAAGCTCACGCCGCTTAATGTGCAAGAAGTGGCAAGCGAACCCGCGCGAATGCCTGCGCTGCGCGTGACGCCCCTGCTCGCGCCGGGGCGGCCGCGACGCTTTGTGCGCGTCCCGACGCATGCGGTGGGGGTAAACCACGAACAGCGAGAATATCCGCGGGCAACCTTAAGACTTCCCTTACGGCTGCGGGGCGTGGATTCTGTCGCTGAAGACTTTCCGATTACGCTCGTAACGCGAGATATCAGCTCAACCGGAGTGTTTTTCCTTTGCCCGAAGGAGATTGCGATCGGAGCACTCGTGGAGCTCGAAATCGTGCTGGTCAGTCGCCCAATGGGTCATGGGAACGTCGTGATAGCCACAATGGCGCGGGTGCGCCGAGTTGAACCGGCGGCGACGCCGGGGTGGTATGGAGTTGCAGCGTCTTTTGATGAACTGCAATTTGATCGTGATGATCGCGTGCCTTCGCGCTACCTCCAGCCGTAGCGCTGTATCAAATCTAATTTTGAGATTGGAATGCTGCGCCATGGTGCCGCGCGCTGGCGATTGATTTGATTCGGAGTAGAAGGAACGAAGGCAAGAACTGGTGGCCGGCGTTGCCAAACTCCTTGCGGCACGCAAATCTGAGCTAGCTGAAACCAAGTCCAACAGATTCGTCCAGGATCAAGAAACGCGCGCCGCACGCATTTGAACGGGTCTGCCGTCGCGAACAGTCGGCTGCTTCGAAAGATCATGAAGCTGATATCGTGGCCGAAGAAGGGGAGTGGCATGAGTGCGGGAGATGTTGTAGATTAAAAGTCTACTTGCCCGTTCCCCGGTAGCTCAATGGTAGAGCATTCGGCTGTTAACCGAAGGGTTGCTAGTTCGAATCTAGCCCGGGGAGCCAATCTTCCTCTTTAATTTCAGTTCCTTACACTAAAGCTGAGAACACCTCACTTTGGGTGCAGTTGGGTGCAACTTCTATTCTTGGAGCCAGAATTGTAAATTCGATCCTCTTGTAATCAGCAGGAAACAGTGTGTTTAGAATTTGCCAAATTCGATTGGCCAAATTTCGGACTCTGGGCAGGCATCTGTCGAAGACCCAACCTTAATTTTCTCAATGAGTTGGAAAATGACAGAGCATTCGGCAGACTGTCGGATGGTTTCAAAAAACCATTTCTGGTCGGGGAGCCTCTGGCCTCTGAGCGCACGACTGAGAATCTAGTTTCCTGGAAACCAGAAAACGCAGCAGCGTTAGGTAGGATCTGTTCGCCGCGAATCCGGCGAATCTCAAACTTTCGACAACCGGACTTCTGGCCTGCAATTACTTCCAGTTAGCCCGTAATCCTTCCAGAATTGGCAGCAGGCGCTGAGATCACTTCCTACAAGCCGACTTCCTGGTACCAACCTCCTCGATGAGTGGATTGGCGATTTACCACTCATCGCGGAGGTCATAGCAAGCCAATTGGCAAAGATCACTTGCCCATCGGGCCGGCAATACACCGAGTATAGGTTCCAACGGCAATGCGCATCCCCCGGCCCCTGATGCCAGGGCCTCCGCCGTGACGGCTCAAGGAAGCCTATTTGTTAAACCATGCACCCAACTGTGATACGCGGCGCGTGGGGAAGCATAAATTAGCGCAGGTGTCAGGATTCAGAGGTCAGGAAACAGAAATCGGGAACTCAAAAATCCACACTTGACATCGCCGGATAATTCACTACCATATGGTGGTGGATAAGTTAGATACAACATTTGCGGCTCTGTCTGATCCAACCCGCCGGGCGATGATCGAACGGCTCTCCCATGGGCCTGCCTCTGTGCATGGATTGACGGAACCGTTTGCCCTCTCGCAGCAGATGATTTCAAAACATATTGCCTACCTGGTGCGGGCGCGGATTGTGATCAAGACGAAGCGTGGAAGAGAGAGCGTGTGCAGGCTTAGGCCAGAGGCGATAAAGACAGTCAGCGACTGGGCGATCAGCTATCGCCGATTCTGGGAAGAGAGTTTCGACAAATTGGATGTGGTTGTAAATCAAATGAAAAAAGAGGAGGTCAGAGATGACAAAAAACACGGTTAATGAGACAGAGCGGATGGTTGTCACTAGAGTTTTTGACGCCCCACGCGCATTGGTTTGGAAGGCGTGGACAGACCCGAAATATGTGATGCAGTGGTGGGGGCCGAAGGGTTTTACTGCGCCTGTTTGCAAGATGGATTTTCGCGTAGGAGGAAAATTTCTCTGCTGCATGAGATCGCCGGATGGGCAGGAGTTCTGGAATGGTGCGGACTACCACGAGATTGTTCTGCACGAGAAGATCGTTTACTCCATGTACTTTTCCGACGCGAAGGGAAACAAGGTTGATCCTGCGCAGCTTGGAATAGAACATGAAGCCATAGACGGTGCGAACGACATGGTTATTTTTGAGGATTATGGAAACGGCCAGACGAAAGTCACCCTCATTGGAAATGAAACCATGGAGCACGCAAAGAACAGCGGGCAACTCGATGGCTGGGTTGAGATACTCGATAAATTTGCCGCAGTTGTTGCGGAGCTAGCGCAGGCAAAATAAGAAGTTGAAGTTTTGATGATCGTCATGCGCGAGATACGGCTAAGGCCGGCGGCGGAAGCTTAATGAGAACGGGCTTCTCGCCGCTTGGCCGAATGGCCGCATTTCCGGCTAGGTGACCCTTCGCTCGATCGTTGCATTCAAGCCAATGCGCTCGGCGACCAATGTTTACCGCACTCGATATCAGTCCTGTGAAACGCGCTTGTGTTGAGGATGTCCGAGTTTTAGTTGATGGCAGCGACTCTCAATGTTCGGCACTGTAAGTCTCCCCGCAAGCAAGTTCAAGCAACTTCAACTGTGCGGACCTCCTTCTGCGGAAGGCGCGACGGATTCAGGCGCTCCTTGAGCAACAAGAGCTCTTGGTAACCTTTGATGCGTCGGAACTTCCTCTCTGCTTCCAGGAGTCCGGCGGCGGTCCAGCGCAGCGGCTGATCTCCTTCCCTCCAGCGCTTTACGTTTCGCGCCACCCGCCGGCATCGTCCGCGGTACTTCACGGATTTGTGGATCTTTCACGCTTGACCCAATTCCCCTCCTGATAATTAAACTCGACGCGGACAGGAGTGGAGAGCGTTTTAAACTTTTGGTCCTTCTCCGCTCGTTCTCGACTGTTATGCATTGCAGTGTTGTGGAATACAATCGTAAATTTGAGGATGCCGAGGTAAGGTGTAACCAATGAGTCCGTCGGCTTCACGTCGATATCGTAATTTTCGACCGGGTCATCATATGTTCTTATCCAATCGAGCCTCGTTTTACTGTTCCCGCGCTGGAAGGAGTCGAAGACGACCTGCGTGTGTTGCGCATTCCACTTTTGCATGTAATCCTTGGCAAATTCCTTAAAAGAATTTACGATGGCTTCCCGTTGCGATGGCCCGGACTGGGCAGCCGCCATGGGCGCGGCCGCCAAAACCAACAACACGACGGCCGGGATTTTCCTGGGAATCTTCATTTCTGTATCCTCCATTCATCCGAGTATTGACTTCGTGTGTCGCGAACTGAACTTTGGTTCCGATCTCTGATTCAA
The DNA here is from genome assembly GCA_035499815.1 of Candidatus Solibacter sp. Taxonomy (GTDB): domain Bacteria; phylum Acidobacteriota; class Terriglobia; order Acidiferrales; family UBA7541; genus Acidiferrum. Next base: position 3,683 of record DATJXZ010000015.1, on the reverse strand, counting down.
GGCCGTCGTATTGCATTTTCTCAATGCGGCGGGCGGTTGGAAGATCGCCGCAACCCATTCGTCCATCAATTTCTTCTCTGTAGTTACACCATAGAATTGCATTCGAATGCCGCGTGCGGCGCCAACCCGATGCAGCCGGCTGCCCCTCCGGAATTGACGCTCGATGAGAGAAGGGACGGGAACGATGCCTTCCCCCATTTCGGCGAAGGTGCGTAGCATGCCGTGATCCTCGAATTCGCCGGCGATCCTCGGCCGGAGGTCTTTCGCTTCAAGCCACTGTTCGACCTTCAAACGCAAGGAAGAGTTCTCAGAAGGCACGAGTAGGGGCGCTCCCTGTATTGATCGAGGAAAGTCCCTCCGATAGGTTGCGGCCAGCCTACGTGAAGCGACAAAGACAGCTCCGCACTCGACCAGCATCCGCGTATACACTCGCATCCGGATTCCTGGAGGAGGAGAATCAGACAAGACCACGTCGAGCTCGCCAACCGCCAATAGGCCCAGAAGCTGACTCATGCTCCCTTGGCGGCAAACAAGGTGCATGGGTTCTCTCAAGCGCAGGGCGGGTTCAATCAGCCAGTGAGCCAACAGTTTGGGCAAAACGTTGACGACCCCGACGATTACCTCACGCTCTTGGTGGACTTCACCGCTCAGTGCTGAAGCGAGCAAATCATCACCAAGCGTGAAAATTTCCTCGGCGAACCGATATACCCGTTTGCCAGCCGCCGTGGGAACGAGCTTTTTCCCGGAGCGGCGCATGAGCTTCAGGTGGAGATGATCCTCCAGGCAGTGAATCTGTTCGCTAACCGTGGAGGGAGCCAAGCGAAGAAACTCACATGCGGCGGCCACGCTGCCCTTACAGACCGTCGTACGGAAATAGTAAAGATGTTGGTAATTCAGCCAACGCACGCGACTAACCTACTTCGGACAAATCGAATTGTCCACGAAATTTTCGTCGGCAAGAACAGCGCAGAGGCGGGCGAGATGTCGATGGCACAGCCGTAACACATCGAAAAAACCGAATCAGCTGCACGACTTTTTCTGGTTGTTCCCGCGAGCGATGCAGTTCTAGGCTACGGCTCGTTTCGCTGTTAGCCACCGTCCGCCCGGGCGATTTGGAATGGAAAGGTGAAACGGGCTACGTGACGGCGAAGGACGGATAGTCTGTAAAAAGCTAAAGTTTCGTGTTCAGAGGTCCTGGTGTTTCAGCTTTTTGCGAATCGGCCCCGGTCTCGACCAACCGATGGCATTGGCCGAACGAACAACCTTCCCGCTAATCGTTGAGGCGAAGGAAATTGCGGGAGGCTCCTCGAATCGACAAGCCTTTGCCGATGCACGGATGAAAGGAAGTGAGGCTTCATGAAAACATCTCGATTCCTCTTCGTGGCGCTCAGTTCGCTTCTGCTTTATTCCTGCGGCGGTGGCGGAGGTAGTATCCAAATATCGCCGCCAGCACCGACCGTCCGCAACGAGTGGACCTGGGTAAAGGGTTCGAACTTGTCTGGGCAGCAGAATGTTTCGGGAGGAACAGGCACCACGAGTGCCGCGGATACTCCAGGTGGAAGAGAGGGGATGGCAACCTCGACCGACGCTCGGGGAAATCTTTGGCTCTTTGGAGGTGCGGTTTCCAACGTAGGAAATCAAGGTTTGGGAACAAATCGTCTGAATGATCTGTGGGAATACTCGGGAGGTACATGGACTTGGGTTACGGGAGGGGTTGTTTATGACGAAACTGGAATCTACGGCATTGAGGGGGCGCCGGATGCGAGTAACCGTCCTGGGGCGAGAGAAAGTGCCATAAGTTGGATCGATTCGACAGGGAACGTCTGGCTGTTTGGCGGTTACGGGATGGACTCCCAGGGAAGTACGGGTTTGCTGAACGACCTGTGGAGATATTCCGCAGGCGAATGGACTTGGATGAGCGGTTCGGACCTTGTAAATCAAGGGGGAGTCTATGGCACCAAAGGGACCCCAGCGTCCGGAAACGTTCCTGGCGGGCGGAGGGGGGGCGTGGGGTGGATAGATGCATCAGGAAACCTCTGGCTATTTGGAGGCTTCGTGAGTGATCAACAAAATTTTGCCGCAGCACTGAATGACCTTTGGAAGTACAGCTCCGGCCAATGGACCTGGATGGGTGGCTCGGACACCGTCGATCAAGATGGCGTCTATGGAACGGAAGGCACTCCGTCTCCAGGAAACATACCCGGCGCGCGAGGTGGTGTGGTCTCTTGGACCGACGGGTCCGGACACGTCTGGATTTTTGGCGGTACTGTTATCTCTAGCAATTTCTACGCATATTACAACGACTTGTGGGAATACAACGGTGGCCAGTGGGCATGGATGGGTGGCTCCAACACCCCTTCGGCGAGGGGAGTCTATGGAACCAAAGGAACTCCCGCTGCCGGGAACACCCCCGGCGCACGGAGTAGTCCCGCAGCCTGCACCGATTCTACGGGGAACATGTGGCTTTTCGGCGGGTATGGAATTGACTCCTCGGGAAATTACGGCTTGCTCAACGACCTTTGGAAATTTGCCGGGGGCCAGTGGACATGGGTGGGTGGATCCAACGGTATTAATGATGGAGCGGTTTACGGTACTCAAGGCACCGCTGCAGCCGGAAACTTTCCTGGGGCTCGAGGCGGCGCCTCGACTTGGAGAGATTCATCAGGTGATCTCTGGCTATTTGGCGGCAGTGGTTATGACTCGACCGGCAACGAGGGTGATCTAAACGATCTGTGGTTACATCAGCCTTAGAGAGTCTCATAGCAACCTCCACCCAAGGCAGCCTACTCGATTGCACCCGGCAGGCGAGAGAAAAAGCCAAAGACGAAGAGAGGTCCTTCGCTTAGCCGGCTCCGGTAACGGTAACTCGACACCGCCATGGCCATCAGCCCGCAGGCCCGCTGCTGGCTCGCCGCATACTGTTCGCGCAGCCAGCGCACTTCTCCGCGCAGGCCTACGAGCCCCACCCGTTTTTTGAAATCACCGCCTTCAGCATCTCTTTGTCCAGGCTCAGCTCCGCCACCAACCTCTTCAACCGGTGATTTTCATCCGTCAGCTGCCGCAGTTGTTGCGCCTGGCTCACGTCCAGCCCGCCGTACTTGGCCTTCCACGCGTAGATGGTGTGTTTGTACACTCCCAACTCGCGCCCGACATCCTCCGCTCGCCGTCCCGCCTCCAGCTGCTTCAACGCTCCGATCATCTCCGCTTCGCTATGCTTCCCTCGCGCCATAACACTCCTCCTCGTTCCGCAGAATCATATACACTTTCCTGCGAACTGAGGGGTGCAGACCAGGAGGTCATTTCCCCCTTGGTTCCCGATGCCGCCTTAAGGGTGACCAGGGGAAGAGCGCTGAAGCCAAGTTCGAAAATCGTCTGCTAGAGCATTTCCATAAATGATGTAGCTTCACAGGAGTGAGCTGTTGTGGCAGAGTTAGGGTTATGACGCCCATCCCTGTGCCCGTACGCGGGCGAATCCTGCGACTCTACGAGCGAGGCAAGAGCACGCGCGAAATTGCGCAGTGGTTCGGTTTTTGCGTGGCGGGGGTGCGCCGCGTGCGCCAGCAGTTCCAACAGCGCGGCACGCTGGAGCCGCGTACTCATCGCAGCGGGCGCCGCACGCTGCTCACCGAGGAGCGCAGGCGGCGGCTGGAGGAACTGCTCGCCGAGCAGCCCGATGCAACGTT
>DATJXZ010000014.1:0-40565 GCA_035499815.1 Candidatus Solibacter sp. | reverse complement strand
CCCGCCATCGCTCCTTGCATGTCGTCGTGTTCACTGAAGTCGCGCCCCTTCAGCATCGCGATTCCCGCCGTCGAAAAATATCCCGGCTCCGTCGCAATCACGGGCGTCAGCTTGCCGTTCCGCGGGTCCGTGATGTCCACTCCATCTGTAAACGTTGTCCGTGCCAATCCTCCGCTAAAGGGAAACGTGTCCGATATGCTCGCGCTTTCCACCGTGCCAACTCCCGCAAGCCGCTCCACAACATCTTTGTAAAACTGCTCGGCCCGCGCCTGCGTGTAATGCTCAGATTGGAGGTTCAGGAACATCACCATCTCGTGTTTCACTTCGAATCCCGGGTCCATCTCCTGCGCATTGCGCAAGCTATGGATAAAAAGTCCCGCACCCGCCAGCGCCACCAACGAAAGCGCCACTTGCACCATCACCAGCACGCCGCGCAGCCCGTACCACTTTGCGCTCCCCGTCGGATTTCCCGTGCGGTCTTTCAGTGCCGCAATTCGGTCCCCCTTCGACGCCTCGATCGCCGGCATCAATCCAAATAACACCGTCGCCGCCAGCGCTAGCACCAGCGTGTAAAGCAGGACCCTGACATCCAGAGTGAGGTCGAGACGCCTCTGCAAGAACGGGGGCAGGAGCGTGCGCAGCAACGCTTTGCCCCAGTACGCGAACAGAATTCCTAGTCCACCAGCCATTAGCGCAATCAGCAAACTCTCCGTCAGGAGTTGCCGGATTAGCCTGACTCTCGATGCACCCATCGCCAGCCGCACCCCGATCTCCCGCTGCCTCTGCGTGGCGCGCGCCAGCAGCAAATTAGCCACGTTCGCGCATGCGATCAGCAGCACCAGCCCCACTATCACGAACATCAGCGATCCAGCGCGCACGTACACGCTTCGCAGTTGCGGCGGGATCGCCGTCTGATCGATCGGCACCAGCATCTCGTTCCGACCGCCGTTGTTCTGTGGATACTCCTTTTCCAGTTCAAGCCCCAGGTTGTGAATCGACGCTCGCGCCTGCGCCACTGTCACTCCCGGCTTGAGCCGCGCGACCATGGCCGTCATCCGGAAACCCCGGTCGTTGAACCAAACCTTTCCCTGCCCCGTGAGCACCTGATCGTGCATCAGCATCGGCACCCATGCCCCCGGGCTCCCCAATGCCCCCACGTCATGGAAAGTGCTCGGCATGATTCCAATCACAGTGAAATCCTGCTCGTTGATTTGAATCGCCCGCCCCAGCACTTTCGGATCGCCCCCAAACTCACGGTTCCACAGCGCATAGCTGAGCACCACGACCGGCTGCGGTGTCTTCTCCTCCTGTGCGGAAAACCCGCGGCCCAGCTGAGGCTGCACGCCAACCACATCGAAAAAGTTCGCGTTCACCACTTCGCAGAACGCTTGTACCTTCTTGCCGCCAAGCGTCAGGTCCACGCCCGTTGGGACCGCGATCGCCACTCCCGAAAACACGTCGTTCTTTTCGCGGTAGTCCTCCGCATTCGGATAGGGCGTCGGCAAGTATTCCTGCAGCGGGCCGCCTTTGCTCTGCGCCGTCGAAAAGAGACTCATCAGGGTGGATGGCTCTTCCACGGGAATTGACTGCAGAAAAATGGCCTTAGCCATCGTGAAAATCGTCGTGTTTGCGCCAATTCCCAGCGTCAGCGATAGCACCGCCACCGCCGTAAACCCGGGCGACTTGAACAACATGCGTATCCCGTACCGCAAATCCTGCAGAAAATTTCCCATGAGAGACCTCCATCCAAGGAGTTCTTGGGTGTGCTATGGACGCGCCGAGCCGGCTCTCCAGCCGTAATCCGCCGACTCCCGCAGCCTACTCTCTTCACGCCGCTCAAACAACGAGCCTTTCGCGGACCCTTTGAACTGGCACCGTTTATTGCTACGAACCTTCCAAGTTTGAAGACAAGGTCATCGCGATCACCAGCCCATTCGCCGCATTCGCTCTTGAATGAGCTCGCTGTAGTGATTCATCCGCTCGGGCCGTCGCCTCAGCGGCGAGGGTAGAATTGCCGCGAGTCGCGCCGCTTCTTCCCGGCCGATATTCCGCGCCGAGGTTCGATAGTAATAACGGCACGCCGACTCCGCGCCATACACACCAGGCCCCCATTCGACCACGTTGAGATAAAGTTCCAAAATCCGCCGCTTCCCAAGAACCAATTCCGCCACCGGCACAAGTGTGAACTCGGCGCCTTTGCGGAGGATCGAGCGGCCCGTTCCGAAGAATAGGTTTTTTACCAGTTGCTGGGTAATGGTTGACCCGCCGCGAAGCCGGCCGCCTTCCATGTCGTCTTCCGCGGCGATTTCCATCGCGCCCCAATCGAATCCATGATGCTGGTAGAAGCGCGCGTCTTCAGCCGCGATGACGGCATGTTGGAAATCCGGCGAGATTTGGCTCAGCGGAACGAATTCGTATCGTTCGTGATACGGCCTGTGGTGCATCCATGCCTGCAGGCGGCGCTCCATGTGCACTGCGGTGGTCGGTGGATCGATCCACCGTGCAGCCACAAGCATCAGCACAGCGAGCGACCAAAAAAGCGCCGCGCCGATCAGAATCCATCGAACTATAAATCGGAAAGTGACTTTCCGGTGCGGCGTCTCCGGCGCTGTTTCTGGATTTTCAGTCACACTTCAGAATAATCGTTTGCCCCGGATTGCCATAGCGCCCGATTACGTTGTCATCAGACAGGTGAAATTCCTGCTCGCCACTTCTCCGATTAGCCCGTCAATCAAGCGGCGCCGCTCCCACGATGCTTCTCGGCGAGTTGCTCGATCACGCTCTCGAGATCGGGATACCCCGCGCCGAAGCTCCGTGTAAACCAATTCCCGCCTCGCTCCGCAATCTTCTCGCCGTCCGCCATCACCTCGAACTGTCCCGTCTTGCCAGGCGTAAGGACGGCTTCGATGCCCAGGCGCTTCCTGATCAGGGTCACGAGACTCGCGACCTTCACTTTGTTGTTCTGTCACGTCGGGCAATGAACGATTTCTATTTTCATTTCGATCCCCCGTCTCTTGAATGTTAGTTGGAAGCATACACCCTCCCGCCTCCACATAGAGCCGATGGGCCTCCATACAGGTCACGTCGACAAGTCGTCTTCGCAGCTATGTTCGTAGAGCGCTTGACGTTTAGGGGCTTTTCGGCTTTTCAACTCTCTGATCCGTCCGCACCGAGAACAACAGAAAGTTCGTGAAGCTGTGATTGATCATCGCGCGGTGATCGCCAAAATCGTCATAAGCGGCTACAGCCCTGGGCAGCCAAACTCTCACGTTCTCTGTGCGAAACTGGACCGGAGCGTAATCAATCGAAAGGTACATCTGTCTCACGTTTGCGGCAGGGATGGCTTGCATCAAGCTTGTTTCCAGGTGCAGGACTTCGCCGGAATCCTCGCCGGAATCCCGGGCAATCCATGCTCGGCCTTTGAGTTCGGCAGGATGCGGTACGCCCCTAACGCTAAATGACGCTGTACGGCTCGGCCTGTCCTTCCGTTGATGGAATTGCACCACCCAACTGGCTTCTCCGTTCCATTCCGCAGCGCCTTCGCAATTCATTTCATAGTCGCTCTGAAAATTAGGGAGGAAAATCAGCGCCATGTCGGGCAGGCCCACGTCTTGGCTGCTGGCGGGGAAATCATAGCTACCTCGTTCCGGCATGCGGCTTTCCCGCACGGCGAGCCCTCCAAGGCTCTGCTCAAAATCCACGGTGTAGTCAAACGTCCCTCTACCGCCCTCCAGGACGATGCCCATACTGCCAAGCACCCGGTATTCAATCCTTTCCTCGGCTGTAAAATTTTGGAGATTCGTGACCAACTGCTCGGCGCGGGCGCCCGCCTGCTCTAGCACTGCGGAAAGGACGCATGGCGGGGACGGAATGAGCGACCGCAGCGGCGCATCCACGTCTGGCGGATACCAGAACAGCAGCTTGTTTTTCGCCTTGTCCTTTGCTTTTCGAGCTGGCGGTTCTGGCGGCGCTGCCGGAACCGCCGGGCCTTTTGAAATTTCGGCCGATGCCGCAGTTTGCGGAGTGGCCTGGGCTTTCAGAGGCGCTGGGTTCTGAGGAGCCACCGGTATGGTCGACGCGCTCGACTGCACCGCTTGCCTATCCGCCTTCGGCGCAAAGTAGCCCTGCCGCGCTTGCAGCTTCATGCCCTTGCGATCCACTTTCACCCTCAGCGCATGGTACGTCCCATCCGGTTTCCACTTCTTCGGCGAAAACTCCAGCAGATACACAAATTCCGGTGCCTCCGTCAGCCTCTTGAGTCCGCCTTCCAGGTCGTTGCTGTTGTGAAAATAAGTCCCGCCGGTGCCGTTCGCAAGCTCCGACATGACGTCCTCATCCAGATTCATTATGTCGCTGTAATACTTTTGGGTTGAAGAGGAAGAACCGCCTTGCACGCTGGCATCCAGTTCCGTCGTGTACAGCCCTCGCGCATCCAACGCGCTGATGAGCACGTTGGATTGCGCGGCAAGGTCCAATATCCGCGATTTCTCGCTGACCGCTTGCGGCGTAATCGTCAGGAAACCCGGCGAGACCAGGATCAGCGTCCGTTGTCCCGGCAAATTCGCCATTTTCCGCACGAACTCTCCAATCGTGTCGAGCGTTGCCGAGACATCGTGTTCCCCGATCGCCAGAGATTGTGCCGCCGCCGATCTCACCATGCTCTCCAACATACTTTGCGTCACTCCGTGAAGATGCGAGCAAGTCACGTAATCGGCCTCGGCGAGCTTTAGAGCCTCGTCGTTGCGTTTATTTTGGATCAGGTCCGCCTGGTAATAGTCAATGTTTGGGCAGGAATGCTCATCGTGCCGGTAAAGTTCGCGCACATGCAGCTTCGTCACCGCTTCTTCCAGCGTCGCGCGGTCTTGCGTCAAGCCGCTATTCGATCCGGACGTGGAAACCACGGCAGCCATGTCCGAACCGCCCTGAGATTCGCCCAGCATCTTTTTCGCGACCTGTTGAGCTCGCAGCAAATCGCCCGCCGCAAGATGCAAATCGTCGAACAAGAAAACAAGATATCTCTGTGGCGTGACCGCCGGCAGAGGGGGAGTCGCCACAGAAGGAGCAGCGGGCGACGTTGCGGTGGACTTCGGAACACCTTCCGATCCCGCGGGCCTCTCAATTGTGAATCCGGATATCTCTTGCCGTTTGTTCCTGTCAAAAACCTCGAAGTCTTCTTTCTTCAGGTTGGTTACCACGCGGCCTTGCCCGTCGCGTACCACCACCGGCACCAGCACCGAATTCACTTGCACTTCAATCTTGGCATTGCCGCTGGAAGGAGGCGTTTGGTTTGCCTGCTGCGCGGCCATGCGTGCGCACCAAAGGAGAGCCAAACAGCATAAGGCAGTCGTTGAGAGGCATCTCGCGTTGGCGTTCCTATCAATCTGCCAATTCTATACCTGACCGGCTTTTTGGCGGATGCTTCGATCCTGGATCAATCACTTTCACAGTCTCTGGGAAGAGGCCGAGTAATTTGGGCGTGAGAAGCAGGTTCACAAGGCATCATAGATTGGATTGCTGAAAGTAGTACTAAGTCCCAGTAAGCCTTACCGGACATTGAGATTCTAGCCCGCTTCACTTGTAGGGTAAGCCCGGTGGTCTGAATGGGTCGACACAACACGAAGCTCAGAATCTATGTGCTGGAGTCTTAACGGCCAAAATCGCTCAGAGGTAATGAATTAAACGAAACACTGCCCTCACTAGGTTTTGATTGAGTACAGCCTGACAGATCGGTTGTCTCGGAGAAGTGCTGTTGAATCAGGTCATTAGAAAGTGCTGCATCGACCAGTTGAGCCAACACGAAAAACCGGACAAGTCCCATACCAAGGCTCCACATCGCCGCTAACGTTTGTTAGGCACGTTGGGTAGCTAAGGCTTGGTCGTGAAAATGAAACGGACGACCACCATCCCAAACGCAAACGCGAATCCGTAACCAAAGCTTTCTATCTGCAAAGTCTTCTTATTGCGCCCGCGTCGCACGGAGCCCACGTATGACATTCCTAGGCCTGCAAGGACCGGGCTGATTATAAGACTGACGCCCGGGACCCGGGACCTATGAACCAAGGGGTGCGGAAAGAGGAGCAGACTCAGACCGCCCACGACTCCTCCCAACAACACGTAGACTAGGCAAGCCAGGAACGGGTTTTTAAGTTCCGAGGTGTCAAACACAGCTTCGATGCCACGCAACACGAGGGAACCCAATAACTCCACCGTGAATTCAAAAGCAGCTTCAAGGAAAACCTCTGCAAGTATTTCGAGTATCGCGAACAGTACTTCAATCATTGGCTCTGTCCGTTGTTACGTTCGGCGAATTGACAAAATTACACGGCTAGTATGGTTAGTGCCTGGTTAGTCGTCTATCAGGCTGTGGGTTCAAGCCCTGCTCAGGGACAGAGCGCCTACGGATCAGTCGCCACGACCGGACGGCGAGCCCTAGAGCCCTCGCGCAAAGACGATGCGGACAGGATACTTAGTCAGATAAAAGGCGTATAGTCCAGAAAGGGGTTCGAGTTATGAGCGTCAACCTGACAATTCAAGAAGCTGACGGAGTGTCCGTGGTTGGATTGAATGGCCGCATTGTTCTTGGGGAAGAGAGCTATGCGCTGCGCGAGGCAGTGAAGGACCTCATGACGGCAGGGAAGAAGAGAGTCGTCTTGAACATGTCCAACGTCACATACATCGACAGCGCGGGACTGGGCATCCTGGTCGCGGCTTATGTCAGCGCAAAGACTCAGGGAGCCTCCATCAGGCTCTGCGCGTTGGGACACAAGTTCCGTGAAGTCCTGCAAATAACACGATTGCTGACCATCTTCGACGTCTATGAGACTCCAACAGCAGCCATCGATAGCTTCCGCGAAAGCAATGCGTCAACGGCAGTGGCAGGAAAATAGTGATAGACCTTCGCGAGACCGCAGTTGATGCGCGGAAGAAACGAGAAGCATTGAAAGCCAAGAGGGATCGTTTGTTCGAGAATTATTTGAGGGATTCCTCCAATACCCAATTAGCGATCGAAATCAAGTTAATCGACGACCAGGTCGCGGAATCCGTCGAACGCAGTGCGGAGAAGCGGCCCGTCCGGCGATGAGTTGGGCGCCGAAATCAAACAGACCTACGCAGGCGATTGCTATTTCCGCCCAGCGCAGTGGCCTCCCGGTGGACGGGATGTCGGCCGTTACCGGACAACGGGCCCCTGCTGCCCATGAAAGCTGTGCGCGCTTGTAATCGATTCACCCTCGCGCACCCGCCCGTCTACCTCGGGACTTTCAAGCCAAACACTCGTCCAGAATTTTATTGACACGGCAATCATCGATTTGGTATCCTCTCCCCGTTCAGTAGTCCGCCTCGCTCGTGCGAGATTCCTCGTAAATCACAAAGCTTTCTTCCTGGAGACTTCCAAGCCCACGAATCGCCCACAGGACCGCGCGACCTTGTGTTCCTTTACATCCTCCGAAGGCCGGTTGCCCCTCGGTATGGCGTGGGGCCAGCGTGATTCTCAATGAGTGTGCGCCCTGTGCAGAGCTTGCGCAGTGACCTAAATCCTTTAGAATCCGCACTTACAAGAAAAACGCCTGCAAGCTCTTTAGAATGAACACTTCCAAATCATTAGACTTAAAGTCTTTTAGAATGAACACTTACAAAAAAAGGGGGGAGGGGAATGCCCCCCGCCGGGGGCACAGACCGGGCGCATCCCCGACAGAACAGACCGGGCAAAAACGCTGCAAGCGTCCGCCGAACAAAGAAAAAGAGCCGGCAAATTTCACCGGCCCTCTTTCCATGGATTCGTAACGTCGTTACATCTTTACGTCATTCCTTCAGCCGTTCAGCAATAGCTGCACTCGGCGTCGCCCATGCCGCTGGCCGTCATGTCGTCTTTGATCCGCCGCAGCCGCTGACCCAGCCGCTCGGCCAGCTGATGCCGTGCGCGCCAGAGTCGCGCCTTCAACGTGTTTTCCGTTACGCCAAGTTTCTTCGCGGCTTCGCCCGTCGAGTAGCCCTCGACTTCGCGCAACACGAACGCCGTCCTTAGCAGCGGCGAAAGCTCGTCCAGGTTTTCGCTGATCATCTCTCGCAGCTCCGTTCCCGCGAACACTTGCTCCGGGTTCGGGCCTTCGGCTGCGAATCGCTCGGCAATCGGCAGCTCGTCCTCGCGCGGTGGTTCGTCCAGCGAAACCGCCGGCCGCGCCTTCGCGCTGCGCCGCCTCATTAACGCCGCGTTGATCACGATGCGCGTCAGCCAAGTCGAAAATTGCGACCGGCCCTCGAAGCGCTTCATGTTCCGGTATGCGGAAAGCAATCCGTCTTGCAGAGCGTCTTCGGCATCCTCGGTATTGCCGAGGACCCGCAACGCCGTCTGAAAGAGCGGCCGCTGGTAACGGCGGAACAGCATTTCCACCGCTTGCGCATCGCCTCTCTGCCCTGCGCGGATCAGCTTGTCTTCGCTGTACTGCGTTGGCACTGCCGTGTGTGTTGTCACTGCCGCTTGTGTTGCCATTGTCCCCCCAATTGCTGCAAGTGCTCACTGCAAAAAATCAATCCACGAATCTCTCAAATCAAATGGATCGGCGCTTTTGCTCCTTAGTGCACCGGAATCGCTCCCCCGGCTTTCGGCTTCCTCATCAGCAGCAGAAACGGAATGACGATGAGAAAGACCACTCCCAGCATCCTGAAGTTGTCGATGAACGCCAGCATCGCCGATTGGCTCTGCACTAGGTGGTACACCATGCCCTTCGCTTGCAGCGCCGCCTGCGCGCCGCTCGATCCGTACGACACCAGCCGCACCGTGTTGCCCTGCGTCATCTTCAGCAGCGCCGGATTGAAGCTGTTCACGCTCTCGATCAAATGCGCCTGGTGAAACTGTGTCCGTCGTTCCAGCATCGTCGTCACTGTGGCGATTCCCACGCTGGCTCCTATGTTTCGCGCCAGGTTGATGATGCCCGTTCCCATGTTCGTCAATTCTCTCGGCACGTACGCGAACGCCGCCACGTTGATTGGAATGAAGAGGAACGCCAGCCCGAAGCTCTGCAGCATTCGCGCCCGCACCGCATGGCTGTAATCCAGATTCAGATCCCAGCCCGCCATCCAGAAGAGCGCGATCGCGCACACCGTGCAGCCGAACGCAATCAACACGCGCGTATCTAGCTTCGACACCAGAAATCCCACCACCGGCATCATCAGCATGATCACCAGGCCGCCGGGTGAAAGCGCCATCCCAGCAAGCTCCGCCGTGTACCCCAGCATGTCTTGCAGAAACTGCGGGATCAGCACCGTGCTCGAATACAGCACGAACCCCAGGAAAAACATCGCCAGCGTCGAGATTGCGAAGTTCCGGTCTTTCAACATCTTCAAATCGACGACCGGCTCTTTCTCCCGCAGTTCCCAGATAATTCCCGCAATGATCCCGATCAGCATCAGCACGAAGAAAACCTGGATGAATCCCGAAGACAGCCAATCGTCGCGCTGTCCCTTGTCCAGAATGATCTGCATGCTTCCCAGGCCCAGGCTGATCAACCCAATCCCGATGTAGTCGATCCGGAATCCGCTCTTGAAGCTCGTCCTCTTCATGTACGGCGGGTCCGAAATCAGCACCGACGTCAGCAGCAGCGAAATGATTCCGACCGGCACGTTGATGTAGAAAATCCATCTCCACGAGAAATTGTCCGTGATCCATCCGCCGAGCCAAGGTCCGATCGTCGGCGCCACCACCACCGCTATTCCATAAACGGCGAATGCCATCCCGCGTTTCGCCAGCGGAAACGTGTCGTTCAAAATCGCCTGTTCGCTCGGCTGCAATCCGCCGCCGCCCGCGCCCTGCAAAATCCGGAAAAGCACCAGCACGCCCAGGCTCGGCGCCAGTCCGCACAGAAACGAGCTCACCGTAAACAGCGCGACGCAAGCCATGTAAAAACGCTTCCGCCCGATCAGCCCGGAAAACCATCCCGAAAGCGGCAGCACGATCGCGTTTGAAACCAAATACGACGTCAGCACCCAAGTGGATTCGTCCGCACCCGCCGATAAATTCCCCGAAATGTGCGGCAGCGCCACGTTGGCGATCGACGTGTCCAGCACTTCCATGAACGTCGCCAACGTTACCGTTACCGCGATCACCCACGGGTTGATTGACCCGTCCGGCATCCTCAATTTGGCTAGTAGTCTGTTCTTCATGGCGCATTCAATTTGGCTCGCTACGTCACTACCTGTTATTACGTTCGCCCGCTCCGCCGTCTTTCGTTATTTCGTTATGACCGTCGCATCCACATTCATTCCCGGACGCAGCACAAAGCCAGCCACGGAATTCTTGTCCAGCACGATCTTCACGGGAATCCGCTGCACCACTTTCACGTAATTTCCCGTTGCGTTTTCCGGCGGCAGCAAGCTCAGCACTCCTCCCGTCGCTCCCGCGATCGAGTCCACGTGCCCGCTGAATGTTTTTCCATACGTATCCACCGAGACTTCCGCTTTCTGTCCCGGTTTCATCTTTCTCAGTTGTGTCTCTTTGAAATTCGCCGTCACCCACACATCCTGCAGCGGCACCACCACCATCAATCCCTGCCCCGCCTGCACGATTTGTCCCGGCTCAACCTGTTTGTGCGTTGCCACGCCGTCCACGGGCGCAACCACGTCCGTGTAGCTCAAATTCAGCTCCGCGGCCTCGAGCGCCGCGCGCGCTTGCGCGACTTTTGCAACTTTGGCCTGCGCATCCGCCGTGCGCATTCCGACTTGCTTTCGATCCGCCAGAGCTCCCTGCACGCCGGCTTGCGCCTGCAGCACCCTCGCCTTTGCCGCATCGAGTTGCGCCTTCATCACTTCCACATTCCGCCGCGCCTGCGCCAGTTTTTCCTGGTCCGCTTTCAACGCGCTGGCTGTCGCATCCGCGTTCGCTTTCGCAGCGTCATATTGCTGCTGCGAAATTTCGCCCTTATCCAGGAGCGGCTTGTAGCGCGCCAGGTCTGCTTGCGCGAGCACTGCATTCGCCTGGCTCTTGTTCACGTTCGCTTGCGCGAACGCCAGGTCCGCCGTCTGTGCCTCCTCGTATGTCGCTTGCGCGCTCGCCAAATCTGCCTGCGCTCCCAATAACTGCGCATCCGCGTTCGATGTCCCACTCGCTACATTCTCCGCGGTCCTGGGAACATCCACTCCCGCCGACCGCGCTTCGCTCTCGGCCAATTCCAGCGCAGCTTTTGCTTGATCGACCGCCGCCTGGTAATCTCGCGGATCGATCTTCACGAGTTCCTGGCCAGCTTTCACCGCCTGATTGTCTTTCACCAACACTTCCGCCACCCGACCGTAAATCTTCGCCGCGATCGGCGTGATGTGCCCGTCGATCTGTGCATCGTCTGTGCTCTCGCGGTTGTGGTAGTAGAGAAACAACCCCGCCAGCGCCGCGATCAGCACCACGCCTCCAAGCATCGCCAGCCGCTGCATTTTCGGATTCGCCAGGCCTTTCGGTTCTTCCTTCTCGAACGGAATGTCTTCCAGGTTCGGCCGGGCTTTGGTTGCGTTTTCCAACCCTACTTCGATCTCCACGCTCATCGTTTCCCTCACTTCGAGTAAACTTTTTCCATCTGCCCGGTGGACCGCGCAAAGTCCGCTCGCGCCTGGTTAAAGCGGTACAGCGCTGCAATCTGGTTGTCGTTCGCTCTCGCCAGCGAATCCTGCGCTTGAATCACTTCAATATTGTTCGCTACACCCGCCTTGAAGCGGTCCCGCGCCTGGTCCACTTCCTGCTTCGACAATTCCACGCCCAGATTCGCGACCTGAACCTGGTTGCGCGCCGAGTCCAGATTGATCAGCGCCGTCTTCACGTCCAGAGCAATCTGGTTCCTCAGATCATCTTCTTGCTGTTCCAGCTTTTTTATTTCCAGATCGGCTTTTACCACTTCGGCCCTGATCCTTCCCCCGGTGAAGAGCGGCAAATTCACGCTGGCTTCGTAGTTATAAGTGGGCAGCGTTGTGTTTGTGGACGTCCCCACATACAAAAAATCTCCGTCGAATCGCACCGAAGGCAGCCGCGACTCCTGCGAAGCTTTCTTTTGCAGTCCCGCCGCTTTCAATTGTTCCTGCAGCGCTTTCCACTCCTGCCGCTCGCTCAGCGCCGATTCGATGCTTGCTTCTATCTCAGGCTGAGGCGTGTCGAAGAAACTCAGCGAATCCCCCAGTTCGATCGCCTGCCGCGGATCCAGATTCAACAATCGGCTCAGCCCGAAGAGCGAAGTCTCCCGGTCGTCTTCGGCCTCGAGCAGCCTTTGCTTTTCGTTCTGCAGCTCGACATTGGCCCGCAGCGTGTCGATCCCCGTTCCAACGCCTTCCTTCTGCAAATCCGCCGCCTGGTCATACAGTGCCTGCGCCAGCTCCACCCGCGATTCCGAAGCCTGCACGTTCGCCACGTTTCTCAGCGTCCCAATGTATTGCGAAACCACCAGCAGAATCACCTGCTCCCGCGTCGATAAGCTGTTGGCCCGGCTCGCATTCACGGTCTCCCGCGCCGCCTGATACTTGCGGAAAAGCGTTAAATCAAAAATCGGCGCGCTTAGGCTCGGCCCCGCCGTGAAAATCTGGTAAGGGCCCAAAGTCTTGGGGAACCCAGGAAATGGCGTCTGCCCGCCAAACTGCGCCAGAAGGTTTATTTTCTGTGCTTGATCGCTCACTTTCGCATTCAATTGCGGCAGAAGGTTGGCCAGCGCCAGCTTCTTGTCCTGCGCGCTCTCCGCCGCCGTCAACACCGCGATTTGAGCGGTCGGATTCTGCTTCAGTGCCAGATTTACGGCCTGCGTCAGCGTCAACCGCAGCACTCCTGCAGGCGCATTCGCTGGCAATGCACTACGATTCGTGCTGCTTTGCGCATGCGCAACCGCAGGCGTGATCAGCAAGCTGAAAAACGCAACGTAGAAAATAATGTGCGAACCCTTTTTCCGGCTCGCACCTTCCGCTTTTTCTGTGTGCCCTCGTCCTTCAATTTCGTCCACGATCGCCTGGTTCAGGCATCCCGCCGCAATCAGCTTCCCGCCCTGCTGGTGAATCTCTCCCAGTAGCGCTTTGCCTGCCGCATCGATGAAGCTCACCCCGCACAAATCCACGCAAAACTTCTCCCCTTGCACCCGCTCCCGCCAGCACTGCTCCAAGGTGCTTACCCAAGCTCCCGCCAGCCGTCCCTCGACGTTTAGAACGGTCTTCCCGCGTTTCTTATCTGTTGTAATTCTCAACATAGTCTCTTCCCTACCGGGTTTAAGTAGATGCACTGAGCCTTCCATCGGATGTTAAATCCTGGAAATATTTAAGATGTTTGTTGTGAATACTTTGAAGCAAAATGCGGATTCAAGGGCCTCCGATGAATGGCAATATATGGTCAATTGACACTTTTGTGTCAGAATAAAAATGCTCTTATATGGGCATTTTATCTTCTCTAAAGCTCCACCATTTCAAAGCCCGCCTCGCCTCACGTCCGAGCCCCGTGCCCTTTTGGTGTGTTTACAAAGACCTATCGCGACTATTTAGCCTCAACTTCCGGATAGCCGACCACTGGTCCAGAACGACGTCATCCGTTACACACCAATGAGCGGCGAAAGTCCGGCTGAAGCAGTGATTTGGATTGTGTTTTGGAATGATCCCGCCGGCTGATCTGCTCTCAAGGATTATTAAGACATTGAGCAAGGCCTTATCCCTGACCAATCTTGTTCGAGTATTCTGGTGGCAGAGGCATAGACCATCTCAAGCGAAAAGCAAGAACGTAGCCCGTATCTCACTGTGGCCGGGCAGAGCGGGGGGTCCGTCCAATTATTGGACGCGGAACAGAAGAAGGCAGCGGCCGCCACTCTATCCGATTGGTTTTCTTCCACCGAACAGCCACCAGATTCGGGGGAGATCGATAGTCATCACGCCCTACTGGTGCTTCTCAATCGAATTTATTCCAGGGGGCTGACCGGCAAGCTGCAGCTCGTCTTTGGACGCGTGGAAAAAGCGCTCTTTTTCGACGGCGGGCAACTAGTTTTTGCGACCAGCAGCGACCGACAGGACGGCCTGGGCGAAGTAATGTTGCGAGCCGGAGCTCTTACCCAGGGCCAGTTTGAAGAGGCCTCCACGCTCGTGGAGACAGGCCAGCGCTTTGGTTCTGCAATTGCCGAGATGGGGATTTATGGAGTCGAGGAGATTGTTACCTGGGTGCGGCGCCAAGTCATTCAAGTCATTGCGTCCGTGCTCGACTATCCTGCCGGCCGGTACTTTTTCTTTAGCTCGCTTGAAAAGAATATGGTCCCGGAAATCGGTGTCCCTGTGCAGCTCGGAAAGCTGCTTCTAGAGGCAGTGCGCAAAGCCGATGACCTGCCGCTGGACCGTCTCGCCCAGGACGCCGCTCTTTACGTTGAGCGTCGTTCTGAGCCGCTGCGGCTTTTTAAGGCAGAGGACCTGGAAGACAGGGAACAGCGTTTGCTAGGCCTGATCTCCCAACGCATCTCGGCCAAAGATCTCGTCTCCCAGAGTGGGTTGGCCGCGCCTGAAGCCTCCCGCTCTCTCTATGGCCTGTTGCTTTTGGGATTTGTCGTAGCTGTGCCGAACACCGTGCAGGCGGAAGCGGAGCCTCTCATACCCACTCCGCCGACCACGGTCGAAGCGCTCAGCCCTGCGAACATTCCACAACCGCCGCCTTTAGAGGGCACAACCCCGCTGGCGGAATCGAAATCGGTCGAAACGCCGCTCCAGCCGAGCGATCCTCAGCCACGACCTGTGGAGACTCCTGCCCCGATGCAGGAAGTGAGAGCTGTCGAGGGCCCGAACGCCTCTGACGTCCTGCAACAGCGGCCTGCGGATTTCCCAGTTCCCGCCGAGGAAACGATAGCGAGCGAGGCAGCTCTCGCGGGAAAGGTCACGTATGCGCAGCCTCAGCTCGAAGAGCATCCGGGCGATCCAGAAGAACCGAAAGAAACAGAAGCACCTCCTACGACGCCCGTCCCACTTTTGAAGCCGAACATGATCTCGCGCGAAGTGCCGGTGCGAGCAACGGGCATTCCACCGGAGAAGAATGGGCAGGAGCGCCAGCTTTTCAACGAAGAGACTATCTCTGTCTTAGTGGCTGAAAATGGTGGGGTGATTCGATTGTCTGCCGCGGTGACTCCCGGGCAGCTGTTCGTTCTCACCAACCTGGAAACAAAGCGTGAAGTGATCGTGCAAGTACTGCGGAAGCGCGCCTACAAGCCGACAGTTTGCTATTTGGAGCTTGAGTTTGTCGAGGCTGCGCCGCGCTTCTGGGGCACTGAGTTTTCGGCGGCGACGGCTTTGCTCCCGAAGAACGCTAAGGATATGGAAACGGCTGCGATGGTCATCACCGCGGAGGCCACCGCCGACCAACCAGGAATTTTGCCGTCCGCGCCCGATGCGGGGGAAGTGCAAACGTTCAAGCGGGAACTGGAGAGGCTGCGCTTAAAACCGATCTCGGCGGAGACACCGGCCACGAGTGGGCAAGCGATTGCCCTGGCACAGGCGAGCGCTGAAGTTTCGCAGGCTTCTTTGATCTCTGGGCCCGACGATCCGTTTAGTACGGAAGCGATTCTCAATAGCGGGCTGGATGCCGCAGCCGCGGCTCGGCCACCGAAACGCGATCCTCTTCCAGCGCCATGGGAATCGGCCGAGCAAGCGGAGATGCCGGAGGCAGAGCAGAATTTTAGCAGGTCATTGCCGAATTCAAAGCGATGGCGCATGCCGCGTGGGAGCTTCACTCCCGGATTTCGAAAAGGAGCACTGCGGCTGGTGTTACTGGCGGTGGCGCTAGGGGTCACCATCGTCGGAGCGGCTTGGTTCAAGAATTGGCTGCCATGGAAACCGGCGGGAGCAAAGAAACCTGCGGGAAATTACAATATGCGAGTGGCGAGCGATGTCCCGTTGACATCGGCAGGAATACCCGCGAAGGGCGCACCGGCGCACGATGCGGAGGCACCTGGACAGGCCGATGGAATTGCGGCACCCAAGGCGGAAGCCTTGTCGAGTGCGCCTGTTGAGCAGCCGGCATTGAGAAAAAATGCGCCTCGCGTAACGACGGCGAGGAAGCCGTCGATCGTTCGTCCTGCGGCGAGACCGGCATCGAATGTGGAAGCGGCTTCCGGGAAAGAGGGCGTCGTGGTGCCGCCGAAATTGATTCATTCTGTACAAGCGGTGGCTACGCTGGAAGCCCTGCGGGATTTCGAAAGAGGAAATGTTGTCATCGATGCCGTCGTGGGCACGTCGGGCGAGGTCCATTTCATCAGTGTGATCTCCGGGCCTCCGTCGCTACGCGCCCCCGCGGTGGAATCCTTGAAGCAATACAAGTACGAACCAGCAATGCGGGATGGCCAGCCAGTTCCCGCGCACGTTACGATCACCATTCACTTCCGGTTCGAACCGTAAAGAATCCGAGTACGGGCGAAATTCTCGAACAATTGCAGGAGACTATTCCGCCTGCAGGCTGCTCCGCGGAGAACTCTCAAGACGCCAGCGGATCAGCCAGGGCGTTGCGATTCTTTTTCGGGGCGCTTGCACATCGCGGATTCGCCCGCTTATGTTTTGCAAGCTAAGATCCCAAAGACCGGCATCGCTTTCGTTCTTACCGTCGAACCGCGATGGCCTGCAACTCGAAGTGCCCGCCTCGCAGGAGTGCCGCGGCTCCAATAAATTCCCGCGCCGGCAAATCCTTTGTGGTGAAGTAGCTCTTGTAGATGGGGTTGAATTTGTCGAATAAAGACAAGTCCGTACATGCGACTTGTACATAAACCAGGTCGTCCATCGTCATTCCCGCCTGCGCCAGCGTGCCCTTCAAGCTATCCAGCATGAGCTTGATTTCGTCCTCTACCGCAGCGGGCGGTTTCCCCGTTTTTGGGTCCAATCCGATTCGGCCGGACAAATACAGGGTATTCCCGGCAAGAATCCCGTCGCTGAAAGGCGCGCCCTCGGCTTTCCCGGGCGCATTTAGCACCGTGCGCGTGCCCTGCGGCGGGGCCTCTGAAAATGCTCCTCGCAGGCTGAGAACGCCACCAACAATAAGGATGATTAGTAGAATGCCGATGCGTCGATTCAAGTTTTCCTCCATTCGAATTTGTTGCGAAGCGAATTCCCGAATTTGCGCGCGAGTGTAGCCTGCAATGTCTTCGGTGGCAACCAACTCGCGGCTCAGACCGAACCCAGCCCGGTCCGGAGGCTATGCGCGACGCGTTGAAAAAATCTCTTCAATCTCAAGCGATATCGAAGAGCTAGGAGTGCTAGAATGCCGCTTCTTTTTGGAGGTGACGAAATGCGTTGTGCGCTGCGGGCCGGTTTGCTCTCGATAGGTACGGCAATATTCCTCTCCGCTCCGCTCTTCGCCCAAAGTGATCTCGACCGGCGAATCGATCGGGAAGCAGACTCCCTTCTTGCGACCTATAAACATATCCATGAATATCCCGAGCTCTCGACGCAGGAGAAAGAAACGTCCGCGCTAATCGCAGCCGACTTGCGGAAACTCGGTTACGAAGTCACCGACCATTTCGGCCAATACGATGATCCTTCGCTGACATCTTACGGCGTGGTTGCCGTCCTCAAAAATGGCCCCGGCCCCGTTGTTTATGTGCGGACAGAATTGGATGCATTGCCCATCGTCGAAAACACCGGGCTGCCTTATGCCAGCCATGTAAAAGTGAAGCGTGGCGATGGATCCGATGTCGGCGTAATGCACGCATGCGGCCATGACCTGCACATGACCGTTTTTCTTGGCACCGCGAACATGCTCGCGCAGCTCAAGGACCATTGGAGCGGAACCGTCGTCATGATCGGACAGCCTGCCGAGGAAACCGTCGGCGGTGCGCAAGCCATGATACGCGCGGGGCTCTTCACGAAATTTCCAAAACCCGATTATGTTCTTGCTTTGCACGACACATCCGCGGTTCCCGCCGGGAAAGTTTCCTGGCACGCCGGGCCTCTTCTTGCGGGCGCCGATTCCGTGGACATTGTCGTGCGCGGTTACGGCGGCCACGGCGCCGCGCCGCAAGCGACAAAGGATCCTATCGTCATCGCTTCGGAAATTGTCGTCATGCTGCAAACCATTGTCAGCCGCGAAATGGATCCGCAGCTTCCGACCGTCGTCACCGTCGGTTCGTTTCACGCCGGCACGAAGCACAACATCATTCCCGATGAGGCTCATCTTCAGCTCACCGTTCGAACCATGAATCCACAGCAGCGCGAAAAAGTGCTCGCCGCAATCACCAGAATTACGAACGGTGTCGCGGCCGCGGCGGGTGTGCCCGCCGATCGCGCGCCGATCATCACTGTGGCGGAAGATCACGTTCCCGCAACCATCAACGATCCGGAACTATCGCGCCGCGTCGGCGTTTCGCTCGAGCGCGCCCTCGGAAAAGACAATGTGCTTGCCGGCGAGCCCATTATGGCGAGCGAAGATTTCAGTCTTTTCGCGCTCGCGGATCCCAAGCCGCCCATTTGCATGTTCTGGCTGGGCGCGGCGGATCCAGAAAAACTAAAAGCTGCGATGGAAAAAGGCACGCGCCTCCCCGGGCCGCACTCGAGCGAATTCGCGCCCGTTCCGGGGCCGGCGATTCATACCGGCGTGAAAGCAATGACGTCGGCAGTGCTGGACCTACTCAAGAAGTAGGATCAGAGCGAGATCATTCCAGCGCGGATGAAGTAGAGCGAAGTAATTCCAACACACAACCAGAGAAGGACGCCTTGGAGAAGAGGCCGCCAGCCGACTTCTTTCAACGTGGCGCGGGAGATGCCGGTGCCGATGAGAAATAAAGTTGCTGTGAGGCCGAGGCGGCCGAACGCGAACAAATAATGCGAGAGCCGCGAAACAAACGGAACGTAAGTGTTCAGAATTGCGGCCAGACAAAAAAATAAAATGAACCAGGGGAGCTGAAGCTTCACCCCGTCTCCCGCCGGGCTATCCTCGCGAACGGCTAGTTTGCCGTGCTTGATCGCGGCGGTCGCGAGCGCCAAAGGAAGAATCCAGAGGGCGCGCGCCAATTTCACCGTTGTGCCGACAATCAGCGCTTCCTGGCCGTATTTCGCGGCGGCGCCGACGACGGAACTCGTGTCATGGATCGCAAGCGCGGCCCAGAGACCGAACTGCGATTGCGAAAGATGAAGCCAGCCGCCGATGGGCGGAAAAACCAGAAGCGCGAAGGAATTCAGAATAAAAACCGTGCCAAGGGAAACAGCCATCTCGTCGTGATCTGCGTGAAGAATCGGGCCGATTGCGGCGATGGCGCTGCCGCCGCAAATTGCCGTGCCCGTCGTTATCAGGAACGAGGAATTTCCGCGGACTCGCAGAATTCTGCCTAGCGCAAGACCCATCAAGATGGCGAATGAGATGCCCATCGCCGTGTAAATGAAACCGCTGCGGCCCGCTTTGATCACCGCGTGCAAATTCATTCCGAAGCCGAGAGCGACGACGCAGACTTGCAGAAGGATTTTTGCGGAGACGCGCGCGGCCGCCGCGTAGGGATGCGCGAAGGTCAAGCCGAAAATAATTCCGACGGTCAGAGCGACGGGAGGAGACAGCAGTCCCGTGAAGGAAAGGACGAGCGCGATGAAGAAAATAATCCGTGAGAGAACGATCATCGAAAGAAGAAAGAGTATGAGGGCGGAAAAGAAAACGGGCAATGGAGAAATCGGTGCGTGTCGCGAGATTCACTCTCATTTTCGTGGGGTATTGTGCGGCGGAGACGATGGTTTTTATTTTGGCTGAGAAGGCGCGGGACCATCGGGCCTTTTGACCGGTGAGGCCGCGGGCGGCGCAGGCTGATTTGAATTTGCTTTAGGAGGCGGCTGAGCGGTTGGCGTGGCTTCGGCGGGAGCGGAAAGTTTGGCGATGATTTTTTCGGCAGCGGCTTTGCTGACGGCGCAGGCGGAATCCCAGATGCGACATTGGGCCAAAGTAAATTTGCAGCCGCAGGTGCAAGTGTCCGCGTTGAACCGGTGAAGCGCGATTTTCCTTTGGTCGGGCTTGAGTTTCGAGAGATCGACACCGGGAAGCTCGGTGGCACGGTCAGCGTGTTTGAGGAAAACTTCGCCGGTATCCTCGAAGGTTTCGAGACGGGCCTGGATGGGCATGCCGAGAAGCGCGCGAATCTCGGTTTCATACAGCGCGGGATCATAGAGGCCGGTGTGTTTTTGGACGACGCGGCCCTGGGTATCGAGAACGAAGGAAGTGGGCAGAGCGGGGATGCCGCCGTAAGCGAGGCGCACGGCGTCCGAAGCCATGGCCACGGGATAGTTGATTCCGGTCTCGCCGACGAATTTCTGGATTTCGGCAGGGTCCTCGTCATCGACATTGAGGCCGATGACCTGGAGCTGGTCTTTGTACTGCCGTTGCAAGGCGACCAGATCGGGAATTTCGGCGCGGCACGGTCCGCACCAGGTAGCCCAGAAATTGAGAAAGACGACTTTGCCGCGAAACTCTTCGAGGGTGACGGGCTTGCCATCGAGATCGGCGAGCTTGAAGGCGGGGGCGGGATCGGGATTGCGAATGAAGCGGATGACGGGCTCGCTGTCCTGGGCCTGGCGAGCGGCGGCCGAAGCGGGAATGAAGAACAGCAGCAGCGAAGCCAGGAGGCAGAGAAGCGCGGGGCGCTTGGTGTAAGTCGGCGTTTGAGCGGGTTGCATCATGGCGTGGGCAATAGAAGAACACATTGAAGCGCTCGCGCCAAGTGGCTACCACACCCCACAAAGCCAAAATCAACTGCGAGGCAGGCGCGGACAACGTCATCCGATCAAGGCCGCAATTCAGCAAGCTATTGTTGCCAAGCGAATAGAGCGTGTCAGATGGCTTCCTGCTGCTCCGCTGCTAATTCCTAGGCTCGACGAGCTTCCAATAGGAATCCTTGCGAATGATCTTGCCGTTTTTGAACTCCAAGAGGTCACAACCACGAACGGCAATTTTCTTTCCGTTCCTGGTCGTACCCGTGAGCATCCATCTGGATACGGCATGATTGCCCAGGACCCAATTTTCTTCGTTTCCGTAATGCACATCCGGCATGCCTTCGAAACGCGTCGCTAAACCCTTTCGGACTTCTGCCTTGCCAACGTACTTCCGACCCCACGGCTGCGGTCCGCGAGGCATGAATAGCTCGCAATCGTCGGCAAAGAAGCTCATCACGGCATCGAGGTCGTGTGCATTAAAGGCTGCGACAAACTGATGAAGCGTTTGAACTGTTACGGATTCTTGAGCGAAGGCTTTAGGCAGGGCGATCAACGCCAAAAAAGCCAGAAGCACGAGCAATTTTGACCATGCGATTTTCATGGATTCCTCCTCCTCAACACGGGGCCCCAATCAGTTGCATGTCTAAGTCTGCACGATCATGAAGTCAAGATATCTCAATGAGCGGGTTCGGGCTAAGGAGAGGTTGGGGTGAGACGCCGCTGAAGTGTCCAGCAACGAAAAGGGTCAAAGGCCGCACGCTTCGCCAGCAACGCGGAGCATGCGGCACAGCAACCCAAAGCAGAGTGGCGGAGAAAGAGAGGGCAGCCCAAGGCCCAGGTTCCGAAACGGAGGGCACCCTCCGTGCGATCAGGTCAGATTCCCTTTTTTCAGGGCTGTTAGGAATTTTTCGGCTGGGTCATGCTGAAATAGTTGCCGAAAGGATCTTTGATTACTGCCGTAACTCCCCAGAACTCATCTTTGGGCTCGGAGACGAACTCGACGCCTTTGGCCTTCAATTCCGCGGAGGTCTTGCGGCAATCGGAGGTTTGGAAGGCGCCGGTACTGAGCCAGCCCTTTTTCAGCAGAGCGGCCATGGCCTCAATGTCTTTATCTTTCTTGGATGAATCGGCGCCGTTGGTTTCCGGCGGGGCGGCGCTGCCGACCTTCAGCAGGGCAATTTCAAACTCAGACTGTCCTTTGGGAACGACGGTCAGCCAGCGGAAGCCGTTGGGTGCGGTGTAATCAGCCTTTGCTTCAAAACCCAACTTATTCACGTAAAAATCCTTGGCCTGGTCCTGATCAAGCACATAAATGGTGGCGTGAGACATCTTTTGAATCATGGTGGTTCTCCTTCAAAGTGTGATACGAGGTGAGATGTTCCTTCCTCGGAGAAAAGACTAGCGAACGCGGCCTGGGCGGTGCTTCTCGATTCTTGCTATTCGATCCCGGTTTCTATTTCGCAGCCCACGCCTGCAGAAAGCACGTCGGTATCATCAGCACGCGCCAGGGAGCAGTGTAGCCGAAGATACGGCGAACCTCGCGCTGGAATTCGACGGGACTGCGGCCGAACTGTGTGCGGAATTTACTGGAAAACGAGCCCAAGCTGCCATAGCCGACATCGAAGCATACTTCGGTGACGGTGCGCTCCGAGGCGAGCATCTGCTTGGCGCGATCCATGCGCAGGCGAGTGAGAAAATCATGCGGCGTTTCACCAAAAGTAGCGCGGAATAGCCGATGGAAATGAAATTCGGAAAGGCAGGCTTCGCGCGCCGCATGTTCGAGGAGAACGCGGGATTGGTATTCGCTGGCGAGAAGGTCACGCGCGCGGCAAAGCCGGCGGAAGGTGTCGTCGTGGAGCAACTGCGCCATAGAAGAATTATACTACCTTCGTGTGCCGACGGAGAGTGTTCCCAGCCCTGACGGACTTGGCTAACGTACCATGCGCTTACGACAGTGACACGTTTCGCAGCTCACAAGTCACCAGTCACGGCCTCTCACGGCCTGGCATTCGGCGAGAAAAATCCAATCGGCAGGTCGCGCGCCGTCCGCAATCCAGCCGGCGCATCCAGAATCACGGGAATGGAGTTCACCACTACCGACGCCGTGGCCACATCCCCGTGCGTCCCGCCCGGAATGACCAGACTGATGTCCGGATGGCCTTTCAGGGCAATCGTGTCCGCGGGCTCTTTCGCGCCGACGTACATTTGCAGTTCCAGGTACACCAGTTCTTTCCCGCCGCCCACACCTCGCGCGATCTGGTGTACGCCCGCGGCCTGTCCCGCTTCCACTGTCAAGTACTCGGTCTGCACGCGTTCCGTCGCGATTTTCGGCTCGATCGTTTCCGAAATTTCTTCCACCGGTAAATTCAAGCTGTCCGCGATCATCGCCACTGACTCCGGCAATCCCACGTGCTTGATCACGCCCGCTTTCACCTGCGCTCGAAATTCCTCTTCCGTCATTCCGGCGCCGATTTTTTTCTGCAACGGCAGCCGGCGCTTCCCGCCGTCCACGATGCGCACGGCTTTCGCGTGTTGGATCCGCTGCGAAACCGCCGCCAGCGTAATCACCAGCTTGTCCATCACGAAACCCGGGTTCACGCCCGTTCCCACCAGCGCCACTCCCCAGTCTTTTGCCGCCTTATCCAATTGCGCGGAAAGTTCCGGATACGTTCGCAGCGGAAAAGACAATTCCTCGCAGGTCGAAACGATGCACGACTCGGCTTCCAGGCACATCAGCAACTGGTCCATCACTTTCGGCAGCGAAGAAGACGTCGAGTGGATCACTACGTCGGCCGCCTGCTCCAGCACTTCTTTCGCATCCGCGGAAACTTTCACGCCCCACGGCGCGTCCTTCGCATCGGTGACTTCCCCCAGGTCGCGTCCCACTTTCGCGGGATCGGTATCAATCGCTCCGATAATTTCAATCGCCTGTTTCTCCTTCATCAGCCGCGCAATCGAAGCGCCGATCGGCCCCACCCCGTACTGGATTACTCGAATCTTCTTCTTCACGATTTCCCCCGTCCGTTTTCACCGCGCAGCGCACACCCCGCCTTTTTCCACGAAAAGAAACCTCTACGATAATGGAATTCACTCAGCTGTTCAACGACCAACACGCGGGGCGCAAACTGCCTGTTTTGGAGTGCGTGAGTTCTGCTCCCGCTTTGCGAATCATCCCACGCTACAATGGGGAAACGACTTATTAGGCAATCATCCCGGCAACCAGCAGCTCGTTCGAGAGGGCGTCAACCCAGTTCAAGAGCCGCCCTACGGCACCACCGGCAGGACCAGCGCCGAAGGGTGCGCTTTGTCGTGGTAGATCACGTTGGTCGCCTTCACCATGCGCGTGGCCCGCGCCTGCATTTCGCCAGTATTCATGTTCCTATCGAATCGCGGAAAATTGCTGCTCGAAACGTCGAGCCGCAGTTTGTGGCCCGGCAAAAACACGTTGCTCGTCGCCCACAGGTCCACCGTCACGTGATACGCCTCGCCGGGATTCGCCAGCTCCGGTTTTTCCTGCGAATTCCGGTAGCGCATCCGCAAAATTCCGCTCGTCAGATTCTGCGCAAATCCATTCGGCCAGACGTCCACGAGCATTCCGGTGAAATCCGTATCCACCGCGGAACTGCTCACGTACAAGTCCAGCGTCACCGGACCGGTCACTTCAAAATCCTTAGTAAACGCCGGCGTCGTGAACACAAGAACATCCGGCCGCGCTTCGGCCGGCCGCTGGTCTTCCGGCCCGAGCCCCGTAGGCAGCGCTCCGCAGCAAAGCGGCCCGCCAATCGTAGGGGTCGGATCACCCGGATCGTACACATACTGTTCCGGCTTCTCTTCTCCAGGAGCAGTCGTGCTCAAGGTTCCGTTGCCGGCGAGGACATTGGCCCCGTTCGTCGAATGCAGAAAATATCTTATGTTTTTCACGCGCGCCAGTGGCCAATCGTCTTCGTCGCGCCACTCATTTTTTCCCATCACGAAAATCCTGACCGGCTTCTCGCTCTCCATTCCGTTCGCTTCGCCTTTCAATAGCCAGTCGTACCACCGCAAAGTGATTTCGTCCTGGTCGATCGGCAGCTTCTCTCCAAAATCCACCGCGCCCACTTTTCGGTTGCTCGAACCTCCTGCGTGCCCGCCCACATATACCATCAGCCGTTGCCCGCGCCGCGCTGCCTCCGTCCCCCCTTCCGTTTTCAATCGTTGGTAATTCCGCAGCGTCCCGCCCAAGAAAATGTCGTACCACGCGCCAAAACTCAGCACCGGCACCTGGATATTCGCGTAGTGATCTTCGATCGACCACTGCTTCCAGTACGCGTCGTAGTCTGGATGTTTCAGCCAGTCCATGAAATAAGGCGCGATCCCCGTCGCCGTCGGGGCATCGAGCACGGCAAAATCCATCAGCGGCAAAGTTTTCGTTCCGGGCAACGCGCTTTGGTCTTCCACGCGGCGACGCATGGTGTTCATCGCCAACCCCGTGGACCAGGACTCGTTGAACCATTGTTCGAATGCCCCGCCCTGATACGTCCACCCGTCGTGATAATTCGACGCCGTCACGGTCGGGCAGATGCCCGCGAGGTGCGGCGGTTTGGCAATTGCAGCAAGATATTGTGTCGCGCCGACGTAGGAACCGCCGAACATGCCCACTTTGCCGTTCGAATAGGGCAGCGCCGCAGCCCATTCCACGGTGTCGTAGCCATCCTGCGATTCGTTCTTGAAGACGTACCATTCGCCGTCAGAGGTAAACCGCCCGCGAACGTCTTGCTCGACAACCACGTAACCCCGCGCCGCGCCCTTCATGCCAAAATTCGACTCGCCCGTTTTGTCGTACGGTGTTCTCACCAGCAGCACAGGAAATTTTCCTTCCGCTTTCGGGCGGTAAATATCCGCGCGCAAAATTACTCCGTCGCGCATTTTCGCCGGCACGTTGCGCTCGACGATCACCGCGTAATTTTCTGTCGCAGCAAGAGCTGCTTCCGCCAGTGCAAACGAAAAAGTTATTGCGAAGGCGGTGGTGATCAAAATTTCGAAACCACATCTTCTTTTCACTCACGCTCTCCCTCTTGCTGGCGATACTGCGGGCCGCAGCAAACAGCGCAGCGTAGGCCGCACTTCCCGCGCGTGTCAAGTTGTAACGCCGTCGAAGCAATCCCATAGAGACTATGGATAGTTAATGGAACGTCAACTGGAGAATTGATTGTGGAAAATAATCTGCCACACGAGTGCACTGAACTGCTCCTGAGAGAGAGCCTGAAAGTGGCGGCTAACCCGTCTCAAAAGTAGACTTGGCCTAAGTCGTTGTTAATACAGCAGTAATATAATCCGCCCAGAAGGACGATTTTCGCTTGTTTGGCGCGCATCGTGCATTGTTAGTGGTGTCGGTGTCCCCTCCAATCTATCAGGACGGAGAAATCAATTGATGAAACGGCTCGTCGTAGCATTATCCATGGCTGTACTGCTCATGCCTTACGCCGTAAGTGCTCACGGTTGGTGGGGCGACCCAACGCCGCATCGCCACATCAGCGGGGATCAGATGGGCATGGCGGGGCTGGCTCTGGCCGGTGTGGTCGGAGTGGTCGGCTATCTCGTAATGCGCCGGAAAGCCACTCAGTAAACGGCAAGGTTAAAGCGCTCTCGAACGCAAGTGGCGCCGGCCTGAACCATCGAGATTAGGGTTCTCGTCGGCGCCGTCCAAAATATAACTTCCAGGTGTCTTTGATTCATACCTCCGATTCAGGTCTTAGCGGGGCCATTATTTGGAAAGAAGGGTACCTCACGGTTTCCCAGCTCTCCATTCTTGCGCTTCTGATTACGCTGGCTGCGATTGCGGCGGATCAGTGGATTGCGCCTGGACTTTATAGTTCCTCGCCGCTCTGGGCTATAGCCGCGTGCGTGGCGCTGGTGTGGCGCAGAGGGAATCCAAAATTCGAGCGTGACGCACTAGCGGCAGAGTCCGGCTTTTCCTTCCTCCGAATCGCCCTGTTTGCCGGGGCCCATGCACTGCTCGTTTACGGGGTGCGCTTTCTGCCCGGCACGTTCGAAACAGCTATTGGAACCCAGTCGTTCGCAGGATGGATTACGTCAATTCTAAAGCTGTCGGTATTGATTCCAACTCTGTTTCTCTTGCCGCTGAAACAGTGAAGATTCTCGTGCGCCTCTATGCGGCGGAAGGAATTGCCGCGGCTGTCGTGCTTTTCACGTTTTTCCCCGGGCGCATCCTCACGGGCATCTGGCCGTGGTACGGCCAGGTACTCGGAAAACTTGTCTTCTATTTCTCTGCGTTTTTCGTGCCGGGACTCATTTACTCACCGGCTTTTGCACCGACGATTCACGGGCCGAGCCTTGACGTTACCATCCTCTATGCATGCTCGGGAATCAGCGGAATCGAACTATTCGATTCTCTGTTTATGTTTGTGGTTCTGCTCGACTGGAACCGGCTGCGCAAAGGCCGAACCTTGATGGCCTATTTCGGAGGCGTTGTGGCCATGTTTATCGGCAACGCTTTGCGGATTTCCTCCTTCGTAATTTTTGGAAATCTAGGGTTCGCCGAGAGCGTGGCCAATTATCACTTGTCTGCCGGCTGGATCTTCTTTTCGCTGGTGTTCCTCACGTACCTTTCCTTAACCTACCGCAAGCTTCTTCTAGGCTCGAAACAAACCAGACCGGGCTCTTGAGTTAAGCGGGCAAGCCGCCAACCGCGAGGGCACTTCACTGAAAACTTAGCTAAAGCCTACAAATATATCCTTCCTCGCCTGTAACTCGGGAGAATTCGAGAAACAATTGAGGAGACATCTCGTGGAAGTTCTCGTCTTCCCGTTAGACCCGGCGAACGATTGAACCGTTTGCGCAGCTTCCTCGAGTTGGTGGCCACCCGAAGAAGCTCCCCTGCAAGCGGCCTGTGGTGGTTTCCAGTCCGGGCAGGGGAGGGTGCGATGTTGGCCACCTACACGTGCGCGCGAGCCGCATTCGCAGTTCTAGTTCTCCAACTTATTACCGGTATTCCCAGCCAACCGCAAAGCATAGTTTCTCTCGGGGCCTTGAAGACATCGAACAGTGGACCGAGCCTTGGAACAAAGCCGGGCCGTTGCGTGGCCCTGCCTGGGGACTCGATTGCTGCTTTGCCTCCAGCCCCGGAGCGCGCTGCCGAACCCGCCCCGAACCGGGAGAGCGCAGATTTCAACATTCCAGCCATTCGGGACACAACTTGCGTGCAACCAGCGTTGCCTGACCCGCCGCGATTCAATGCGGACAATCCGTGCCTTCAAAAAGCCGGCTGGTCACCAGCGGCCCGGGATGGGTCCGTTTGCGGCGGGCACGCGGACGCAGTTCGCGCCGGGCTGTCAGCTTTGGGCAAGACGGGCGAGAAAATCGAGGAAGCACGAGGGCAGGTACTGGACATTCTGAATTCTGAAAACGCGTGTGCGGAGTGGTTCGAAACCAAAGATGCGAGGCCCGGTAGAATTTTTCAGTCGCTTAATTATGCGATCGACCATCATGGTCCCCTGAATATTTACGAGTCGGAGCTGCCGGAATCGTTGTCCCTCTTCCGTGAGCCATACGTCGCGCAGGCGATCCAGGATGGAGGAGCCTACTCGACGATCACGATCAACCTCAATGGCGCGTTCTACCGGCCGCGGGGGAACGTGCAAAAACTGAGCCGGGAGGTGGGCCCCGTGGCATGGGATGGGACACGCGAGCTGCAAGTGGGAGGCTATCGAGGAGACACGCCCGCTGCGAGAATGGTGACGCTGCTGCACGAGTTTGGGCACGTCATCGACTTACTGCCCCTGGACGCTGACAACATGGATGGAAAGTCGGTCCGCAACACGGACGAAGTGCTTCGCCACTGCCGCGCCGAGGTGGAAACTCGAGCACAGCAACCAAAGCAGTTGGCAAAGCGTTAGTCCGAAGTGGAACCATTCACCGCCAGACCGCCGGCGAGACTGGAGTTTGCGTACGGGAAGAAACCTCGCAGAGCATCGCAATGATTCGATCTCCTCGCTGCTAGGAGATTCTCCCCTTGACATTCTACTAGAGCAGCCGTATCCTCGCCTAGAATGTCTACTAAAGAACAGCGCGAACGCATCGAACTACTGCAGGGGACTTTGGACCTGCTGATTCTCCGTACCTTGCTTTTGGGTCCCCGGCACGGGCACGCCATCGCCAAAGCGATCGAATTCAATTCCGAGGATGTGTTGCAAGTCGAGCAGGGATCGCTCTACCCGGCACTCCACCGGCTGATTAAGCGGCGATGGATTTCGGTTGAAGAGGGAACTTCGGAGAACAATCGCCGGGCCAAGTTTTACAAGCTCACACCCAAAGGCCGGCGCCAACTGGAGCTGGAAACACACAAGTGGGACAAGCTGGCGGGAGCGATCGCGCGGATTCTGCGGCCCGGAGGGCAGGAGGGCGAATCATGACGCGGCGGAAGCGGATGATCGAAGAACTCGACGCGGATATTCGCGAGCACATTGCGCGAGAAACGCAGGACAACATCGATCGGGGGATGACGCCCGGGGAAGCGCGGTATGCGGCCATGAGGAAATTCGGCAACGTGACGCGCGTGAAGGAAGAAACGCGCGAAGTGTGGAGCGTAGTCTGGCTCGAGCAATTACTTGCGGACATCCGCTTTGGGCTGCGCACATTGCGCAAATCTCCCGGCTTCACAGCCGTCGCCGTACTGACGCTGGCGCTCGGCATCGGTGCAAACACCTATATCTTCAGCGTTGTGGACGCCTTGGTGCTGCGGCCGCTGGAGTTTGCGGACCCTGGCCGGACTGTCGCGCTGTGGGAGCGTCTGCCCGCGATGGGCATAGACCGAAACGAAGTTTCTCCGGCGAATTATCTCGATTGGAAAGCGCAGAACCACGTCTTTGATCACATCGCGGTGCAAGGTTGGTGGGACGCCAACCTGGGGGGCGTCGAACATCCGGAGCACCTGCATGGATTTCTGGTGACTCCTGATTACTTCGCGGCGCTGCAGGCCCAGCCGATGTTGGGGCGCACGTTTCTTGAGGAGGAAGGCACGGCGGGGAAAGATCATGTCGCGATCCTGAGTTATGGTCTGTGGCGTGACCACTTCGCCTCGGATCGCACGCTTCCGGGGAAGACGGTCCTGCTGAACGGAATCGACTACACCGTCGTAGGAGTGATGGGTCCGGAGTTTAATTATCCGTCGGGAGCGCAGTTGTGGGCCGCGCTGGCGTTCCCTCCGCCACTGCAAAGAAACCGGGGTTCCCACTATCTGCATGGCGTGGCGCATCTGGCGCCGGGAGTCACGCGCGAGCGAGCGCAAGCCGAAATGAGCGCGATCGCCTCGCGCCTTGCCCAGCAGTACCCGCAGACAAATACGGGCCGCGACGTTCAGGTGATGCCACTGATGGAAAGCGAAGTCGGCCAGACGCGTGCGCCGCTGGTCATCCTGCTGGCGGCGGTGGGGCTGGTGCTATTGATCGCATGCGCCAATGTTTCCAACTTATTGCTGGCGCGCGCGAGCAGCCGTCAACGCGAAACGGCGATTCGCAGCGCCTTGGGAGCTACGCGGCGGCGGTTAGTCGGGCAATGGCTCGTGGAGAGCATGCTACTGGGATTCCTCGGAGGAGGCCTGGGCATCTTGTTCGCTTATCTCTGCTTGTATGGGAGGGCCATACGCATCCCCCCTGAATTCTCGCGAATGCTCCCGGGCTGGGACAAAATTTCCATCAATACCCCGGTGCTGTTGTTTACGACAGCGGTCTCACTCGGGACCGGGCTGATTTTCGGGTTTTTGCCGGCTCTCGCGGCTTCCCGGTTGAATGTAAACGACACGTTGAAAGAAGGAGCGCCATCGGCGGGCGCCGGACGGCGACGTGGCCTGTTACGTCGCGTTCTAATCGTCTCGGAAGTTGCGCTTTCCCTGGCGCTGCTCGCCACCGCCGGCTTGATGATGAAAAGTTTTGTCCGGCTTGAACGCGTTTCCCCTGGGTTTAATCCGGACAGGCTGCTGACCATGTTCTTTGCTTTGCCGGAAGCAAAATATACATCAGGTGCGCAGGCTGTGAATTTTGACGAGCAGCTTGTCGAACGCGTGCGGAATCTGCCGGGCGTGCAAAACGCCGCGATTGCCAATCTAATCCCGCTTGGTGGGGCGAATGAAACGTGGACCATCCGCATCGAAGGGAGGCCGGAACCAAAACCGGGGCAGGACCCGGATGCCAGTTACCGGGTCGTGAGCAACTCGTATTTCCGCACCATGCAGATACCCATGCTCCAAGGACGCGAGTTCACGAGCGAGGACTCCGCGAAAGGACAACCTGTCGTTGCAGTCAACGCAGCTTTCGCGGCGAGGTACTGGCCGGGTGAAGACGCGCTCGGGAAGCGCATGAGACTTAACGGTCCTCCGGATAAGGAGCCGTGGCAAACCGTCGTGGCCGTAGTCGGCAATGTAAGAAACCGGCTTGACGTCCCCGCGCCGCCGGAGATGTATTTCCCGTTGCGACAGCAGGTCGAGTACACCGTGGCACTTGTGGTACGCACGCCCTCAGATGCGGCGCGCATGGCAGAAAGCGTTCGCTCTCAAGTCGTGGCGCTGGATCGCGATCTGCCAGTGTTCAACGTTTCGACGATGGATGAATTGCGCTCGACGTCACTGATCGCACAGAGGATCGGAGGAACCTTGATGGCCGCGTTTGCCGGATTCGCACTGGCGCTTGCCGCGATCGGACTTTTCGGAGTGATTGCATATACGGTTAGCGAACGCACGCGCGAAATCGGCATTCGCGTCGCGCTTGGAGCCAAGCGCACAGAAATCCTACGGTTGGTCGTGGGCCAAGGAATGTCGCTCGCCTTGATCGGCTTGTTGGTGGGATTGCCGCTCGAGATGGGAATGGGTCGCGCCGTGGCTGGGCTGCTCTATGGTGTCGGCCCGAATGACTTCGAAACGTTTGCTGGTGTCGCGGCGTTACTTGCAGGGGTTGCCATGGTTGCGTGTTACGTCCCGGCGCGGCGCGCGATGCGTGTCGATCCGATTGCCGCGCTGAGATACGAATAGTCAGCGTGATCGGCGGGCGTTGTCAATCGTTCAGATGTGAGGGCTAGGGGAGCGGGAGAGCCAGCCATGAGACGCAAACGCATGATGGACGAACTTGACGCGGATATTCGCGAGCATATCGAGCGCGAAACGCAGGAGAACATCGAGCGCGGGATGGCGCCGGAAGAGGCGCGGTACGCGGCTCAGCGCAAATTCGGCAACGTAACGCGGGTGAAAGAGGAGACGAAGGAAGTGTGGACCTTGGTTTGGCTTGAGCAATTCTTTGAGGACATTCGTTTCGGGCTGCGGTTGCTGCGCAAGAATCCTGGCTTTACAGCCGTGGCCGTTTTGACTCTGGCCCTTGGAATTGGGGCGAACACGGCAGTTTTCTCGCTGGTCTACGCCGTACTCCTGCGCCCGTTGCCTTACAAAAACCCGTCATCTCTTATAGTTTTGAACGAAACGACGCCCAAAGTGGGAACGGTCAGCGTGTCTTATCCAAACTTTCTCGATTGGCGTTCCGCGAGCCGCGCCTTTTCACAGATGGCGGCCGTCCACCAGTCTGATTTCAATCTCGCCGGGATAACGCAACCGGAAAACATCAGCGGCGACGCCGTATCGCCCAATTTTCTTTCCATGATGGGAGTGCGGCCAATTCTTGGGAGGGACTTCGAGGCTTCCGAGGAAAAAGCGGGAACGCCGCCGGTCGTGCTGCTTAGCTATTCACTGTGGCAGACGCATTTTGGGGGCGACCCGAATGCCATCGGCCGAATCATCACACTCGATGGCCGCGGTTTCACGATTATCGGCGTGCTCCCGGCGAATTACCGAGCGCCGGACAAGACGGATGTGATGTTACCGATTGGCGTATGGGCCACGGACAATCCCGAAGCGGTGTCGGAGCGGGGCGAGCGCGGAGACATGAGCGTGGTTGGAAGGCTCGCGCCGAGTGCCACTTTCGAACAAGCGCGGGCGGAGATGGAAGGGATCGCGGCGCGCCTTGCCAGTGAATATCCGGGGAGCAACGATAAATTTGGCGTGAGGTTGCAGCTGATTCGCGAGGCGTTCGTCGGCGATATGAAGACACCTATCCTGGTGCTTTTTGGAGCGGTGCTGTTTGTGCTGCTGATTGCTTGCGCGAATGTAGCGAACCTCTTTCTGGTTCGCGGCGCGAGCCGCACAAAAGAAGTTGCGCTTCGCATGGCGCTGGGAGCCAGCAAGAGCCGCATCGTCTCCCAATTGCTGACGGAGAGTTTTGTTTTGTCGTTGCTGGGAGGAGTTCTTGGCGTCGGGCTGGCTTTCGCCGGGAATCGGGGGTTGGCGCAACTGATTTCGGCGGACATGCTGTCCGGAGCCGACGTGGAACTAAACCGCGCGGTGCTGCTGTTTGCGGCGGGCGTTGTGGTGCTCGCCGCATTTGTTTTCGGTCTGGCACCCGCGATGAATTCGGCCAAGCCCGATGTACAAGCGGAATTGAAAGAGGGCGGTCGAACAACGGGCGGAGGAGCCGCACAGAATCGATTGCGCGGCGCGTTGGCTATCGCGGAGATTTCGCTCGCCTTGGTTCTTCTCGTAGGCGCGGGGCTGATGATGAAGAGTCTCTTCCGCTTGCTGGAGGTCGATCCGGGGTTTCGGCCCGACCTCGTGCTGACGATGGCCATCGATTTGCGGACACAACAATATGCCAAGGATCCCGCAGTCTTGAATTTTTGGCAGCAGGTGCTGGAACGCGTGCGTGCTTTGCCTGGCGTTGAAAACGCGGCCCTCGGAACGGTGGTTCCTCTCACCGACAGTCATAGCCGAAGTGACGTGACGCTGGAAGGAATGACGGCGCCCGCGCCCGGCGATTATCCCCACCCCGATATACACGTCGTAAGTCCGGGATATGTAGAGACGCTTGGAATCCGGCTGCTGCGTGGACGCAGCTTCACCGAGCAAGATAACGAAAACGCGCCGCTCGCAGGGGTGATTAACGCGATGGTCGCACGCCGCTATTTCCCGCACGAAGATCCAGTCGGCAAGCGATTCATGTTTGGCCACCCATCGGCTACAAATCCTCCGAAGTGGTACACCATCGTGGGCGTCGTGAGCGACACTAAACTGTATGGACTGGCGAATCCGGCACGGCTCGAAGTGTATGTGGCTTACCGGCAGAATCCCAGGAACGAAATGCGTTTGCTCGTTCGATCAACTGCCGATCCTGCTGGGCTCACTTCGTCCATTCGCGAAGCGATACATGCGATTGACAAGGATCAGCCGGTGTTCGCGGTGGCCACGATGAAGCAGTTGGTGAGCGATTCGGTAGCGATGCGCCGAATGACGCTGGTGCTGCTCGGACTGTTCAGCGGGCTGGCTCTGATTCTTGGCGCGATTGGGATTTATGGCGTGATTTCCTACTCGGTGGCACAACGTACCCATGAAATTGGGATTCGCATGGCGCTCGGAGCGCCCCGGCGCGATGTCTTCCGGCTGGTCGTTGGCCAAGGGCTTAAGCTCACGGGGATCGGCATCGCCATAGGCATTGTGGCGGCGTTTGGCCTTGCGCGCTTGATGTCCAGCCTGCTCTACGGAGTTAGCACGGCTGATTTGGAAACGTTTGCAGGTGTCGCTACTTTGCTTGCGCTCGTGGCCTTGCTGGCGTGCTACGTTCCGGCACGACGGGCTATGCAAGTTGACCCGATGACGGCGCTGAGATACGAATAGCGCTTCGCGCCAGTGAGCAGCAAGCCCTCCACCGACATCAGCGTAATAGCGTAGTATTGAAGCGAGGGCGACAGGCGTCGTCCGCGCGCGTCTAAGCATCATAGGATCATCGGGGGATTTGGAAGTCTGCCGCCGAGAGCCCGCATCACTTCTGAACTTAGCGTGCTAACTCAGGAAAAAAAGAGGGACTAAATTGTTGCGTACACTCAGTCTTTGCGCAGTGGTATTGACGGCGGCGTCATTGATTTCGGGGCAGGAGAAGTCCGCGGGAAGCTCCTACGTCACGAGAGCTACGTTGGAGAACGGAATGCGGGTGGTGATTATCCGCAATCCGCTCGCGCCGGTTGTGACCGTGGAGCAAAACTACCTTGTCGGTGGCAACGAAACGCCGGCAGGTTTTCCCGGGATGGCTCACGCGCAGGAACATATGGCTTTTCGCGGGTGCGCCGGAGTGACTGCGGACCAGATTGCGGCAATCTATGCGCAGCTCGGCGGGGCCGGGAACGCCGATACGCAGCAAAATATCACGCAATATTTCACGACGCTGCCCGCCGCCGATCTGGATATCGCGCTGCGTTTGGATGCAGCTTGCATGCAGAATGCGGATGATGCGCAAGCCGAATGGGCCAAGGAAAAAGGGGCGATCGAGCAGGAAGTGGCGCGAGACCTTTCGAATCCGACGTACAAATTCATCACGCGATTGAATGAGGACATGTTTTCCGGAACGGTGTACAGCCACGATGCGTTGGGGACGAAGGAGTCTTTCGAGGCGACTACCGGAGAGATGCTCAAAGACTTTTATACGAAGTGGTATGCGCCGAACAACGCCATTCTGGTGATTGCTGGGAATGTGGAGCCGAACGAGGTGCTTGCCAAGGTTAAGGAATATTACGGAAAGATCGAGAAGAAAACGTTGCCGGCGCGGGCGGAGGTGACGTTGCCGCCGGTAAAGGCAGAGTCGTTTACGCTAGATAGCAACCTGCCCTACCTTTTGGCGTTTGTTTCCTATCGAGTTGCGGGAACGGAGAGCCCGGATTTCGCAGCGGTGCAAATTTTGGGGGATGTGTTGGGAAGCCAGCGCGGGAATTTGTATGCCCTAGTTCCGAAAGGGAAGGCGTTGGACACGGGTTTCGGGCTTGTCGAGACGTACAAGAAAGCGAGCGTGGCGTATTGCGCGGCGGCCCTGCCAGCCGAGGCAGATGCGAAGCCGGTGATCGCGGAGATGCGCAAGATCATGTCCGAATACGCAGCGAATGGAGTGCCGGCGGAACTCGTGGAAGCAGCCAAACGTAAGGAAATTGCTGGCGCGGAGTTCCGGCGCAACTCGATCCCGGGACTTGCGGCGGCATGGTCGGAAGCGCTGGCGGCGGAAGGGCGGAATTCGCCGGACGACGACGTGGATGCAATGAAGAAGGTGACACCGGAAGATGTGAATCGGGTGGCGAAGAAATATCTGGTGGATCAGGAGTCGATCGCGGCGGAACTGAAGCCGCAGCCGACGGGTGCGCCCGTCTCCGCGCACGGGTTTGGCGGAGGCGAGCAGTTGACGGCAGCGCCCACCAAAGCGGTTGAGCTGCCGGCGTGGGCGGCGTCGAAACTGCTGACGCTGGAGAAGCCGCGCTCCGAGCCGCCGGTTTCGGATGTGACTCTGCCCAACGGCCTGCGGCTGATTGTTCGAACGGAGACAATCACCCCGACGATAACGGTCACAGGCACGGTGCGGAATGACCCCGATATGGAAACAGCGCAAGGGAAGGAAGGAGTCAGCGATGTGCTGGACGAGCTTTTTTCCTACGGCACGAAAACGCTGGACCGGCTCGCGTTTCAGAAGGCGCTCGATGATATAGCGGCGGATGAATCGGCGGGGGCAGAGTTTTCGCTGCAAGTGTTGAAGCCGGAGTTTGCGCGGGGCGTGCAACTGCTGGCCGATAATGAATTGCATCCCGCGCTTCCCGAGGAGGCGTTCAAGGTTATTACCCCGCAGACGGCACAGTACGTGGCCGGTCGAGCGAAGAGTCCGAGTTTTCAAACCGCGCGGGCGCTGGAAATGGCGTTGTATCCGGCGAACGATCCGGCGCAGCGAGAAGCGACGCCGCAAACAGTTTCGTCGCTCAAGCTCGAGGACGTGAAGCAATATTATGCAAAGGTGTTTCGACCCGATCTCACGACGATTGTGGTGATCGGCGACGTCACGCCAGCGGAGGCCAGAAGCGCGATCGAGAAAGGCTTCGGAGAATGGAATGCTTCCGGAGCCAAGCCGGAAGTGGATTTGCCGCGGGTCCCGGCGAATAAGGCGTCCGCGGCGAATATTCCGGATCCCAGCCAACTGCAGGATTCGGTCAATCTTTCGGAGACGCTCGAAATTACGCGCTTTGATCCTGATTACTATCCGCTGCAGATGGGAAATCACGTGCTGGGCGGCGGATTTTACGCGACGCGGCTGTATCACGACCTGAGACAGGAGAACGGGTACGTTTACAACGTCGATGTGCGCATGGACGCAGGTAAGACGAGGACAACTTATACCGTGAGCTATGCGTGCGATCCAAAAAATGTGTCGAAGGCGAGAGAATTGATCCAACGGGATCTCGTCGCGATGCAGAAAGAAAATGTGACGGATGCCGAGCTGCAGCAAGCCAAGGCATTGCTGCTGCGGCAAATTCCGCTGGCGGGATCGAGCGAGAGTAGCGTCGCGAGAGGATTGCTCGGACGCGCTGAAATCGGGTTGCCGCTGGACGAACCGGTACGCGGAGCGCAGATCTATTTTTCGATGACCGCGAACCAGGTGAAGGCGGCGTTTGAGAAGCGCATTCGACCGGAAGGATTCGTGCAGATCGTGCGGGGGCCGGCGCCCCAATAGCCAGACAATTTTCGAGGCCATGTGATACTACCGAGAGGCTAGGCGATCTGAGAGCGACGGCGATCCGCGAGATAAGCGCCCAGAGCGAAAATTGCGAAATAGAAAATGGCATTGACGCCGATGGCGATGCGAAGAAACCAACCGAAGGTCCAGGCGAGAGATTCGTGCGCGGCGGGCATCAGAAACTCGGCGACCTTCAAACCGGGCGAAAAGAGAGCGACCAGCGAAGCTGGAAGAACGGATTCGCTCGGAACGGCGTAAGCGAGCGCGAGAAATCCCACGAACATGCCCGCCGCGGCGGGCAAGATCCAGCGAAAGAATAGGCGCTTGGGCATCGCAATGATTTTACCAAACATGACCTCGAGCCCGCGCACGGCGAAAAGCATCGTCGCGCAAGTGGCACTGCTTTTGTATTGCGGCTGATGAAACGATTTCACCCTTGCGCGCACTACCTGCCCGTACGACCAATCCCAATTCAAATGCCTCCATTCCAAGCAATGGGGGCACCGTCGTTCCAGGTGCCAGTCGTGGGGGTAGTTGGTCGGGAGACGCGTGGGGGAGCGCTTCAGGGAGAGTGGCGCTCCCCGCGTGTTCTGAAGGAGCGCACATGGCGCGATAATGGGAGCGCCCGTTGACTCCGCACTGCAGCCAATCGAGAAATTGGTCTTCTCGGGCCCGCGAATCTCGGTTGATCCAAGCTTGAAATCGGTTTGAGAAGGGATGCGGCCGCCCGGCGCCGTCGAGTCTCTGCTTACGATGGTTTCTATTTGTAACGTACCGTCGACGCAGGAATTCCGCTGGCGACGCTCGATCACGGATTGCGGGCGGCGGTGAAAGCTGGGGTGGCGATTTCAGAATGGGGATAATGGAGTACGATGTCTAACCGGCGAACAATGGGCCACGCGTGACTTGGGGATGAAGAGTTGGGTGGGGGTGAGGTTTCCGTATGAAGAATCTGTTTGAAGCGGCCCGGGGAGAAGAATTGAAACAGCGCATCATGCAAATGAAGCCAGATAGTGCGCGGCTGTGGGGCAAGATGAGTCCCGCGCAAGCGCTGGAGCACTGCTCCCGAGGGATGGAGATGGCGCTGGGGGATAAGAATCTACCGAGGGCGATGGTAGGGCGGATCCTGGGATGGATGGTGAAGCCGAAAGTGATGTCGAACGATGAGCCACTGCGCCGAAATTCGCCGACGATGAAGGAGCTTGTAGTGCAGGATGAGCCTGACCTGGGAATGGAACGCGCTCGGTTGTGCGGATTAATAGACCGGTTTGCCGCGGCCGGGCCGGCGGGGTGCACTACGCATCCACACAGCTTCTTTGGGCGGCTGACGCCGGAGGAGTGGGCGATTTTGATGTACAAGCATCTGGACCATCATCTGCGGCAGTTCGGAGTTTAGCGCCGGCGAAGGTTGCCCCGCGGTGGTGCCGCACCCGGCTTGAAACTGACGTAGGGTGTGGAGCATACTGTGGAGAGAACTCCACAGTATGGAAACAGTGCAGATTGCCATCGATTAAAGCTAACTGCGCAGTCAGATGCGGCCTGTTTTCTTATTCCTTAGGAAAACGGAGGCGCAGTTTGGTGATCAACCTCGGGTTTTGCACAGGGTCCACACGTCTGAGGAAAACGGCAAAAATAATTGTGGAGGGGACTTGACGAAAATAGAAAAGCGCGTATACTTACAAATGGTTCGGGGGTAGCCGAACATTCTAGGGGTAGCTATAGGAAGTTAGAGGGACCTCTAGGAGCCAGGGGCATCACAGTCGGGTCGAAGAAGCGTCTTCCCAGCGCAATACCAAGCGAAGGCCAAGAAGTAGATCCTATAGTGAGGTTCTTTACGAGCACAGGGTAGAAATATGTCGAGCATCGCGTGGAACCACTCAGGTATGGGTGGTTGTACCCGGCGCTCGACGCCGGGTTTTTTATTTTGTGGAAGTGCGTAGTGGATAGTGAGTAGTGGGTAGGCAAAGAAGCGCCATCCTGCGGTCACGATTCATCTAACACGGAAGCAAAAGCAGAGCTGGAAGGCAAGATCGCGAAAGCGGTCGAGTAAGACCCACCAGACGGGCTTCGAGACAATCGAAGCATTCCGACAAGCTCGGAATCAAACGCTCTTTGACAACAGAAAGGCTGGCAAG
This sequence comes from Candidatus Solibacter sp., assembly GCA_035499815.1. Taxonomy (GTDB): domain Bacteria; phylum Acidobacteriota; class Terriglobia; order Acidiferrales; family UBA7541; genus Acidiferrum. The sequence goes on along the minus strand of DATJXZ010000014.1, from coordinate 1,222 downwards.
TCCACGCCGATAACTTTGTGGGGATTACGGTCCCTGCAAGGGCAATGGTGTGGATTATTTACAAGTTTGCTCGAGAATCGAGCAATACTGTGGAAGAAAAGGCGGCTTATTCAAAGGCCGTGACTGGTGACTGGCAACTGGTGACTCGAAAGAGAAGCCGGGGGCAAGTGATCAAGCGCGGTTTTCCGAAGACTTCAGAATCGAAAGCCTGGAACAGATACCTGAGTGATTTTCCAAAAAAATCATAAAGACTTGTTCGCGACTCATGCCCGAGTTGCGATGAGATCGGTTGCGAGGATGTAGGGAGCTGAGAGAATCGGAGCGTCGATAGCAGGATTTAAAAAGCACGGACTAAGCACCGTGTGAATCGCAGCGGATGAAAATCCGAAGCGGAGTCTGGCAGAAGACGGATTGAGTAAGTTTTATGATTAAGCTACTAAGGGCGTACGGTGAATGCCTTGGCGCCAGAAGGCGATGAAGGACGTGGCTAGCTGCGATAAGCCTCGGGGAGCCGCAAGCAGGCTTTGATCCGAGGATCTCCGAATGGGGAAACCCGACGGGATGAACTCCCGTTACAGCCCGCTGAATACATAGGCGGGTATGAGCTAACCCAGGGAAGTGAACCATCTCAGTACCTGGAGGAAAATAAATCACAGAGATTCCGAAAGTAGCGGCGAGCGAAATCGGAACAGCCCAAACCCAAGTGCTTGCACTTTGGGGGTTGTAGGACCGCATAAGTAGAGTTACCAAACCGACAGTTAGGTGAACCTGCTGGAAAGCGGGGCCATAGAAGGTGAGAGCCCTGTAACCGAAAGCTGATCGGACTCGAAGCGGTATCCTGAGTACCACCGGACACGTGTAATCTGGTGGGAAACTGGGGAGACCACTCTCCAAGGCTAAATACTCTCTGGCGACCGATAGTGAACCAGTACCGTGAGGGAAAGGCGAAAAGAACCCCTGCGAGGGGAGTGAAATAGAACCTGAAACCGTATGCTTACAAGCAGTCGGAGGGCAATGGTTGGACTTCGGTCCTTCAAAGCCTGACGGCGTGCCTCTTGCTTAATGAGCCGGCTAGTTAATGTCACGTGCAAGGTTAAGCGCAAGCGAGCCGTAGCGAAAGCGAGTCCGAATAGGGCGACAAGTACGTGGTATTAGACGCGAAGCGGGATGATCTACCCTTGGCCAGGTTGAAGGTCGCTTAACCGCGACTGGAGGACCGAAC
>DATJXZ010000013.1:0-2386 GCA_035499815.1 Candidatus Solibacter sp. | reverse complement strand
CCACAGTCTGTCCGCCGCAACCTCCCTGTCAAAATATTCAAATCGTGTCAACCCTCTGGCCGCGAACCTTGGGCCGGCTGCGCGTCTCGGAGGAAAGAACCGCGCACCCAAGGAGAAATAGCCATGAACGACGAATCCGTCGCCCTGAATCCCTGTGGATTGGCCTTGGAGCAGAATCCCGCGGATGTTCTGGAAGAAACTGGCAACCAGCCGAAACCTCTCGAGTTCACAATCGAAGTTCCTGCCAACGCGTGGCCCGGCGCACAAGCTTCGGCCCGCGAGCTCGCCGTACTGCCTTTATTCCATGAGAAGAGAACCAACGAACTGGTTCTTTCCGGTACGCAGTTGCTGCTCGCTGCCGCTTCTTCGCTCGGCTCTATCTTTCTGGTGGTGTGGGCGCTGATCAACTTGTGGCTCACCGAAAGCTAGCCCTTGGCCTGTTCGAAAACCCGAAACGAGACGCGTAATCTCGAAACCACATTCTAAGCTGAGGATGTAGTGGGAATTCCGTTGGATCCGGCCACATTTCCCCGAACCCGGAATGCCCGTGCAAACGGGGATTTTCTCTCAAGGAAAGTCGAGCGAATTGGCCAAAGCCTGCGATGAAGCTAGCCGCCCCGTTTGCTGGCCGCACCCCGGGGCTTTGGCTTGCTCTTGGCCATGACATTGAGGGCCACCGCCGCGCGGATAAGATCCCGCAAGGCCGCCTCATTGACCTTGTCTCCTTCGTGGATATCGATGGCGCGTCTTGTATTCCCGGCAAGGCTGGAGTTGAAGAGACCGGAAGGGTCCGGCAACGAAGCTCCCTTCGCAAATGTCATCTTCACGACATTCTTGTACGTCTCCCCCGTGCAGACGATGCCATTGCGGGACCAGACGGGAGTTCCTCTCCACTTCCACTCTTCGACAATCTCGGGGTCTGCCCCGCGTACGATTTCGCGCACTCGTGCTAGCGTCTTCCCGCGCCAGTCCCCAAGCTCCTTGATCTTGCCGTCGATCAATGTAGAGGCAGATTCTACAGGAACCCGCTTTTTCATAAACACCTCCCACGCTCACACTTAATTTTAGTTGCGGTCACCGTAATTTGCGCCATCCGCAGTTCGTTTGGAAATCAGTCGCCGAAGCACATGTCCTTTCCACAGCCACAATCCCGAAAGGACAATTCCAGGGACGAACACCAATCGAGTTGCAGGCGCATAGTCGGGAATTCTTTCAAACGGACTATAGATGTAGCCGACTATGGGGATGGCAAAGACAATGTGCATCCACCGAAAAATCGAACGCTTGGTGGCTTCGTTCATGATTGGTGCGATCCACCTCGATTCATGACTTTTGCGGCGCCTGAGGCGGCCACTTCGGCGCTTTTATGCCGAATTGCTGGGCGTACTCCTCGTTCAACTGCTGCCAGCCGGCGAGCCTTGTTGCGTCGCCGCCGACGATGCGGCCGATGGGAGTTCCGTTGAGAAGCTGGTCCAGCACGTCGAAGGCGATGTGCCACCCGGCGGCGCCCATGGAAATGAAGCGGCGATCGATGCTGTGCCACAGCGTCAGGCGCGTGCCGCCGCCAACGGCTTCGAGCTCCCAGCGCATATCGCTGTACTCAAGCACCTTGGGAGCGTCGGCTCGCGTCACTTTGGTTTCCATAGCCTGCGTCGTTCCTACCCACGTAAGCTTCACCGTTCGAACCGCATCCAGGTTCGCGTCAACCTCAAACGGCGCCCACTCGCGCAAATGCTCCTGGCCGGTCAGCGCCTGCCAGACTTTCTCCGGCGAGTGGCGCAATTCTCGGACGAGAATGAGCGTCCACTTCTCCCCTTCTTTTCGTACTTGTGCCCCGCTGGCCGGACCCGGTGTGTATTGCTCGCGATCGCTCATTTTCTTTTCCCTCTCTTCCCTTTTGTCGGTGTGGATTGGTCCATGCGGTCGAGATAGCGTTCCAGTGCATCCACGTGAGCGGACCAGAACTTGCGGAAGGGAGCCAGCCACGCATCCACTTCCTGAAATGGTTCGGGCTTCAGCCGGTAGAGGCGCCGCTGCGCGTCCACCGTGGATTCCACGAAGCCGGCCTCGCGCAACACTCGCAGGTGCTTGGACACGGTCGGCTGCGACATACGCAGCTGACGCTCGATCTCTCCCACCGATTGTTCTGAGGAGACCAGAAGGCCCAGGATCGCGCGGCGGTTCGGTTCGGCAATGATTTCAAACACGGATTCCATACCCTTCGTATACTCCAATACGCATATACGTGTCAAGGCATATAAAGCACGAACCCAAGCGGCGGAACGCACGACGGGATGATGGGGAAAATTGGTGGACGTGGCCGGGATCGAACCGGCGACCCCCTGCTTGCAAAGCAGGTGCTCTCCCAGCTGAGCTACACGCCCAC
>DATJXZ010000012.1:0-5527 GCA_035499815.1 Candidatus Solibacter sp. | reverse complement strand
TGCGTCTGGCGGCAGTTGGCTCGGGCGACGACCTTCCCAGACTCCGCAAGCTTGCCTTCGATCGCGGGGTCGCCGATCGCGTGTCATTCTTTGAGGGCCTCTCACGCGAGCAGATTGCAGGATGCTACGCGAGATGCACGATTTTCGCCTTGCCTAGCACGGGTGAGGGATTCGGGCTGGTGTTTCTCGAAGCAATGGCTTTCGCGAAGCCGGTCATTGGAGCTGAGAGCGGTGGTGTGCCAGACCTCATCGAAAATGGTGTGACCGGTCTGCTGGTTCCGCCTCGTGACAAGCGGAAACTTGCAGAGGCTCTCAAGCACCTTTTGAGCGACTCAGAACTGCGTGCCCACTTGGGCAGCCGCGGTGCCGAAATGGTTTGCCGAAGGTATACCTTCGAGGCGTTTGAAACCGCCCTGGAACGGATTATCGATGACGCTCTCATCCCAACTCACCCTGAGAGCAATGGCGGAAAACTTGCGACTTAGCCATGAGTGTTCGATTCCTGTCCTAAGCGTTAGAATAATGTAACCCGGTTGGGGCGTGGTCCAATTGGTAGGACACCTCACTGTTAATGAGGACGGTGTTGGTTCGAGTCCAACCGCCCCAGCCAATTATGTTGAAGCCAGGTCTGACCTAGCGCCATCGCGTAGCGCTTTAAGTCAAACTAGACCCGAAGCTCGCGCAGTCTGCACTCGCCGAATCACCAGGTCTTCCGAACTTCGATCAGAGCTCGTGCGAGGCGTGCGCCGATTCAGGCGTGTGAATGTAGAGCAGTGATTGATCGACTTTCTTTGGAGGGGAAGCTACGGGTAAACGGATTGGATAGCGAACTTCGCGCTGGTGGTCTTGCATTTGGCGTTTGGCGTTGTACACGCTCGAAAACTTCCACAACATTTTGACGAAGTTCGTTTGACCCTGCGCCAAAAAACCAAGGGCCATGAAGAAGGTGTCTTTCAACGCCGCAAATCCAAGATGTTTTTGGTTGAGGATCTGCTGCGTGCGGACGAGCTCTTCATAGAAGCGGTTGAGCGGGAGCTTCGTGGGAAGCACGGCATGCTGGACGTCGAAGAGCCGATAATCGCGTGAGGTAAAGTTGCGTGATTCCGTAACCCAGGTCTCGGTGCCGGGGTAGGGGGTGTTGACTGTGATGTGAACGATCTCCGGGACCGATAGCGCCCATTCCCGCACGGCTTCAAAGTGACGCTCGTCCCAGTTGGGATCGGCAATGATATTCACGGCCGCGTGGATGTTCAGCGAACGCGCACATTCGAGCGCTTCGATATTTTTCTTCACGGTAACGCGCTTGCGGTGGGTCTTCAGACCTTCATCGTCGATGGCCTCGATGCCGAGGAACATATATTTCAGGCCGAGGCGTTTCCACAGGCGGAAAACTTCTTTGTTGCGCACGAGAACGTCGCCGCGCGTCTCGAGGTAGTACTCCTTCTTAATGTTGCGTTTTTCGACTTCGCGAGCAAGTGCGAGTCCATGCTCGGACTGAATGAATGCAACGTCATCGACGATAAAGACGCCGTGTTCACGAATATTGGCAAGATCTTCCGCAGCAACCTCCGGGCTTAGCTTGCGGTAGTTGCGCCCATAAAATGTCCAGGCGCTGCAGAAGGAACAATCCCAAGGGCAGCCACGCGTAAATTCGATCGAGGCGCAGGGATCGAGCACGCCGATGAAATATTTTCTGCGGCGGGCCAGCATGTCGCGCGCCGGTTGAACCGCGTTGAGATCCTCCACGAGGCGCGGCGCGGGACCGTCGCCGTGAATCGTAGCCACGCCAGGCAACGATTGAAGCCGGTCGGGAGTAGAGGCTGCTTCGAGGACTCGCGGCGTGACCGCTTCCCCTTCGCCCCGGACGACACAGGCAATCGCGCCGTCAGCGTGCGCGAGAATCTCCTTGGCCGTAAACGACGCGCTGTGCCCTCCGGCGAAGATGAAGCATTCCGGGAGGCGACGCTGAGTTTCCTTGGCCAGGTCCACTACTTCGGGGATATTCGCGAGGTAATTTAGGGAAAACCCGATGGCTTCCGGTTTCCAGTCTTCGAGAAGGCGATAGTAGTCCCGGTGGCGAAATACCTGGAGGTCGAGGAGCCGCACATCGTGCCCGGCCGTGCGCGCCGATTGCGCCACCAACTCAAGCCCGAGCGGCTCAAGGCGCAGATATATTTCCGAGTACATCAGCGGGCTGGGATGTACGAATAAGACTCTCATCTCGTCCTCCTAGCCGGGCTGGATCGCGGTCTTTCCTGAGCCTCATTCTAACCGGGGATTGCACCGCAATCCAGGGACTCGCTTGGGCGCGGCGCTACTCGGCTCGCAGCGCATCGATGGGATCGACGTTCGACGCTCGGCGCGAGGGGAGATAACAGGCAATGCAGACGATCGCGATCACGCCGACGGTGACGGCGGTGTATGTTAGCGGATCGAGCGGGCTGACTTTGAACAACAGGGACGACATGAGCCGCATGGCCGCAAAGGCGACGACGAGACCACAAGAGACCCCAATTCCGGCCAGCAACAATCCGTGCCGCACGAACATCCTCGTCAGAGCCTTTTGTTGCGCCCCGAGCGCCATGCGAATGCCAATCTCCCGCGTCCTTTGCGAGACGGAGTAGGCAATTACTCCATAGATTCCCACGACGCCGAGCAAGAGCGCCATTGCCCCTGCGACTCCGAGCATAATCAGCGTGAAAGCGGTACGCGCCATGGATTGTTTATAAGAATATCCAAGCGTGTGGGCGTTGGCCACCGGGATGTTTGAGTCTACCGACCAAACCGCCTGGCGCACCTCTTTCAAGAAGGCTTCGGAGCCGGCCCGCGGAGTTCGAATCGCAAATGAAACGCCACGCCGGACCATTTCCTTCTGGCCTTCGAATTTCTCCATCATCACCGGCCAGTAGACAGACGAAGGGGGATCCTGATTCATCCCGCTGTCATAGATATTGGCCACAACGCCGATGATTTCGGCCCAGTTGTCGGAGGAGCCCACGCGAATTCGCTTGCCGAGCGCGTTATTGGCATCGTGCCAGTATTCGCGCGCAAAATTCTCGGAAATGATCGCGACGGGAATTTTCTGATAGATCTCGTTCCAAGTAAGATCGCGGCCGGCAATCATCGGTGTGCCGAGCGTCGAAAAGAATCCCGGCGAAACATGTTTGAAGCGACGAATCGGCGCGAGCTCACCTTCGGCGTAGGTGCGGTCTTGCGCGTACACGAGATCCATCGAGCTGTTTCCGTCGAGGGGAATCGAGGTCGAAAAGCTCACCAGGGAAACGCCCGGCAGCGCCGCAAGTTTGTCCAGCGCTTCCTGCTCCATGCGAACCACGCGCTCGGGCTGGCTTTCTGGAACTTCGCTTTCGGGGACATAAAATCGAAACGTTTGCACTGTGTCCGGCCCAACGAAACCGGGAGGAACTTGCATCAGGGCGCGAAACGTCCGAATCATGAGACCCGAGCAAATCAGAAGCACCAGCGCGAGGGCCACCTGAACGACAACCAGCACGTTGCGCGCGCGGTGCTGCTCGCGACTCTGGCTCAAGGCGCGCCCGCCTTCGCGAAGGCCGGTGTTCAAACGCGCTCCGGCATACTTGAAAATCGGAATCGAGCCGAAGAGAAGGCTGGAGAAAAGCGCGATCGCGAGGGTAAAAAGCAGCACCGGAATATCGATGCCGATTTCATGAACCCGAGGCAATCCCGCCGGCGCCGTTGCAACGAGAACGCGTAGCGCGCCATAAGCAAGCGCCAGGCCGAGGGCGCTTCCGAGCAGCCCAAGAATCAGGCTTTCCAACATGAGCTCGGTGGCGATTCTTTTCCAGCCGGCGCCAAGCGCAGCGCGAATCGCCAATTCATGGCGGCGGCCTTCGACGCGCACGAGGAGCAAATTGGCCACATTCGCGCACGCAATCACCAGCACCATTGCGATCGATCCCATCAGGACCCAAAGAACATTTCCAACGTCGCCAACGACGTCCTGTTTTAAGGGGCGCAAGCTGGGCGCGAACCCCGCCTTTTCGAAGAGCTTCGCGCTGAATCCGTCCGGCGCAGGAAAACTCCTGATCGATATCGGCAGCAAGCGAGCCATATCCGCGCTCGCTTGAGCAATGGTGACTCCAGGTCTAAGGCGTGCCAGCGCGCGGTAGCTGAAGTTGCCGAGTTTCACTTTGTTGCGGTCCCATTTCAAAGGGACCACAACCGCCGGATCTTCCTCATTGAGAAAGTGAAAACCTTGGGGTAGCACACCGATAATCTCGCGCGGCTTTCCATCGAGCACGATGGTGCGGCCGATCACTCCCGTGTCGCCCCCAAATTTCTGACGCCAGTAACCATAGGACAAGAGCGCGGTTTCCGGCGTTCCGGGCGAATCGTCCTGCCGGGTGAACAACCGCCCCAGGATCGGAGTAACTCCCAGAAGCGGCAGGGTACCGTCCGTCACATCGAGTCCCCGCACTTGCTCCGGTTCTCCGGCTCGCGTCACGCTGAGCGAATCGTCGGTGTAAACGCCGATGTCCTGGAACGAAGTGTTCTGCTCGCGGTCGATAAAGTAGATCGACGGCGACATGTTAAGTTCTGCGATGCCGACTCCCGGCGCGGTATGCCACACGCCAACCAGTTGCTCGGGCCCCGGATAGGGCAGCGGCTTCAACAACACTCCTTCGAGCACGCTGAAGATGGCCGTATTGGCTCCCACGCCGGCTGCCAGGGTAATCAGAGTAATTGCGGTGAAGAGCGGCGCCCGGCCGAGCCGGCGCAGCGTTTGCCTGAGTTGGTCGCTGAACATTTTCTCCGGGCATCTCCCTAAAATGCATGCCGGTGCGGCAGACCCCCTAGGGCGCCGCCACTTGTTCTTATTACGTTGCAGGCGAGAAGAATGTTCCGGCTGGTTCAAATAATCGGCGATGGAAATAAATCAGGAGGCCTGGGCCAACTTGTGGAGCGAGTCTTCGAACGGCGCGCGAGCGACGCCCCGTTCCGTAATGATAGCGGTGATGTAGCGGGCGGGCGTGACGTCAAATGCGGGGTGTGCCGCTTGCACGTCCTTGGGCGAAATCTGCATCCCCCCCAGGTGAGTTACTTCGCTGGACGAGCGCTCCTCGATCGGGATCTGTTCGCCGGAGGCGAGGGAGAGATCGAGGGTTGAAAGCGGAGCGGCCACGTAGAATGGCACTTTATTCTCACGGGCCAGCACGGCAATTCCGTAAGTGCCGATCTTGTTGGCGGTGTCTCCGTTGCGCGCGATACGGTCCGCCCCGACTACCACAGCGCTCACTCCGCCCGTTCTCAGGAAATGGCCCACCATGTTGTCGGTAATGAGCGTTATCGGAATTCGATCCTGTTGCAGTTCCCAGGCGGTTAGCCGCGCCCCTTGCAGGTAAGGCCGTGTTTCAGGAACAAGGACGTCGATCTGGCGGCCGTTTTCGACCGCCATGCGAATCACGCCCAGCGCGGTGCCGATTCCCCCGGTGGCGAGTGCGCCGGCGTTGCACTGCGTCATCACCCGCCCAGAATTCTTCAGGAGCTC
>DATJXZ010000011.1:0-99306 GCA_035499815.1 Candidatus Solibacter sp. | reverse complement strand
GCCTACTTGCGCGAGGTGCTCACGCGCATCGCCGACCATCCCGTCAACCGCATCGACGAACTCCTGCCCTGGAAGCTCGCCTCAGAATTTGCTTCGTTAACGTAATCCGCCGTCAAGACGGCCTCCGGATGACGCTTACGTACTGCGCGAGAGGTGAGATGGAGAATCGCATCAAGGAGCAGTTGAGTCTGTTCGCGGACCGGCTGAGCACGGAGACGCTGCGGGCCAACCAGTTGCGGCTCTATTTTTCTTCGCTTGCTTACGTGCTGCTAGAGGCGCTGCGGCGGCTGGGCCTGGCGGGTACGGAGTGGGCGGAAGCCCAAGCCGACACGGTGCGGCTGAAACTGCTGAAAATCGCCGCCGCGGTGCGCATTACCGCACGCTGCATCTGGGTCCGTTACAGTAGCGCCTATCCCTAACAGAACATCTTTGCCGCAGCGTACACCGCGCTGCGCTGCTGAAAAAAACGGCGCTTACCAAAACAGCCCTAGCATCCCACGCTTACGGCGAAATGCGCGCAAAAACAACTCCGCCGTCAACTGGGCCCGCCAGACGCGCTGAAAAAATCAACAGCGACACGCTGCCCTGCCCCGCGCAACGAAAAGACGCCCCCACGACCCTTTCCAGAGCATCAATTCACACCAGGTGAGAAATCCGGGCTAGAGGTTACCTCCGGAGAAGGACAGGATGCTGCTGAACGTAGCGGCAGCAATGCCTGGCTGCCCGCTCGTGTACACATTGTTGGGATCCGTGTAAGTGATCAACACCGCGCCATTGAAGATCACCTGATGGGTGTTGCCCTGCGATTGCAGGCGGAGGTCCCGCGGCGCAACACTCACGTCCACGCTAGCCGACGCCAAGACATTCCAATTCAGCTGCCCGTTGTCATCCACCCGATACAGCCAGACGGCGCCATTATAGGCAAACGCCAAATACCCACTGCCCTTAGTCGGCCCCTGCATCCGCGTCATTACTCCCACCCATCCGCTTGTTCCCGGATCATGGTCGTAGGTGATTTCCGCATACTCATCTGGACCCAACAATGGGTTCGTCACCATTGCGGCATCCGTACCATTGGCGTACGCCCCGCTATTTTCACTCATTGCACCCCATGAGCCCGGTGTCTGCCACAGCCCATTGTCGGATAACACCGACGCCGTACCCGGGAACGTGCTGCTCGCCGTCGTACTCGAGCTGCTCACCCCAAACGCGATCACGTAATCGTATGTGTCAGGGTGTCCCGCTGCGTCTTGGCAACGAACGTAGTAACTATAATTGGTGCCGCTTACTAGTCCGGCCAGCGGCGTCGAGTGCGCCGTACCTCCCGTAGTGCTAAACGTGTTCGGCATCGACCCGTACGCCACCCCTGCGGTGGTCCCATACCGGCAGGTCGCATTCTCGTTCGTGTTCACGCTCAGTGTCGCCTGTGTCGTCCCTGCTGGCAGCACTCCCGTGGGCTGCCCGCCACTCACCACTGGGCCAGAAAACAGCGTGCCTCCGTTGAAGGACTGGATCATGCTGAAGGTAGCGGCAGCAATGCCCGGCTGCCCGCTGGAGTACACATTATTGGTGTCGGTGTAGGTGATCTGCACTGCCCCGTTGAAAATAACGCGGTGGGTGTTGCCCTGCGACTCCAAGCGCAGATCTCTCGGCGCGACGCTTATATCCACGTTTGCCGTCGCCAGCATGTTCCAATTCAGGCCCCCGTTGTCATCCACGCGATACAACCGTACCGTCCCCCCCCACGCAATCGCCAGATAGCCACTGCCGTTCGCCGGCCCCTGCATCCGCGTCATCACTCCCGGCCAACCGCTCGTTCCCGGATCATGGTCGTAGGTGATTTCCGCATACTCATCTGGACCCAACAACGGATTCGCTACCATTGCCGCGCTTACTCCCGCGGCGGAGGCCCCGTTATTTTCACTGATCGCACTCCATGAGCCCGCAGTGCTCCACAGACCGTTGTCCGAGAGCACTGGAGCTACCCCGGAGAATGAGCTGCCGGCCGTCGTGGCTGTGCTGCTCACCGTAAAAGCGATCAGGTAGTCATAGGTGTTAACATTACCCGCAGCGCCCTGACACCGAACGTAATAGCGGTAATTGGTGTCGCTCAGCAGCCCTGTCAACGGCATCGAATGCGCAGTTCCTTCCGTGCTACTGAACGTGTTCGGCATCGAACCGTAAGGCACTCCGGCGATCGTCGCATACCGGCACGTCGCGTTCTCGTTCGTGATCAGGCTTAGTGTCACCTGTGTTGTCGTGGCCGGCAGCACCCCCGTGGGCTTCCCGCCACTTAGCACTGGGCCGGCAATTAGCGTCCCGCCGGAGTAGGTCATGATGACGGGGCTGGACGTCGCGGCAGCGATGCCCGGCTGCCCGCTCGTGTACACATTGTTGGGATCCGTGTAGCTGATCTGCAGCACTCCGTTGAAAATCACTCGGTGGGTGTTGCCCTGCGATTCCAGGCGCAGGTCCCGCGGTGCAACACTCACATCCACGGTCGCCGTCGCTAGCTCATTCCAACTCAACGAGCCGTTGTCATCAACGCGATATAACCACACAGCACCCGCGTTCGCAAACGCCAGATAGCCACCGCCGTTCGTTGTCCCCTGCATGCGGGTCATCACCCCTACCCAATTCCCTGATCCGGGATTACTGTTATAGGTGATGTCCGCATACTGGTCAGGACCTAACAAGGGGTTCACCACGCGCGCGGCATCGACGCTCGTGGCGTACGCTCCGTTATTCTCACTCATGGGCTGCCACGATCCTGGCGTATCCCAAATCCCGTCTGACAACGCCAGCTCAACTCCGGAGAACGTGCTGCTAACTGCCGTGCCCGTACCGCTCACCGCAAAAGTGATCACATAATCATCCGTGTTGGTGTTCCCCGCAGCTCCCTGGCAGCGAACGTAATAATTGTAAGTAGTTCCGCTAGCTAATCCCGTTATCGGCGTAGAGTGTATTTTCCCTCCGGTGATGTTAAACCCGTTACCCATTGAACCGTAGGCTACTCCCGCACTCGTCCCGTACTGGCAAGTTGCATCCTCGTCCGTGACCAGGCTCAAGGTCGCCTGAGTCGTCGTCGCCGGCAAAACTCCTGCTGGTTGTGCGCCGCTACGAGCTGGAGGCAGGGCGCCAGGGTATGGGGCGGTTAGCGTTGCTATGGCATCGAGACCCGTCACGGCACCTTCTAGCCAACCACTGCTCCAACTGTGTGCGCGCACGCCGCCCTCCACCCATGTGTGCAGAATCCCTGCTGCGATCAGCTGGTTATGGAGGTTTATCATCTGGGCTTGGTAATTAGCCTGGTCACCGCTGATCCACAGACGAGTTTGCAGTTGAAATGCGTTGGCATTACTAGCGACAAGAGTAGGGATATTGTAGGAGTTGAAATTTGCCTGACTTCCGAAATTCATCAGCAGACCAGGAAAGGTGGAAATATCAGTTGTTTGTACCGGCGAATCCCAAATTGCCGCTCCATTAAAAACCCCAGGATGTCTGAGGATTAAGTCAAGCGCGCCATTTCCCGATTTACTGAAACCGATGAGATAGCGTTGCGGGACGCTACTAGATATAAAGGTGTCGCCAAACGGAACGAGATCATTGACAACAAAGCTTTCCATCTGCTTGGCATCCAGAACGTTGTCACTGTACCAAGGCTCATAATCGAAGGACGGCGCGATTAACGTCATGTTGAACTGATCCTGAACATCGAGCAGGCGCAGCTGTTCGAGCCCATCACTATAGGGGGAAGAAAGCGTGTCAACGCCAGCATCAACGGGCAATACGTACAACAATCGTGGCGGATTCCCTGGCGCGGGGTTGGTTGGCTGGAGTACGCGAATGATTTGTTGGTGAGAGCCCTGATAAATCGAGCTGACAGGGTAATACTTCACTCCATTCGCATCCACCGTCGGAGTTCCTACAGTCATCGGCGGGGTTCCGCTTTGAGCGAAGGCGGCAGGCGTCGTCATCGCGACAAGGAACAAAACGAATGTCAAGAAAAACGAGCCACTTATCCCAGTTTTGCCTTGAAATCGTCGCGTGGCGAGCGGGACCCGAGCCTGCAGGAAACAGGCCCTAAGGAGTTCAGAAACTGTAAGTCTCATTTCTCATCCCCGGCGGCGATGTGGCTATGTCGACCCGTCCTGCCACGCTGCGCACAGTAATACGGGGCAATATTGTGCACGGCCTCTTCCAAAGCGATGATCCTGCGCAATAATATTAAGTATTTTAGAATGATATAGATACGGCCGGCTTATCGGAGCTATAGGAAGGAGACGGTCCGATTCAAGCTCCCGCGAAGAAGAGACCGATTGAAAATGCGCAACAAATTGCCGTTAGTGTCTACTTCCAGGGAAGGCAAGCAAACGCCTCGTTGAAACCCCATTCTGATCCTGTTTCGGCCGACCATCTCGTTTCATTGAACAGTGGCCTTAAGATTCGTCGGGGCGACAGGAAGCTGTGACACCGTAGAGCCAAAGCAGCCAGCGGCATTGAATGGAAGCGCGGCCCCTTGCCCATTAGGCGGTCCGGCCATTGTGTTCAAATAGCAGCTCATCGCCGGAATTGCATTGATGTGGCCGTCCATACTAGAAACTGTTGAGGCAGGGCATTGTGTGGCGCTGGTCACATACGCGCCTCGATTCGTCCCGCCGACACAAATGCCGACGTTGCCCCCGGTCACATCAGGACCGACGGCTGGATACGGGATGGGGTTCGGCCACCATGAAGGTGTCGATCCGAGATAGAAAGATGGTGGCAATGTCGTGCTCGACGGTACGGGATTAGAGAAGTTGGTGATTCCACTCGGCACCTCCGACGATACGAACCGGATGCCAGAGTTTGCGGGCGTGTCCGACGATTGCATGACATTCGAGTAATTGCCCCAGCGCATCAGCGTGCGCGGCGTGTTTGAATCGTTCGGGACACTGTTCCCATAGCCCACTACATAAATCTCTGTGCCTGTCGGAGTTGATGGTTCTACTGTCTGGTATATATTGTGTGGCAATGCTGGGCTGCCCCAGACGTTACCGATTATGTTGTAGAAGCGAGAGAAAGCGTCGAGTTGGAGAGGTGTCGTGCTCCCGGTTGGAAGAGCCCCTTGGTTCTGCTGATAGCCATTCCCGGCATTCCTGAAAGCAGTGATGAAGTGGTGCGTGCCGTGAGAATTGTCGCTGTAAATGCCCGCGCCTTCATTGCCTTCAAATAACACATTGTCCGAGACAGAGTGAAGATACTCACCCTGTTCCAGCCATGAAGAGGGAGCAAACACGTTATTGACATCGAAGTTATAAGCTACCACGCAGCCAGAGCAGGAGCCATTTAGCGGGATAGGAGCTTCTATCTGTTCAAAGATATTGTTCTGAACTAGTGAGTCAGAAGTTAGAGAAAGCGCCACACCATACCGTACGTTGGGAGTGGAACCTGTCAGGTAGAAATAACTGTTCTGCACAGTGATATGGGGCGAGTTCCACACCAGCACATGAGTTTCATTTGAGGAGGTAGGGGACATGATGCTACGCACGCCACTGACCCAACCGTTGTTGCAATTGAAAAACTGAATGCCGTCCGCTGGATTTGCCGACGTGTGGTCCATGCTCAGATTGCGGATACCATCCATTAACGAAGGACTGGACGACCACCACGCTCCCGGCAGGCTGGTACCCGGATTGTCGTTCCAATTCGGCATGTACAGTCCGGGCGAGATGCCTACAGTATAAGGACCGCTGCCACTGATGCTAGTCACCGTGACCATCTGCGATTGCGCCCGTCCAACGCGAGAGAAACCGCCGGTCCCGGCATAAGAGCAAGTATTTGTCGTCAGGCAGATGTAGATATCGCCCGAATCGGTTGAGTCGTCCACTTGATCCAGGATAATGGGATAGCCAACCTGTAGATTCGTGACGCTGCTGAGAGTGATGACGGTTGCACCCTGAGAGTAGCCCGCCGTCCAGTTCGCGGTGTTCGATGGGCCACCGTTATAATTTGTACTTCCATCCTCAATACACACATCAGCAGAGACTCCCTCACAGCCATTGTCCCCCGTGAAAATCAGGAATGTCGAATTGGCCCCGGCTCCGCGCAACTCAACGCCAGTCTTGGTTTGCCAGACGAGACCCGTGTTCATTGTGAACGTGCCCGCAGGTAATTGGATGTAAGTGTTCGATGGTGCGCCTGCGATGGCCGTGTTGATGTTGGCAGCCGTCACGTTTGCAGGCGTGGCCAGATTTGTACATGCCGTTGTCGCACAGGCTGACCACGAATCAGAGGGCAACCCACCAGTCGCGGGATTGCCTCCCACAACGCCAGCGTTGCTCCAATTGACTGCCCGCCTGGAGGAGACGATGCCGCTCCACTGCTGGGCTCCGGCCGGCACAGCAATCAACAGTAAAATAATCAGGACAAGGCCATCCGTCAGACACTGGAATTTGAGCTCGCCATGTCGCATTTGTTTCCCCCGTCTCGCACGTCCCCATTCCCTTGTTTCAACGGCTCGAGGACTGCTTCTGGTTAGTATCGCGCCGCGGGAGTAAGTCTACTTGCCTGATGCTACCCTTCCCTACTGTCCTCTCGTTCAGAAAAGGTACAGGAGTTCGCGCTCCGGCTGCCGGTCTGGAATTTGCTTCAAAATGGAAAGCTTTAGAAACGGCAAGACATTTGCGATTGCAATAGTTCTGTGGGTCCTTGGAGACTCGTACAGAATTCTTTTGGCTGGAGACAATGTTGACAGCCAGATGCCCGTTTCCCAATTTGAGTTTGCTAATACCGTGTGGTTAAGACAGATCTGGAGTCCAAAACATAATTGAAATTAAGGCATTTGCCCGGAAACTGCACGGCCTGGGCGTCCCACGGGTTTGGACCTGACCAGCGGCCCTAGCCCTAATGGGACAGGGGCTGCCCTGTCCATGCGTCCAGTAGACAGCGATTGGAAGGACTGAATAGACTATGCGTGGAAAAGGGGCAAAGAAAAGAAAAGAAAGAAAGAAAGGGAGTACCTTTTGGGTCAAGGCTGGGCCGCTGTAGATGATATGACCGATAGGTTTCCAAAGGCGGCTCTCACAAACCTAGTGCAAGATAGAATTGGTGGACAACCGCAATGAACAAGATCCCTCGAGTGCTCCGTTTGCTTGTGTTGGTTGTGCTCGCGCTGCAGTGTACCGTTTCGTTGGCGCAGGCGCAGACACCGAAGCTCGTCTATTCCGATTCTTTGGCCTCATCCGCTCAATCGGGCAACGCCTTCAAGATTCAATATGGCGGAGCGATGGGCACTGGCTCGCTGGCCAGCAACCTCATCACCTTGCGCATCACTGCTCCGCACGGCTCGACTATTTCTTCGATAACCGACAACCTTTCCCAAACTTATTCCCTGGCGACCAGCGTGGACAGCGGGTCCGGGGGATGGATTACGGCTCTCTATTACAAGGCTGGGACTTCAGCGGGCGTCACGCAAATCACAGTGACCTACTCGGCGGCTGTAGCTGACTGGCACGGTGCGGTCATGGAGTACTCCGGCGTGGCGACGAGTTCTGCGCTCGACACGACCTGCTCGAATCACTCCACGACCATCTCTTGCAACATGGCTACAACGGCAGCGAATGACCTCGTTGTGGCGACCATGATTGGCTTAGGTGGTCAAATTGCATGGAACAGGTTGAGTGCCACGGGTACAATCACGCCAGGCGGGAGTTTCTTCTTCGACGCCGCCGACACGCAATGTAGCGACGCGGATGAGGAACTTGTCCAAGCCACGGCAGGCTCCGTCGCGCCCTCCTTCACGGTTACAGGAAGCTCCGAAGCCTTCAACATCGTCGGGGCCGCATTCAAGGCAGCGACTGCGGGGACTAACCCCACGGGAATGTATATCCTGCACCAGCAGCACATTCAGATTGGGGACTCTGGCCCCACTGCCTTCACGGATTATTTCGTGTCATCCGGCAATCTGCAAGTTGCGGCTACTGACCTCGGCCCATCGTACACCACGAATTCCATCGACACTTGCAGCCCCTCGAATACCTGGACAGCCAAGACCGAGGGGACGTTCTTCCCCTATTTCTTCTACCTGACTTCCACGGCATCCGTTTCCACGCAGATGTCCTGCACCATCCACAGCTCGAATACCGGTGCTAACGAAATCATGGTGTTCTATGATGTGGTGGGGGCGGCGGCGTCTCCATTCGACAATCTGAGCAGCACCCAATGCCAGGGGAGCGGTGGCTTCGTGTCCTGCACGATCACACCAGCTAACGGCCCTGGGATTATGTTTGGGGCCACTGGCGACGGAACTGGTCCAGTAACACAAGTTGGTGTGAGTGGCACGACTGGGGCACTCTTCGACAATACTCCTTATGCGGGTGAAACGGACACCGGCCAGTTGAATAACGGCGACGCTTGGCAGCACCTCTTCTACTCTGCGCCTGGCACGATCACCTACACGTGGACGATGCAGATCAGCAGTTCTTACATGGAGGCATCGGCCATTGTTTTTGATGCGGATCCGAGCGCTGCGGCAGGACGTCCCAATCCGCCGACAATTTTAAAAGCGACTGTGGTGACCGTGCCGTAAAAGTTTTGCATAAGGAAATTCCCGCCTTGTTCGAATCTGCGGATAATCTCCCAAGCCCATGCCAAATGAATGCCCCTCGTTGCCTCTCATGCGTTCAGACAGGCTCCGCCAGCCCGAAGTGTGTGACGGCACAGCGCGGGTTTTAGCAACGCTTTTTCGGACCTCTCGAGCTCTCTCCGCCCACGGTCTGGTCGCCATCGTCAAAAAACCATTTCATTTCTCGGCCAGCCTGTATGAAATTGAAATTCTACAGATCCTTAGCCAAACCATGTTCGAGAAAGCCCCGTTGGATCAACTACTTGCACAGACAATGAACTGTGAAATCCTACAGAGTTTCGCTAACTAATTGATATTATCTATATATTATTAATATTAGAATAATTTAATGAGGAATATTAACCGAATCGAAGTAAAAGATAAATTCTACTGCTGAGTCCTCGTCTGGAACCAGGCAATCGTATTGCGCAACCCTGTCTCCAAAGAGGTCTTAGGCCGCCAACCAAGTCGATCGTATGTACGCTGAACATTTGCAACCCGCACCTGTTCCATAGGCCGATCGGCAATAGCTCCGAAGTCCGGACAAACCGCAGTTCCGATGAGTTCTGCAATAAGCAGAGCGACGGCACGTAACTCTGTCAGACGACCCGACCCTAGATCTACCGTGTCACCCAAGACATCCTCGGACCTGGCGCAAGCGAGCAGCCCCTCAATTACATCATCGATGTAAATCCAATCGACTTTTCGCCGTCCGCTGGTCAATTTCGGCACCTCGCCCGAGAGGAGTGAAGAGATAACATGGGGCACAAAGCGAGCGTTGGGCTGTTTCCCTGGCCCGTAAACCATGAAGATTCGCGTGTTCACTACTGGAGTCTTATAAAGGGCGTGAAACATACGAGCGTAGGCCCGCGCCGACCACTTCGAGACTGCATAAGGCGAGCTGCACACTTCTGTACTTCCGTCGGGTGGTTCTTCCAGCGATCCAGCCAACACGATTCGTCCGCAGCCTACTTCAGTAAGCGCGATTAGCAGGCTCACAGTTGCGTGTAGATTGTGTTCGAGAGTCGGTAGCACGGCTTCGGGGCCCCGTCCGCCGGTGACGCGAGCAGCAAGGTGAAACACAACTTCCGGCTGTATAGCGGCCAACAAAGATCGAGTTGCATCCGCATTCCGAAGGTCGGCGCGCCACCATCGGATCTCGTCGCCATGGTCGACTTGAGCATCGCGCGAGACCGCATGGACCTCCACCAGCTCAGTCTGCAGACGTTTGCATAAGTGAGCTCCTATCTGGCCAGTCGCACCTGTCACCAAAACTCTTCGCATCATCAACCTCGAAGTGAGCCGCATTCAAAGTGCACGTCAGAGATTGGCTGTTTTCGCTAACTATGCAAATGCATGACACCGTAGTTAGACGTACTCGCCAGCAAGGGTTGAACTATTATCGGGAGCGTTAACTTTCGCGGCAACGCAACAATTCAAGAGAACAGATATCATGCTGCCCCGTTCACTTTACAGATTAGCTTGCGGCAATAGAACGCTTCCGCGTACTTGTTCGGCGAGGCACACTCGACGCCGCGGAGCCGGAGCATGGCACGGAATGTATCTTCGGTGAGCCACGGCTTTTTGGTCTGCGTTTGGAAAACCTCGCAAATGTGCTTAATCTTGCGGTCGCAAAGTTCCTTGTCGAGCGGAACAAAATAGTTGGGCGAACCCAAGTCACCATCGTACTTCGGGATCTCGTATTCAAGGATCAGATGATTCCGCCACGTATTCCACGTGAGATCGGATATGATGCGATGGTCTTGGTGGCGATCATTGCGATAGTGCGTGAAGATGACGTCGGGCGAAATGCGTTTCTTCAACTGCTCAAACAGCTCCTTAATTTTGGCATCATAGGGGAAAAAGCCGTCGCGGAAATTCTGGACGAGCACTTCTTTGTGCGGGGTCCGCTCGAGAAACAGCGCGGCGCTTTCGCGTGCCTCACGTTCGCGTTCGGCGCCGGAGCTGAAAACAACCCATACAATTTCCGCGGTGCGCTGGCCAGAAAGAAGTTGCAGAATCGTGCCGCCACAGCCAATCTCGATGTCGTCGGAATGCGCACCGAGGCACAGCACTTTCAACGGCAGGTCCGAGTTTTGCGAGAAGTTTACGGGGATCATGGGATCGGCTAGTCGGCTTTTCTGCCGTTAGACCGGGACTTCCACACTTCCCACGGCGCAACGCCGTCCGAACACAACGATTCGAGATGCTGTTTGTCCTTAAACGTGTCCATGCTGGCCCAAAAGCCGTCGTAACGATAGCCGACGAGTTGTCTCATTTCGAGCAGTCGGCGGAAGGGCTCGATCACCAGTTCCTCTTTCTCGCGTATATAGCCGAATATTTCCGATTTGAAAACAAAAAAACCGCCATTGATGCGGATGCTCCCGTTGTCGATAGCATGGATATCTGTCACCAGGTTTCCGTTTCCCTCCTGCAGAGAAACCGAATGATAACTAAGGTTGGGCCGCACACAAAGAAAGCTGGCGATTTTCCCTTGCTGGCGGAAGTGTTCCAATTGTTCCGGAAGGTACATGTCAGTCAGTCCGTCACTATAATTGGCCAGGAATTCCCTCTCGCCTTGCAGATACTTCTCAACAGCTTTTAGGCGCTGGCCGATGTTAGATTTAACGCCAGTGTCAGCGAAGGTGATGCGCCAATCATCTATGTCGCTGTTCATGAGTTCGAGCTTTTTCCCGCCGCTCGAGAGCACAAAATCATTAGAGGCACACTCATTGTAACTCAGAAAGTAATTCTTTATTGCCTCAGCGCGATGACCCAGGCATAGGATGAAATCCTTATGTCCGAAGTGGGCGTAGTACTTCATCACGTGCCAGAGGATAGGCCGATACCCGATGTGCACCATGGGTTTCGGCACGTCTTCCGCGTCACGAATGCGCAGCCCCTGGCCGCCGCAAAAAAGAACTACTTTCAATCTATTGCCTCCTCAAGAGCACGTCCCTACCACGACCCTCAGATCATGAATAGATCTTCACTTCGGGAATGGGGACTACAAACTGCCCACCCCACTCGCGGATGTAGGCGTTCTGTTCCATGATCTCGTTCTTGAGATTCCAGGGAAGGATAAGGACATAGTCAGGACGGGTCTGTTTTATGTGATCAGTCGGGAAGATTGGGATGTGCGTGCCGGGCAAGAACATACCGCGTTTATGCGGACTACGATCCACTGTATAATCGAGAAAATCGCTTCGAATGCCACAGAAATTAAGCAGCGTATTGCCTTTGCCTGGGGCGCCATAGCCAGCAATTCGTTTGCCCGAGCGCTTAGCTTGAATCAAAAAATCGAGCAGCTTGCGTTTAGTCTCAATTACTTGCTCGGCAAAAGAGCGATAACTGTCGGGCCGGGTGAACCCAGCGGACTCTTCCTTCACCCTAAGTTCCTGCACTCGAGCAGTAATGGGTTTAGAGTCGTCCTCAGCGTGGCGTGCAAAGATTCTCAGTGAACCACCATGTGTCTTTAATTCTTCTACGTCAAAGAGCGTCAATCCGTGGGCAGCGAAAATCTTCTCTGCCGCTACAAAGGAGAAGTAAGAAAAGTGCTCGTGATAGATGGTATCGAACTGATTCTCTTCCATCAGCCGCATGAGGTGCGGAAACTCGATAGTGACGATGCCGGTGGGTGCGAGCAGAATCTTCAAACCACCCACAAAGTCATTCAGATCGGGAACTTGAGCAAGCACGTTGTTGCCTAGCACCAGATCGCAATGCTTACCTTCCGCGATGAGTTCACGGGCGGTTGCTCTTCCAAAGAACTTGACAAGCGTAGGAACTCCCCTCTTTACCGCGACTTCAGCCACGTTAGCCGCGGGTTCAATACCGAGGACCGGAATCTGCTGCGCAACGAAGTATTGCAGGAGATATCCGTCGTTGCTCGCAACCTCGGCAACAAGGCTGCTTCGGTTCAGGTGAAAGCGAGCGGTCACCTGTTCGACATAGGCCTTGGCGTGAGCTAGCCAGCTATCGGAATAGGATGAGAAGTAAGCATAATCGCTGAAAATCGCTTCCGGGCTTACATACTCCTGAAGCTGAACGAGGAAGCAGCTATTGCAAACAAAAACATGAAGCGGATAGAACGGCTCCATCTGGTTGAGCTGATCCGCACGAAGATAGCTTTCGCACAGAGGAGACATGCCCAAGTCAACAAACGTCTGGCGGAGCACCGCGTGGCAAAACCTGCAGCGCGGCTGCACCTCCGCCACGTCGGGTGGCTGCTCAACCTTCTCGGCAGTAGAGTGGTCCACGTTCTGATTTGCAATTGAGTCCGCAATAGCCACTGTGATTTTCCTTTCCCTTTTTACAATCGGGGATTTCCACCGTGCTAAGACTTCTGCACCTGTTTCAGTAAACCGTGATTCCGGAGGAGCAAAGCTGCTCGATGAATGGTTTCGAAGCTGATCTGTGACCGTTCGGCGATGTCCAGCAAAGTGTGATCGCCATCAGACAAATTTAGAACCCACAGCAATGCAAGCTCAGCGGTGCTGTCTTTGGACAAACCGCCCATAGTCCTGTAGAGGCCTCTTTCGCCGAGTTGCGGTTCGCACTTCGGATTTGTATTAAGGTACGTCGCATTGGCCTCCAAAATCGAAAAGATAGACAAACACGCGGAGAATGAATCGCCGAGTGCTTTGGCGCTTACAAAGTCAAGGTTGTCCGCGGATGTGTGGTACTCGGGGAAGGTGCCGTGCGGACTGCGTGAAATACGGCCAATCGGAAGATTAAATCCCGGCGAGCAATATTGCCGCTCGTCGTAGCCCCGTGGCGAGAACTCCATTACGTTGGTTTCGGGCCCATACTGATGAAGCACATACATCGCGGCGCGGTCGATTTCCGCGTTCCCGCGGCGGCTCTTTTTGTAGCTCAATGGGCCAGCATCACCCACTCCGGCGATGACAAGACCGTGCTTGATTCGGGAAACGGTAGATTCGTTCAGGGAAAGCCAGGTTATAGATCCAATTGTTCCCGGCACGAACAGGAAACGATAGGAATAGCGGTGCGGCACCTCCGAAATGTGCTTCGCAAGAAAACAGGCGACCGCTACTCCCGAAAGGTTGTCATTTGCCAGAGACGGATGGCACGAATGAGTGGAGATTAGAATTTCTTCGCCAGTCTCCCCGGGCAGGTACAGTTCTCCGTATGTCAGATGCCCGTCTTCCAGCGAAGAATCGATCTGCACTTCGTACTCGCCTTCCGGCAAAGCGATTAACTGATTGTGCGTGAGGCAGAAGCCCCAAGTCTTTTTGTAATAGGAGGTGTGATACGGAATCCAGCCCGGGCGCTCAGGAAGAGTGAAGAGTTGCGGCTTCAACTGCTCGAGGGACATCTTTTCGTGAATAGGCACGCTATAGTTGACGATGTGCAAATTCGATTTGCGGAAATCGATGACGCGTTCGCCCTGCGAATTCTTTACGAAGGCATCACGAATATTCCACTCTGCCGGCACCGTCCAGTCGAAAACCCGGGTTCCGCTGGGAACCTCGAGTAGAGTGACGGGGATGAATTGCTGCAAACTCCTCAAAGTCGCCCGCAGCCCATCGCCGGTGATACTGCGGCAAATGGGAAAGAGTTCGGCAACAAGGGCATACATCTGTTCCCCGAGAGTGCCGAGCTCCAATGGTTCCTGTGCCAGTGCCGCTTTCACCGCTTTAGCTCCTGATTAGCCGACGAAGTCGGGATAAGATTGGTCGCGTTCAATGATGATTCGTTCGCCTTCGGGCCACGCGATCCCAAACGCAGGGTCATTCCAGCGAACACCTCTGGCGTGTTCTGGTGCGTAGAACTGGGACATCTGGTAGAAAACCTCTGTATCGTCCTCAAGCGTTTGAAAACCGTGCGCGAAACCTTCTGGAATGTAAACCGATCGCCGATTCTCTGCCGACAATACCACGGAAAAGTACTGCCTAAAGGTAGATGAAACTGGGCGCAGGTCGACGATAGCGTCGAAAATCGCTCCCCGAGTGCATCGAACCAGCTTTGCCTCTTCGAGAGGCGCCGCCTGATAATGCATGCCGCGCAGTGTGCCCTTTCGCATATTGAAAGAAACATTGCATTGCACGAACGCACCGTGCAGCTCGCGTTCTCGAAATTCTCGCTCGCAGAACGCACGTGCGAAGAACCCTCGGTGGTCCTCATGCCTTTCTACATCGATGACGAAGGCGCCGGGCAGCTTGGTTTCGGCAAAAATCACGGATGCGGTTCTCCCGTCGTCTTGTAGATGCGCTCTACTTCACTCCACGCGACAAGGCCAGCTTTTCGGGCGCCGCAGCGGTCCAATGAAGCGTGGCATCCAACTGTCCGGCATTTAACAGGGACTGGATGGTGTGAATGCGAAAGTAGCGGCCGCTGGTGACATCTTCGGCTGTGAGACCAGCAGCGCGATATGCGTCGTATAGCTCTTGTGCACCCTTTCGGGCGATCCACTCGGGCTTGAATGCCGGCAAAACGCGCTGGATTTTGTCGCAATTGACGCGATAGCAGCGTTTATCAGGCCCGCCGCCCGATGCGTAATCGGTCCGGCAGCCCGGGACGATTTCTTGAACGATCGCAGCCAACTCGCTGATGCGGTAGTTCTCGCTGGTGCTGCCGACGTTGAAGGTTTCGTTGTAAACGGCACTTTTCGGCGCATCCAAAACGCAGATCATAGCCTGGATTATGTCTCGAATGTGGACGATGGGGCGCCACGGGGTGCCGTCGCTCTTGATGTAAATGCGGCCTGTGGTGACTGCAGCGGCGACGAAGTCATTTAGCACGAGGTCCAGGCGAAGACGTGGGGACGCGCCATAGGCGGTAGCGTTTCGCATGTAAGTTGGCGTAAAGTGATCGTCGGCCAATGGAGCGATGTCTTGCTCGACGCGAACCTTTGACGCGCCATAGGGAGTAACGGGATTTAATGCGCCGGTTTCATCCAGAAAATCATCGCCGGCGGAGCCATAGGTGCTGCAAGAGGAGGAGAACACGAAACGGCTCACGCCCGCCTGTTTGGCCAGCTCTGCAAGCCGAACGGAAGCTTTGTGATTGATGCCATTGGTTAGGGTCGGATCCAGATTGCCCAAGGGGTCGTTGGACAGGGCGGCCAAATGTATGACCGCGTCAAAACCCTCGAAGTCAGAAACCGTGATGTTGCGAATGTCTTTGCGAATCTCGGGGATAGCCGGGGCTGGTGTGCCAAAATCACAACCCGCGAATAGGTGGGTGTCCAGTCCGACCGGTTGGTGGCCAGCAGCGGCTAACATCTGGGAGGCCACTGCTCCGATGTACCCCTGATGCCCCGTTAGCAGAACTTTCATCTCGAGTGACTCCTCTGGGAATTAGCAAAACACATCAGATCGGCGTCAGGACAGGCCGAACCGCAATGCGGCAGAAGCTATCACCCCCCCCACATATGCTCTATCCGTATTCAGGGGTATGCGCCGCAATCGGGTTACCAAAATCGTGGACTGCAGGGGCCGGTTCTCTTCGGCCTGGAATTCTCAAACTATTGATTCTAAGATACTTACCTAGGCTGGAGTGTTTGAGGCTGAGCAGAGGGTCTCGGCCCGGGCGGAAGGCGTTTCATCACGTATAGGAAAAACTCTTCCATTTGCCGAAGCTCAGCCTGCTCAGCCCGGCATTTTTTCGGCGAAGGCATCTGTTAGTTCAGAATTGCCCATTACACCTGAAGTCTGTCAATGAGGAGCTCTCCACAAACGACGTTGTAGTCCCTTTGCGGCTGTTAATAAGGGACGGCATCTGCTTAAGTAATTGTCTCTTACCTCCGAAAGTCGTCTGCGCAAAAAAGCCTGCGCTTTCCAGCGGAACCCGCGATTTTTATCCGAAAATCCGTATCCATTGTCGTGAACGAGCGCAAATGTCCGTACTACGTGAGGAGGTAATTCACAGAAGAGTCGGAAGCCTGCTCCGTTGCTGTGCCCAGTCGATGAAAGCAGCCCATCTAAGAACACCTCTTGCCCACTCGCTTCAGGTGAGCCCGGCCAATTCACGTAGCAAGGCAACGGGCCGTCCGAATTGTTGGTGATGCTACCCGAGCTGGAATAGGCACGAATTTGCAGAGTGCGATCTACAGCTTTACGGACGAGATAAGAATTCCGGACGGCGGTTCGGAGATTGGACCAGTGGATATCGGGCGCAAGCCTGTTGATCCGGGACACCAGTTCCGGTAGGGATTTGGGGTCCTTGAAGAACTCATGATGTTCCATGATGAAGACTGGCTTGCCGAAAAAAAGGTAGAACGCAACATCTTGAGTAGTCATTTCGCCGACGTACTCTCTGAGGAAGAGGGGGAAGCCACTGTATTTCAGAATGGCAGGCTGGATTATGTCGGACAGGGTGAGGGCGGTACATTCGCCAAGGGGGTAAGGGCCTGAGTTTACCGCTGCGGAGAAATTGTGAGCCTTGAGGACTTTCATGGCATCCCGGGAAAAATGTCCCTGAGGGAACACCATTACATCATCAACAGGAATTCCGGTTTTGGTATGGAACACCCGCAGGCGTTCCTCGGCTTCGGTCAAAAGCGAGTTGAGCAGAGGGGAGTCTCGCGCAGCGAACTCGGCGGCCGTGTGGTCGTTCCCATGAAAACAGATCGAAAACCTATCCGGCCGTTCGCGGAACATTCGTGCGATGCTTTTCGAATTACGCAGATAGTTGTGAGGGATGAAGGCGATGCTGGTGTGGAAATTGAATTCGTCCATCAATCGAAGCAATCGCTCGTAATTGAGAAATCCGTAGTTTCTACGTAGCAGCGGGTCATCAATGATAAACGCCGCATGGTTCTGGTTGGGACGCCAGCATTCCTCGCCAAAAACATAACGCAGCAGCATAGCCGGGGGAACGAGCTTCGAAAAAGACTCCCTCAGAACTTTGCTCTCGTTTTCTGCGTCCAGGTCCGCAATCTCCGCGTTCGCCAAAACAAGAACTTCCGCGCCTTGTCTCTGGATGCCAGCAAGCAAAGGCTGCCCACCTATCCCGATGTAGGTTCGAACAGCTGCAGGGCCGGCACTCTTAGCAATAAAGCGGTCAGCTGTAGCATTAACGGGACCGAAGGTGAGCCCCGAGAAAGGGCCGCAAACGTGATCGTATTCTGAGGCCACTTCGTAACATAGTTCTGCGGTTTCGACTGGATGCACGGAACCCAAAGATCCGAGGGAGAGAGCGTTCAGAATGGTGGCGGAAAACGAATCAAACGATAAGTTATGAACGAGTAGGAAGGAGAACTGCGAGGTTAACGAGGAAGCCAGGTTGTCCGGAAAAAAATCGCTCCAGTAGCACTCCCGGACGACTGCGGGATTTATCACAAGACAAGAATTCTCTTCGCCGACACGGTTCTTTATAGACTCGATTGAAAACGAACAGCCTTTCTCCACAGAAAGAAGCTCAAATCGGCAACCCAGGAATTCCGCGAGTCGGACTAACCGGGCATCCGCAGAATGCAGCGTACCAAGGCATGGCACTACCAATTTCACAAACTGCTCCTTTGCGGCAAAAAAAGCTCTTGCAGTGTTCTACTACTCTTCAACGGCGATTGGCCTATCAACCGTTAACAGCGTGAGACAGCGCGAAAACTCCTTTAATGTGACGTCGGACGTCAGCGGAACGCCGCACTGCGCGACGCGGACGGCAGGGTTCCCTTGGACAACGGTCAGGGGCGGCACGGACCTGGTCACGACACTCCCGGCAGCAACCACTGCCCCGCGGCCAATCACTACGTTTGGAAGTATTATTGCGCCGGGGCCAACAAAGGCACCTTCTTCAATCCTCACGCCCTGAGTCTCTTTAAAATGAGCAATCACAGTGACGCGCATGCTCAGCGTGGCGCCATCTTCAATGGCTACCAGATGCGGACAGGAGGTCTCTAGAATTACGTCGTAGCCAATCCAAACACCTCTTCCGATTTGGACTCCGCGAGCTCGGTGGAGTTTGACTCGCAACGCGGCCCCGGGCAAAATCCTTGCAAAGTGCTGCAGAAGGCGGTTTTTCGCACCCCGAAGGACACCCTCTTGGACGTGTTTCCTTGTCGGCATGTCAACACTCAGACTCCGGTCCTGCTGTGTGGAAGTTTCGCAATCTCGAATGGAATTCGAATGGAGTTCCGGTGCCTGTACCTCTCGGGCCGAGAGCTGGCTCCTCCTAATGTAATTCAATATGGTCTGAAAGGATTCCAGTTCTGGCAGGTCCGTTGGATTAACAGGCACCCGAAACTCTTCCTGGAGAATGGCAGCCAAAGTGACAGCGGTCAGAGAATCCCAATTTGCCAATGACTTGACACTGGCATTGTGAACCTGGTCCACCGTCAGGTCCGGAAATACTGACGAGAAACATCGAACCAAACGTATCTCAAGGTCATCCATTGACCACCTCCTCGACGCGGTGAAATAACGATGGAGACCTTTCTTCAAAAACTTCTCGTGAAAGCCGGAGTTCGGAAGTTACTGTTAGCTCACCCAGCCCGGAAAGGAACTCTTGCAGCGGTCCATTCCGCGGTGTTGCTTGGTAATCGAAGGATATTTCTTCCGCACCGAACTTCTCGAAAAGCTTCTTCAGAGACTGGTGCTCGATGCGCCGCGAAAAGGCCCGACAACTCATCACCCAGAAATCGATTCGAATTGCACTTTCGTTAACCCTGCCGAGCAAAACAGCAATCTTACCCAAGGGACCGTATTTATCCTCGTAGCTAACGGTCATCAGGAAACCTGCCGGATCGTTGAGATAGGCAATCCACGCTGCTTCCGCTAAGCGCTTGCCATTGAGGTTGAACTGATTGGTTTTGTTTATCAACTCGAAGGCCCGGTGATCGCTAGCGTCTTTTTCGAAATTGAATCGCATCAGAGCGCCGGCACTCTCGAGGAAATCATCCAGAGAGGCTCCCGCGAGACCCCCTGACTCGCGGAGGGCCTCCGCTCCTCGAATGCTTTTCAGGCGAATCGCATCCTCCTCAGAAATGAAGGTCTTTCCGAAGAGATCCCGCAGACGTCGGAGTAATTGCCAAACCGCCTGGTGATCTGTCTTGGGGAAAACGATGCATTCCATTCGCGGGAAAGCATTTTTCACTTCGGCCACTTCCATTGGACTGTCGTCGATAAAAACGACGGAATCATGACTTATATTCCACACCTTCAAGATGCGTTGAACTGATTCTGATTTGCGAGCCCAATGAGCTTCGATTGGGTACAACACATCTTTGGAGATGATTAGGTCCTTTCGTTCCAAAGCCTGTTCTACAAGCATTGGATCATTCTTGCTAGCAATGGCGAGCAACACTCCTGCACTGGCTAGGGAGCTAAGAAATTGCTGGTACAGACCGTGTATGTGTGTATGTCGATCGAGGTGCCAAGAAATGTTGTTTACTCCGACCTCACCGAGGATGCCCGCCCAGACGGTGTCATCCAAATCTGTGATCAACCCTTTCTTGGGTACCGGAGTTTGCATTAAGGCGGCAAAGGATTCGGCCACGGCGGAGGCGTGTGGAAGCTTATAAGGAAATCCGGCCAACAACTCCGACTGCACATCAAGACGACTGTGCGGTGGGGAAAGCTCGTCGAGATTCTGGGTATTAACAATCTTTATGTTAGGTTTATTAGAGATCGAGGAGGCGAATGCTGCGACTGATTGTCGAATTCGAAGCTCGTGGACACTTGCATGAACGGTTGGATTTGTAAAAAGGGGAGGGAGAGGTAAAGTCGGCGGGCAAACCATAGCGGGAATAGACGACGAAGCTTGCCGGAGTGCCTGGTGCAAACGGCCGAGCGCTCGATCTACAGATTTCACGATATCGGGCAGATCTGTCGCGGGCCATCCACCTAGAGTCCGAATGCCGAGCCGCGGATCGAGGTCCTGCCACTCGATTACTACGAGCAGCGCATCGTAACTTGATGGCTCTAGGCGTTCGATATTCCCGACCAGATCGCCAAACAGTCCGGTCTTGATTTCGACACAGCGAGAGCCCAAACGCTTTTTTAAGTGAGCCGCAAGAAAGGTCTGAAGGTGCAATGGCGTGAAGCCACAGGCCAAAAACACTTTAAGACGCGGCGCTCCTTGTGGAATTGGCTGTTTGAGAATCTCTAAGGCATCAATTAAATTCACGAGGCCCTCTAATACTGGAGTTACTACAGAGCATGCAGATAGGATGTCTCCGGCTGTTCCGGTCCGATGACAAAACTCATCGCTCAGCTGGCGCTGTTCGCCACAAAATGATCACGTGTGGCAGGGCCAGTGCCAAAGATGCTTGTGTACTGGTCATCGAGCGCGATGCGGCAAGCTGCCGCACTTCGCTGGAGCCGCAATTTGGTGCTGTCCGCGTTTTCTTCGATGGCTTGAAATTGTCGAATCATTTTATCGACATCGATATTTTCAATATCTTGAGAGAATTCCGCAAGGCCGGCGCTGGCCATCAACGCAGCACTTTTTTCGTGATAGGAGATCGCCAGCACGGGCTTCGCGAGCATCAGAGCCAGCAAGATGTTATGAAAGCGGCTGGCGATCACGATGTCCGTTGCCGAGATTTGCGACAAGACCTCGTCGACGGAAGCCGCTGGCTCGTCAATGATCGCTGCATTTTCGCAGTGGACACCTCGCTTTTTCAAGTATGCCATCAGATCACGGGTCGCTGGTTGATCGTAGGCTACATCGCCGATGAGCAATCGCACTTTATATTTTTCCTCAAGCAACCAACTTACAAAGTCTCCCATTTTACGAATGTACTCGGAATAGATACTGTCGTCTTCGGGGGAAGTGCCGGTCCGATTGAAGTAGGTCATGAGGCCGACTCCAATTACAGCACGGCTGCGGCCGTTGTCGGAATTGTGCGGGAGCATCTGCGCCGGAAAGCTAAAGGCCAGGTCCGGAAATACGTGGTCGCGTTGGATGTCCAACCCAATACTTTCGAGATAGTTTTTCGAAAAACTATCGCGATAGGAACGGTAATCGGCAAGCGAGAGGGCTGCTTTGACGATGCGTCTGCTTAGTGGCTGGCGTAAAGGACCCGCACCAACGCTTAGAAATACAACCTTGCAACGGCAAAGTTTGGCGAGCAGGGTCCATTTCAATATCTGAAAGTGCAGACCCAAAGGGCTTATGCCGAAATCGCCCAGCATGCCTGTTCCGGTCAATACGAGCATGTCCACGTCGGATAGCGTGACAATGGCCCTAACCCATCGGAATAACTCGAGGGGAATACGAACAAAGATCCTTCGCAGGAGGCGCAGAGCCCGATTCGCAATATGGGAGAGCGGAATCTCTTCTATAGGGGTGGCGCGAATTTTGTAAGCCAGCCGTACTTCGTCAGGGCCGGGGCAAATACAGCGAATCTCGGCGTCCGGAACGCGCTCTCGAATGTTATGCAAGAGCGCTTGCAAAGTGCATTCGTTGCCCAAGTTTCCCACCCCAAAAGCACCAAACAACGCGAGTTTGGGGTGTTTTGCAGTGGAGTTGCCGTGTGTCGAGCTTTCCATGAGATATTATTGAGCGGAACCTGCTTCAGCCTTGTGTCACTCCGTAGCTAGCGAAGGTTTCCGTAATCTGCGAATCAGTTCAAGGTAGAACGCTTTCTGTCCCCCGACAAAGAAAAGCAATCCAAAGAATCCGCCGAGAAGCACAGCCGTCTCAAGAACCAACCTGGGCGCCGCCGCGACGAATGGCCCCAATGCGGCCTGTGCTGCAAAGCCCAGGAGGCCGGCCACCAGGCCAAAACCTAGGGGACGGATCACGGCCAGAAAAACGTCCCAAAACGCGACGACCGTTCCTTTTACGCACCAGGCGATGAAAGGGATAACCCATAAGGCCATCACCGTAGAGTATGCAAACGCCACTCCCCTGGGTCCGTAGGGGAGCCCGATGAGATAACCCGCAACAAGCGTGGGTGCGAAGACCAGCGCGATGTTCAGGCTTCGCCTGACCAGTCCTAGCGAGAGGAGTAGCCATCCCATGGGATTTATGATTGCAAAAATCAAAATGGTTGGGGCAAGCACACGAAAAATGACAACTGCATCCATCCACTTCGGTCCCAAGAGAACGGAGACCACATCATCGGCAAAAACAACACAAGCGATCGTCAAAGGGATGGTCATTGCGAGAACGAGAGAATAGCCTTTGAGGAAGTAGCTTTTGAGCCGGTTGGGGTCGTCCTGCAACCGTGAGAGGGCCGAAAAAGCCACTTCGCCAACGGCGGAATTCAGATTGTCAGTGGGAATGCTGACCAACTGGTACGCTCTGCCGTAGATTCCGAGTACGCTAGTGCCCCAAAAGCGGCCAATCAAGATTTTGTCGGTGTTGTAGGCCATGTAGGCGACAAGACTGTTAAGACTGACGGTTCCGCCAAACCGCATCATGGCACCAATTCCAGCGCCTTTGCGTGGCAGGCCGGGCAGCCAGCCAGCTGTTAGCCAGGCTCCGATGGTCCCGATGAGCGGCACGGAAACGGTTAGGGCCACGAGCGCCCAATAGCCGTACCCGGCCTCAGCTCCCGCAATTGCGAGGAGAGTGCCGAGGATCAAAGAGATGACCTGAATTAGTGCCATCGTGGTGAAGCGCATCTGGCGCTGCAGGAGCGCTGAGTGCTGTACGCCTGCGGCGTTGAAGATGAATCCGACCGCCAGGGCGAAGGTCACGGCAACCAGCCGTGGTTCGTGATAGAACGCAGCGAGGAATGGAGCCATGGCCGCGGTGAGGAGCCCGAGAACAGTACCTACCAGCAAGTTCATCCAAAACAAAGTTGAAATCTGTTCGTCGGTAACGGTCGCGCGCTGAACGGCCGCAGACGAAAGGCCAAAATCCCGGAGCAAGTTCAGAACTCCGGTAAAGGCGGTCACCATTCCAACCAAGCCGAACTCTCGCGGGCCTAGAAGGCGGGCCAAAATCATGAGCGAGCCAGCGCGGATGACGAAATTCGCCGCCTGCGCAGCGAGGCGGGCAATGCCGCCGCGAATGGTCCGTTGTTTAATGTCCTTCACGGTATAGTTGGTTTCGTGGAGTGCTAAACCGGCGTACTTTCCGGCTCAATCCGTTCCTGAAGCGTCCTGCCTTCACCTCGCAGATGGCGGATGTTCGGTGTCGACGGACCCGTTTGAAAGGCTGCCGCGTAGCGCATCTTCCAATCGGATCTGTGCTTGTTCAGGGGCTCCAAACCGGCGTACTGGAACGGCCATTGGCCACGCAAGCAAGAGTCACCGTCATGGATCTGCTCCATCAGTTCATCTATGGGTTGCCAGCCGAGGTCCCTGGCTACCTTCTGCCGGATTTCCAAATCGATGCCGGAGACAAAAAGCACGCCGCGGGCGTCGACCAGACGTCCGATATTCCGCAAACATTTTTCCGCTTCCACACGCTCCATGTGGCAAAGAAAATTATTGGCCACCACGATGTCGTGAAGGCCCATTTGATCGTGAAGCTCGGGCCCGCGTACGTCCGCCACGCCCCACTCAATTCCTTCCTTAAGCCAACTCTTTACGACAGCGACATCATCGCGAATGTCGAAGAACTCGGCCTTTTCGGCAGGGGACATGCGTTCAAAAACCTCTGAATCGACAAGCCCCGAACCCGGTTCACCCACTCGCCAGTGCCCGGCAGCCATACAGTCGCGAAGACTATTAAGGTTCACCTTGGCATTGAGTGGGTAGACTCCGCGTTGGGCATGTTCGACAACGTCGTTCGAAACGTCGACAGCATGAATCGAAAGTTTTAGATCCGGCCGGGCCGTACGAATGGCCCAGGCGATCGAATAGACCTCCGCACCCGTGCTACACGCCAGCACTGCGATTTTGACAGTATCGCCGTGATTTTTCCCGCGGACGAGGCGTTGTATTAACTCCAGCTCAGGACGGTTGCGGAGAAAGAAAGTACTGTGAGCCTGCGCGCGGGTATGTTGTATGCGAACTAAGGCATGTAAACAACGGCCGTACCACTGGAATGCGCCCGAGCGCAAAACGGACACGGGCAGCTTGTCCCAAATATAGTTGTTGAGGCGCAGAAACGCGTTGGTTGGTGATTTACCGAGGACACGAACTCTGACCAATCGCTGCAGCCACGGACCGCCATCGAGTGGGTAAGGTGGTATGTCTCCGACCACATCACGGTTCCACCTAGTGAATTTATCCCGGCGATGAAACCAGCCAGTTCTGCAAAACGCCAGCATGGTCATCCGACCGGAATAGCAATACTCGACACCCGGAGGAACTTCGATTAGAACGCCAGGGGAAGCGCTATACTCGTGACCATCAATCGTGAAGGAGCCATTTCCCGAAAGGACGTAATACGTGCGCGTGATACCGCGCAAAACCATAAACGTGTCGTGCCCGGTTTCGGACTCGACATAAAGAACCTCGAGGTTCTTTTGCTGCATCCGGCCGAAGGAATATCCAAAGAGCCCTTTGCCCCGGAAGGACACCGAAGTTGGTAGCTTGTACAGATAAGACATTGCGATTCAGCCCTCGAAATAGATTAGCATGCTGCAAATAAAATAAGATTCAGCGGCAAAGACACGGTGAAGATCCTCTTTTGAACAGCAGCTGGACACAGAAACTGCACTCGAAAAACAACCGCACGATCCGCGTCGTTCTGCCACCGGAATCGGGCTGCGACTCAGCTTCGAAACTCTCCAATCGGTTTCAGGTACAAGGAGTTATGGCCAGAACCGAGTCTGCCAATTCTCGCAAGCGCCGCTCACGAGCAGTCATTTCCGGCAGAGGTTCAAGGCCGGCAACCTGAAGAATCTCCTTCCAACGATACACCCAGTCGTGACGCAAGAGAGCTTCGCCGACGTTCCGTTGACTAATGGCCTGGAGCCGTTCCGGGTCGGCTTCCAGCCTCGAGATTACTTCCATCACATCGGAGCCGTCCGTTTGAGTTTCGATTACGGCATCGGGCCAGGTGAACATTGTCGCAAATGAAGGGGACTTAGGCGCTTGCCCGATCAGGCAGGCGCCTGCAGCTGCTCCTTCATAGTAGCGATGGCCGATCTCCTCTTGTCCGCCTGTCTCGCTGGGTACGTTCTGTTTTCCCGGAGCCACCAGGAAGTACTTGGAACGTTTGGCAACGTTGGCGAATAGAGTGCGATGTTCTCGGTGGTTGTGAACATCCGAGAGAGAGCCTCCGAATGTGTCGTGGAGATAGAACAGTGATCCACCTCCAGCAGCTCTGGACAGCTCTTTATGAATGCCCTCATACCTCCGGCCGATGCTATACACATCGATGACCCGCGCGGGCGGGTTTGGATAAGGGCTGAATCGAAGCGTGTCCACAGCGCCCGAAAGCCAGCGGCACGGCTTGCCAATGGCCTTCGACAGTCTCTCGACAGTCCCCTGAAACGCTACAAACACGTGGTCGAATTTCCTTAGAGCATGAATTAAAGACTCGTATTGCACGATTTCGGCTGCCCAAAACTCGTCGATCCAGCAGACGCTGATTTTGCAATGGTCTTTCCAGCCCTCAATCGCATTGATGTGCACAAAATCATGGTTATATTGGCATCTGGCGAGGAATAGATCGTATTCCTGTGTGAGGCGGACCTTTCTTAGGCCGGGGTTCTGGTAGATGAGTCTTCCCGAGAAATCATGGAACAGCAGGCGCCGTTGCCATTGCTCCCTGAATTCGTAATGCGCCCCGGCGTCAAGACAAACTAGATCCAGGTCGTCGACTTCTTGCAGAACATCCTGTGCTTCGTAATGGCCACACAAGAAAGTCTTCTTCTTGAAGCGCCGGCCCGATGGCATGCAGATTCGCGGCTTCCGACTGGAAGCTTTGCCGGAGACATGCTGACTCGAAAAATTGTGGGTTTCGGACGAACTCATTTTTTCACCGACTTATCTGAAAGCAAATGCGTCGAATTAGCGGTTTGAGTTGAGTCCCGTTTTTAGGGAATAAGTTCCCGCAAGTTCCTGAGCGTGCTGCGTCTGCTCCCACCGCGGAACATCCCCGCAAAGACACTAACACGCTTTTGGAAGCGTCCTGCGAGCACCCAAGCGTTCGGTTCGCGCTTGGTAATTCTTACTTATATAATTATCGTAAATGTTATATTACGCCGCGCTCATGCCCTTGAGGATTTGGTCCGAGACTCTTTACCGGCCTACCCTATATGGCGGTATATGAGATTGCCAGCGACAGTTCGTAGGCTGCTGGGCATCAACGGAAAAATGCGCTTCGCAACTTGTAACTTCCAGCCACCCGGCGAACTGAGCGAAGCGGCCTCGGGAAACCTCCAATAGACTAGGGTCTGAGGCTGACGAACCCAATGGTTTTTGAATGCGAGAAGTCCGGCGTTGTGCTTTTCAGTCCTGCCCATGTCAAAATGGCTCGCGGCGCTCGATTTCGCCGAAGCGATAGCTTTCCATAATAGCCACGGGATGCCTCCTAATCTATGGAATTGCGCGTCAGAGCATCCGTATTTGTAGTAGACGGTTTCCTTGCAACGCAAAGTCAGAAGCGCTGCTATCGGCGTTTTCGCTCGATAGGCCACCCGAATCTCCATTGCTTCGCCGGAATGGCGGACGAGGTTCCGAAACCAACTGTAAGGGGAAGGGGGAAGCCGGTGACGGCCCCGGGTTTTCACAAAGAGCGCGTAGAAATCTCTCAAAAGGTCGTCTGACCGGCCACACTTCTCGATGAGACCGGCCCGCTCGGCCCGCTGGATACGGCGCTGAACGGAGTCCTTATCAAAGGTCTCGAATAGTTCGTCCAGTTCTCGGCGTAAGTCAAGAAGATGGAAGTAGTACGTCGCAACAGGACGAAAGCCGTTTGTCTCACTGGACTGACCGAAATTTCCATTCACCGGTCGGACTTCCACATATCGCAAATTTTCGTGTTGCATGCAGGCCTGCAAATACCTAATTATGAAGGCCAGGTCGTCCTTCGAGTCGCACAGAGGCTCACAATGGTCGGAGAAAGGCAAGGACACCAGGCGGCTTCCCGTAATCCAGCTATGCACTCTGCAGAAAAGCACTCCGTTGCTCAGCTCATCCGACGTGGAGGATGTTGTGAAAACGACCGGGTCGTAGCCATAGGTGCTTCGCAGCGCCTCGAGCCAGCCCATGCTGTGAAAGACCGATGCGTTGCGGTGCTGACCTATGAATTCTGACCACCTGGCATCCTTAACCGGATCGATCTGATATATTCGCATTATCCGTTGCTGGCGGTACCTTCGCCAGGAAGCGCTCCGGTGCAGTCGATCTCATTCAGAAGCGCTCGATGCTCGGCGACCAGCGAATGTCTACACATCTTTTCCCGATAACGTTTGATAAATGTTCAGAGTTTGCTGGCCAACTATGGCCCATGAGTGACGTTGCAACGCGTAGTCTCGGATCACTTGACGCCGGGTGTTCAAATCCGCGAATAGATCGCTCCTGAAGTACTGCTCTATTGCTCTGGCCAAGTCGTTCGGATCCTCTGGGCAGAATACAAAGCCGTTTTTGCCCTCGACGACATCGTCTTTCAGAGATCCTACATCGGCAATGATGGCCGGAAGGCCGAAGCTGTATCCCAGAAAAACTACCCCGCTCTGGAATATCTCTTTGTAAGGGAGGATGAGCACATCGCTGGCTTTGAAGTACTCCTCTATTTCAGAGTCTGGGATGAATTCGATTCTGAGAGTGACTCTTCCCGCCTCGAAGTATTCTCGAATTTCTTTCTGTATGGATTCCCAATAGCGCTCGCAGCCTTCCTCGAGCCGACCAACGATGATCAGCCGATAATCAGCGCTGCGGCGAGCCAGTTTCTGAAAGGCAGCAATCAGATATTCGAGCCCCTTGTAAGGTTTAATTCTGCCGAAGAACAGAATTGCTTTTTCGTTCTCGCGTACGCCGAGCCGTTCTTTTGCTTGTGTTGACGTAAGATCCGTATTGGGAACCGAATTGTTGATGCCGAAGGGGATGACGGAAGACCGAGCAGTTGAGACGCCGAACTGGTTCATGAGCTCGGCTTTCATCTTTTCGGTATGGACAAAGATGTGGTCGGCGAGCCGGTATTGGATTCGTAATGTGAGCCGATTTAGGAAGCTGTCTCTGGAATCACGTCGGCGCTTGTTGACATTGTGCGCGGTCAGCACCACGCGCTTTCCCAGCAGTTTGTAATAGAGCATCAAGAAGGTTCGATCGAAAGTCTCGAACTTGTTGTTCCAAAGGATGTGGAAGATTTTCGACTGCGCCGAAGCTGCATATGCAATCAGCTTCGAATAGTACGCTAAAACTCGGAAAAACTTCGCGACAAAGCCAGCATTCGGCCGCTGATCGCCCCGCAAATTGAGAAAGTTCACTCCGGCCATGTTGCGGAGGTCGGTTTCGTCCAGTTCGTCACTGCCAATGAGGTCGATACTCATCCCCATCGAGCTAAGCGTGTCGGTTAGACCATACACATATGGCCTATCAGTGCCACCAGTAAGCAGGCAGACCGAGAGAGCTGCAGGAGTAGGCGTAGTGGCCACCGACAACTTCTCAGCGCCTTGTTGTTGCGCATCAAGCTCGGGCGTGTGAACTGTGTGGGTCATGCCTGCGCCAATCTCTCTTCAAGGAGTTCGCAAATGGCGTGGCCGATCGTGATGTGCATCTCCTGAATTCGCGCAGTTGACTTGGAAGGAATGCACAAACAGACGCCACAGACCTGTCGCATTTTCCCTCCAGATTCACCCGTCAATCCGAGCACATGCATGTTCATATTTCGCGCAGCCTCGATAGCCTTTAGGATATTCGGGCTGTTCCCGCTTGTAGAAATTGCCAGTAGCACGTCGCCGGACCGCCCATGGGCGGTTAGCTCGCGGGCAAAAACATGTTCAAAGCCATAATCGTTCCCGATCGCCGTAAGCGCCGAAGTATTTGCGTGTAACGCCAGAGCGCGAAATGGACGCCGCTCGCGCATAAATCTGCCGGTCAATTCAGCGACGATGTGCTGCGCGTCGGCTGCTGAACCGCCGTTTCCTGCGACGAGCAGTTGCCCACCCGCAGCCAGCGATTTATAAACTACGTCCACGACCTCGGATACCTGCGACGAAAGATCAAACAGCACTTTGGCGAGGTCCAGATGCTCGCTGAAAATCGAATTGATTCGCTCCATTTGTTTCAGTGCGCTAGACACGTTTGAGAGGTCTCCTAAAACACTGCTCCGTCTCATTTCTACCAGCTCTATGCCCCTTTCCGTTCCAAGCTGCGAATTGAGAGTCATCGATACCTCTACCACTGCGCGTCAGAGAACATGTGACAGCGCGCAGAAGCGAAGTTCAAACTACTGAACCGCCGCAGACGCTTGTTGTGGCTATGCGACTACGGTGAAAGCACGGCAGCAGTGTCTGGTTTGAGTACGCACTCTCAATTCATTTGATTTTAAATTAACCTACAACACAATAATAGTGGAAACCATTGTGGGCCTCAATTTACCTGCCTCGCGCCAGAGGCGTCCGCCAGAACACCTCAATGTATCTTTCGGAGTACTGCTCAACCACACTCAAGAATTCCTGAGTTCCAAGCCATTTTTCCAGCGCCATACCACGCTGAAGGTCGGTTGCATAGTTAAACTCGCCATCGGCAGCTAGGCCATCCAGCAGTCTTACACACTCGAGTCCTTCCTGCCTGAATTCAGGCAGATTGATCTCAAATGAGAGAAACGGCACCGAATGCTTCAAGCCTCTTATTACGTTTGCCTCATAACCCTCAACATCAATTTTCACAAAGAAGGGCAACCCATGAGTAGGAATTAGGTCTTCGAGCGTGGTTGTTTCGACAGATTTGCGTTGCGCAAACTCCAAGCCACAATGTCCATGCTCAAACTTGTCTTTATTGGCTTTCAACGTCTCAGCCCACTTCTGACTGAGGGTGTTCACCGCTGATCCCGCTCCATCGATCCACATTGTCTCAATCGTGCTTCTGTCACTGGCTGCCTTGCCAACGATGGCAACGGGCTTTGAAGCCAACCGGTACCGTAGGAACTTACCTCGCAATATTTCTTGGTTT
This sequence comes from Candidatus Solibacter sp., assembly GCA_035499815.1. Classification (GTDB taxonomy): domain Bacteria; phylum Acidobacteriota; class Terriglobia; order Acidiferrales; family UBA7541; genus Acidiferrum. The sequence goes on along the minus strand of DATJXZ010000011.1, from coordinate 68,769 downwards.
GCCTCATCCGGCTCAATGCAGACAACGCGTGCACCTAGTCTCAGAAAAACATTGGTCTTGTCGCCGACGTTCGCCCCAACGTCAAAGATCAAGTCACCTCGCCGAAATCCATTTAGGAATCTGCGATAGAACTCAAGCTCTTTACTTCGACCGTCGATCAGCCGCTTATCGGCAACGCTCCAATAGAGATCATATAGATATGAGTTCTTCAAACGGTAGTAGATGCCAGCCCGTTTTAGCGTAGACTGAAGGGACCGCTTAAGCGCTTGCATACTTGTTCTTTATTGACCTTACAGGGGTTTCTATTTTGAGTTCCCGAGCAGTCGGCATTGTACACCAAGGCGTCCTGCTCGGTGCGCGGCCGCCCGAGACAGGCACAGGGGGAGCTTGACCGCCGAGCACTCCGCGGGTAACGGCACTAGAACCTATCACGCCAAGCAGCAGAAAGATCCACGTCGGGGTCAGAATGCGGAAGCCAGCTTCGGTTATGCTATAGAAGGTAGCTGTTACTATACATGCGAGCAGCAGGCTCGCAAACTCTGGATCGTGCTGAAATGCCCTGCTGGCATACCGATATCCATTTATTAGAATCAGCACAATCAGGCACAGTCCCACCAAGCCCAGGTCCAGGTATGTCTCTATATAACCGTTGTGCGCCGAGTTAAGATTGTGCAAGTCCATAAATCCCAAAAGTTGCAAGATGTGATTCACCCTGTATGCGTTCGCATTCCAGAAACTCTCAAACCCCGTACCAAATACCGGGTTTCCGGCCGCGGCAATCGAAGCTGCCCAAATGTCCGTGCGCCCAGTAAGCCCCTCCCCCCTGCCCAGCGATTGCGAGATGGCCGACCCGCCCCCGAAGAGCAGGCTAAGCCCTCCAGCGAGAACGACTCCCAATGAGAGGGCGAGGACTCTGCCAGGCCGGTTTCTGAAGGACTGCAGACTGGTTGCAAACATGAGCCCAGCGCCCAGGATGAAGCAGGTGACCGAGGTTGCGGAATGTGCCATCTGCAAGAGCGCGACCCCAAAGGCGAGTAGCGTACACTGCGCCACGAGGCGCCGGCCTCGATGAGGTTCATCCTTGTGGATGAAGAGCGAACGCACGCTCCAAAGCGTGCCCAGCGAAATGACGAATACGATGAGGCCGAGCTCGTTCTTGTTTGCCGTCACCCCTACGTTCTGGGGAGTTCCATCGTCCTGAAATGCGCGGCCCAGGTCGCTGTAACGTATTAAGAAGATGGAAAAGGGAAATAGAATAAAGCCAACTCGGGAATAGAGTCGCCGGACCGCTGCAATCGGTTGGCCATCCGTTAAAATGATCAGTACCATCACAAGGTCGCCCACGGCCTTCGTCCATCGTTTAAATGCGGAATCATGGAAGGGCGACCACGTTACGCTGATGAGGCAATATAGAAAGTAGAGGAGTACTGGACCGCTTACCGCGAGATAGGCGCTTGTTTTCTTCCTCCGATGAAGCAGGGTCATAACGCCGATGGCCAGAAGTGCCGCAAAAATAGCCGCGTCCATGGGACTCCCGTTCAGTGTTGCGTCAAGAGTGTCCGCGGACGTCGTTCCCATCCCCAACCAGGAGGTGACAGGTCTCGACCCTACTATGCATAGCCAAATGACGGGCAGCCAAAGGGCTATTGAAGGTCGGACGGACTTATCCCGGTCAAGGAAGAACAGCCCCGCGACTCCGATGATACAGACCAGTAGGGCAAGTGGCGTGCCCATTTCCTACTCCTTCTCGAGTCTCCCGTACCTTTCAGAATCACTTTTCTATTCGGGGCGTGCGGCCCTGAAAAGCAACCCTTCTCTTTAAACCGCGAAGGGATTTTTAGCTAGCGTAGGTCTCGAAGGGAGTTCGCACGATCCGTCGCTTATTGCAGTTTACCTTCCGCCACCAGGTGTCGCACGACGAGGTTCGCACCAAACTGGTTGAGATGATTATCATCATCCATTATCGGGATTTTATGCGCCCCGTCGGCATACTCGGCACAGCCATCGACGCCACAAAGCTCCTGGTACAGCGAGATGTAGCGTACGTGCCACACGTTTGCAGCCATGCTCTGCATCTTTGCATCGATTGCACCAATATTGTTCAGGCGATGCTGGCTCGCGAAATTCGGTTTGTGCCACGCTATGGAATACGCCAAAAGTCTCGGTAGTGGCCCGTCGTATTCGGGTACGGGCCCAAAAACGGTTACAGGTATATTGTGTTGTTTTGCCCAAGAGATCGTTGTTGTGAGCTCGGGTAGCTCCTTCTCTGACCATCGTCCAACCATAAACAAACCCTGAATTGAATGAGAAGGAAGATAGCTCCGAAAGATGTAGGCTATCATTTTCTCGCAGTCGGGATGAGGCTCCGGCTGAAGCAATGGCGCGCAGTCAAAAGTGCTGGCCTGCATCACATTTGCGTTTGGGAGTGCCGAAGAGAGCGCGGACCACAACATTGCCGAATGGCTATCGCCGAGTAGAAGATAGTTGTTCTTTTTGCCGCTGTCGTCCTCGTGTAAACAAAGATTGTAATTATATTTATCGAAATGATAATCGGACGTGATGAAGCACCCCGTCCGCACAATTTCCTCGCTGTCGTGGCGCACGGAGGCAACTTCCAGTGCATCAGCAGGAAAGCGGCCTTTGAATCCTTTGGCAAAGACCGTCAACGAGGAAAATCCTATCAGGATGATCATGACGGCACCTGCGAGCGCGAAGAGTGGTCGCCCACTCAGACGTAGCGGGCCGCTTCGGAAGGGACGTTCGACGAATCGCCACGAGAGAGTTCCAAGCACCAGCGAAAGCACGACTGCAACGATCATGTTAAGTCGATGCTCGGGGAGCAAAGCTGCAACGCGGTGTGACGTAATTGCACTTGCGCCAGCGAAGACACCCATTTGCTGCAGAACTATGACAGGCCAGTGCCACAAATATAACGAGTACGAGATTAGCCCGATAAACACGATCGGACGCCAGGAAAGGATCTTTCCTATCAGAGAGGAACCGCTTTCTCCCGCGCCGATAATCAGCGCCGACCCCACACACGGAGCAAGGGCGCTAAGTCCAGGAAAAAGCATCTCCTCGGTGTAAAAAAGAATCGAAAACGCGATCAACCCGATTCCCCCGAGCGTTGCAAGATTCCGCTGCCATGCCCGTTGCAGGCGCGGGAGCATTCCCAAGGAAAGGATAGTCCCCAGCAACAACTCCCAGGCCCGCGTATAAGACATATAGAAAGCGGTTTCTCGATTCCGGGAAACGATAACCGCGCTGGCGACCAACGAGACACAGAACAGAACGATCACCGACAGACGCAGCCGGGTGGGAAACAACTTGCGAACCAGCAAGAGAAAAAGGGGAAATAAAATATAAAATTGCTCTTCCACTGCCAGCGACCAGGTGTGCAACAAGGGATACGAGGTCGGCGAGTCAAAGTAACCGGAATGTCGCCAGAAATAAAAATTGGAAGCAGACGCCGTCGCCGCCAGCATCGACTTGCCATAAGCCACCAACTCAGCCGGCAGCAGATAGATGACAGCAAGAACACTGAACACGGCCAACATTGCAAACAGCGCTGGGAAAATGCGCCTTATTCGACGCTCATAAAATCCGATTATCGAGTAGCGTGATTCGGCAATCTCAGAAAAAACAATGGAGCTAATCAGATAGCCCGAAATGACGAAGAAAACGTCCACGCCAACAAATCCACCCTGTGTTCCGCGCAGCCGAATATGAAACACGATCACGCTAAGGACTGCAACGGCTCTTAGTCCGTCAATGTCCGCACGATACTTCAGGGCAGTTCTGCCAGAAAGCGTTTCGCGCATGCCGCTCCCCGCCGACCTGCCAGAGACCGGTCTCCCGAAGCCGCCCAATCTGTTTGTGAGGTTGGAACCCTGGTCATTTAACATCTTGGTGTACCGTACTTATCGCTCAAGCGAAAACCGCCTTGTACAACCTGTCCATGTTCACTACTCTAGATCTCAATCGATCAACAACTTCTACACTCATTATGGTGAGTGCGAACGCGGCTACGAAAGACGTACTCAATGCCGCAAATCCGAAATTGATGTGGCGAAGGCTAGCCGCAAGGATCTGAAGAATCGCAATTTGGGATATATAGCCAAACAGCGAGTATTTCCCCAGCAGAATGACCTCCCTTCTTATCTTGCCAGAGTCACTCCCGCTAATTCCCGCCAGATAAATGACCATAAGGCTTAGGGGCACCCCAACCAATTGAAGTGAAAATGGGACATTCCAAATCGTTATCGCAATCGTGTAACACAGGTAGGCAAACCCAAGTATGTATGAGTGTCGAACGAAATCGTTAATCGCCCCAATGGGCACGAATCCAGTCAGCACGCCAACCATTCCGATGGTAATAAGTTCTAGGTTTGGGCTCTGCACGCTGATAAATCCGAGTACCACGATGGACAACAAGAGGAACACGCACATGACATGAAATGTGTACCTAAAGAACCTATAGGGAAGCATCAGCGCTCCCGAGAGCATGAGCAAGTAACTGATGGGCACCAGAATAGAGAAAGATATGAGCTTGCCACCCAAAGCCTGAAGATTGCCGGATACAAAAACGGTGAAGATGTTCCTAGCGTCTAGCAGGTTCCCCAGGATAGCGCCGGTACCCATTGCGGGCACGATATAGGTTCGAGCTAGGTTTAGGACGAGGAATATTGCCAGGAGCTTAATCCCTCTCGTGAATAGTCTCTTCGAGAGGCGGGGGTCGGTGGCCTCGTACTTGGAGAGATATACGTTTGAAATCATGAATCCCGTGACGAAGATGAAAGAAGGGGTCAAGAACCGAAGGTACCGATAATACTCCCATTGAAGCCCGACGAAATAGTTTATCCAGTGATAGAGCACCATGATTAGCACTAGTGCCCCTTTTGTGAAATCGAGAGCGGAAATGCGTTGGGCTTTCGGTGAACTTGCAGTTCTTCGCGCATCAAACTTCGGTACTGAAATGTGGGCTGCTGGAGATTCTGTTTGGGCCAAGAGTCACCTGCCCACTGTATTTGGTCCAGCCATAATGCAGCGCTGGGGGATTCCTGCAAGATCGTTTGTGTTCCTGCCGGGATGGATGGTGCGACCGGCCCGGGGGGAGGCGCCGGACGGACGTCGGCATTGTGAATGCGCTTCGACCGATGGCCTTACCGCAGACGTATAGGAGAATGCCTCAACAATCATGCAGTGCTTCCTGGTAGGCAGCTAGAAGCTGCGGTACAGAATATTCCCAGGCAAGTGCTTCTTCGATTCTCATTTTCCCAAACTCGCCCATTTTCTTTCTTTCCTCAGGCCTGTCCAACAGCCAGATAATCTTGGATGCGAACTCTTCAACTCCGCCCTGCTTGCTAGCATAGAGAGAGGCTTCCTGGGCGCTAAATTTCCCTTCTTTGGACTCAAATTGCACGATCGGCTTACCCAGCGCCATATATTCCATGATTTTGATCATGGTGGACATGTCGTTCATTTCGGAAGGTCTGTCCGGGTTTACGCAAACGTCGGCGGTTGACAGGATTTCCAGCAACTCCTCGTCTGAAACTCGTCCAGTAAACGTGACAGTGTCCCCCAGGCCGATCTGCTGCGTCATCTCGCGCAGCTTTTGCAATTCGGGTCCACGGCCCACGCACGTAAAATGCACATCGTGTCTGCCGCTCTCTTTCATGCAGTTCGCTACACCGAGCAGCAGGTCCAATCCATCCTGAAAATTCATATTGCCGACGTAGCCGACCAAGAACTTCTTACCCATTTTGCGCGCCGGGTTCGCTGGAACCGGGCCGAAGGACTTCAGTTCAGGGCCATTGCGCACGATGAATACTTTGTCTTGCGGTACCCCGCCTCTCTCGATTGCAACGTCCCTGTAGCTTACATTCGTAGCCATGACTACGTTGCTAAACGAATAGCTAAGCTTTTCGATTTTCAATAGGACCGTATAAAGCAGATTCTTGCGCCCAAACTTCGAGAGGTACAACTCCGGGTTGGCGTCGTGATGGTCGAAAATATATTTGATGCCGAGCAGCCGGAATGGAAGCGCCACCAGGAAGATCGTGTCTGGTGGATTGCAGCCTTGGATGACATCAATTCCGTGCCGCAGACAAACCCACGCGGTATACAGGAATTCCCAGAATAGTGCGCAGCTGTACTCCCACATGTATCCGGCCGGAGTCGAGCCTTCCTCGGGTATCGGGTGCCGGTAAATCCGTACGCCTTCGAGCAGTTCGTATCCCTTGCTGCATCCCGAGCGTCGCGGGCAAATTACCGTAACTTCGTAGCCGTTTTCGGTCAGCGAGCGGGCTTCTCGCCACACGCGTGGATCCAGTGGAACAGCCTGGTTTTCGACAATGATCAAGACGCGCTTGTTAGTTACTGCGAGGCTCACCGCCTCGGACTTGCTCGCTTCGGCGTCGACCTGATCCGCCTTCCCGGCAAGCGTGGCGTTACCAGCAAATTCCTTGGTAATTACCATTATTGCTCCTATGGCTTGCAATATGCACCAAGTCAACCAGACACTGCCCGTTCTGCATCCGTTCCGGAACGCTCTCGAACTCCGCGGCCTTATTGCCGATGACGATGGTTTCAGCGTGTTCCAGAACCGCGTCGATGTTGTCGACCATCAGTTTGGAGATGTGGGGGATCCGGTTGAGGATAAAGTCCCGGTTGGCACCGACCAATTTCGCCACCTGAACGTTTTTATCGTAGATGCGCAAGTCGTAGCCCTTGCCGGACAGACGTTCGATGATTTCGATCAACGGGCTCTCGCGCAAATCGTCGGTTCCCGCTTTGAAACTAAAACCGAGTATCCCGACTCGCTTGTGGCCTTTTTCCATAATCAACTGCAAGCCACGGGCGATCTGTAGCTCGTTGCTCGGCAAAATCGAGCTCAATATTGGTAATTCCAGATCATGAAGTTTTGCAGAGTACGCCAGTGCACGCAGATCCTTCGGCAAGCAGGAGCCTCCAAATGCAAAGCCGGGCATCAGGTAAGCCGAGGAAATGTTCAGCTTCCTGTCCAGACAGAAAATCTCCAAGGCCTTGTGAGCATCGACAGAGAATGTTTTGCAGAGGTTGCCTATTTCGTTCGCAAAGCCGATTTTAAGAGCATGCCAGCTGTTATCGATGTACTTAATCATTTCGGCGGTTTCAATGTCCGTCCGAACCAGGGGAGCGTCGAGTTTCTCGTACAGCCCAGCTAAGAGATCTCCACTGTTGCGGTCCAGCTCGCCGATGACTGTCTTGGACGGAGCATTGAAATCCATCACTGCTGTGCCCTCACGGAGAAACTCCGGATTGTTGCAGAGCCCGAAGTCAATGCCAGCTTTCTTCCCCGAATTCTCCTCCAATGCCGGGACAACCACCCGACGCATCGTCCCAGGCAGGATGGTGCTGCGGATCACCACTGTGTGTCGCGCTGATTTGCTCTTCAACGCCTGGCCAATTTGCTCGGACACGTGCCTGACGTGCGTCAGGTCGAGATTGCCGTTGATTTGACTGGGTGTTCCAACACACACAAACGACAGCTCTGTGTCACGAATCGCTTGAACCGTATTGTCAGTAGCGCGAAGCCGCCCGATTTTAACCGCTTCGCATACGATGCCGTCGATATCCTTCTCGATGATAGGAGACCGCCCGCCATTGATCAGATCCACTTTCGTTTTTACGGGATCGACACCGACGATTTCGTGGCCTTCCTTCGCGAGGCAGGCCGCAGAGACTGTACCGACGTAACCTAAACCGAATACGCTGACTTTCAAGAGGTGCTCCTTCTTCTGGTTTGTGCGGTTTGTAGTTCGATCAAAGACAACTTACTTTCTGCGATCACGACATCATCGCAGATAGTGGTCGCTGACCCGACTCTCTTCGACGGGGGACGCCGCCGATCTTTGCGACAAGATCGCTACGCTTTGTGCTGGGACTCACAGCCGTTGCGATTGACCAGCAGGCACAGACTTCTGAACAGTTGAGCCTGTGCCCAACGGTGCATCGGTGTATTGTCCCATCCGAAGAGAAGACGGCGACTACGGAACGAACCATCTGGCTTCTGCCAGACGGTCAGAAGCTCCTTCAAAACTGCGGCGCAGAGCTCATCCAGTTTGCGATAACGTCCCTGGAGGAGCATCGCCAAATTTAGGCATTCTGCGTAATCGTACAACTCACGCCGATACACCGTCAGTCGCGGCCGCTTCGCGAACGGTTTCGGAGAGCCATTCTCATCGAACAGATTTCTTACGTAATATGCAATTCCGCGATCGATGGCCGCCGTGCATCCCGAATGGCCGGTCAGCGCCTGGATTTTGACGATCGCCTTTAGAACGAAACAGGTGTGGTAGTGATCGATGAAATTTCGCTTTCCATCCTTAGCGTAGCACCACGACCCGTCTTCATTTTGCGATTCAAGGACAAAATTAAGATTTCGGTCGGCAGCCTTGCGAAATTTTTCGTCCGAGAAGTCGTACGCTGCGCTTATAAGCAGGAAAGCCCGATAGGCGCTGGCATTTACTACTCCAAAGGATGCTTGGTGCTCAGGTGTGTACGAGCAGGTAGATGCCCGCTCTGAGGTCTCGAGATCCATGTAGTCTTGCAGGGCATGCTGAGCTATGGAGTTCATGATCTCAAACCATTCCTTAGAGCCGTCAATTCCCCACACCTCTTTGAAAGCTTCATATGCGTAAGGTACGGTCGTTATCAGAGGGGTTCCTTGTTTAATCGGGCCGTGCAGTGTCTCCCAATCGAAAGGGTACCCCCAGCAGTAGTACTTATAGCGGATACATCGCGTTTTCTTAAGAATTTGAAGAAAGCGAACTGCCCTTTCGTAGTGACGCCTTTTTTGATCAACTTTCGCGAGAATAGCAAAACCCATCGCGTAGTGCGCGTCAGCTATCGGAAACCGCTGGCGCATGAAGAATACTCTTCGCGCAGATGGGAACAACGCCTCGGAGAACACCATTGGAGCAACGGCAAGCAGTCCCAATCTCCGCTTTTTGTAATACAGAGCTTTGGCTCTCTGTCCTAAGCTGCTCGCGTAGAAAGTCTGAAAATCGTAAGAGGTTTCCCCGTAGTGTTCCAACCAATCGATGAATTTCAGAATAGCGGCTTGAGTCTTCTCGAGGGGCAGAGTACAGATTTCCCTCTCATTTGGAAGCTCAATAGTAGATGTCGTTTGTGAATTCACGATCCCTCTTGTGAAGCAAATTGCGGTTGGGAGTTGCAGGTTGCTCGCGTTTCGGTGTTCATTGACATAGGTCTGTGCCAAAAGCCGCTTGGTCTAATTCGCATCCAAAAATAGCCGGTGCGTGAGTTCCAGTGTCAGCAGTCTGTGGATTTCGGTGGTGTAATTGCGATTGCCCTTGAGATGCCCGTTTACGATTGTTCGAACCGATTCGGCGTTGACATATGAGCGTGCCAGCGACTTGTGATCAAGAAGCATCTCGCGCACGTAATTCGCCAGCTGATCTCGATACCACACCCTAAAGTGAAATACCTTGTGACGGCCCAACCAGATACGCTCCAAGTGGAACGGAGCAAACACATGGTCCACTTGGGCAATCCACTGCGGCATGCCATAGTCATAGGCATATTCCGCCTTGAAAAAGAATTCGTGGAAGCCGCGCATGAAAATGCTGTTTACTCCACGAATGCCGCGATCGGTGCGAAGCTCGGCGAGATCGGGGTTACCATCGTGCACCAACCGTACTCTGGCTTCTTGGTTGATCTCCACCGGGCCGGGCGCCCTGTAGAGTGTTTTCACCAAGTCATTGTCCAGAAACGGAGAGCGAATGGCCACCTGGGTCTGCTCCAGGCCAAGCACCCCGAAGTGATGCCAAGGGGACTGGCGGAAGGCGACAAAACTCATTGGATGAGTCTGTAGACTCGCCTCGTAGGTTTTCTTCGCCGCGTGAATCTGCGTCTCGATGTCGTGTTGGAATAGTCCTGAAACAGGCTCATCCGCTTTGAACATTACTGCGTGCAAAAGCATTTCGCTGCCGTAGGTTCCCACCAAGCGCACCGGCGCGATCTCCCGCACTTTCTCGTTTACGTAGAGATCCGGAGAACGGTTCAGATCCACACAAGCGTCTGTGAGATAGACGGATCTTTCGGCATAATGGGGGAAGCTTTCTAGAAACTCCTTGCCGGTAGTGATAACCTGATGCTGCTGGCCGCAAATCTTTGCCACTCGGCGCGCCAATTGTACATCCTGGTTGTCTCGGTACATGCTGCCGAAGGTGTAGCACGGCAAGGAATCAGGGAGAACCTTGCGCCAGGCCATGATGATGCGTGTGTCCAGTCCGCCAGTGAGCGAAACACCCACGCGCTCCTTCCCGTTGAAATAGCGCGGCAGATTCCTGACGAAAACGTCACGCAGGTTAGCGTAGTAGGTGTCGGGCTTGAGCGGCTCTTCCTCTTCCCATTCGCGAGGCTCGAAATAGCTTGCTTTCTTTTCAAGTTTTCCTCCACGGAAAACCCAAGCCGAGCCTGGCGGTAGAACATGAATGCCCGAAAATAGGCTTCGATTCTCAAGCACACAGCCACAAACGATGAATTCTCCCAGGCCGCGCGGATCCATACACCGCAACTCCGGCCGAACCTTCAGGATTGCTTTTGCTTCGGCCGCAAAGTAGAAAGTGTCGGGCGCTTCGTGGTAATAAAGCCGCTGCAGACCAAAACGGTCGTTGAAGAGCATCGCCGTGTCATGCCTGCCGTCTGCAACTAACCCGTGAAATCTCCCGTTTAGCTGTTTAGGGAAATCAGGCTCATCCTCGTACCGATGCACCAAATAGGAAGCCCCATCGGGTTCAATCGCGTGGCCTCTCTGCTTGAGCGTCGTGGCGGTCCCGGGCTCAGGGTATTCTTCGCCCGAAAAGACCAAGTTAACTTCACCGCTTTCGTTCTTTAGCGGCATTCCGTCCGCAAAGGATCCCCGGCGCGCTACCCAGCCAACGTAAATGCCCTGCGCAGGGTCAGTCCACTTCCCGCTGCAGTAAAATAATTCATGGCACAGCGTCTGCACCATTTCGCCCAGCTCGCGTTCTGCGTCCGCTGGCGGACGGTTAGTGATAAGGCCGACGATTCCGGGCAATTCGATTCTCCTAGAGTGATTCCCGCTTCAACTGGAATTTGCGTTGGTACCAGGAATTGCGCAGATCGCGCAGCTTTGCCGCTAAGGCTTCTGGCAAGCGGTCGATCAGTCTATGGTGTAGCCCCATCGAGAACGCGGCCGTGCCCCACTTCGTCACTGGAACGTAATACCGTGGTATATCGACTCGCTGAAATCCGTTTCGTTCCTTGAAGTCGCTGAGACTACTTTGCGTCTTTTTTCCATATGAGAAATTCGAGTACACCAGATGCGGAATATTACGTTGTGCGCAAGAACGTACCGCATCAGCGACCAGGGCATTTGTAGGTGCCTTGTCCCGTGCCTGTAACATCGAGATGATGTGCATCATCCCCGCCTGCGTCCCAGTATCGTCAACCACCAATTTGATAAAGCCGATCAGCTTGTCCGAATCATACGCTCCGATAAAGATGCTAGAGTCCAGATATGTCGCACTCATCTCACGTACTTGCTCGACACTCTTTCCGTAGTGCGGAAACAGCCTTTCCTGACGGACTGGACACTCGTTATAGATCTCCCAGATTCCCCGGACGAGGACATCATCAAACGGCACTTCTCGAACCACAACGCCCTTCTTTTCTGCTTTCCGAGCCATGTTCCGGGTTTTGTTATCGACCTGATTAGTCCACCAATGATCAAACGTGGATACAGGGAGTACGGCCAAGTTGTCCATTTCCTGTGGATAAGGGTATTTCGGCGAAGTGTCAGGCAGCTTTTGTAGAAACGTGAACAGATCAATCCCCAGCTTGGACTTACGCAACTCCGAGACCACCGGCTCAGGGTTGTCGAGGAATTTGTAATCGTCCGCGTCGAGATGCGCAACTCGGCATAGTCGGCCCGTTATCCGGAGCTCTCTTTTATCAAATTTCAAGCCCACCATTGTGTCTTTCGTCCTTTGTTGCTGCTGGCCAACGGCAAACACTCGAACTCAGGCTGCGCGCTTCGCGGATTGGTGCAACTTACGTTGTAACAGGGACAAATGTCCCAAAATCGCAGGATTTTTGGAGGTGTTGCACCGAGCTAACCGCAAGAGGAATTCTAGTTTAAGAGGACGGCAGGTTCCTCATGAGTCCGAAGCCATTCCTCGAACAGGACCAAGCTAAACAGGATTTTGTGATTGTCCTGCCGACCAGATGCATGGAGATCAAGAAGTTCGCGAACTGAAGAGCCGCGAAGGTATTCATAGATCTTGGATTCGGGATCAAGGAGAGTGTCCGCCATTTTGTTATCGATCGCATCGCGAAACCAATCATCCACAACGTTGCTTGCAAAGCCACGTTTGGGCCGCCTCAAGAACGATTCGGGCAGGAAGTCGCTGCAGACTTGCCGATGCAACCATTTGCGTGTGCCATTCCTCACTTTAAAATTGGCCGGCAGTCGTTCCACATATTCCACGATCTCCTTGTCGACAAACGGCACACGAAGTTCAAGGCCATGAGCCATAGAGAGTTTGTCCGCATACATCAGGAGTTCGTCCGGAAGAGTAGATCGTACTTCTAAAAACTGGAGCCCTCCGAGTTCATCCGTCCTGGACATAAGGTCGGCAAGCTCCGACCAGCAGTCCAATATTGTGTCGCCGGAATTAGGAGCGAGTACCCCATCCTGAAAAAGCCCTTCGATTTGCTCTCCCGGCAGCAGTGAGAGTACGTGCTGATATCTACGCATCCGATCCGGAATCGCCAGGGAATAAACTCCTCGCTTGAGGGTTTCATTCCTTGGCAGGGCACCGATAGTTGAAGTAATTGACGTACGCATCCAGCCTGGCAAGCCGGCCCAGAATGCGCTATAGCGTACGCCCAAGTGGCGGCGGTAGCCCCCAAACAACTCGTCCGGTCCTTGTCCGACCAGGGCTACTTTCACGTCCTGCCGCGCTCGTTGGCAGACGAAATACATCGGAACAATCGAAGATGTCGCGATGGGCTCTTCCAATGCAGCCACGATCTTCGGAAGCACTTCCTTGAAAGTTGATTGCGTAATCCTAACGCTCGTGTGCTTTGATCCCACCACTCGAGCAGTTTCGGCGGCATCCCCCAGTTCGTCATCGCCAAAGGTCGAGCCATAGCCCACTGTGTAAGTCGGCCAGGAACTCCCGTTCAAATTCATCAAGGCAAGCAGCAACCCGGAATCGATCCCGCCACTAAGAAGCAATCCCACCGGCACATCGCTAATAAGCTGGCGCTTGATCGCGTCCTTATACAGAGCAAGGAGCTCTTCTTTGGCTTCGGCAGGAGACTTCGCAAGACTAAAGGGCTCGGGTTTGAAGTTGTACCAACGACTTACTTCGCACGAGCCATTTTCGACGGTCAGCTTGGTGCCCGGCGCGAGCTTGCGCACTCCCTTGAGTATCGTGTACGGCGACGGCGTGAATCGATAGCGCAGGAAAAGATTCAGAGCGGTGGCGTCGATTTCCGTTCTCCCCCGCATGATCGCGCGGATAGGACGGATTTCCGATCCAAAGTACAGCGTGTCGCCATCAATGCGGTAGTATATTAGCTTGACGCCAAAGGGATCGCGAGCCACCACCAGCCGACGCTTGCGACCATCCCAAATCGCCAGCCCGAACATGCCGTTGAGCCGGTTGAGAACCTCGTCTCCCCATTGCTTGTAACCGTGGATGATGACCTCGGTGTCGGAGTTGGTGCGAAAAACATGTCCATGAGCTTGCAGTTCACACTTGAGTTCGGGGAAGTTGTAAATCTCTCCGTTGAAAATCACCCACACGTTTTCTTCCTGATCTGTCATCGGTTGATGGCCGCCAGAAAGGTCAATGATCGAGAGCCGGCGGAATCCAAAACCAAGCGGCCCTTCGATGAAATAACCTTCGTCATCTGGGCCGCGATGGGTGATGGATTTCGTCATCACCTCGAGGTCGGCACGGCGCACCGGCGCCGAGCTGCCAAAGTTAAATTGTCCACATATGCCGCACATGATAAAGGCTGCCTGTACCTTGCGTTGCTGTTGTAGCGTTAATGGGTGAGAAGTTGGAACTTGTCGATCGGCTGTAAAGTAAAAACTCGCTTGAGAATGGCCCGCAACTTCCGCATCTGTTCCCGGCGGTGAAACGCCACCAATTCCTTAGAGATCGGCCGCTTTAGTCTCCGAAGTGCAGCCCATCCATACCCTAAACCGAGTGCAACGCCTTCAACAAGGTACGGACGCTTGGTCATCCTAAACACAACGCGGAATAGCTCCCATAGCGGATGCCCCCCGAGGTAATAATCTTTCTCGCCGTACGAAAAAGAGGCGGCAAACGCGCTGCGTTCGGCCGTGCCCAAATGCCGCTGGTGGAAAAAAGACTTCTCTCGGAACGATCGCGTCTTCCAACCCATCATCCGAGCGGTTGTGACCGCAATCCAATCGATACCGCCTGCTTTATTCGCGAAGTATCCCCCAATTTCCTTGAAGCACTCGCGGCGAAACATTTGGCATTGCCCGGAAACGTAAAACTGCCCTTCCAGACTGTCGGTCCCCGAGTTGTATCCGCCTTCCTCTCGAAAAACGGTTCCCGCAACACCCAGCTGAGGATCTTCCCGGAACCGATTCATCAGAAATTCAAAGTGATCCGGGTCTAACGACACGTCCGAGTCCAGATTGCCGATGATCGCGTAGTCCAGACCTTTCACCTGTTCCTGGCCTTTATTAAACGCATTCACTTTTGCGGCAAAATTGCGTTCGCGGCGCACCGGCAAATTCACCAGTTCGATCCAGTCATATTTCGCAACGTAAGGCTCGATGCGGCTCGCCATGCCGTCCGTTGAACCATCGTTGATGATCACCCATTTGACCGGTCGATACGTTTGATGGACTACCGACTCGATGGTCTTTTCAATGAACGCCTCCTCATTACGGGCAGGCGTGATGAGGACGTATCTCGGAAGCAGTTGCTCGTTCACCGCAGACTCCTCGATTCTTGAAATAGCTATGCTAGCTGGCACGGGAGAATGTTTGTTGCGCGTACACTTCGCCGCGCTCCAGCGTCAACGATTTGTCGTACGCTTCATCGGGTTCATGCACCAGCACATGGCTGCCTCGATTCGAAAACGAAAACGGAACACATAGCAAGTTCTTGAGCCGCATCCGCAATTCTTTACGCCGTTCCGGCGAAACAAAGAACAGCATAAACCCGCCACCACCGGCTCCCAAGAGCTTGCCGCCCAACGCACCCGCGCTGCGCCCGGCTTCGTAAATCTCGTCCAGACTGCTGTTCGATATGTTTTGTGTCAGCGTTCTCTTGAGCTGCCAGGATTCATTCAGCAGGCTACCGAATTCCTCGATCGGGCGATTCTGATTTGCCACGATCGCTTCCGCCTCATCGACCATCTGCCGCATCAAGTTGAGTTCCCGCTTTCGGTGCGGCGTCATCTTGATCTGTTCTTTGGCGACTTCCGAAGCCGTCCGCGAAAATCCTGTGAAGAAGAGCGCGCAGTGTTGTTGCAGCGCAGCCAGCCTCGCGGCCGGGGCGATCACCTGCTTCACCTCAAAGCTACCGTCGGTGTTGAAATTGATCCGGTTGAACCCGCCGTACGCGGCGCTGATCTGGTCCTGCGAACCGACCGCCTCTTTGATCACATCCTGCTCGACATGAATCGCGTCCAGCGCCAGCGCATGCTTGTTGCGCATCTGCTCCTTCAACGCATACAGGCTCAGTAAAAGGCCCACAGTGAAAGCTGAACTCGTACCCAAGCCGGTTCGGGCCGGGAGGTCCGCAACGTGGTGGATTTCAACGCCTTCCTCCACGCCAAGGAATTCCAAACATCCCCGGACCGACGGATGCTCGATCGCGTTGTTCTGATGGACATTTTCAATCCGCGAATACGAAACTCGGCTGTGGTACTCGAAAAAGGGCGGCAAGCGACGGCACGTAATGTAACAGCTCTTGTCAATCGCCGTGGACAGCACAGCACCACCGAACTCGCGATACCAGATCGGGTAATCCGTGCCTCCGCCAAAAAAGGAGATGCGGAGCGGGGTGCGCGTGATAATCATCTTTTGCGGGTTCCTTTTTAGAGATCGCTAGTCTGAAGGATAAGCTCAAGGGCCTCGGGCAGCGAGCCGACTAAAATATCAGCGTCAGGCAGCGACCCATTCGAAGATTCGTGCCGTGCTTCTTGCTCCGCCGACACTCGAATCGTTCGGCAGCCGGCATTCCGACCCGCCTGGATGTCGCTGTCGGAGTCGCCGATCATCCAGCACGCCGCCAAATTCAGGCCATGTGACCTGGCTGCATCCAGCAACATTCCCGGAGCCGGCTTCCGGCACAGACAAGGTGGCTCCAGATCGTGCGGGCAATAATAGATCGCGTTGAAGGTCGCGCCGCGTTCCGCAAAGTGCTTGGACATTTGCCGGTGGAGCTCCTGCAAATCCATTTCGGTCATCAATCCCTTCGCAATGCAGCGTTGGTTGGTAACGACAACCACCAAAAGTCCGACGCGATTCAGCTCGGCGATGCTCTCGATGACTCCCGGTAGCACATGAAAGTCTTCCCACCGAGTCACATACTGCCCATCGGGGGCCTTCCTGTTGATAAGGCCATCGCGGTCGAGAAATACTGCCTTCTTCATCCCTAACCAACCCCATAATTTAACTGCGCACCCGCGCCTCAGGCGGCATATCCGCATTGGCGGCCTGATGCAGGCTTGGCGCGAGAGTCAGCGCGCGCACGTAATCGTCTGGGGTCCCAATATCGATAAACATGCCTCTCTGCTCTGTGGCATACATACCGTGATTCAGCAGGTGAGGGAAAATGTCTCTCTCAAGACTCGATGGGCCGTCCGGGAAATGTGCCCAAACAGCCCGATTAAACAGATACACGCCGCCGTTCACAACACCCGGCAGCCCGCTGTTGTTCTTCTCGCAAAAGCCCGTAACTCGCTTGTCGGCAGCCAGCTGGACGGTTCCATACCGGCTCCCGTCCGGCACGCTTCGCACCGCTAGGCTTGCCAGCCCGCCGTGCTGCCGATGAAACTCTAGAAATTGCTGAAGGTCGAACTCCAGGAAAGAATCCCCGTTCATAACTAGGAACTCGTCTGATTGCCTTAGAAGTGGCTCGGCAAACTTCAGCGCGCCGCCGGTTCCCAGCGGTTGCGATTCGCGCGAATATTCAATTGTCATGTCCCATTTCCGGCCATTTCCGCATTCTCTTTCGATCTGTTCGGCCCGATGACCGGTGCACATCACCGAACGGCGAATTCCCTGCGAACGAAGCTGCAAAATGAGTAGCTCGAGAAAGGATATTTCTCCAAGCGGTGCGAGCGGTTTAGGCGTAGTCGGCAGCACCGATTGCAGGCGCGTCCCCATTCCGCCAACTAGCAGAACCGCAGGGACGGACTTCGCGCCAGCTTCAACTCTTCGTGGATCGGTAGTCTTAGCGTTCACGAAATATGATCTCACTCAACAACTCTAGCGACTGAACTGCGCCGCCGCGCCAGCGGTCAGAGAACCGCCTGCCAGTATTTTAGCATCGAGTCCAACGTGTGATCCAACGAACGCACCGGTTTCCAGCCGGTGTCCCGCCGAATCTTTTCGGTGCTTCCAAAGATAATCTTCTCGTCGGAAGGCCGCATCAGACGAGCTACCGGGCGAACCTCCACCTTGACTCCGGACAGCTGGATCGCGCTTCGCAGAATTTCATGGATAGAGTGGGTGCGGGTGGCGCAAAGGTTGTAGACCTCGCCTCGCTTTCCTTTCATCGCCGCCAAGTAGAACCCCCGCACGGTATCGTTCACATCGAGGAACGCCCGGAAAGGCTTCAAATTTCCGACTTCCAGGACGGGAGACTGCAACCCCTTCTTAATTCGCACCAACTGTTGTACGAAGTCGGATGGAGCATCGTTGGTTTTGCCGGCCCCTGTGGTGTTGAAAAGCCGGATGTTCACAACAGGAATGCGATAGTCCAGAAAGTATTCGCGTGCCAGCAGGTCTTGGCAAACCTTGCTGATGCCATAGGGGTGCAGCGGCCGAAGAGGGTGATCTTCCTTAACCGGCATGGCGGAGGGGGCTACGGGTCCGTATTCGGCGCTTGAACACGCCGAAACTACGACCGGGGGCCGTTTGTGGTAGCGAATGGCCTCAAAGAGGTACAACGACCCCATGATATTTGATTCGAAGGTTTTTACAGGGTCCGCCCACGACACCGTGGGCAAGCTCTGCGCGCCAAAATGAAAAATGTGCGTTGGCTGATATTTTGCCATGAGCTGGGAGATCCGCTGACCGTTGCGCAAATCGCATTGCACGAACTGTAGTCCCGGAAGCTTGGGAAACGGAGCCGCACCCTCCTGCAGATAGGTTCCGATCACATTCCAGCCCCCCGCCTGGAGGAACTTGACCATATGGGATCCGATGAATCCCTCTGAACCGGTCACAAGCGCTGTTTTGTTCATTGGAAGGGAAAGTTCTCTATTTTCGGCACAGGGCCGTAGTTGAACCACCCAAGTACTTATCAGCGAAGGGAAATAAGTCGGCACACGGTACTATCCGTCTAAACTGCTCATAGTAAGGGAATTCACTGCGAGGGTCAGATAGGCTACCGCCATTAGACCCACAAAAAGTGGATCCGATTTCTCTTCTGGATGCTTAAGGCACTCAAAACAATAAACTTAGCTAGAAACTTGAGAACGCACCAGGAGTATCGCAATCCTACTGCCGGGATGACCCAGGCTCTATGAATAGCCAATTAAATCAGTCCACTCTCAACCAATTGAAAATGTTACGGTTACGTGCGAGCGAAACGGATTCTTCTGCTTTGCGACCTGGACAAGCATGGCAATGGACCAAGAATGTGGAAGAATCTTACCACGATTTGCCATTGGGCTTCCATGCGGCCCTGGCGTGGGCCGGAGCCAATCGCCAAATGCTGCGTCGTGTGGCTATTACCCTGCCGATGCGGCGCTGCTGGTTGCCGTCTTCGGTAAGCCTAATCTTCCAAAGGCGAAAAGCAACCAACCGTAGTGGTCGGAGCTCGCCTCAAAGCGAATGCCCAGACTGTCAATCGGTGATGCATGCGAGATGTTCATCAGGTTGAGCGCCGCCTCCCGATAATTCGCCGGTCGACTCTGGACTCCCATGGAGTCCCAGATCAAGCCTGGACCCAGGCTTCGCAGATCCTTTCCGAGGACATTCTCTCCAGTCACCCAAGACAATCCTTTGTCGATCGCCTGGTCAAAGCTATGACCAGTGAGTTCTCCCAGCGCAAGCAGGCCCATTGGAGCGGTGCCATCCTGGTGGCAGGAAAGCACGGGATAACGATTCGCGATTCGACAGGTCCGCTTATCGTAGAGGTACCACCACTCACCCAGCCCTCCTTGCAGCGCGCGGACCGAGTTCGCGCAGTTTAAAGCTGGTCCCAGCGGCTCCTCGATCTGGAACGCTCTGGAAAACGCAGCCAGCGCATAAATGGAGTGGATCTGATCGCTAAACGTCCCAAACCGCTCACAACACACCCTCCAAAGCAGTCCGGAATGAGCCGCATGGCCAAAGATACCACTTTCAGCCTGATTCTCCAGCAGCAGGTGGTATGCGTCCGCGGCAACATCGGTTAGGTCCGGAATGCCTGCGCTAGCAGCCAGAAGGGCATGCGATATGCCTGCCAGAAACCAAGCCAGGCCCCTGGTCTGTGCGATTCGCCCATCTGGATAACTCTCAATCGCTCGGTCGAAATCGAACTCATGAAACAGACCACAAAGTCGCTCGGGAGCAAACGCGGCCGTAAACCAGGTCAAAAGCCCCAAGTCCCCAATACCCTTGACCCAGCCAGCTCCTGCGAGCAGAACATCTCGAATGGCTCCAAGATCCAAAGGCTGGGGGCACCCGGACTCCTCCAGACGCTGCAGGCCGAGTAATGCGATGATCGTCCGCCTGCGCGAAGTCTGCTCATGCTGAAAGCTGTTGCCATTCCACGTTAGAGATCGGCAGAAGAGACTTTCTCTGGGTTCAAACAGAGTCGACAGCGATCGTAGTGCCAGTGCGTTCAACGCGGGGATGTCGATTCCTGTCCCACAAACAGACGCAGCCCCAGTCCTCGGTGCGCTCGTTTCAGCAACTCCCTGAACGAGGGTCCCAGCACGTCTCGCAAATCCGAAGTCGTGTTCCTGCGTCAAGACTGATGTGATTTGGCGCTGATAAATGGGCCGGGCTTGCTGAATGGGGGCCGGCGAATTCGCCGACTTTCGCGATCAAACGTTCTTTGCTGCGTCCTCAGGACTAGCTCCGCAGCGTCGCACTTCGCTCTTTAGCTGACGGCTAGCGAAGCGGTGAATTGTGAAACGTTGTCCGCGACTTGCTTTTGCTGTTCCAGCGTCAACCCCGCGAACATAGGCAGCGACACAATCTCATTCGCGGCCGCTTCCGTATTCGGGAAATCCCCGCGCTTCCATCCTCGCGAGGCATACGCAACCTGCAGGTGGATGGGAATCGGGTAATGAATTCCGGTTCCGACGCCTGCATCTGTCAGAAACCTCTGAAGATCATCGCGAAGCTTCGTTCGCACCACGTAGAGGTGGTAAACGGACTTTGCGAAACTAGACTCGACCGGGCGAGCGACACTCTCCGCCAGCGGATTCAGAAGCTCATCATAGATCTTCGCAGCCGCGCGCCGCTGCTCATTCCAACGCGAAAGATGACGAAGTTTGATCCGCAGAATTCCTGCCTGTAACGAATCGAGCCGTCCGTTGTATCCTTCGATGTCGTGATAATACTTCTTGGATTGTCCGTGATCGCGCAGCATCGCCGACTGGCGTGCGACGGCTTCATCACTCGTCGTGATCGCGCCGCCTTCGCCGCAAGCCCCGAGATTCTTGCCGGGATAAAAGCTAAATGCTGCCGCGCGACCCACTGAGCCAGCTTTCAGCCAGCGGTTCAGCTTCTTGGAGAAATACTCCGCGCCATGTGCCTGGCAAGCATCCTCGATAATTATCAGCCTGTAGTGCTCCGCCAGATCCATAATCGGATCCATGTCGGCCATTTGACCGTACAGGTGAACCGGAACCACCGCGGTCACCGGTTTCCCCAGTTTCTTATGAATGTATCGCCCAGTCGCCACGTCGAGCGCGCACGCGGTCTCCAGGAACGCGCGCAGTTTTTGCGGATCCATCGTGTAGGTGCTGGGCTCGATGTCTACAAATTCGATATCCGCGCCGACCTGGGAAATCGCCTCGGTAGTCGCAATAAAAGAATGCGGCACGGTAACCACCACGTCCCCAGGGCGAACGCCGCCAGCCATCAAGGCAAATCGCAGCGCGTCCGTTCCGCTATTCACGCCAACGCAATACTTGGCATCGCAATACGTGGCAAATTCCTTCTCGAATCCTTCGACTTCCGGACCACCAATGAAACCGGCGGTCTCAAACACCTTCTTACAAAGCGCCAACAGTTCGCTCTCTAGCTCACGGTGTATCGTCACCAAATCAACAAACGGAACCTTTGCAGTGTTTGTCATCTAGTCGCCTCGGAAGGACTTGTAATGGACCGCAAAATCTTTGCCGGGTTGCCCGCCACAATCGTGTTCGGAGGAACATCGCGGGTCACCACGGCCCCTGCTCCGACGATTGCGTTTTCCCCGATGGTTAAGTTGGCAAGAATCGTGGCTCCGGAACCGATGGATGCTCCGCGCTTGACTATCGTCTTTTCGACGTGCCAATCCTTCTCGGTCTGCAGGCCGCCGTCTGAGGTTGTAGCACGCGGATAAGAATCGTTGATGAACATAACGCCGTGGCCGACGAAAACGTTGTCTTCGATCTGCACGCCTTCACAAACGAAAGTGTGACTCGATATCTTGCAGCGCCGGCCGACAATGGCGTTCTTCTGAATTTCAACGAACGCCCCTATCTTGGTTTCA
Source organism: Candidatus Solibacter sp. (assembly GCA_035499815.1). GTDB lineage: Bacteria > Acidobacteriota > Terriglobia > Acidiferrales > UBA7541 > Acidiferrum. The sequence continues at coordinate 46,816 of DATJXZ010000011.1, read as the reverse complement.
TCGCCGATTTCACATCCGTACAGATTGATGAATTGCGAGAGCTTGACCCCTGGGCCAAGCTTTACAGTTGGGGCAATACAGCAGAATTCGCTCACAGGCGGATCAACTCTCCTCTTTTGCGAATCGATTCTTCCGCGGCTTCCAGCATTCGCACGATGCGCAAACCCGCATGTCCATCGTTGAAAGGCGTCTTGCTGTTCAGCACGCAGTCCGCAAAGTAACTCATTTCCGTGTGGAGCGCCTCCATCGGCTCCAACTGAGGCGCCCACATGTCACCGGTGCGATAGCTGACCAGCAGGTCGCGAATTCCCTCTCCCGACGTGATCTGTACGCCCTTATCGTAAACGCGAATCTTTTCGTCAGCCACCAGATCGTTCCACACGACCATCTTTTTCTGGCCACCGATCAGCGTGGTGCGGATCTTCACCGGCGAGAGCCAGTTGACGTTAATGTGCGCGATCACGTTCCGCGGGAAGTAAATCGTCATGAACGCAACATCTTCTACACCGTTCAAGTGCTTCTCTCCGGTCGCCACGATCGCTTCCGGATCCGCCTGGATGACGTGGTCCATGATGGACAGATCATGCGGGGCAAGATCCCAAATGACGCTGACGTCATGCTGGAACAGCCCCAGGTTAACGCGCAGAGAATCGTAGTAATACAGGTCGCCCAGAGCGCCGCTCTCGGTCAGTTCGCGGATCTTTCGCACCGCGCCGGTAAACAAGAACGTATGGTCGACCATGATGGTCAACTTCTTCCGTGCCGCCAGGTTAATCAGCTCTTCAGCCTGCGCCGAATTGGACGTAAATGGCTTTTCGATGAACACATGCTTACCGTTTTCCAGTGCCAGTTTCGCTAGTTCGTAGTGGGCCCAAACTGGCGTAATCACCGCTACGGCATCAATCTCTGGCGAACGCACCACATCCATGGGATCGGAAACCGTCTCGATGCCCGGATAGGACTTGCGCACTCGCCCCAACGCCGCGGCGCTCTTGTCGCAGACCATCGTCGCCTGCACCTGCTTTTGTCCATGCAGGTTACGGACAATGTTCGGGCCCCAATATCCGTAGCCGATCACGCCGACCCGCAACACTTCCTCGGCGCCTTTATTGTGACGCGAAGAAAGCATCTGTGCTTGCGGAATACTTAGGGAAGTCGGATTCACCATCAAATCACTCATTAGCCACCTCGGGAACAAGGACCAGGGGACACTGGCATTTAATTCTCAAACCACTTCGACGAATTCAGCGCTGTTGCAAGTTCTGCTAAACGGGAGCCCCGGGACTCAGCACGCTCCGCTCCCCTTGACGACTGCCAAAGGAGTGGCGAGAAGAATTTTGAGGTCCAACCACAACGACCACCTCTGGCAATAGCGAAGATCCAGTCTGACCATGTCCGCAAAAGTAGTGCGACTGCGGCCCATCACTTGCCACAAACCAGTCACGCCGGGCTTCACCTCGAGGACCCGGCGCCGATGCCATAGGTCATACGCTTCGAATTCATAGGGAACTGGCGGGCGCGGTCCAACCAAGGACATTTCGCCTCTCAGCACATTCCAGAATTGCGGGAATTCGTCAAGACTGGTTCTTCTCAGAAACGCTCCCACCGCCGTAACCCGAGGGTCGTTTTGGATTTTGTAGACCACTCCCTCTTTGCCCTCGTTCTCGCACTTGCCCACCTTGCCCGCGATAAAATTCTGCACGTACTCGCGATGCATCTTGGGATCGTTGTCCACCAACATCGTGCGAAACTTCAGGCACTGAAACGTCTTTCCAAATCGCCCTACGCGCTCTTGTCTGAAAATCACCGGACCTTTTGACGTCAACTTTATGGCTAGACTAATCGCCGCAAGGACTGGCGCAAGCACTAGCATCAGCGCCGCGCTGCCAAGAATGTCGATCGCCCTCTTGATGATCAGCGGGAGGGTGGCCGAGTTTCCGGCAACATCGGGGTACAGCTTGGCATCGGCGACTTGAGCAGCCGTGCCAGAATTCCAATTCTCGGGGAACACATGAACGGTGAGTACGACTCTAGACGCCAGCGATGGTTCGATCTGTGCGCGCACCGCCCCAGCGGCGCGCGAGTACAGCGCCCCAGCGATCACGGATTTCTCTGTGGCCCCCACCTCGGTAAAAACTACTCCAAGAACTTCCTTGGCCCGGTACCAGCCGATAAGGTCACTTTGCCGAATGGCATCAGAAACCGCGGTAGTCAATTGCTCGACGACACTTGTCCGCCGGAAGCCTGCTTCGATCGCACTCGTGTCGAACAGCAGCAGGATGAACGGTCGGCTCGAACGCTCTGCCCGCCTCCGTTCGACTGCCAGCATCGCCTGAAACGCTTGCTCCTCGAGAATGTCCTCGCGCTTAAGGCTGCTCTTCGCCAAGCCAGACGGGCGTCTGTGGGGGTCCGTGGCTCGCAAGCCTCTTGGCACCACGAAGCCGACTTTTCCTTGCCTATCTTGCATTCGAGTCACCCACTTTTGTTGCCTTGTAAAAGTATGGAACCCGCGAAATCAACTGGCGCCTCACATCGGTATGCGCTATTAGGCGACAACTTCGGAAAGCAAGCGATGCGGGCCAATTGCATCCAAGGCTGCCACTCGAACACGGCCGAGGGGCCTCACAGAGGCCCGGTCGATTTCCAGTGCGACTGACCGCCTCAGAAGAGAAACAGAAAGAACAACACGATGATTCCCTTTGAATTGGACCAGAATGCCTTCCAAGCCCAGCAAAGCATCACTTTCAATCCGAACCTTTTGCCCGATTTCGAGGAAAGGCCAAGGTTCGACCGGCACACCAGATGACACGAGAGTTCTGATCGCGGCAATTTCGGCGTCGTCGACTGGAAGTGGAACCTTGCCTTGGCTTACGACCGCAATCACTCCTGGCGTTACAAGAATCGGAAGACGCCTCTGCGTATCGAATTGGCAGAATACGTAGCCCGGAAACAAAGGAGCATTTACCTCCCTCAGTCTTCCATTCCAGCGTTTCCGCTCTTTATAGGTGGGAAGTAGCGTTTGATACCCCTTCCCTGAAAGCAGCAATGCGGTAGAACTCTCCCACCGCCTCCTGACCTGAACCGCGAACCACCGTTCGATTTCTGTCCCCAAGCTGATTGCCACTTGCGGGCTCCCTTTGCCGTATCTTCCTGCGTCAACCAACCGGTGGGCTACCGCCATTGGCGCAGGTGCAGGCTCTGTGGTACTTCGCAATCGGCCTGCCGAACACGTGAGCGGTTCGACTTCTTATGTTCCGGCTGCTTTTCTATATAAGTTAATGATAATAAGTAGCTTAGTGGATAGACCGAGGCCGGCTTTGGACGCGTGGAAGAGGGGTGACAAAATTCGTTGTCTCAAGAGTGAAAACACTTACCGCGAATGACTAAGGTGTTTCCTTGAATTGCGACTAGGTCCAGAGCGAGATTTTGATCGACAGACGACTGCCTGGTATCTCCAATATTTACAGTAGGTTAGTATTCCGTGATGAAAGATGGATCACCTGCAAAGTGCAAGCGGCGCGCGGTCGACGGCCAGTAAGTTGCCCAAATCAAGATTATGAGCGGGAATGCAGCAACTCCTTCGTTGAAATCGCGCGTCCGCGACTATTGCGCCATGACAGGTAACCGGACAACCAGCATGTCGCTTCGCTGGCTGGTGTTCGGCGGCTGGGTTGTCCTCAGCTCCCTGCTCTTCTTGGCCCCCCTAGCCACTCTTGTCCGTTTGTGTTTGAGGCAGGACGACATGTCCTACCTCGTGGTCATTCCCTTTTTCGTCGCAGGCCTTCTATACCTCGAACGGCATTCCATCTTTCGTCATGCGCACTCCGATGTCACCGTCGGAGCTATGTTCGTTGTCCTGGCGCTTGGACTCTTCGCCACCACCAGAATGCACCGAGGATCGTTACCGTCGGACCTTCAGCTCAGTCTCAACATTCTTGCACTTTTGGTTCTTTGCTTTGCAGGTTTTGCCCTCTTCTTCGGGCGCAATGCGACGCGCGCGGCCTGTTTCCCGCTAGTTTATCTTTTTCTGATGGTTCCACCGCCAAACTCCATTTTGTATCGGGTCATTTATCTTTTGCAGGCAGGTTCGGCAGCCATCACCGGAGCACTGTTTGACCTCCTCAGGATCCCGGCGCTTCGTGAGGGATTCATTTTTCATTTACCCCAAATCAGCATAGCAGTAGAGAAAGAGTGTAGCGGCATCCGATCCAGCATGGCGCTCCTGATTCTTGCTCTACCCGTCGTGCACTTCGGATTTAAGCATCTCTGGAAAAAAGTTGCTTTTTTGCTTTGCGCAATGCTCGTGATGGTCGTGAAGAACGGAATCCGCATCGTCACACTGACCCTGCTGGCGATGTACGTAGACCCCAGCTTTCTTTTTGGCAAGCTTCACCGGCAGGGAGGGATCATCTTTTTTTTGCTCGGCCTGCTGCTCTTAGTACCCATCTATCTTGCGCTGCAAGTTGGAGAATCTCCATCGGGGCGGGTTGGCTCGACAGCCAACAACAATTTGCAATCAAGAGATGATTCGCAACCTGAGGAAATTTGGCGGGCCTAGCTACGGCCAACACTATTAGACCCTCATCGATATCACTTTATTCTTTTTCCTCACTTCCATATACAGCTTTGTAGTACTCCCCGTAGGTCGCGTCTGGCCCCACTCCATTCAGCACGACTCCCAGAAGATTCTTGTGCTCAAATTCCGCCGCAGCCCTGGAAGCCACCTCAACATCTGTCACCCCGGCTCTGACCACAAACAAAGTGCCGTCACACAAATCGGCCAACATATTGGGATCGTGCACCGGAATCGCAGGCGGGGAATCCAGAATCACAAAATCAAAAAGCGGTGTAACGATGTCCAGAAGATGCCTCATCCTTTCGCTAAGAAGTAGTTCACTGGGATTCGCGGTCTCACTTCCTCCGGGGATCAGGCATAGGTTATCCAAGGTTCCGCTCTGGGTTACCGAATATTCGTCAGCCTTTCCAAGCAGATATTCGATTAACCCTGGTGTTGAAGGCGCGCCCAAAGCGAGATGTAAACGCGAGGCCCGCAAATCCGCGTCGATCAACAGCACACGTTTGTCAGGCTGACGAATTATGGATAGAGCCAGGTTCGTGGCCACAAAGGTCTTGCCTTCCGCTGGAACACTGCTGGTTACCAAAATGCGCTTTAGCGTTCGCGTTGCCGCTATTTGGTGCAGGCGCGAACGTAAGGTCCGGAAACATTCGGCTCCACTTTTCTCGCCCTCTTGGTTCTCGAATACATTGAGCCGCGGATCCAGGTTCCAGACAGGATGAGAGCAACGCTCTCGGAGTTCTTCGAAACGAAGAAGGGATCGATCGTTCGAGGGATCAATGCTGCTCGGCAGATTTGGAAAGGATGCTTCCCTCGATATCGGCGACTGCTCCGAATCTTCCGTTACGCCAACATCGATAAATTCGGCTGCCCCGACTGCCGGTCTGACCGATGCCCTCTCTTCGGCCGCCTTTTTCAACGCTTCGTGGATCCTACTCATGTTCTCCCTTCACTGTGCCGACGCTACAGAACTAAATCTCGGTTCCGACTGGGTCGAGATGTGTCTTGTTCGGTGATATGCGTTTCTTAGCTTGTCCTACCTTGTCGAAGAGAGGTACAGCTGCCAAGACGGGAAGTTTCAAGTACTCTTCCACATCTCGCTCGGTGTGAAGAGACTTGTCGCTCACGGCCAGTAAAAAGAGAATCCCCAGCCCCAGCGCGAATCCAACCCCCGTTCCGCCACCGAGAAACATAGGCACATTGGGGAACGAAGGCTTGTTTGGCAGGCTGGCAGGGTCCAGCATCCGGAATTGTTCGCCTTCTTGTTGCTGCTGAAGATTTGTGGCCATTGCCGCTTGTTCACGGTTCTTCAGCAAAGTATTGTAAAAATCGAGTGCGGTCTGATGGTTACGCGTCAGCTCTTTGTATTGCTGCTCGACTAGTGGGCTTGATTGGATGCGGTTCTCGAGCGCGTGAATCTGCTTTTGCATCTGCGTCTGCTGGTTTGCGATGTCCGCTACATTCAGCGCATCTTGATGAAGCTTCGCACGTAATTGCTGGATCTGAAGCGGCTCAGTCAATGCCGCATTGCCGTCTTTTTCCGTCTTCTCCTCTACCCGAGGCGCCGTCGCGATCTTGTTCTTAAGGGTGGCAATTCGGGCCTTCAGCTTGATTACGTCGGGGTGCTCGTCAGTGTACTTTGAACGCAGGGACGCCAGCTGATCTTGAAGTGAGGCAAGCTGTTGATCGTCTGTCTCGGGGGTCTGCCCCGACAGCGAAGCACGCCAACTTGCTACTTGTTGTGTCAAAAGTGTGTCATCAAACGCTTTCTCCTGTTGGGCCCTGCCCAGTCCCTGCGTCAAAGCCTCAAGTTGAGTGTTCATTCCCGCGAGCAAAGTCAAATTCGTCTGCTCTTCGTCGGGCAATGAACCAATGTACCGTTGCTTAAATTGAGCAAGTCTCGCGTCCTCAGCGTCCAGTTTGGCTTTTGCGTCTTCCAGCTCCTGCGTCAAAAAGGACGTTGCCTGCTTGCCTTGTTGCACGCTGGCGCTCGCGCTTTCGGTTGTAAACATCGAAGTCACTTCACTACATATTTCCTGGGCCGCAACTGGGTTGTCGAATGTGACCCTCACCGTAAACCCCGGCAATTGGCGGTCTCCAGCCGCCGTCCCAGCCATCGGCTCCATTGGAACGACCTCAATTGAGTTTCGCAGGCGCACCACAAGTTCATCTAGGGGGTAGCGCTTACGCTCTTGCGCGTATAGACCAAATTTTTCGATCACAGGCTCTAAGCGCGTTCGGCTGAGAATTTGTTGCTGCATCGACGCTAGCTGTGGGCCCAAGTTTTCAGGCACAACGGGCTTAACTACTTCTGTAGAGACTGCTGGAGGGTCCACAAGTACAACGGTCTGCGAGACATATTTCTTGGGCAAAACCTGGGTAGCTGCTGCCGCCAATGCCGTGCAAACGGAGACCGTTATCAATAAAACCCACCAATAACGCCTGAGCACGCGCTTCGCATCTGTTAAGGTCATTTCGCCGTTACGAACCATACCACCTCTCGGGCAGTCTAGCTTTAGACGTGCCCCAGCAAAGATTACACTTGCACAGGGCGCAAAATCCCATAGTTATCGATGCATCGTGAGTACCACAGCTAGCATAGATTGGCCTCACCGCAACATTCCTAGTAAATATAAGAATCTTAAGATCTTAATGACTTTTCGGGCGCGACCATTGAGCTTCACGGGCTGTTTTGGCTCAGATTGCCGGGTGAAAGTGGAAGTATTCTACTCAATCTATCCTTTCAATTGTCCACAGCACTGTGCGCTGGCCTTTTCCGCGTTTCGCCGTTTGGCACCGATTAGGCACTCTCAATGCCATTCATTCCCAGCTAACCATTTTTTTATCTGATAGTTACAGGAACGGCGGCGTGTACGGCCTGAAGCGTAAGGCGGACTAAAGAGCCTGAAAAGGAACCCCAAGACTGGCCGTAGTTTTGCATTCAAAACACCCAGATCTATGAACCGCAAACACTCCTTGCTGCTAATCCCAACTTTCTTTATTTGTTTATCATCGTTCCTTGCCAGCTGCAATCTCGATCCGAACAAGAGGAAGCTGGACTTCCTTGCCCGGGGAGATCACGCCTTTGAGCAAAACAATTTCGCCGAGGCCGTCATAGATTATGGTCGTGCACTGCAGATCGACCCACGAGCGCCGAAGCCACACTACAAACTGGCTCAATGTTATTTGAAAGAACGAGTCTGGTCAGGCGCTTACCAAGAGCTTTTGCGCGCCGTGGAGCTTCAGCCTGACGATTGGGCTGCTCAACTCGACCTCGGTAATCTGCTCTTGAGAGGGGGCAAAGGCCAGGAAGCCAAGGACCGCGCTCTCCTCATTCTGAAAAACAATGCGCACGACGCCGCCGCAGAAATGTTGCTCTCTAAGGCCGATGCCATCTTGGGAAAGCGTAGGGAGTCTCTGGAGGAAGCTCAAGAGGCGGTGAGGATGGCTCCTGATCGCGCCGAGGTTTTCTTGAATCTTGGTCTAATTCAAACGCGTTATGGTGCCTTCGACGACGCTGAAAAGAACCTGCTAAAAGTCAAAAGCCTCGATCCTAGTTCCGACGGCCCGTCGATGACCTTGGCAACTTTTTACGAGCAACAGCAACGCTGGTCGGAAGCGGAAGAGCAACTTCGAACCGCCATCCAAATCGCGCCCAAGGATCCGCTCCCTCGTGCAGCGCTCGCTGCCCTCTATTCCAGCGAAGGAAAACACGAACTCGTTGAAAGCGTTTTGAGCGAAGCGAAGATGCAATTGAGTTCAAACCCGTATGCCTATCGTCTCTTGGGTGACTATTATGTGAGCCAAGGGGACACCACCCGGGCACTCACGGAATTTGTCTCTTTAACCCAAGAACATCCAAAGGACCTGAACGTCCGCAAATCGTATGTCCAATTGCTTATTCTCACTGGACAAATTCCAGAAGCGTCAAAACAGACTGATATAATCTTGCAAAATTCCCCGCAGGATGCAGAAGCACTGATCCTAAAGGGAGAAATCCTTCTTCGCCAGAAAGACATCGCGGAAGCCTTGTCCGTCTTGCAGCAGGCTCTAAAGGATGCTCCGGAGAATCCGGGCGGCCATTATCAATTGGGTTTGGCTCTCGATGCCAACGGCAACGAAACTCAGGCGTTGGACCAATGGAAGAAAGCCGTACAGTTGCGCCCCACATTGGCTGAAGCTTGGATCGCTCTTGGCTCCGCCGCGACACAACGCGGAGACTGGCAAGGTCTCGAGACGGACGGCAAAGAGCTCCAGAAAATTGCACCGCGATCTCCAGAAGGCTATCTCTTCCATGCTACCGCTCGCTTTAATCAAGGCGATGCCGTCGGCGCGGATGCCGATTTGAACCGCTTGATTCAGATCGCACCACAGAACCCGCTCGGTTACACAAAATTGGGCCAACTTCGCGCTGCAGAGAAGCGCTGGAAGGAAGCAGAGAACTTCTACAAGGAGGCGTTGAAGCGCTCTCCGGATTTTTCCGATGCGATTCAAGGCTTGGCTCAATTGGACATGGATCAAGGTAAGCCCGACCAGGCGCTTCAATTCCTTCAAGCCCAGATCCAGCGCAATCCCAATAGTGCGGCGCTCTACCTTCTCGAAGGCAAGGCATTCTTACAGGAGAAAAAGCTCACCGACGCACAAAAGGCACTCTCGCGCTCCACAGAATTGGACCAACAAAATGTCGCAGCCTTTGCTCTCTTAGGCCAGGCGCAGTTGGCTCTAGGCGACCGCACGGATGCAGTCTCAAGCTATCAACACGCGATCGCAATAGCGCCGAACAATGTGATGCTGTACTCCGCGTTGGGAGGCGCTTATGAGGCCCAAGGAAATTGGGAGCAGGCCGAAGCAACTTACCGAAAAGGCGTGGCGATTCAACCAGACAATGCTCTGCTCGCCAATAATCTCGCCTATCTGCTGCTCGAGCACGGCGGCAGCGTGAACGTTGCTCTGACTCTGGCCCAAACCGCCCGCAAAGGACTCCCCAAGCTCCCCAATACCGCCGACACTCTCGGTTGGGCTTACTATTACAATGGAGCCTTTTCGGTGGCGGCGCCCCTTTTTGAAGATGCTGTCAAGCAAGCCCCAGGCAACTTGGCCTACCGCTATCACCTCGGCCTGGCGTATCGGAGAATGAATGAAACCGCGCAGGCGCGCACCCAGTTTGACAAAATTATCGCGTTGAACCCGACATCGCCACTCGCAGATCAGGCACGCCAAGCCTTAAGCGAGATTTCCAGCAACTGACCTTGCTTCGCAAGAACCATCAGCGCCCCACGAGATTTCGAACCGTTTAGGGAGCCGCAAAGGAATTCATGCTGTTGTGTCTCAGACACGCAACCAGGATGAAAAGGCTCTGTGCCTCGTTCCAAAACAGTATTGTCTGAACGATTCTTCGCTCTGTCGGAAAATTCTCGGAAAAAGCATTGGCTTCGTCCGGCTCATCCCATCGAGCCCGAACTCAAGATATCTTCGCTCGAGGTTTATCCCTACACGAGCTTGTCTTGAAGACTTGAGCGAACCGGACGACCTCGATTGTGGAGTCGGCAGCATCTCCGTAGTCGCAAGTATCTACTTCATGAGCCTGGTGTAGGCGCTATCATTTAGTCCCCTGGGGGCTGCCGTATTGAATGGGCAAAGCCATGAATCCACAAGTTTCTAGTTGGCGGCGTTTCCTCTATTGGATCCCCGCTTTCCTAGTCGCCATACTGATCTCGCTCTTTTCCACTCACTATTTCAGCGGTGAGCAAACCGCCAGAATCATCATCCCCGTTGTCCATTGGTTCTTCCCCGGGGCTTCACCCCACATGCTGCGCCTCATGCATATAGGAATTCGCAAATTGGCGCACGTCACTGAGTTTGGCTTGTTCAGCATCACCGTCTTCCGAGGGATTCGAGGAGGTCGGTGCGGCTGGCGCTTCAGTTGGGCTCTGGCCACTCTTGCGATTGCACTCGCCTACGCCGGGTTGGATGAGTGGCACCAATCTTTCGTGCCGCTGCGAGAGGCCCGAGTGCGCGACGCGACGATTGACGGCTTCGGTGCTGTGTTGGCTCAGGCTCTCGTCTGGTTTTACTCCAAGCTTAGAACGAACCGGGCCGAATCGACCGAGTCTTCGGCGGACACTTCGGTCTAATGAGTGAGGAAGTTCTCTTAATCAAGGTATGTTTGCCGTAGCTGGCGTAGAGTACAAGCTCTCGTTCCCGCTAGAATCCACGGCCGTGGCCACGTAGGTATAGGTTGTCGCGTTTTGGACAGTAGTGTCGGTGTAAGCCAATGTCGTAATAAGTGAGCTGTTAATCTTAATATACACGGTTCCAGCGCCAGTGAGTCGGTAGATGTTGTACCCGGACACTGTTGAGGTGCTCGCGGTCCAAGTCAAAGCCACAGAATGCGTCTGCACTGCAGTCGCTGTGAAATTCACTCCCGTCAAGTTTGCTCCATTAAGCGTCACAGCCTGGCTGGCAGGGGCATACGTATATCCGGTATAGCTCGGCGTGACTGTATAGACCCCGTTGGCCAGCCCAGTGAACGTATAATTCCCGGTACTATTGGCCATCGTTGTCGCGTTGGCGGCACCGCTTAGGGTGACGTTTGCCAGGTCCCCGCCTGCCGCCGGACTAATCGTCCCGGAGATGCTATAAGTTGGGTTGGCTGTCGCTGTGAAATTCACTCCCGTAATATTCGCGCCGCTGATCGTTGCATTCTGGCTTGTGGGATTAAACGTATAGCCCGTGCGACTCGGCGTGACAGTATAGGCCCCATTGGCTAACCCCGCGAAGGTGTATGCGCCTGAGCTGTTGGCTGTCGTCGTAGCACCCGCTGCCCCGCTCAACGTCAATGTTGTGCCACTGCCGCCTGCTGTTGGGCTGATCGTTCCCGAGATGCTATACGTCGGATTCGTCTGAGCTGTGGCCGTGAAATTAATACCTGTGACATTCGCCCCATTAACCGTGGCAGCTTGGCTGGTTGGCGCAAAAGTGTAGCCAGTATGACTCGGAGTTACCGTATACGCTCCGCTGACAAGTCCCGTGAAGGTATAAGCGCCTGAACTGTTGGCAGTCGTCGTGGAGCTTGCAGCTCCGCTCAACGTCACTGTCGCGCCGCTCCCGCCTGCCGTCGGACTAATCGTCCCCGAGATGCTGTAGGTTTGCGGAGTGGCGGTAAAATTCAATCCCGTGGTGACATTGGCGCCGCTGATCGTTACGCTCAAATTTGGGGGGCTAAATGTGTAACCCGCATGGCTCGGAGTGAGTGTATATGTTCCGTCCGCCAATCCGGTAAAACTGAAAGAGCCCGAACCGTTTGCCGTGGTCGTCGCGCTCGCCGCGCCGCTCAAGGTAATCGTCGCGCCGCTCCCGCCGGCGGCAGGCGTGATGGCGCCTGAAATGGAGTAGGTCTGCGGTGCCGGAGAGCCTGCGGCTTTTTGACTACTCACAACACCGGCACATCCGCAGAGGAAGATCACTGGCAGTAGCGTCGCAGCCAAAATGAGCGTTTCGCGAATTCTGGAATTCATAGACTGCGGACTTAGAAGCTTGCCTAGGCTACACCGCTTTCGTTCAATTTTCATCGTCCAGGCCCTCAGACCTTTGCTGGACGCAAGAGTACTTCTTTGGCTGTCTCTGACAAACTGATTGGAAGTCTAGTTTAAGTACAGGTGTTACCCTGTCCGGAGGGACGACCACTTTCCGTTGCTAGGTGACGAAACCTTTTTGCCACCACACCTCTCGGAATCTAGAATCTTCCGGACTAGGAACAGGGACGAGAATACCGCGCCCTTCTACAATAGTTACAGTACTAAAGACTATGTTTTTCCACAGCCTGTGGATTTATTTACCTATCCGGATCAAAGGTACCTTAACCCTGCCAGGACAGCGACCCATGGCTCGAAATACTTGCAATGCCTCCTAATTCATCATGGGATCGTAGCCGTCGCTTGATTCGAATACATGCTCTCATTGCCGCTGGAATCTACCGCTGTTGTGACGTAATAGTATGTCGTGCCACTCTGTACTGTCGCATCTGTATAAGTAAGACTAATGACCAGAGAGGAGTTGATTTTCATATACCCGCTGCCGCTCACCGAGCTCCGATAGACGTTGTATCCCGATACTGTAGAAGTGCTGGCATCCCAATTGAGTGCCACCGAATGCTGCACCGGTGCAACTCCAGTTCCCGAGAGTGAGACCGTAGCTGGTGAGCCGGTGGCGTTACTCACAATCGAGATGCTGCCATTTACGCTTCCCGCTGCACTGGGGTTGAACTGAACCGACAGGATCAGGTTCTGCGTCGGAGATAGAGTCACCGGCGCGGCTCCACCAGTCATCAAATATCCTGATCCTGTCAAGTTTATCTGCGAGATCGTCACGGATGAGTTGCCCGTATTCGTGACGGTTACATTTTGTGAGGCAGAGGTCGTGCCCGTCGTGACGTTGCCAAAGTTCAAGTTCGTCGGGCTGACCCCCAAAGTAAGGGTCGCAGCAATTCCCGTACCGGTGAGGCTGACTGAAGTCGGCGAGGTCGGGGCGTTGCTCACAATTGACAGGTTGCCGGAGGAGGCCCCAACGGAGGTCGGCACGAACGCTACGGTAATCATCGTCTGGCTTCCTGCGTTTACATTCAACGGCAACGAGAATCCACTTACGTTGAAAGCTGAACCGGTCTCATTTACCTGAGTGATGGTCAATGTTGCTGTGCCAGTATTGGTGATGACCAATGCTTGGGTCGAATTACTACCGACAACATCGTTTCCAAAATTGATGGGCGTTGGACTCACCTGGATTGCTGGGGCAGGAGCGGGATTTACCGTCAGTGTTGCCGCCGAACTCGTCACTGTCCCGGCCGTGTTTGTCACCACCACTCGGAACGTCGACCCACTATCCGTCGTCGCCGTCACTGGCGTCGTGTAGCTCGTCCCCGTCGCTCCCGCGATATTCACTCCGTTCTTCTGCCACTGGTAGCTCAGCGGCGCTGTCCCGCCCGCCACTACCGTGAACGTCGCTGTCTGTCCTGCTGTCACCGTCTGGTTCACCGGTTGCGTCGTAATCGTGGGAGCGACTACCGAAGCATTCACGGTCAGCGTTGCCGCGGAACTAGTGACGGTTCCGGCTGTATTGCTGACGATCACATCAAATGTCGATCCACTGTCCGTCGTCGCTGTTGCTGGCGTCGTGTAGTTCGACCCCGTCGCTCCCGCGATATTCACTCCATTCTTCTGCCACTGGTAACTCAATGGCGCTGTCCCTCCTGCCACTACCGTGAACGTCGCTGTCTGTCCTGCCGTCACTGTCTGGTTCACCGGCTGCGTCGTGATCGTGGGTGCCACCGCTGCCGCAGTGACCGTCAAGTTCGCCGCGTTACTCGTCACATTCCCGGCCGTGTTTGTCACCACCACTCGGAACGTCGACCCGCTATCCGTCGTCGCCGTCACTGGCGTCGTGTAGCTCGCACCCGTCGCTCCCGCGATATTCACTCCGTTCTTCTGCCACTGGTAGCTCAGCGGCGCTGTCCCGCCCGCCACTACCGTGAACGTCGCCGTCTGTCCTGCTGTCACCGTCTGGTTCACCGGCTGCGTCGTGATCGTGGGTGCCACCGCTGCCGCGGTGACCGTCAAGTTCGCCGCGTTACTCGTCACATTCCCGGCCGTGTTTGTCACCACCACTCGGAACGTCGACCCGCTATCCGTCGTCGCCGTCACTGGCGTCGTGTAGCTCGTCCCCGTCGCTCCCGCGATATTCACTCCGTTCTTCTGCCACTGGTAGCTCAACGGCGCTGTCCCGCCCGCCACCACCGTGAACGTCGCCGTCTGTCCTGCTGTCACTGACTGATTCACCGGTTGCGTCGTAATCGTGGGAGCGACTACCGCAGCATTCACGGTCAGCGTTGCCGCGGAACTAGTGACGGTTCCGGCTGTATTGCTGACGATCACATCAAATGTCAATCCACTGTCCGTCGTCGCCGTGGCCGGCGTCGTGTAGCTCGCACCCGTCGCTCCGGCGATGTTCGCTCCGTTCTTCTGCCACTGGTAACTCAATGGCGTTGTCCCGCCCGCCACTACCGTGAACGTCGCCGTCTGTCCCGCCGTCACCGTCTGGTTCATCGGTTGCGTCGTGATCGTGGGTGCCACCGCTGCCGCGGTGACCGTCAAGTTCGCCGCATTACTCGTCACATTCCCAGCTGTATTCGTCACCACCACTCGGAACGTCGACCCGCTATCCGTTGTCGCCGTAGCTGGGGTCGTGTAGCTCGTCCCCGTCGCTCCCGCGATATTGACTCCGTTCTTCTGCCACTGGTAACTCAACGGCGCTGTCCCTCCTGCCACTACCGTGAACGTCGCCGTCTGTCCCGCCGTCACCGTCTGGTTCACCGGCTGTGTCGTGATCGTCGGCGCTACTGGTGAAGAAGTAGCTGTTCCGGTCAGTGAAATGGCAATTGTGGGGGTCTGCGGATCGTTACTTGTGATGGTAATGCTGCCGGAATCGCTCCCTGCAGTGGTCGGAGAAAAAGACACATTCATCGTTGCACTCGCGCCGGGGACGATCGTGCTGGGTGTAGTTATTCCCGAAACCCCAAAAGGACCAGCGCTCACAGAAATCAGAGAAATCATCAGATTCGCTCCACCGCTGTTTGTGAGCGTCACTGAACCATTAGTTGTTGTTCCAACTGTGGCACTCCCCAAATTCAGACTTGTAGAACTCACGCTAATTTGTTGCGGCGCGGACATCGCAATGCCTGAAAGCGCTACTTGTCCCGGCGAGACCCCGTTGTCGCCCTGAATCGTCAATGTGCCTGCAACGTTCCCGGCGGCGCTCGGCGCGAACCACACCTGAAAAGTGCTGGACTGTCCCGCCTGTAGGGAAAGAGGCATGTTTATTCCCGAAACGGAAAACTGGCCGTTAGACACGCTGGCGGCGGTAACATTCAACCCGGTAGTTCCCGTATTGGTTACGGTAGCCGTCTGCGAAGCTTTTCTGCCGACCGCGAGGCTCCCAAAGTTGAGGCTGCCAGGAGTCACTTGGATAGCGGCTTGCTGTGTTGTTTGAGATTTCGTCCCGCCTGCGCTTACCACTCCTGCACAGCCGATTACCAAACAGGTGGGCGCGAGTAGAACGACGGTGAGTAGCGCGCGATTTGGCCAGATGCCCACGACCCTGAGGCGGAGTTGGTCAGTTCGTTCTGGAAACTTCAAGAATCCGAACTGCTTGCGATTAGCCATCGCGCGATGCACCTCGCTCAAACAGAGTTCCGCACTCGCTCACACAAGATGAGCTGCGCACTTGAGTCAGCTTGTAGGCCGGGGACGGGGGTGGGGTCCGCTGAAGCTGAGATAATTTCTCTCTCAGGCCTTAACAACGCAGGAAGAATACTGAGGTGGCCGCAAACTAAACTACTGGTTTGAGGGACAGTTTTAGTACGAGACCTGAAGTTTCGCGTGCCCTGTACTCGCATTGCCCCAGGCCAGACCTGTTTGCCCCTCGGGACCAGCGGGTCAGGGCCGCATGCTGAACGGTTTTGTTTTCATTAGAAAAATTCGCAATCCAATCACAAAATCTGTCATTTATTGGTTGAAGGTTAAATGAGCATTCACGAACTCTTGCTGTCGAGAGAATCGGCATAGTGGATGATTTCGGAACCAGCGCCAAATAAGATTTGGCGCCGCGCCAATTCTCTGGATTCCTAAGACTTATTGGATCGCTGATATACTGCGGCTATTTCAGCTTGAAGTGGAGGAGCTGCCAAGTCGCGGCTGTAAGCCTCGCACGGCTCCACATGTTTATGAAATAGGTAGCATTCGATTGAGTCTAGAATAGTGACCAGATATACGTGGTTAACTGTCCTTCTGCGCGCGGCTCGCTAGGACGAGTGATTTGACAGTCTAAACCACCAAACAAAAAGCTGGTGAGCTTGAATTCTGAAATGGTGCGCTAATCCGCAGAAGGAGAGGAAGTATCGGTGGCGCTCAATCGAGGACGAACGCCGGATTCCAAACGTCTAGAGATCAAGCCCGCGTCATGAATTTTGTAGATAAGAGTCCGGTAGCTAATCTTGAGTGCTTCAGCCGTCTTACGGCGATTCCATTGATTCGCCTGCAGGGCTTCAAGAATGAAAGCTTTCTCCCGGGCGCGAACAGCTTCCTTCGAGAACTGTTTCAGAGACAGATTTCTGTCGGACGTTGAGATCCCTGAAGCGCTACTACGCGGCTTGGCAAGGATCTCCTGTCCGATATTGGCTTCCGCTCCGATGAGTACATGGCGCGCAATAGTATTGGAAAGCTCGCGGATGTTTCCCTGCCAATCCAGATTCTGTAGATACTGAAGGGTAGTCTTATTGAGTGGTTCTGCAGATTTTGCAAATTTCTCTTGATATCGCTTGAGAAAATACTGGGCGATTGACGGGATATCCTCGCTCCGTTCGCGGAGCCGTGGTAACTTCATGCTTACTACATTAATCCGGTAATACAAATCAGCGCGAAAGGATCCCGCATCGATTTCTTCTCGTAAGTCCTTGTTTGTCGCGCAAATCAATCTCGTTTCGACTTTTCTTTCCTCTTGTCCGCCAATTCGCGAAAAGCTACCGTCCTGCAAGAACTGCAACAGCTTGCTCTGAAGCCCTGAATCGAGGTCGCCGATTTCGTCGAGGAACAGTGTCCCATTCTGAGCTAGTTCAACCCTGCCCGGCTTCGTTACGTGAGCTCCGGTGAAGGCTCCCTTCTCGTAGCCGAATAATTCGCTCTCGAGGAGCGTTCCCGGGATAGCCGCGCAACTAACCTTGACAAACATCCCCGCGGCGTTTTGCGAGTGGCAGTGAATCCATCGCGCAACTGCTTCTTTGCCGGTCCCGCCGCCCCCGGAAAGCAATACGGGAGCGTCTAAGTTGCACACCTTCGCCGCGAGCAAACGAATTTCCATCATCGCCGGGGACCTGCCAAATAGCACCTCATCGGGGGGTAGCAAATCGACCGGCTCCGTGTGCGTGCTAGTTCTTGTCTTTGGCGAAGGCATGATCGGCTATGGACCATGCAAGAGAATGCACACCGAAAGCCATTGGTCGATTTACCTCGGCTGAGTTTGAGAAGCCAGGCTTGCGAGCTAAGGACTGTATTTAGAGGTACTTACAATCCGACTAGGGGCTCCAGTTTTAGTACCATTTCGATAGCTTTTTCCTTTGGGGTTGACCTGGATGAGAAAAAATGTGCCCGAGCCTAGCTAGCGATTTACCCAAATTGACTAGAACTCGATCCCCAGAGGGAGAGATGCGATTACGCTTCGATGGTGAAACCTTAAGGGGCCCCGCAGCGAAGTCTGCGAGCCTTTAGACCTGACCTGCCTACGCGTTGGCGGCTTGCCCGCGAATGATATCGTACCGTTCAATCACCGCTGCGACGCCCATTCGCACCATCCCATCGTCCATGCGACGTTCCACCCGCACGACTTTACCCATCGCGCGCACAAACACCTCCGTGCCGTGGGTAATTTCCGCAGGCAAGGTCAACGTAATGTCTAACTGCGAGCCAGATTCAAAATTCTGTTCGATCACAAAATACAATCCTCGCGTGGAAATATCGCGAGTCTTTCCTTCTTGGGACTCCTCTTGGTGTTCGGCAGGTACTCGGATAATGACTGGCAAGGACAAATCGTAACGACGAGCCGTCCGGCGTTCCGTCATTCCCCCGACCTCCACTATTTGCGGCGGTGACGTGCTTCGAACCGCGCTGTCAACCTGAGAACTTACTAGAAATCATCCAACTTTGCCAGCCCCTTCCCCTTCTGGGGCCAATCAAAGCGACACGATCCGATTCGTACTATTCTCTCTCCGTCCCCACTACGGCTGGCGTTTCCGAAGCAGCCGACGTTCCCGCCGAGCGGCGCACGCGCGGCGTGTCCAAATTAAACTGCCGCATCTTATAGAGCAGCGCCTTGTAGCTGATGCCCAGCATCTTCGCGGCATCTTTGCGGCACCAACGCGTCTTCTCAAGCGCGTCTGCGATCGCTTCCATTTCCGCTTCGTCTTTCAGTCCGCGCACAAGGGCTTTCAGTCCTTGCTCTCGCGGCGGTGCTGGTTCCTCGCGTGGTGAAGTACGTTGCCGCGATGATGACATTTCCACTAGCTCGCGCAGGCTGCCTTCGTCGTCCTCAAGAATGACGTATCTCTTTACAAAATTCTCTAATTCCCTTAAATTGCCGGGCCACGGATAGTTGACTGCCGCGTCCAGCAAGTGTTTCGAGGGATTCTGCAGGGGTTTCCCGAACTTCGCGCTGTATTGTTCAAGAAAATGCCGGAAAAGCAGCGGAATTTCCACCAACCGCTCGCGCAGCGGCGGCACCAGGATCGAAAGCACGTTCAGCCGGTAATATAGGTCTTCCCGGAATCGGCCCGTCTTCATCGCTTCCTGCACATCGACGTTCGTTGCCGCCAGCACTCGTACATCTGTATCGATCAGGTGCCTCCCGCCAAGCCTCGAGTATTGATGATCCTGCAACACATGAAGCAGTTTGGCCTGCAACGGCGTAGTCATCTCCGCGATCTCATCGAGGAAAATTGTCCCCTTGTTCGCCATCTCAAACTTGCCTGGCTTGCTCCGAATTGCTCCGGTGAACGCGCCCTGCTCGAATCCAAAGAGTTCGGATTCCAGCAGCTCGCCCGGCAACGCTGCGCAATTCACTTTCACAAACGGCTGGTTGCGCCGCTTCGAACGCAAGTGAATCATCCGTGCCACAACTTCCTTGCCGACCCCGCTCTCTCCACAAATAAAAACGGGCACATCCACAGGTGCAATCTGCAATATCTGTTGGCGTATGCGTACCATCTGCGGGCTGGCCGCGAGAAAACTCAGGTCTTCCGTCACTTGGTCGCAATAATCGCGCAGCGCCTGGTTCTCCGTCGTGAGCTGTTTCTTCTGGCGTGACTTGAGCATCGCCGCATCGAGTTCGGTTTTCTCGAACGGTTTCGTGAGGTAGTCGTGCGCTCCAATCCGAATCGCCTCCACAACCGTCCCCACTTCGTTCGAGCAAGAGAGCATAATGACGTTCAGAGTACGGTCCGCCTGCATCAGTTCTTTCAAGGTCTCAATCCCATTCAGCTCGGGCATCAAAACATCCAGGATGATGAAGTCCGGTCGGTCTCCTCCACTCACTTTGGCGATCGCTTCCCGTCCCGAACTCACCGTCTCAACGTCGTATCCGTCCACTTCCAGCAGTGTCTGCAGATATTTTCGGATGCTCGGCTCATCGTCCACGACCAGGATTCTTTCCTTAGCGGCCATCGATTTCTCCCTTTGCCCTACCCCAAATCCCACAAATTAACCTTGATCCATCGGCAACAAGAATGCGAATTTGCTTCCCGAATTCGGTTCGCTCTCTACCCAGACCTTCCCGCGATGCGCTTGAATCAAGCGTTTCGTGATCGCAAGTCCAAGGCCCATTCCTGAAGTATTGCGGTCAACGCGCACAAAGTCTTCAAAAATCTCCTGGTGGTGCTCAGCAGAAATTCCCGGGCCGGAGTCAGTTACGGATACTTCGACGCTGTTGGGCCTCGGCAGACGGAATCGCCTCCGCTCTTCGGGTGGCGCAATTTCCGCCACTCGGCGTTCCCAGAAATGAGGGGCAGCTTTGAAGGTCACCATGCCTCCGGCGGGCGTGTGCTTCAGAGAATTGTCCAAAAGATTCGCGGCCGCTTGTTGCACTTTTTGGTAATCGAACCGGAATGTAGGAATCGAGGCGTCAAAGCTGGCATCTAGCTTAACGCCCTTTCGCTGGAAAGCTTCGCTCCAGCGTTTCGCCAACTCGTCCAGACAATCACGCAAATCATTCTCCCGAAGCTGCAGCACCAGTTTTCCGCTCTCCAAAGCGGAATAATTCAAGAACATCGAAACGAGCCGAACCAAACGTTCGCAACTCTCCTTCGACTCCTCCAGGATATCTCGTTGCTTGTCCGTCAAGCGTCCCAGCGAACCCGTAAGCATCAGGTCGTAGTAGCCCTTGATCACCGCTAGAGGAGTTTTCAATTCATGCGCCGCTGAGGCTAGAAAGACCGTTTTCTGCCGGTTAACCTCTTGCAATTTCAGGTACGCGGCCAGCAAATTCCGGTAAGTGATTTCTCGTTCCTGCAGCAACTCCTGCACGGTCAGTTGCGTTGCTGCGTCCGGGGCGGGCACTGGCGACGGTCCTTGCACTACTTGGAGGAAGAAGCAGCCAGTGTCAGGCATCCACCGGATGCGCATGCGAACCTTCTTGCCACCGCTCGGTACTTCTACTTCTATTTCGCGCTCTCCGGCGTCAATTTTCTGCCTGACTTGATGGGGCTCAACTCTCAGGAGGTCGCTAAACAGATTCAACTGTCTGAGATCAGCGCTGCTCGCTAAGCCAAAATATTCTCGAGCACTTCCATTCGAGAGCAACACCCGACCGCTCTTCTCTGCCACCCAAAGAGGCTCTTTTATCGCCTCAAGGAGTGCGTTGAGGAATCCAACGGGTATCGCGAGAATTGTCTGATGATCGGTCTCTGTTGATGCGCCCATGGTCCCAGTCATTTGAGAGTTTTGCGTCTCCAAGGGGGCGGGAAAATTTTTTCCCTTGTTGAATGCTCATGCTGGCAGAGGAGTTTCGGACTGTCAATGGCAAAAGCGTTCCATTTGCACATTTACGGAAACCAAATGGCAACGGCTAGCACAAAACTAGAGGCGACAGAAAATGTTGACTCCAAATCTTCTATAATTGACTGAAACTAAATTACTTATGCGCAGACCAAACGAGTCCACCATGGCAATCGATCTGCTTCATCACGTACTAGTTCCCCGGTACTAAGAGAGCCATTGTGCACACTGGACTTCTTAAGGACGGCCAGCGCGTGGATCCCTCTAATTTGCGACGGGCCCCCCGCATTCGGCTTCAAATGCCTGTCTTCTTGCGTGCCACCGATACCTCTGGCGCGGAATTCATCGAACTTTCCAAGACACTAAACATTAGCTCCACAGGCGCCTGCGTCGCATCTACACACATTCTACGGCTCGGTGAGATCGTTCATCTTACTATCCCTGCACCCTCATCAGCCGGCTCCGGCGTAGTTCCTAGCGAGACGCCGCCTATCACCGCTAGGGTTCTCCGCCAGGATTCCGCTGGTGACGTTCGGCTTTTTGGGCTGGAATTCCTCAAGCCACTTGAGTAAAGTATTGCCGCTTTGACGAGCGGTTTGCCTTACGTCGGGTAAAAAAGTTACATTCGCTCGGCGTCTGATAGAACCCCCGATGAGATGTTTGTTTCTATGTTCAACTGTCGTAAGGAGATAGCCAGGTCCCAGGTTGCCCTGCTTCACCCCGGAGTGGCTTGAGGCCTGTCTTTAATTGGCCTCACGCTTGCTCCTCATAGAAAGAGAAAGCCGTATGTGCTTTCCCCAAACCCCGCGGGGATAGGCTAAAGTCAGGTGTATACCGGATATGCCCAGCCCCGGCGCCCCTGCGCCCCCGCGTTTGCCGATTGAAGACTCGTATCTCGAGCTGCTTGCGGACACGCTCGAAAGCCTGGATATTCCTGCGCGCGGCCAGTTCCTTCAGCGCTATTTCCGCACCATCACTCATCTCGATCTTCGCGAAACACAGTGTGTACAGCTCTGGGATGAAATGCTCACGCGTCGTCGCGAACTGAGCGAACACGTCGGAAGGCAAATCTCCTTGAAAACGGCCCTCATGGACGTGCTCACTTCCGCTGGACTTTTTCGCGTTCCCATTCTGATCGAGTACGACGAGCTGAAAAAGCTCCAGTTGAACGCCGTCACGGACCCTCTCACGGGTCTATATAACCGCCGTCTCTTTAGTGAGGCCTTCGAAAAAGAACTCAATCGCGCTCGCCGCTATGGCCAGCCTCTCAGTCTCGTCATTCTCGATCTGCACCGCTTCAAGGAAGTCAACGACAAGCATGGCCATCCGCGCGGCGATGAAGTTTTGCGAGCCGCGGCAGCAACGCTGAAGAAAGCTCTGCGCACTTCGGACTCTGCTTTCCGAATCGGCGGAGACGAATTCGCTCTTCTGCTCCCGCAAACCGATCCCGCGCAAGCTCTCGCTCTCAGTCGTCGTATCGGCACTGTTTTTGCCGAATCGATCGCCCATTTCCAAATGGGAGTGAGCGTCAGCATGGACCACGGTGTCGCCACCTTCCCTCAGGATGGCGATCAGGCTGATCAATTGATTCATATTGCGGACGAACGTCTTTACCGGTTAAAGCACGCAAATCATGGAAAGACTCCCTCCGGGGGTTCTCGCACAGAGATTGTTTCAAATCCCGCTCAGGAAGCCGCTTCGCCCTCGGCCCCCGAACAGCAACCTTCCGCGCCGCGTCCGATTCCTTTCGAATCGAAACGCCCTGCCGAGAAGTCCGAAACCTCCATCGCTGCGGCTGCGTCCACGACGGCCTCTGAAATTTCCGGCACCCAAGTCTTGTCCGCGCCACCTCCCGCACACGTTTACTCCGTTCCCCGAAAAGCCGAGCGAGTCTCTATGACCGGTACAAATGCCTACGCAGTTCTTGGCGAGAAAGGTGTTCGCCGCGCCAGGGTCCTCGATCTCGGTTTTGGTGGAGTCGCCCTCGAACTCGAATCACAAGAGGAAGTCCCGGAAAGCATTCTAGCCGTGTTACATGTGCCCATTCTTCCGCCCGTGCGCGTCAATCTGAAGCCGGTCTGGACTCAACGTACTTCGCAAGGCGCCTATCGCATCGGCTGCGCCTTTGTCTCGTAAACGCGGCGAGCATTTGCGAAAGCTGAGCGCTTCCGAGTCTCATTCATCGGGCTGCGACAGTTGTTGCCGCAAATGTCTCGACGTAAAGAGCAGCGCTTGCTGGATATGTGCTATGCCAAGACCCCAACGCAGCATCGCCTGTTCTTCCGAGTCTCCTCTGGCAGCAAGGCTGATCCAGAGGGCCAGCTCTTTCTGATTGGTTTTCTCAGCACTCCCGGCTCTACCAATCGAAATGCTCGCTGTCGTCAAACATAGTTTTGCCTCGAGCGACTCTTTTGATCCTGCCTCTCTCAATAGCTCGACCAGCTTCTCCAACAAGGCAAAATGCAAGCTCCTTTGTCGGCTTAGCTCTTCCTTCCGAAACTCCAATACCATGTCCGCGGAATAGAACTTTCCGGTTGCGGACTCCTCCGCCAATGGCCCGGTCAACGGCCGCGCAATGCAAAAAAGTGAGACGTCACTCTCTATCGCCGCCAGAAAGCTCTTAATCGCCAAACTCGGAGCCGCTTCTCCGGCATTTGCGCCGGCACAGCCGTCTCCTGCAGCCCGCCTTGCCACCCTTTCAACCACTTCTACGCGCATGACTGTGAAACTACGCGAACCCAAATCCGCCCGCAAGAGCAATCCGTTTGTGTTCCGCCCGAGCTTGGGACCAATGATTCTAGGTACCGTCTCGGCCTGCTAGAATCTCCCCGCGAATCACTCAAACCGCGGAGGTCTTCGTGAACAATCCTAAGGCAAGCCGCCCCTACTGGCCGGACTTCGCAGAAATGCCCAAAGATCCAAACAAAGGACTCAAGCCTTGGAGTTGGGCCCTCGAGCGTCTCGAAAAATCACATAACTACTGGATCGCCACGGCTCGTCCGGAGGGCCGGCCTCATCTCATGTTGGTTTGGGGAGTCTGGTGGGAAGACGCTTTCTGGTTCAGCACCGGCCCAAACACGCGAAAGGCAAAAAATATCGCAGCTCACCGCTACTGCTCAATCGGCACGGAGCGCGCCGACGAAGCTGTCATCCTCGAAGGTGTACCCCAGGAAATCACCGACCGCGCCGTTTGGAAACGTCTTGCCGCCGTCTACAACGCCAAATACGGCGGCGACGTCGAACCTTTGCTCGTATCCAATGGCGGCAATGTCTACCGTGTCGAACCCGAAATCGCTTTCGCCCAGGACGAACATGCCCCCAACTTCGCTGAATCAGTCACCCGCTGGCGTTTCTCAAGCCACTAAGCATGTCCGGCCACACGCTTCATCTTTCTCTCGAAAATTATTTGTGCGCGAAGGCTATGCCGCCACAGTAATCGTCACTTCATTGCTTCGGTGCCGCGTTCCACATCTCCTGCTTCACTTTCCATACCCCACTCGCCTCTCGATGCAGCACCAGGGCCATCTTTCCTCGCGACTCAATCACCGGCTTGCCGTCTGGCGGCTGCACCGTTTGGTGTTCCGTCGCCCACTCTGAAGCCCAATCGCCGGAAATCTGGATATCGTGAAATTCGATCTCTTCCTTCACAACTTTGTATCCCGGCATCTTGGCGAGAATATTTTCAACCCATGCCACGATCGCTTTCTTCCCGATCAGGGGCGCTTCCCCGGGCATTAAGTCCACTCCATCTTCCGCCCAGGTCGCAAAAATCCCCGCTGTATCCATCTTCAAGTGCAGCTCAACATATCGCGAGTTGAACGCTTCGATCTCGTCTCTTGCACTCGCCGCACCTCCCGCAAGCGCGCTTGCCGCCGTCCCGCCAGCAATCATCAATAGGCACATCCATCGCGTCCAGCTCATCTTTGCCTCCGTTAGCTAATCTGGTTCCAGAACATAGCCCAATTCCAATGTTAATTCCACGCCTTGCAAGACCACGCTGATTGAGCGGCCCCCTATCGCGTTTGGAATTGTCCCCTTCTTTCGCGTATAATTGTCGATTGCCTCGCGACCTAGCGACGCGGCTGTAGTACTCCGACCCTGTCGGGGCTGCCGTGCAGACCGGACGCGAAAGAATGGAGTCTCATGAAGCCCGGTATTCACCCCGACTATCACACCGTAACCGTTCACTGCGCCTGCGGCCACAATTTCCAGACTCGCTCCACCATCAAGGGCGATAGGCTGAACGTCGAAATCTGCTCTAATTGCCACCCCTTTTTCACCGGCAAACAGAAACTGATCGACACCGCCGGCCGCGTCGAACGTTTCACCAAAAAGTACGCCGACGCCGCCGCCAAAGTCGAAGCCTCAAAAACCACGGCGGCAAAAAAGTAGCGCCCGCGCGCGGCTCGCGACTTCTGCTTAAAGACAAGGGAGACAGACATCCAGTCTGTCTCCCTTTTGTTTCGCCTGTGTATCCTCGGAACCCTTACACGAAGGGATTTTCAACGGGGATCTGGAAATAACTCCGTCCCGCGTTCAAATCTTCAGAAAGAATTCTTCCGCACCCTCCGCGCTCCGCCGCAGCGACAATCATTCCGGCATACAGGTGGATCCCGTATGCCCCTCGCGCCTCGATCGCCCGCCGCACTGCTCCATGATCCAACGGAACGAGTTTGAGTGGACTCAGGACGTCAAGGAGTTGCAACAAATCTTCCGGCCGCGCGGCCGGCGAAAGCTTATGCAGAAATGTCGAGGCGAACTCCGCCAACACTTGCGTTGAAGCAACGCCCTCCCCTGCCAACGCTCGCCTCACGATGGATTTTGCAATTTCGTGTTTTCGCGCATCCCGAGGAACGTAGGCATACACCAGAACATTGGTATCGAGAAAGTCAGGACCGGTCATAGAGGTCCTCTCTCTTCCACGTTTTCTTCCCTAAATTGAATTGGAAGCGCTCGAAGCTCTTCTCCAGCGCCTCTAACTCCCGCTTCTTTCGCCCCGACTTTGCGTTTTCCTCGGCAATCTGCTCGAGGTACGCCCGCACCAGCCCCGTCAGCGTCGTCTCTCGATCCGCCGCGATCTTCCGCACTTCCTTCACGAGCTTATCGTCCAGCGTCAGTGTAATATTCATGCCTCACCCACAATAAGGGAATCTGCACCCATAATGAGGGAACCCCCGCTTTTGCAAGCTGCCCGCCGTCCTCTTTGCTTTTCTCTTTTCTTCAAAATTCCTCGTCCTCAATTCCTTCCGGCTTCTCGTTCGCATTCTCGAAGGCCTGCAACTTTCCAACTTACCTGCTCTCCCACCCGTGTAGAATAACTTCCCAACGTGACCACCCAATCCCGCATGTTCGACGCCGGCCGTCCCGGTGAACTCGTAGAAACCTCCCCGCCCCGCGTCACTCTCCGCAACGCCTTCGCTCATCCCTACGATTCCGCCATCGCCGCCGCACGTACTTGCTACGCCCCGCGCCTCATCACTCCCGAAGAAATCACCGACAAGCAGCGCCTCAACATCGGCGCCGCCACGTTCTACAGCGGCCATCACACCGTCTATCAACACGCCCATTTCGAATTCGGCCTAGAAAGCGTCAGCCGTCAATTCGTCTGGTCTTTCCTCCACGCCCATCCCTTCTACAATTCCGAGCAGCAAAGCCAGCGTTACGTCCGTCTCGATCGCCCGCAGGCCTACGTTCCCTCCCAGCATCCTATGTTCGACCCCGATTCTCTTTTCTACGATGCGGCCACTCGGAACCTCTACGAAGCCGCCATCGTTCGCGCTTGGGATTATTACCGCCAGCTCTCGGCCCTCCTCGTCAACGACGCCCGCGCCATCCTATCCGACATCTGGCACATCGGCCCCATGTCTCATCCCAAGCGCCTCCAAAAAATCGAGCGCGCCGCCGAAAAACGCGCCATCGAAATCGCCCGCTACGTTCTCCCCGTCGCCGCCTACACGACCATGGTCCACACCATCTCCGGCATTGTCCTCCACCGCCTCTGGCGCATGAGTGCCGCCTCCGACACTCCCAGCGAGTCTCGCGCCGTCATCGGTGCCATGGTCGACGAAGTCAAAAAAATCGATCCCCAATTTTTCGATCGTTTTGGGACAGAACCTCTCGAAGAACGCCCCGAATCGAACGCCAACGCCCCAAACGCGCAAGCCGGCCAAGCTTTTGCCCGCGAATTCGACGCCAAGCTCGCCGGAAAAACCTCCAAACTCGTCGACTACTCCCCCAACGCCCCTCGCGTTATCGCCGAATCCTATCGCGCCGTAGTCGGCCTCACCGAATCCCAGTGCTCCGACTCAGATGCCATCGACCGCCTTCTCGACCCCACCCGCAATCCCTATCGCCTCGAAATTCTCGACGTCGGCGTCCATGCCCCGATGATGCGCGCTCTCCAGCACGCCAATTACACCTTCGCGAAAAAAATCTCCCACACCGCCGACTCCCAGGATCAGCGCCATCGCATGGTCCCCGGGTCCCGCCCGCTGCTCACTCTCGCCGACACGCGCGATCCCGACTACATCACTCCCGCTCTCCTCTCGCAAAATCCGCGCGCCAAAGAACTCTACGACCGCGCCATGCTCGACTCCTGGTCCGCCAAAAACGAGCTCCTCGATCGCGGCGTCCCACTCGAAATCACCCTCTATCTCCTCCCGAACGCCAAATCCATCCGCCTCGTCGAGTCCGGCTCCCTGCTCCATCTCCTCCACAAATGGACCATGCGCACCTGCTTCAACGCCCAAGAAGAAATCTACGCCGCCAGCATGGACGAAGTCGCCCAACTCCGCGAAGTCCATCCCCGGCTCGCCAAATACATCGGCCCTCCCTGCCATCTCCGCGCCAACATCACCACTCCCATCTGCACCGAAGGCTCCCACTTCTGCGGCGTAAAAGTCTGGCTCGACTTCCCCAACACCCCCCGCCGCATCTAAACGCAGGGACATCAATGCGAATTCCAACACTGCTCACGTCATTGTTCACGTTGTACGTCGCCTTAGCTGGAGTTTCTGGAAATGTTCAAAACTCAGCTGAACCTCTCCAGCACAAGGCGTCGTGCAACGTGCCCAAGGACGAAATCGAAGTTTACGCTGACTCCCTATCGTCAGAAAGCAGCTCATCCGCCATCATAGTGGTCGCGACCAGCATCCAGCCGTCACACGCCGATGTGGATTTCTTCAATTTGCAGTTGGCTGTTCAGGGCGCGCACTCCCGTCGGATGTACGCTCAGATTTCAAACAAAAAGATATCTCAAGCTGCTGGTTTGGAAAGTTCTCGGCAGGTAACAACATCCGTTTCATCTCCGAAAGCAAAGGCCAAAAGACTCTCAAACCTAGCTGGACGGAATTTCACAGAAGATATGGAAAAGACGCGTCGTTGCTTCAGTTCTCACGCGTGGGCTTTAACTCCGACAAAACTCTGGCACTACTTCACATATCGTGGGGCGCTGACGCAATGGCGGGAGGCGGAACTTTGTACCTATTCGAACGCAAAGCAGGAAAATGGGCAATCAAAACATCGATCCAAACGTGGACTACGTAGCGAACTTTTTGTCCAAAGCCTGATTCTTCGAGGTTATGACCCGCGATGCCAACACGCGAACTGCGTCTACCGCTTCTTTCTCTGTGGTTCCGTAAACCATCACGCCCGGCAGATCCACAACCTCGGCGATCCAGCGCCCGTCGTCCTCGACTTCTGCTTCCACCTTGTAGACGATGTGTGACATAGGTCAATTCTAGCACGCCGCTCTTCGCCGAGAGCGTCCGCCCCTCCGACTCGTAACTGGAAAGGCTTCGCGATACAGCTCCGGAAAAGTCTCTTGCAAGAAACGGCCATCTTCCGGGGAAGCTGACGCGACCTCGCGAATCTTCGTGGCCCACTCTCTTTGACTCAGCGCACGGAACCGTTGACCGATCGCCGCTATGAGCTACTCCTGTGACATGACCAAACTATACCCCGTCCGCGCCTACTCCACCCTCCCCAGATACTTATCCAGCCACCCCAGCACCGCGCTCAACAACTCCGTCTTCAGTCCCGTCACATCGTGCGGCGTATCCAGCACCACTCGCTTCTTGTCCGCCTCCGCCGTGCCCAACATCCGAAACAGCGGGATCTGCGCCCTTTCTGGCGAAAATGAAAAATCGTATTTCCCATTCACCATCAGCACCGGCGCCTTCAGTCTCGGCGCGAAATCCACTTGATCCCGTCCTGGCCTCGGCGGAAAAATGAAAAACCCTCCATCCAGCAGGACCACTACTTTCAATCGGTCTCCCGCGAGCGCCGCGTAAATCACTCCCTCCGCCGCCCCCATACTGACTCCCATATACCCCAGCTTGCTGCTATCAATGTCTTTCCGCGTCTTCAGGTAATCCAGCGATCTCCCCACATCCTGATAGCGCTGGATCGCGATCTCTTTCCCTTCCGATTCCCCCGGCAGCGAATGTTTTAGGCGCCTCTCATACGTGTCCTGGTACACGGGATAGAGCACCGCTCTTCCGCTCTTTACGACGTAATCGAAAAAGTTCAGATCTCCCAGCGTGCTGCTATTCGCTATGCTCAGCACTCGCGCGCTCGGGAAAAACAGGATGGTCTGGTACGGCGGCCGGACGTTCTTCGGCAAGAAGAGATACGCCGCCATTCGCTCGTTCCCGTACGCCGCGTCATAAGTTATTTTGTCTTCCTTCCAATCGCTCGTGTCCTGCACCACTCCTTCCACCTTTGCGTTCAATGGCGTTTTCTCGTAGTCGTACATCGTCCGGTAGGCGCGAAAGACCGCATCCGACACCGGCTTCGCCTTCGCGAAATCCCGCGCCATGGCCTTCACCGGGCCCGCGGCCGCCGCTGACAGTTGATTGACATTTCGCACGCACCGGAATCCATTCATCTCCGAACGATCGAACGGCGATAGCGCTTCCGGATCCGCATACAAATACGTTTGCGATTTCCAACCGCCTCCCAGGATGAAACGCAGGTTGTCTCCAACCGTGTTCTCCACCCACTCCTTCACGTTTCCCGCCATATCGTACGTCCCGTACGGCCCCATTCCCTTGTACGCCCCTACCGGAGCAAGACTCGCGCGGCCTATGTTGCTCTCCTGCACCGTGTACCGCGACGTTTCCGCCGGCGCCGCCTGAGACCGTTGCGCCAGCACCGGCAAACTTTCCCATCGGAACACCGCATATGCCGCCGCCTCATACCAGCTCACTCCCCCAACCGGATAATCTCCTTTCCCGTCTGGATAATGTCCGCCTTCCCAGGTTGACGGCCCCGCCCGCCCCGTGCTGTCCCGAAAGAGGTTCATCGCCTCCTTCCAGCTCAATTCGCGTCCATCCTTGATGAACTTCTCTCTCCAATACTCCCGCTTCTCATATCCCCCGCCGTCCACGAATTCTTGATACTCCCTGTTCGTGACTTCAAATCGATCCATATAAAACGCTGGCAGCTTGTACGGCCCGATCCATCCCACAAAATCCAG
Source organism: Candidatus Solibacter sp. (assembly GCA_035499815.1). GTDB lineage: Bacteria > Acidobacteriota > Terriglobia > Acidiferrales > UBA7541 > Acidiferrum. Next base: position 16,170 of record DATJXZ010000011.1, on the reverse strand, counting down.
GAAGTCCTCGTACGTCTGCCCGCTCACCCAGACCTTTCCTTCCGGCGCCTTCTCCGCTAGATCAAGGGGAAACGTCATTTCCCCCTCCGTGAGCGGAGCCGTCACATAATCCTTGAAGCCCTCCTTTGACACCTTCCATCGGAAATATCCATTCGGAATCCGTATGTTCTCCAGCGGGGTCGTGCCCAGCCCGTACCAGGCGCTGTCAGGCGCCAAATAGTCCTGTATCTCAACCTTCGCTCCGCTCGGCGACGATTTCACTGTAACCGTTACTGTCGCCTCTTCTGCCTCCTTCTTCAGTCCTCGATCTCCCGGCAAATATTTCTCGGCTCGTTCCAGCACCTCGTACGCCGCCAAACTCTTGTCCGCATCTCTCAACTTCGCCGCTTCCGCCGGCGCTTCATTCTTCGCCCACTGCCGTCTCTTCATACCTTCGTACATCCAAGTCCCGCCCACCGCAATCCCGGCGATCACCACTACTGCTCCCACGACATACATCCTCGCCGGTCTCGCTCGCGTCCTCTCGATTCCCAGCTCCGTCGAGCTCAGCTTCAGCAGCAAGCTTTCCAACTCTCCTGACATCTCCTCCGCGCTTTGGTATCGTCTCGTAACGTCCTTCTCCAAAGCTCGGCTAACGATCTTCTCCGCCTCCTCAGGCACCTCTGCCCGCATCTCCTTCAGCGGCTTTGCTTTCTCCTCTGTAATCGCGCGGAACAAGCTTAGGCCGCTCGTTCCCTCAAACGGCGCCTTTCCCCCCAGCATCTCGTAGAGCACTGCTCCCAGACTCCATAAGTCCGTCCGCCCGTCCAGCGTCTTTCCTTCCGCCTGCTCCGGCGACATATACAGCAGTGTTCCTAACACTCCCTTCGTCTCGGCCATCGATACCGTTGCTTCCGCCTCCCCAGCGGGCGCCAGCAACTTCGCCAAGCCGAAGTCCAGCACCTTTGCGTGCCCCCTCGGCGTCACCATAATGTTTCCCGGCTTCAAATCCCGATGCACCACTCCGCGTTCGTGCGCTTCCACCAACGCCGCCGCTATCTGGGCTCCCAGCGCCGTCGCTTCTTTTACGCCCAATGGCCCGGTTTTCAGTTTTTCCGCCAGCGAAGTACCCGCGACGCACTCCATCACGATGTAATCCGCGCCGTCCTGTTCTCCGACGTCGTACACCGCCGCTATGTTTGGATGGCTCAGCTTGGCGAGCGCCCGCGCTTCGGTGCGGAATCGCCTTCGTGCTTGTTCGTCCGTCAGCAATCCTGGGGGAAGGACTTTGATGGCTACGTCGCGGTCGAGCCTCTCGTCCCGTGCTCGATACACCACGCCCATCCCGCCCGCGCCCAGGCGTGCCACGATCTCATAAGGGCCCAGTTTTGACCCTGAATCCATCATGACCTTTTCCCGTCGTCAGATTATAAGCCACTGTGAGGCGGGCAGCGGCTATCTCTCGCAGCCTCGGTTCAGACCGCCTCTGCATAGATATCCCTTCACATACCCCCGCCTCCGCCCTCGCTCAGCCAGTTTGTTTCACACATGAATCCGCCAGACAACCGCGTGCGTCTCAACAATATGGGTGGTGTCTCCCACACGCGACCACTGTTGCGCTCCACGGCTGGAATCCTGTCAGCGACCCTTCTGCTGTCCCTTCCGTCATTGGGTATGGAAACTCCTCTCTCCGACGAAGCCGTCCGCGAGGCCTATTTCCTCGGCCAGCGCCACGAGCAAGACCTCTCCGATTTGCTAGCTCAGTACAAAACGCCGCTTCCTATGCCCGAATCCGGTCCGTACATCTCTTCGGTGACTCTCTACACTCCGTTTGCCCTCGTCGCCCAGCTCTCCAGCCAGCGCACCATGAACTACAGTGCCCAGCAAGCCGAAGCAGACCACCGAAAACATCCGGAGATCGTCCGCGTCATCATTCAGATTCAGCTCACGGAAAGCTATCCTGCTCTCATTCCCCGCCCTCAGGATCCCCACACCGGTTCTCCGATCGGCTACGAACAGCGTCCCTCCGATTTTTGGAAGGATTTCCAGGTCGCCGTCCTCGTCAAGGATCAAAGCCTCCCTCCCCTCGACGCCTCCGGCGACCCAACCTATTCGTGCGACACTTATGGCAGTTGCACCCTCACCGGCGCCACTCTCCAGTTCGACTATCCTGCCGACGCCTTTACCTCCAACTCCGCCACCATCCAAATCACTCCTCCCGAAAGCGACCTCGTCTCCGTTGACTTCGACCTCGCCCGCCTCCGCTAACTTCACGCCACGGTCAACTACCCCGAATTTGCCACCAACACGGCTTTCACATTGAAACCTTGCGGCACAAATTCAAGGGACTCCGACATGACAGAGACTCCAATGTACTTGTGCTCAGCGAACACGAAGTTCGACAGACACGGCGCTCGCATCAACAAAGCACCCATGTTCCAAATCGCCGCGACGCGTAAGCCTTTCCCCAGTGCACTGTCACCGAGCCATCGGACAAAAAAGAAATTGCTCATATCCAATAATGGATGTATAATACTCCATATTTGGATGGAGCAGAGGAGGCCAACCTGGCGACCGTAAGTCAACCAACGGCAGGCATCGCCTGGGAAAAGCCAGCCGATCTTTCCAGCAAGAATGCCCTGAAGCGATTGAGCCCCTCGGCAGTGAGGGCCTTTTTGAAAATTCGTGAGCTTTGGGAATTGCGCGATCTAGCTGCGCGACAATTGCTGGGAGGCATGTCAAATGGGGCGTTTTACGAGTTAAAGAAAAAGGCGCGCGGCACTCTTGACCAGGACCGGCTAACGAGGATTTCCATTCTGACGGGGATCTTCAAAGCGCTAAATATCCTCTACAGCAAAAAACTCGCCGACCGCTGGATTCAATTGCCGAATGAAAATTCGATGTTTGAGGGGGAGACTCCACTGACCTACATGATCAGAGGTGGGCTACCTGCAATGTTACGTGTGCGGCAACTTCTGGATTCTCGCCGTGGCGGCCGATAGGCTGCTACCCAGTGTTGCCGACATTCTTCGTGACGATACGCATCGCCTAATCCCGTCACGCTATAGCGGCCGGGATGAGAGCGTTCTCACCCGGCTGACCGATGATGCTGCGGACTTGAACGCGCTATTCGAACTCGAGGGAGCTACGAACGACCGTCTCCTCGGAGAAGCTGGTCTGCTCCCGGGTATTACCGTGCGGGAACTCGTCTTTGGCCTATCCTACTCGCATATTGTCAACGCCGCCTTCACGCATGCCCGTCCCTTCGGAAGCCGCTTCAATGGGCCAGAACGCGGCGCGTGGTACGCGGCATTCACCCGCGAGACCTCGGAGCTGGAAGTGGCCTACCACAAAAGCAAGGAGTTACAAGAGATCAATTGGCAAGAAAAGGAGACATTTACCTACGTCGATTTCCTCGCCGATTTTCGAGGCACGTTTCATGACATCCGCAACGACACACGCTTTGGAAGTTGTTTGGATGCAAACAGCTACAGCACATCACAAAATTTGGCGAGAGAGCTTCTCGCGAGAGGATCTGCCGGGATCGTTTATCCGAGCGTTCGGCACAAGATCGGAACATGCATCGTTTGCTTTAGACCGGCGCTCGTAAACAATGTTCGGAAGGGCTCGTCAATTTCCGTCGGTTTTGAGAATGCATTTGCTCCTCCGGAAATTCGGGTAATCCAGTAGTCAATCATAACGGCCCTCAGCCTCCTCTTTGCCGGCTGAGTCCAAAGGCACCCCTCTATCGGCGCAGAGAACGGCGCGAACTCCTCCACTGGATTTTTGGCTGCAAATCACTCCAGAGAGGCGTATGTCCTCCCTGGGCTCTCCAGGACGTAGGTAATTTTTGTTCCGAATGGCTGGCCGGTCAGCTATGGATCACCGCAATGGGCAATCTCGCCAGCACGGTTCCAGGGTGCTTACGAATAATTACGTCTGCTAGGGGACTATTAGAAAAAAATTCGTTCATCATTCCGTCATGGCTCGCTTGCGCAGTCATCATATGCGATGCGCCGTGACACAGGCTTCCTTGGCACCGGCAAGCTTGCCTGTGTTTCGTTCTCAGGAACGCCAGTGAAGTGTGACCGGCCCATTCATCGGATGCACCATCACCGCACCTGTGCGCCGCGACTCCAGAAGATTCGCTTTCAGCCCGAAATACCATTTCGCGGGCCGGTCCGCGTCATCGATCAGCATCAAGCGGGGATCGTGCTTCAATCCCTCGGCTTGCAAGATCATCGTTTCCTGGTCCTGCCGCAGAAACTTCTTCGCAAAGAGCCGGAATATCGTCACCGGCAGCAACAGATTCCAGGCGGCCACGAAATCGATCCGGCACAAATCCCGCCGCACTGGAGTCACCGTCGCGCGGCTCGAAAACCACAGCTTCCCGCTGCGAATCTCCTCCGTCCTAATGTTCGGCAGCACGAAGTCGATCGTCGTCGTCACTGGCTCGCCGGTATATTTCTGCAGCATCCGGTAAGGCGCGCTGTTCGAGCTCGGAGTGTGCGGGCTCATCCGGAACCCGTTCGGAATGGGCTCGAACTTTTTCTCTTTCTCGTGAATGCTCGCGCGTTTTCGCCAGAACCACGAGGCGTGCACGAACGGTCCGTGAGCCGGGTCCATCAAGCCGATAATCCCATGGTCGATATGCGACGGCAGCTCGCAATCGAGATGTGTTATCCGGAACCGTTCGCTGGACACGCTCAACTTTGGCGCAGCAGGAACCTGTTCCGGCAATCGCGTTCCGGCCGCGTTCATGTACACCCATACGTACCCGTCGTGCTCTTCGCACGGGTAATGCCCCGCAAAGACGCGTTCTACCTTTAGCTTGTCCTGGCTCGTCAGCGAAGGAATTTCCATGCATTGCCCGCTGCACGCCTCGAATCTCCAGCCGTGATAACTGCATTCGACGGTTTTCCCGTCGAATCGCCCGTACGAAAGCGGAATCCCCCGGTGCGGGCAGGAATCCCGCATCGCAAAAGTTTTGCCCTCGCCCGTTCGTCCGAGCACAAGCGGCACTTCGAGGAGCATCGCCGTTGCCAGTCGCTTGCCGCGGACTTCGCGGCTCCGCATCGCCGGGTACCAGAAATCCCAAAGAAACCCGGCGTCGCTCTCGGGCATACTTTCCTGTTCTTGCGATGTATTTTGCAAAATGGATCGCACCGCTTCGCTCATTGGCGCTTCTGCTCCGTCACTCGCAGAGTCATCCTTCCGACGACGAAATCTTCCCGCCGTCCCGGAGTATATCTCGCAAATCTGCCGCAATCGCGCGATTCTGTCTCGGCGCAAATCAGATGCGGTATTTCAAAGCACAATCCCTGCACAACGCACAATGCCCCTCAACGCCGCAGGAAACAAACACGATCGCGCCACTCCCATCTCGCCGTTGCTCTCGCCAATTCGTTCAAGGCTCGCACAAGGCCGCCCGTATCCGACGGTGAGAATGTCTTCTCATCCACAAAAATCACGCCGCCGTGCTCTCGCCCCTCTTCCGCCCATGCCTTGAGCAGCGGGGGGATCGTTCTTCGATCATACGTCACCAGCGTCAACCTTTGCGCGGCGGCTTGCTGCAGGCAGACCGAGTCCGGCTGTCCCAGGAACTCGCCTTTCTCCCAAGCCGCCATACAGACAACCGCGAGCGACCCCTTGCGCCGCCGGAGACCTTCCGCGACGGCGGGCGAAATATGCTCGTCCAGAAGCATCTTAATCATTTTAGTTTTTGGCTTTTTTGCTAAAGGTGAATTCCGCGGCTTGCGGCAACAAGCGCTTCAAAGCATCGAAGCCCATCGCGTTATTTTCTGTGAGTGCCCCTTCGATCTCTTCAGGAAAAGCCTTTGCGTAATTCACGGCTGCTTGGACTTTTGCTTCCGGCCACTTCAGATGTTCCGCGGCGCCAGCAACATCGCCTTTGTAGCTTTGAACAATCATCAGGACTTCCCAAACCGCAAGCGAGCTGCCTTGTATGCAGGCTTGCCGCCCCGCTGCGGAATCGCGGAAATCCACAAATGCAAATTCCAAACGGCGCAACCCTTCCTCCACAAGCCGGGCGCTGGCGTCGCTGGTGGTCCAGCCATGGCGATTGGCCATGCGCTTCAACCGGTTTCCGCTTTCCTCCGGCAGCCTCATGCTGATCACCGTAGACCGCTTCGATTTCATCACGCCCTCCCTGACAATGTAACTAGTGTAAGTATTGTAGCATTCTCCGCGCCAACTGACCACACTCGCGTCACGATTTGCACCCCGCGGAAATCAGAGCTATTCTTTTTCTATGTACGCGGCTTTTTATTAGCTGTTCCCGCCAAACTCGCTCAAGCCGCGAGTGCGTTCCTTTTTTTCGCTACTCACTATTCACCGCGAACTACTCACTTCCTTATGAGGTTTTGCCATGGCCGTAATGACATTGTCCGACAAATTGGATCAGCTCGGCACGCGGTACGACGAGCTCACGCAGCAGCTCTCGACGGCGGAGGTTGCCTCCGATTCGGCGCGGTTCCAGAAGATCGCCAAGCAGCACGCCGAGCTAGAGGAAATCGTCGCCAAGCACCGCGAGTTCAAGCAAATTGAAAAAGATCTCGCCGGCGCGCACCAAATGGTCCTCGAAAATGAGGACGCTGAAATGAAGCAGATGGCGATCGACGAAGAAAAGCAGCTCACAGCGCGCAAGGAGACTATTGAGCGCGAGTTAAAACTGCTCCTCTTGCCGAAAGATCCCAACGACGAGAAAAGCGTCATCGTCGAGATACGCGCGGGGACCGGCGGCGACGAAGCTGCGCTCTTTGCCGCGGAACTCTTCCGCATGTATTCGCGCTACGCGGAAACACTCGGGTGGAAAGTGGAAGTTCTCGAAAGTTCGCCTTCCAATCTAGGCGGCCTCAAGGAAATCGTCGCGGCAATTCAAGGCCATAAAGTCTATTCCAAACTGAAATATGAAAGCGGAGTTCATCGCGTCCAGCGCGTGCCCGCTACGGAAACGCAAGGTCGCATTCACACGTCAGCCGCCACAGTCGCGGTCCTCCCAGAGGCCGACGACATCGACATCAAAATTGAGGCGAAGGATTTGCGCGTCGATACGTTTTGTTCGTCCGGCCCCGGCGGGCAGTCCGTGAACACCACTTATTCGGCCGTCCGCATCACTCACATTCCGAGCGGCCTGGTCGTTTCGCAGCAGGACGAAAAATCGCAAATCAAAAACCGTGCGAAAGCCATGCGCGTTTTGCGTACCCGTTTGTATGAGATGGAACTCGAGAAGCAGCAGGCTGCCATCGGCGCGGAGCGCCGCGGCCAAATCGGTAGCGGCGACCGCTCCGAGAAAATCCGCACCTATAACTTCCCCCAGAATCGCGTAACCGACCATCGCATCGGTTTGACTCTCCACCAATTGACCGACGTGATGGACGGCAAGCTTGCCCCTCTCGTAGATGCTCTCGTATCTCACTACGAAGCCGAGCGTTTGGAGCAGGAACTTGCCGGGGCGTAAAGATACGTTCGCCGTCACCTGGAAGGGAATTTCGCCGACGTTATTAAACCCGGTAATTTCTTTAGCCCCGATCCACATGGAAAGAACTCTAGACATCCGCTCGGCTCTCAAACGTGGGATCGCGGAACTTCGCGATGCAAGCGTTCCTTCCTTCACGCTCGCCGCGGAGTTGCTGCTCCTTCATGTGCTCGGCCGGGATCGCGCCTGGCTCTATGCCCATCCGGAAGACACCGTTTCCTCTCTGGACGCTCATCGTTTCGTTTCCCTGATTGCAAGGCGCGCAGAAGGCAAACCGCTGCAATATCTGACCGGCAAGCAAGAGTTCTGGGGACTCGAATTTGAAATCACGCCTGATGTTCTGATTCCTCGCCCAGAAACCGAGCACGTCATCGAAGTCGCGCTGGATCGCCTCGCCGTGAGAGAGATTCGCGCCGGCCGAAAACAAACTCTCAACGGCGAGGGTCTCGAAATCGCCGACATCGGCACTGGCTCAGGCTGCATCGCTATCGCTCTCGCCAAGGAACTTCCCCAGGCTTCGTTCTTCGCCTCAGATATTTCCGCCGCCGCACTGGCGGTTGCCAGACGCAACGCCGCCCGTCATGGCGTTGCCGATCGCATCAAGTTCATCGAGTCCAATTTGTTCGACGCTTTCCCCGCAGGGGCGCGATATATCGTGCCCCTACAAACGAGCTTACCTGCGAATGCTCAACACGGATTATCGGTGGGGCGTGACGAACCACGCTCTTTCGATCTGATCGTCAGCAATCCGCCATACGTCGGCCGCAAGGAAAAAGAATCGCTAATGAGGGAGGTCCGCGAGCACGAACCGGAAATCGCACTTTATGGCGGCGAAGCAGGCTACGAATTTTACGCAGACCTCATTGCGGAATCCGCGAAGCATTTGAAAGCCGGCGGCCTTCTCGTACTCGAACTCGGCCACAACAGTCTCGCCGCAGTACAACCACTCCTCGACGCTCCGATTTGGACCAATGCCGGCGTAACCAACGATCTGGCCGGAATCCCCCGCGTCATCGCCGCCGAGCGTATCTAAGCGAAGGCGAGGTTGTGGCGAAGATTGAATCGGGAGTAGGCTAGCGGCATGCCGGAGATGGCGCGATTTCGGGCGAAGCATGGGCCGCTTGAAGAACAGGCGGCTAACGCAGTTTCGTCCATTTTGCATGTGGACATGGATGCTTTCTTTGTGTCGGTGGAGCTGCTGGAGCGGCCAGAGCTTCGCGGCAAGGCTGTCATTGTCGGCGGAGGACCGAATCAGCGCGGAGTGGTTACTTCGGCGAGTTATGAGGCACGGAAATTCGGGGTGCATTCGGCGATGCCGCTGCGCACCGCTGGACGGCTCTGCCCGCACGGCATATTTCTCGACGGGCATCATGAGAAATATGGCCAATGGAGCGACCGCGTCGCCACCATTCTCGGGAAATTCTCGCCCATCGTCGAGATGGTTTCGATTGACGAGGCTTATCTTGATTTAGCGGGAACTGAACGATTGCACGGTCCGCCTCTCGCGGCGACGGACACTCTCCTTCGCACGATCACCAAGTGCACCGGACTTCCCTGCTCCGGCGGACTTGCGAGGACGCGACTTGTCGCCAAAGTGGCATCGGAACAAGCAAAACCTCGCGGGCTGGTGTGGGTTGCGCCGGGGCAAGAAGAGCGATTTCTCGCGCCGCTTCCCGTGCGAAAAATTCCTGGAATTGGCGAAGTCACAGAACGGGCGCTGCGCGCTTTGGGTATCGAAACCGTGGAACAACTTGCGGCAGTGTCGCTCGAAAAACTCGAAACAATATTCGGTCAATGGGGCGATGCGCTCTATCGCAAAGCGCGCGGCGGTGATTCCTACGAATTCGTGATCGACGCCGAGCCAAAATCCATTTCGCACAATCACACGTTTGGCGAAGATACGAACGATACGGAGGCGCTGCACGCGTTGCTTAGTCATCTATCGCAAAAGGCGTGTAAGCGATTGCGCGAGGCTGGGCTTGCGACGCGCACTCTCACGCTGACGATTCGTTACACGGGCTTCGATACGCACACGCGCACAAAAACCCTTACCGAACCAACGCGGCTCGATGCGGATATTTTCCGGGTTTTCCAAGCGCTCTTCGGCGAGCATCGCGACATGAAGCGAAAAATTCGGCTGCTCGGTGTGGCCCTCGGCGGGTTGACGCATGGCGCGGAACAGCTCGATTTGTTGGAAGCGGAAAAGCGCGAACGGCTTGAGAAAGTGACGCGTGCGGCGGATAAGCTGCGGGACCGCTTTGGTTTTGGAAAAGTTCAATTCGGCGGCTCGCTGCGCACGGGCAGTTCGACCAACGAGCGCGAGAAATAACGGGACGCCGGTCGCCCCTGAGTGATTGCTTTGTGACGGCCAAAACCTGGCCGGCACGCCTAAGCGGTGACGCTCAGGAGGGTGACCCTACGGATGCGAATACCCTATACTTCTCGCATGAGTCCTGTTACGCCGCCTTCCGAACCCACAACACGTTCACGCTCTGAAAGGGGAGTATTCGGCTTTTGGCAGCGCATCAGTGAAGGCCGCCGCATCGATGAACTATGGTCGCAGTTTACAGCCGATGCGCGTTCGAGCTACGGCTTCTACATAAAAGAAACCGACTCGACTGAATACGAAAGCCACAGAGGCTTCCGCCGCTGGTATCGAATCGCCAAAGCCCTCTTTTGGGCGCTGATGATGAAGCTTTCGCCGGCGCGCCGCATTCTGTTTCTGGTGGCGTTTGTGCTGCTGGTCTTTGCAATTCTCAGGCTCAATGGCGGCGTCAACGGGGACTACACGTTTTACTATTTTCTCGCCACGCTGCTTCTGATTCTCTTGCTGTCGCTCGAATTGGCGGACAAGGTGACGATGAAACGCGACCTGGAGATCGCGCGGGAAATTCAGACCTGGCTTGTCCCCACGAAAGCGCCGGAAGTGGCTGGAGGAGATATTGCGTTTGCTTCGCGGCCGCAGAATTCCGTCGCGGGAGATTATTACGACGCGTTTTATCCGACGGCGAGCGCTTCAGAACATGGAAAGCTGATGCTCGTGATTGCGGACGTTGCAGGAAAAAGCATTCCCGCGGCGCTACTCATGGCCACACTGCAAGCGAGTCTCCATACCATCGCGGGAGAAGGCGCGCCGCTCGCCGATCTGGTGATGCGGCTTAACCGCTATGCCTGTGCGCACAGCCTTGATGGACGACGGTTCACAACTGCCGTTCTAGGCGAATATGATCCTGCGGAGCGCCGACTCCTCTACGCAAATGCCGGCCACAACCCTCCGATCCTGCGCCGCGCGAACGGAGACATTCAAAGGCTCGAGGCCAGCGGTTTACCGTTGGGAATTGAGATGGATGCCACTTATCCAACATCGTCCGTTGGACTGAAGCCAGGCGACGCGCTAATTCTCTACACGGATGGCGTGGTGGAAGCTTTCAATGAAAAGGGCGAGGAGTTTGGCAACGAGCGCTGGCTCGGGGCCATTAATGCGCTGCCGGATTTGGGCGCCCCAGAATCGCTGCAATTCCTTATGAAGCGCGTCGATGACTTTGTAGGCTTCACGCGCCAGTCCGACGACATCACCTGCCTGGTGTTCCGCTGTAAGTAGAAGGCCGCAGAACCTTGCCTGAGACATCTCTCCCCTTTGCGCCCGCGACTGTCGCATAATCGCAGCGTGACGCTTCGCGAACTTGCTAGCTCGATCTGCGAAACGCTGCAGCGCAACAACCACCAGGCGTTGCTTGTGGGCGGTTGTGTGCGTGATTTGCTGCTGGGCCGCGAGCCGGCGGATTATGACGTCACGACGGATGCCACACCAGACCGGGTGATGGAATTGTTTCCGGAAAGCATTGCAGTTGGCGCGCAGTTCGGCGTCGTGCTTGTGCCGCATGAGGGGTTGAAAGTGGAAGTCGCGACCTTTAGGTCCGATGTCGGTTATTCGGACGGGCGGCATCCTGACCGCGTGGTTTATTCCAAAACGGCCGAAGAAGATGTGCAGCGGCGCGATTTCACGATCAATGGATTGTTGATGCGGCATGACACGGGCGAAATTCTGGACTTTGTGAATGGCCAAGCCGACCTGAAAATGGGGGTCATTCGCGCGATTGGCGAGCCGGATAGGCGTTTTTCGGAAGATAGGCTGCGGATGATGCGTGCGGTGCGATTTGCTGCACGATTCGGATTTGAGATCGAGCACAAGACGTTTACGGCGATTCGCCGCCACGCCGGCGCCGTCACGGATGTTTCGGCAGAACGGCTGCGCGATGAACTTACCAAACTTCTGACGGAAGGCGCGGCGCGGACTGGATTTGAGCTGCTCGAAAAAGCATGGCTGCTTTCCATCGTGCTGCCTGAAATCGCAGCGATGAAGGGAATCCCGCAACCGCCGCAATTTCACCCGGAAGGCGACGTGTGGATTCACACGATGCTGATGATCGAGGGACTGCCGGCAGGAGCTTCGCCAACATTAGCGTGGGGCGTGCTGCTGCACGATGTCGGGAAACCACCGACGTATAAGCCGGCTTCGCAAACGGGAGACCGGATACGATTCGATCATCACGTTGACGTGGGCGTGCGGATGGCGGAAGCAATCTGCCGGCGGTACCGCTTCTCGAATGAAGAAACGGAGCAGATCATTGCGCTGGTGGCGAACCACATGCGATTTGGCGCCGTGAGTCAGATGCGGAAGTCGACACTCAAGCGATTTGTGCGACTGCCGCATTTTGAGGAGCACATGGCGCTGCACCGGCTGGATTGTCTTTCGAGCCATCGCAATCTGGATTCGTATAACGAGGTGGAGCGATTCCTGGCGGAAACGCCCGTCGAACAGGTCCATCCCCAGCGTGTCCTAACCGGCAACGATTTGAACCAAATGGGCTATATCCCTGGACCCCTGTTTAGCGAAATACTGAGGGCGGTTGAGGACGCGCAGCTCGAAGGACAGATTGCAACCAAGGAAGAGGCCGAGGAGTTGGTGAGGAAGCGGTTTGCAAAGAAAAAATGATGACCTGAATTGATGAGGGTAGCAAGATTTTGGGCCTATGGTCTTGAAAGGCACAGTGCCGGGGCGGCAAACGGAGACATGCTCTAAGTATTTGATAATAAAAGAGAATTCGGTAGAGTTGCAGGAAGCGAAAGAGACTGTTAATATATGAGTTTGAGACACTTAGATTTCTTGCTTGTTGATGGCGCATCAATCCGCACCTTTTGGCATTAGCCCGCATCTAAGCTCTTTAGGCGTAGTAGATTCTACCTTGCGCCGGGATTTTGGGGGACATTCACAATGGCTGAAAAAAAGTACACGGTGCCGGATGTTCTTCCGATCCTGCCGGTTCGGGATACGGTCCTGTTTCCTGGGGCTGTGCTGCCCCTGACGGTAGGCCGGGAGAGTTCTTTGGCATTGGTTAACTCGCTCGAAGGCGAAGAGAAACTGTTGGGGGTTGTGGCGCAGCTGGACCCCCGGGTCGAAGACCCTGCGGCCGCGGACCTACACAAGGTCGGAACGCTGGCAAAGGTTCATAAGACGGTAAAAATGCCCAACGGGAATGTGGTCATTTTCCTGGAAGGATTGCAGCGCGTGGACGTCGTGGAGCTGATTGGTTTGCGGCCGTTCTTGCGCGCAAGAGTGGAAGCGCAGGACGAAATCACCGGTGACGCCGACGCTGAGCTTGAGGCACTGCAGCGCAACGCGCAGGACCTCTTTCGCGATGTGGTGAGCCACTCGCCGCAACTTTCCGATGACCTGCAATCGGTGGCGTTGAATATTGAAGATCCGGGCCGCTTGTCGGATTTTATCGCCGGGACGCTGCCGTCGCTTTCGACGCTGCTGCGGCAAGAGCTGATCGAAACTCCGAGTGTGCGTAAACGGCTGGAGATGCTGATCCGCGAGCTTTCGAAAGAGCTGGAAGTGCTGGAGCTGCGCTCGAAAATTCACGAGCAGGTGCAGGAGCAAGTGGGGCAGAACCAGCGGGAGTATTTGCTGCGCGAGCAGATGAAGGCCATCCAGAAGGAACTTGGCGAATCCGAAGACACCGGTCAGGAGATCGACGAGCTTCGCAAGAAAGTGGACGAAGCCGGAATGACCGCGGAAGCCAAGAAAGAGTGCGACCGCGAGATTAAGCGCCTGGCAAAAATGACGCCGGCTTCGGCGGAGTACATGGTTTCGCGGACATACCTGGAATGGATGACGTCGTTGCCATGGTCGAAATCCTCCGGCGCGAGCGAGATCGACATCGCCAAAGGCAAGCAGATTCTTGACGAGGACCACTACGATCTAGCGAAGGTCAAGGAACGGATTCTCGACTACCTGGCGGTGAAGAAGCTTCAGCCAGGGATGAAAGGGCCGATCCTGTGCTTCATTGGGCCACCTGGCGTGGGCAAGACTTCACTGGGAAAATCCATTGCGCGGTCGCTGGGCCGCAAATTCGTGCGCATCGCTCTTGGCGGCATGCACGATGAAGCGGAAATCCGCGGCCACCGGCGCACATACATCGGCGCGCTGCCGGGACAGATTATTCAAGGACTGAAACGGGCGGAGTCGAACGATCCAGTGATGATGCTGGACGAGGTCGACAAGCTCGGCCGCGACTTTCGAGGCGACCCGTCTTCGGCGCTAATGGAAGTGCTCGATCCGGAGCAGAACAACGCGTTCCGGGATCATTATCTCGATGTGCCATTCGATCTTTCGAAAGTTCTATTTATCGCCACGGCGAACTGGATGGATCCTATCCCGGAACCGCTGCGAGACCGCATGGAGATTATCGAATTGCCCGGCTATACGGGCGAGGAGAAGATCCATATCGCGCACAAATACCTGATTCCCAAACAAGCTGCGGAACACGGCTTGAAAATGGGAGAGCAGATCGCGTTTTCCGACGAGGCGCTGCGGGAAATCATCCACAGCTTCACGCGGGAAGCGGGAGTGAGAAACCTGGAACGCGAGATCGCAACGATCACGCGCAAGCAGGCGCGCAAAATCGCCGAAGGCCACACGGAAAAGATGGAGGTTACGCCGGAGATCGTTCGCGAATATCTGGGCGTGCCCAGGTTCCGTGCCGAGAAAGAGGTTGAGGAGCGCGTCAAGAAACCGGGCGTGGCGGTTGGCCTGGTGTGGACGCCAGTGGGCGGAGACATCGTTTTTATCGAAGCCAGCCGGATGCGCGGCGGGAAGCAGTTCACGATGACCGGGCATCTTGGCGAGGTCATGCAAGAATCGATGACCGCGGCGCTGACGTGGACGCGAGCGAATGCGGAGCGGTACGGGATCGATCCGGACTTTTTCCGTAAGCAGGACATCCACATACACGTGCCGTCAGGCGGTGTGCCAAAGGATGGTCCATCGGCGGGAGCGGCGATGGTGACATCGTTGGTCAGTCTGCTGACGGGGCGGCCCGTGCGCGACCGGCTGGCGATGACGGGCGAGATGACGCTCTCGGGAGTCGTGCTGCCCATCGGTGGCGTGAAGGAAAAGGTGCTCGGCGCAAAGCGTGCGGGCATCAAGGAAGTGCTGCTGCCTGCGGACAACGAGCCGAACGCCGTAGCGGATCTGCCGCCGGAAATTCTGGGTGACATGAAGATCATCTATGTGCGGAATCTCGATGAAGTGCTGGAGCATGCGCTGTCCAAGGAAGCAGTGGCGCCGCCCATCGTGCCGCAGGCCGGACCCAAACCGAAGCACGTTGGGCCGGAAAGCCCACGGGCGATTCATTGAAGGGGAAGTGAGTAGTGGTAGTGGAAAGTGGCTTACCTGCGATAAGCACTGCCACGGTCGAAATAGAAAAAGACAAAGCCCAGCGAAATGAGATTCGCTGGGCTTTTTGTTTTTCGGAGGGGTGGCGCGGAGGCGGGAAACAAAGTCCTGCTACCATGGACTGCCACGACGAGCGGGCACGATGTATTTTGGCGCTGCTCGAGACTACGGTGGGGCGCGATGTATCGTGCCCCTACTTGAGAGGATGATGGCGGGCGATCGGCAGATCAAGACGGACGTGCCGGGGGAGCTGGTCTTGCGGCTGACTGAGGCGCTGCAACGCGAGCGGATTGTGCCGCGATTCGTGGATTCGTACGTGGTCGAGCACGGACGGCACGCGCTGCAAGTTCACGCTTCGCTGTATCGCGATCTTCTCGAATTGCTGCAGCGGGAGGCATTGCTTGCGTTGACGGCGCGGGCGCTGGAAATCACTTTGGCCGAAGCGCCGACTGCGGGCCGGGCCAAGCCGCGGCCGATGTTGCGGAGAGATGCCGCAGCGTTCCGGCGCAAGTTTCTGGCGGCGCTTACGCGACAGCTAAAATGGAGCGCGGGAGACGCGCTGGACTTTCAGAGGGACTTGCAGATGTACGAGGAGTTGCTCGCGCGCAACACATCGGCGAGGCGGACGCGAAAACCGTTTGAGGCTGCAAATCATCCGTTTGTGGACCGCTGCGCGTTCCTGCTGGATTCTTCTTTTTTGGAGAAGGCGCGGATCGCGGCCAGCAGGGCGCTGAACGACTTGGAGAGTCTCGCGGGACTGATTACGAATTCCGCATTGCGTCGAGAAGATACGGCTCTGGCTCGCCCACGGCGTTAGAGCATTTCCATAAATGATGTAGCTTCACAGGAGTGAGCTGTTGTGGCAGAGTTAGGGTTATGACGCCCATCCCTGTGCCCGTACGCGGGCGAATCCTGCGACTCTACGAGCGAGGCAAGAGCACGCGCGAAATTG
>DATJXZ010000010.1:0-2814 GCA_035499815.1 Candidatus Solibacter sp. | reverse complement strand
TTTAAACTCGCGTTTGAATGCCCGATTGAAAGCCGGCTCGGACTGGTAGCCCACTTTTCCCGAAATCTTCGCCACGCTGTAGCTGGTCGAAGTCAACATCCGTGCGCCCAGACGCAGCCTCCATCGCGACAAATACGTCATAGGCGGCTCCCCGAGAAAATGCCGGAACCGCTCCGCTAGCACGGACCGCGAGATTCCAACCTCCCGTGCGAGTTGCGCAATCGTCCAAGGCCGCTCCGGAGCTCGATGGATGTGCGCCAGCACCGCTCCGACCCATGGGTCACGCGCCCCTGCGAGCCACCCGGTCTGCTGCTCCGGCAATTCCGCCATGTAACGGCGTATTGTTTCCACAAATAGCGCTTCGGACAATTTCGCTAGCACCGCATCGCTGCCCGCCCGGTTCGTGCTCGCTTCCTTCGCCGAAAACTTAATAGAGTTTTCCAGCCACTGGCCCGAGTTGTCGTTGCGGATATTCACTTTGAAGACCGGAGGCAGCCCTCCCAGAAACATCTTGCTGAACTCCCGGTCGCATTCCATATAGCCACAAACGATCAAGGTGGGGTCGCCCCCTCCGCCGTAACGGGCCAGAGCCATCCCTTGCGAAAACACCTCTTTCAACTGCTTGGCGTTGTCCAAGATGCAAGCAGGGCGCCCGTTGGAAAGAATGTGTGCATCGCCATGCGGAAATACCACGATGTCTCCGGGAATCAGTTCCACGGCCAGGTTGCCGTGCTCGACTTCGCATCGCGCCCGGCCCTGGGTAAGGAGGTGATACATGATCACGTGCTTGGACCTCCTGCGAAGAAACGCCGCCACTTCCAGCGATGAGGGCGAGCGCACGCCCCATGGCGCAGTGAACTCGGCGTTGTAGAACACAGCGCCGTCGAGTTTCACTGACTGCAAAATTTCCGATAAAGCGTCCATGGACTTTTCGATGCGGACTCTTGGCTAAGGTTTCAGGACCCCAGGCAAAGTTGTCTTGGATGCTACCGCGAGTCGGCCAAGTTTTCCAGACGCGCGGATAAGTTTGCTTGCACAAGAAGCGGCTATCATCGCATCTATAGCAGCAGGAAGAATGAGAACCGTTGCCGCAAACGAGATCACAGATAGAACGGCAATCGGGGGATGAGCGCCATCCCAAAAAGGAGAAATGTTCATGAGTACAGCACAGGCTCCCATCCTGAATATGGAAAAATTGAACGCCTTCATCGGCCAATTCGTCACCGATCTCGGCGCCTCTGTTCACGCCGGCATGGTCGTAATCGGTGAAAAACTTGGCCTCTACAAGGCTCTCGCGGCCCAGGCAATGGACCCGGCAGAGCTTGCGGCCAAGACGCAGACCGATGAGCGCTATGTCCGCGAGTGGCTGGCTTCTCAAGCCGCTGGCGGATACGTCACCTACGACGACACAACAAAAAAATTCAGCCTGAGCAAGGAGCAAGCCTTCACGCTCGCCGAGGAAGGGAGTCCTGCATATCTGCCCGGCGCGTTTGAGCTGGCTTTGGGCTCGCTCGCTGCCGTTCCGCGAATCACCGAATCTTTTCGGACCGGCAAGGGCATGGGCTGGCACGAGCACGTGGACGGCGTCTTTCACGGGTGCGAAAAGTTCTTTCGCCCAGGCTACGTCGCCAATCTCACCAGCGCGTGGATTCCCGCTTTGACCGGCGTGCAAGAGAAGCTCGAAGCGGGCGCGCGAGTGGCGGATATAGGCTGCGGCAAGGGCGCCTCCACGTTGCTCTTGGCGAAAGCGTTTCCCAAGTCTCGCTTCTTCGGCTTCGACTACCACGACAAATCCATCGAAGCAGCTCGCGAGTCCGCCAAACGCGAGGGCGTGGCCGACCGCCTCAGCTTTGAGGTTGCACCTGCAAAGGAAATCCCCGGCAAAGACTACGATTTTGTTGCCGTCTTCGATTGCCTGCACGATATGGGCGATCCTGTCGGGGCGGCTAAGCATATCCGGCAGTCGCTGGCACACGACGGCACCTGGATGATCGTCGAGCCATTTGCCAACGATCAGTTGAAGGACAATCTGAATCCCGTAGGGCGAGTCTACTACTCGTTCTCAACGCTCCTCTGCACGCCGTGCTCACGCTCGCAGGAGGTCGGTTTGTGCCTGGGGGCGCAGGCGGGCGAGGCACGCATCCGAGAGGTTGTGACGGCGGCTGGATTTACCCGGTTCCGCCGCGCCACGGAGACGCCCTTCAACATCGTCTACGAAGCCCGGCCGTAATCGTGTCACGAGCCAAAGCGCAACCTTTCGGAGCCTGATACTGAAGAAAGGGACGCGAGGAGACAGTGAGGATGAGTTCCATCGCGAAGCAACCAGCAAGCGGGCGAAGATATTGGATCGCCCGCTGTGGCAAATCAGAAGATCGGAAGCTCCGCCGGGCGTCGTGCTGAACAGTTGGCTCGGCGCATCGAGGAAGGCGCCGCCAGCCTGGCTTCCTTCGTCGAAGGGATCTCGCAAGCGGAATGGCGCGCCCCTGCATCGATTACGGATCGTCGTACCCTCGGCATCATAGTGCACCATGTCGCCGGCGCCTACCCTGTGGAGATTAATCTGGCGCGCACAATCGCCAGAGGCAAGGCGGTAACTGACGTCACCTGGGAAGCCGTAGCGGAGTTGAATGCAAATCATGCCAAAGACAATTCCGGTGTGACGAAAGAGGCCGCTCTCGAACTCTTGCGCCGCAACAGTTGTGAGGCCGCTGCTGCGGTGCGAGCGTTCACAGACGAAGAGCTAGACCGGGCGGCGCCTTTCTCCTTGAGCTACGGAGCGCCTGTGACTGCGCAATTCGTCATTGAGGACCATGC
>DATJXZ010000009.1:0-36230 GCA_035499815.1 Candidatus Solibacter sp. | reverse complement strand
ACTCCCCTCTTCAACAAGAACGTCGGCGCCCAATTCGCAAATCCATAAAACCCAATCGTCTGCAAAGCCTGAAAAATGACAAGCATCACTGTCCGCGACAAATACGGCCTCTTCCACAATTCCCAAAACGATCCTTCCGATCGTGGGACAGACTTCAGTCTGTCGTCTGTTCCTCCGCCCTCCACTTTCTGCTCGTCCAGCCGGCCTCTTCCTTCCCTCTCCGTGGCCTCTGTGCTCTCCGCCTCTGCGTCCTCTGTGTTAATTCTGTCTCTTTCCTTTCGCTCGCCACTCGTCGCTCGCCACTCGCCATTTCTTCCCTTCGAAGCAAAACTCTCCGCCTCCAACCCCCTCATCACCGCATCCGCCTCAGTCAGCCGTCCCCGGCTCTCCAACCACCGCGGCGACTCCGGCAATCTCCTCCGAAACCACCAAGTCAAAAGTGCCCCCGACGCCCCAATCACCATCACCCATCGCCATCCGCTCATCCAAAAATGTGTCGGCACCAGCACGCGCGAAAGCACCGCCGCGACCGGCACCGCGCAAAATCCCACCACCTGTGTAATCGCCACATACCTCCCGCGCGCAGTACTCGGCACCACCTCCGCCACGTATGTATCCACCACCACAATCTCGGCACCAATTCCAATCCCTGCAAAAAACCGCAGCCCAATCAACGATCCCGCTGTCGGCGCAAATGCATCCGCAAACGTAAACACCGAATAAATCAGCAGCAGCGAAATGAACGCGCTGCGCCGCCCCATCCGGTCGCTCCCCATCCCAAACACGACCGTCCCCACAAACATCCCCAAAAATCCCGCCGCCACGAATAGCGCAAATTGTTTCAGCGAAAGAAACCCGCTCTGCTGCAGCGCCGCCCCGATGTACGCCACAATAAAAATGTCGTACAAATCAAAAAAATTCCCCAGCGACACCAACGCAATAAACCGCCGGTGAAATCTCCCCAGCGGCAACCGCTCGATCCTCTCGGAAATCGTGTTAGGTCTGTCCACAGAAGGGGTTACTTCGGAAGTTCGAGAAAATTATCATTCCGAGCCCGCCTTTCGCACGCGGGCTTTCCTTTACGCAGAGCTTCGAAGCGTTCTTGTTCTCTCACCTCGCGAGCGCGCGACTCCCTGCTTATTTCTTCCCTTCTTTCTTCCGTCTCTTATCCATCCCCACCATCTTCCCGGACGGGGGGTCCTTCTTGTTCAACTTCGCCGCCTCAACAATCAGTTTCTTCACTCCGTGCCGCTTAACATCCGCCAGGCTCCGCAGCTTCACGTTGCGCACGCCTTTCGCCTTTCCCTCCAGCAATTTCCCTGGGTCGGGTAGCAGCGCGCCTCGCAAAAACGCTAGCGTCACGTGCTCTTTCCCCAGCACGAAGACGCACAACGGCCCGTTCGAATCAAACGCCGGCACCTTCCATGGGCTCACGTACTCCTCGCAGCCCGCCGCAGTTTTCTTCACTAGCGCTCGTACCGCCCTCGCGACGCCGGCTAGTTTTCCAGCCTTCTTCACGTACCTGTCGATCCACAACCGCCCTTCTTTCCCCTCAATCGTCGGCATCTTGCCCTCCTCAAGTCCGCCACCATTCCAGTCCCATAATTGGCGCTCGTTCGATCTTCTCGTCCGGTTCTTCCTTCACTTTACCTGTTCCACCACCCCAATCTTCTCCAGCGCCTTCAAATACTCCACCACCATCTCCAACGGCACCGGCCCATACTCCACCGAAACTCGATCGCGTATCTGCTGAGCGTTGAGCACTCCGTCCGTAAAATTCAAAATCTCATACGCATACTCTTCTCCACCTCCCCACAATCCCTCGTAACTTAGCAGCCTCGGCGTCGCCATTCCCGCCGCCTTCGCATGCTCCTCAAAATAGTCATACCCAAACACCGCCAGCGGCCCCTTCGGCATCTGTTGACGCCGAAAGCGATCATCGCCTTCCTTCGATCGCGCCAGTTCCTCCGCGCACACCTTGGGATGTGCCTCCGTGCGTCCATCTGGCATATCCAAATGCAGAAAGGACGCCATCCCCAGTTCCATTCTCCAGTCCGCTTGAGCTCGAATATCTGCAACGCACGCAGCATCCGCCGGCGGCAGATTGCCCATCCTTGGTTCGACTGACGCCAGTTCCAAGTCACTTCCCTGTTGCACTACCGAGCGGAGTTTCGGCAACGACTTCTCATTCATCCCCGCCAAAAAATATCCGCTGGCCGCCCCAATAAACGCCGCCCTCTTCAATTTCGTCGTATCGATATTCGCGGCCGTATCAAAATTCGTATGAATGTACCGGTCCGGCCAGTCATTCAAATAAATCGCCGGTATCCCGAACGATGAATCCTGATACACATCGTGGTCGCTCCCCATCGTGTACGCCGAATACTCCGCGCGCAGCGGCTCTTTCCCTCCCTCCAGCGCCACCATCGGATACTCCGCCTTCCCCGTCGCCGCAAATTGGTACGACTCCTCGTTCACAAACTCCGCAAACGCCCACGCCACATCATGCACAAACGACGGCAAACTCATCGGCCCTCGTGTCACGTGGAAGACTGCCTTCGTCGCGGGCCCGCCTCCCACCATGTCCATGTGAATCGCCGCTTTGATCCGCCGCGCAAACTCCGGCTTCCGATTCAGCAGCGCCAGCGTCCCCTCAATCTCCGGCGGCCAAATAAACCGTATCGTCCGCGCAGACCGCGCCAGTCTTCCGTCGCCAATCAATTTATTCAGTGTCCGCGCCACCTCCAATATCGTCACGCACCCGCTGGCATTGTCATTCGCCCCAGGCCTCTGATGATCCAGATGGCACGAAAACGCAATCTCCTCCTCCTTCAACTTCGCATCCGCCCCCGGAATCGTCGCCGACACCACCTCATAATTCCCAGCATGCTGCCCCGCCTTCACCACCGCGTGCAGCGTGATCTTTTCCCCGCGCGCCAGCCGCTCCCGCATTCCCCGCGCCGTCTTCAGCGACACCATGAACGCAAACGTCTTGTGCTCCGTAAACGTCTCTAAATGTCCCCACCGAATCAAATTCTCGTCCTCGCCCCACCACGCGTTCTTCTGGTTCTGCGCATAACTCACAATCCCCGCCGCCCCAAATTTTCCCACCGCCAATTCCTGTGCCGCCCCCGGCGACGCGCTAACCAGCACAATCTTTCCTTTCACATTCTTGCCCGCGTAGTCACTCTCCTTCGTCCCCGCTCCCACATCCACCAACTCCGCCGTCACATCCGCCGACTCCGCCGTCACATCCGCCGACTCGCTATCCTCCGCCAGCACCACCGGCTCCGCCGCATAACTTGCGAGAAGCCGCTGATGGAGTTCCGGATCGCATTCCTCTTTCAGCATGACAGCCAACACCTTGCGTGCTTCTTCGTCTGATTGCGGTTTCTTATGCGCCGCCTCGTAGCAACCTGTCGCAACCGAATCGAGTTCCCAAAGCTCCCCAACCTCCGCATCCCACGCCGGTCGCGACCTCTGCGTCCCATAAAAAATCTTCCCGTCCGCCGGAAACTCCAAGATCTGCACATCGCTCAACCCATACTCCCGCGCACGCTCCGCCACCAACTCCGCCGCCGCACGAAATCCCCGCGAGCCGCGCTGCCTATGAAACGTCGCGATCACTTCCAAATTCCTCTTCGCCGTCTCCCCGCTCAACTCATTCGCCAGCGCAGCCACTGCTTTCTCCGGCAGCAGCGGGGGCCTCTGCGCCCGCGCCTCCTGCGCCATCCCCGCGCATACCCCACCCAAAATCATCGCGATTCGCGCAATCCAAACAATTCTTTTCCTCACAATCCCCTCCGCATCATGCTCGGCTTATCCTCATGTTTCTCTCGTCTAGTTCCCGGGCTTCCGCTCGCTCTTCCATTTCGTACCACCGGCTTCCAGCCGGCTCTTCGGTTTTGACTTCCGCCCCCGCGCCGCGCATTCTACCTTCCCCCGCCATCCCCATCCACTTTTCCCGCAACTCGCCAATCTCTCGCTCTTCCGAATAGACACACGCCGCAAAGAACTGCTACTTTTCTCCTGCTTTTCAACGCATCATCCCGGTGACCCGAAATGTCTTCTCCTCGAACACGACGCCTCGCGCTTGTCGCTTTCTTCGCCGCCGTATCTTTTTCCGTCTCCCTCGCTCTCTTCTCCGCCCCCCCCGCTCCCCGAATCGCTTTCACCTTCGACGACCTCCCCGCCCACGGCCCTCTCCCTCCCAACGAAACACGTCTCGTCGTCGCCAATAAAATCCTCGCCGCTTTCCGTGCCGCAAATCTTCCTCCCGTCTACGGCTTCGTCAACGCCGCCACCCTTGAAAAGGAGCCTGCTGATCTCGCCGTCCTCCAAGCTTGGCGCGACGCCGGCAATCCCCTCGGCAATCACACCTGGTCGCACATGAATCTCGACCAGAATTCTCTCGAAGCCTTCGAGTCCGAAATCGTGCGCGACGAGCCCACACTCACCGGCTTGATGAACCACGACGACTGGCACTGGTTCCGCTATCCGTATCTCGCCGAAGGCGATACTTCCTCCAAACACGATGCCATCCGCGCCTTCCTCGCCCAGCGCAGCTACAAAATCGCCGCCGTCACCATGAGCTTCAGCGATTATCTCTGGAATGAGCCTTACGCACGTTGCATGGCCAAGGGCGACTCCGCCGCCATCGCCCAACTCAAAAGCAGCTACCTCTCAGCCGCCGACGCCAACATTACGTATTACCGCCAACTCTCACACACTCTCTACCATCGCGACGTCCCCTACGTCCTTCTCATGCACATCGGCGCTCTCGACGCGGAAATGCTCCCCAAACTCCTCGACCTCTATCGCTCTCGCGGCTTCCGCTTCATCACTCTTCCTCAAGCCGAACGCAACTCCTTCTACCGCGTAGACACCAATCCCAGCCTCCCGTCCACTCCGGACTCGCTCGAAGACCTCCTCAAATCCCGCCATCTTCCCGTCCCTGCCGCTCCCGCCGCTCCCTTAGACTTCAATTCCCTGTGCCGCTAACTGCTTCGACTTCGCCATCTCTTCAAGTACAATCCCCGCGACATCTTCAGCAGGCCTTTCACTCGGGAGAATCGATGAGCTTCGGTCAGCGCCTGCAGGAAATTCGCGACGGGTTCGAGCGCCCCTTCTGGGTCGCCAACATCAGCGAAATCTTCGAGCGCCTCTCTTACTACGGTGCCTTCGCTTCGCTCGGGCTCTATCTCCACGAAAAGCTCAATTTCTCCACGCAGCAAACGGGCACGCTGACGGGCTGGTTCGGCGGCATGGTTTGGTTCCTGGCCATTTTCGGGGGAGCCGTCGCGGACAAGATTGGATTTCGACGTGCCCTCTCTACCGCTTATCTGATCCTTGCGACGGCATACTTCCTGATCGGATCTATTGGCGCTTCCTGGCTGGCGCCGGTGCGCAACGCGGTCCCGCTCGCGCTTTTTGTCGGTGTAATTCTGGTGCTGCCCGCGCTCGGAATCTCGCTGGTAAAGCCCTGCGTCGTCGGAACAACGGCGCGCGCTTCCAAAGACAACGTGCGGCAGATTGGATACTCGATTTACTACACCATGGTGAATATCGGCAGTCTCGCCGGGCCTTACATCGCCTCGTGGGCGCACGCGCACCTTGGCGTGGAAAAGGTGTTTCGCATTTCCGCGCTCAGTGTTTTCGCCATGTTTTTCTTCGTGCTGTTTTTCTTCCGCGAGCCGCGCAAAACTGGAGATGCACCGCTGCCGAGCCTTGGACAAGTCGCCAGGAATTTTGCAACGATTCTGTGGCCGCCGCGCTTTCTTATATTTCTGCTTATTTTCACCGGCTACTGGATCGTCTATTGGCAACAGTACACCACGTTGCCTGGATTCATCACCGACTACGTGAACGCCAACAAGGGTGTAGCAGAGCTGATCCTCGTCACCGATCCGCTGGTCGTCATCTTCCTGACGATAGCCGTGAACCATTTGACTCGCAACATCGCGCCTCTGCGTGCCGTGATTCTCGGAACTGTGATCACTTCGGTTTCCTGGCTGATTCTGGCTTTCTCGCCAACTGTGGTCGGAACCGTTGCGTCGCTCGCCGTGCTCGGGCTGGGCGAAATCATTCAGCAACCGCCGTATTACTCCTACATCTCCAAGCTTGCGCCCCCGGGACAGCAGGGCATCTACATGGGGTTCGCATTTCTGCCGCTCGGACTAGGCTCGATCTTCGGGGGAATGCTGGGTGGCTTCCTGGTTCATCAGTTCGCCGAAGTGCTGCACCAACCCCAGCGAGTTTGGTACAGCTTGACGGCCATTGGATTGTTGACGGCCGCGCTCCTTTTTGTCTACGACCGCGCCATCAAACCGAAGGAGTCAGCGTAGGGGCGCGGCATTCCGCCCCTTATCGGTGAGCTATAACAATTGCCGTCAAAGAGGGACGAACTAAGGAGAGAGATGGAACTTGGTGCTGGGCATTCCACCAGTCCCATATCACGAGTCACTGCTTCTCAATTCACCATGCGACGGAGCGAAGCCAGCGCCTGCCGCGCCAGCGAATACCGCGGCTCAACTTCCAGAGCTTCCTGGAAGCACCTCATCGCGCGGGCGTACATCTCTTTCCCCAGATACGCGCGGCCCAGATTGTAGTGCGGAAAATGGCGCGGCTCGTAGCGCCGAGCCTCAATGGCTCGTTCGAGCCACGGAATCGCCTCATCGAAGCGCCCCAATTCAATCAAATATGCTCCAATGTCGTTGTAAGGATTGCCGAATTCCGGATCGACCTCAATCGCTCGCTTGCACTCGGTGATAGCCTCTTCGATCCGCCCCTGAAAATGATACGTCCAGCCCAAAAACGTGTAAGCCTCGGCCGTCGGGTGCAGCTCCAGCGAGGACTGGTAGAGCTCCACGGCCCGGTCGTAATCGCCTTCCATTTGGGCCTGATAGGCGTCTTGAAGGATTTCCCAGGCTCGCGTCAGGGTTTCCTGGCTCATGGAGTAAATTGTTAACACACGGCCCTGAGGGCGTCAAAAGTACGAGAGTTCCATCCGTGCCCAGGCGGAACCTGTACTTTGTGCCGGGTTTTTGCGCCTGGTAGGGGAGTGGAAATTCAGGCGGTAAAAAGAGAAGATAGAGGCGCAATCAACTAAGGTTGATGGGGGGAGACGTGAAGCGAATTTATCTGGTAGTTGGGATCGCGGTATTGGGCATGGGGGTAGCGGTTCTTGCGCAGGATCCGCCGGCGAAGGCTGCCGCACACAAGGCCGCGTCCACCAAATCATCCGGCTCGGCGGCCAAAGGCAAGGAAGTGTTCGACCAAAAATGCTCCATCTGCCACTTTGCAGATAGCGCGAACAGAAAAATCGGCCCCGGACTAAAAGGAATGTACAAGCGCGGCACTT
Organism: Candidatus Solibacter sp.; assembly: GCA_035499815.1. Classification (GTDB taxonomy): domain Bacteria; phylum Acidobacteriota; class Terriglobia; order Acidiferrales; family UBA7541; genus Acidiferrum. The sequence goes on along the minus strand of DATJXZ010000009.1, from coordinate 28,870 downwards.
TCAGCGTGAACAAGAGTAAGATCACCGACCAATCGCTCACAACCTGGATCGAAAACGGCGACTCGTTGATGCCACCCTTCAAAGATGTTATCGATGCGCAGCAAATCAAGGACGTCATCGCCTACCTGAAAACGATCTGAGAGTAATAGGCAACGTTGTCTGAGGAGCGCAACTGGCGTTGGCCGTAAGAAAAAAGCCCCGGATGGCCTGATCGCTCAAGCCATGCGGGGCAAACTCAAACGGGACACCCGCCCAATCACCTAGCGCGTTCCGAAGGGGCGATGCGCAAAATCGTTTTTTCGCGCCCGCCTTTTCCTGTGCGCTGTGTCCGGGGCCCGGTTCCTGATAAACAGGAAGTCTACTTCAGTACAGCGTCCTTGAACGCCTTCGCTGGACGCAGGCGAACAACGGTCTTGGCCTTGATCTTGATGGCTTCGCCCGTCTGGGGGTTACGGCCCATGCGCGCCTTGCGGTGCGCTTTCACGGCGCGGCCGATGTTCGGAATAACGAACTTGCCGGCGCCGCCCTTGCATTCCTTCACCGCCAGTTTAAAAAGCTCTTCGAAAAAGAGCGCCGCGGTTTTCTTCGGTGTGCCGCACTTCTCGGCAACGTACGACACGATCTTGCTCTTGCTCATTGGCTTGGCTGCCATCTAGTCTGCTTATCCTCCTGTATTTACTTTCCACCCCGATTCGAATGGGGCAGGCCGCGAGCGAACCCCCTGGGTTGGCGTGAGAAACTCGGGCCGGAGGGCACTATAGCCAAGGAAATCAAAGAACGCAAGGAAAAACCGCAAAAAAGGCCGGAAAAATGCGGCTTTTCGCGAGGGAGACGAGAGCCGCACGCAAGTGCGCAAACGATGCGGCAACCGCCAGCTTTCGAATTGGCCACTCATGCGCGCCAAAGAAGCATTTCCAGGATTGGAATCGGGCAGTGACGAGATTCACGGAGGCGATTCACTAGTTCGAATCGCATAGGAAGAATGTGCCGATTCATGAACCGATCAACGATCTGCAATAAAGCCGATGCGATTGCCCTGCGCGAGAATCAGAGCGCGGCTAAATCGGTGTAGAAGTGAGCGATGGCTTTGATTCCGCCGAAATAATTTTCGAGAGCGATGTGTTCGTCGGGAGCGTGCGCGTTTTCATCGGGAAGACCGAATCCGAGGAGCACGCAGGGCACTCTGAAGGTGTCATACATTTGCGTGACGAAAGGGATTGAACCGCCTTCGCGAATGAAGACTGCTTTTTTCCCGAAGCCCTTTTCGAGCGCGCCCTGAGCGATTTTGAAAATTGGCGCGTGGAACGGAGCTACCCACGGCTTGCCGGTACTCAACACATCGAGTTTGCACTTGACGGTCTTTGGCAAAAGTTTTCGAATGTATTTTTCAACCTGCTTTGCAGTGACTTGCGGATCCTGGTTCGGAACGAGGCGCGTGGAAAACTTCGCGTAAGCCTTGGAAGGAATCACGGTCTTCGCACCTTCGCCTTGGTATCCGCCCCAGATTCCGTTGAGTTCGAGGGTTGGACGAGTCCAAAGCTGTTCGACGGCGGTAAAACCTTTTTCGCCCGCATAACCGGGAGCGCCGACGGCTGCTTCAAACGCTTTTTTCTTCCAGGGAAGCGAGTCTAGAGCTTTGCGTTCGGGAGCGGAGATTTTAGCGACTTTGTCGTAAAAACCCGGGACGGTGACGCGGAAGTTCTTGTCGTGGAGCTTGGCAAACAGCTCGGTAAGAATCGTCAGAGGATTGGGAACAGCGCCGCCATAGACGCCGGAATGGAGGTCGCGAGCGGGACCTGTGAGCTCGAGCTGGTAGTAATTCAATCCCCGCAGGCCGTAGGTGATAGAGGGCACGCCCTTCGCGAGCATCGACGTATCCGAAACAACCAGGGCGTCTGCTTTCAGCTTTTCCTTATTTTTTTGTACGTAATCCCACAGGCTGACGCTGCCGACTTCTTCTTCTCCTTCGATCAGGACTTTTACGTTGACGGGCAGTTTGCCGTTCACTTTTTGGATGGATTCAAGCGCTTTTAGATGAATGTGGACCTGGCCCTTGTCATCCGCAGTGCCCCGGCCGAAGAGGTTGCCGTTGCGAACGGTAGGCTCGAAAGCCGGAGAAGTCCAAAGATCGAGCGGTTCGGCGGGCTGCACATCGTAGTGGCCATAGAAAAGGATAGTCGGCTTGCCAGGAGCCTCGAGGGATTCGGCATAGACCAGAGGATGGAGATTGGTTGGAACGATCTCGATTTTCTGGAAACCAGCAGAGCGAAGATGATCAGCAACCCAGCGAGCGGCGCGCTCGATGTCGGGCTTATGCTCGCCCTTGGCGCTGACGCTGGGGATTCGGAGAAATTCGCAGAGTTCAGAAAGATGCTGGTCGCGATTACCTTCTATAAATTCAGCAAGGTTCATAAGGGGCTCTCGGGGGCTATGAGTCCTTTCGTATGATGAAAATTACGACAACGTTAAGTCGAATGAATATCGCAGCGGAATGAGTGCGGAATAAGAGATGCCCGCCGCTGCTGCCTCCTATTCTAGGGCTGGGCGCATCCCGCACACAAGCGCAACGGGAAAAGGATAAGCGTTCCGGCCGGAAAAAAAGGGAACGAGTTCCCGCGAGCGGCCTGCCGACACGGCTTCAATATCGACCGGGAGTGCCAATCGAATTCGGGCGCAGGATGACAGAGCCAACCAATGACGCGTCCATAGCCACAACGGTTCCGACTAAAATTCGTAGGAACAGGGCTTCGCTATTCAATTCGTAGGGCGTTCATGGGGGAGATGGAGGCTGCACGGTTTGCAGGAATGATGGCTGCAAAAAAGGAGCAGATGGCGAGAGCACTGGCAGCCACACCGAGGGCGAGCGGATCCCAAGAGGAGACGCCGTAAAGCTGAGCAGAGATGAGGCGCCCCGCGCCAATCGCGAGAGGCAAGCCAAGGACGAGACCGATAAGAACGCGTTTGAAGGCGCCGCGGAGCACGAATTGCATGACCGTTGTGCGGCTGGCGCCGAGGGCCATGCGGATACCGATTTCGTTGGTACGCTGCGCAACGGTATAGGCAGTGACGCCATAGAGTCCAACGGCTGCCAGTACGAGAGCGACAATCCCGAACAGCCCGGCGAGGCTGGCGACGGCACGCTCCTCGTCGAAAGAGAGTTCGACTTGCTGCTGCATGGTCCGGATGCTATTGATGGTCAAGTCAGGATCCAACTCCGCGAGCGTCCTGGTAAGCAGCGGCTCGAGTGCGCCGGAAGACAAATTCGTTACCAGCATGATTCCGCGAATGAAGTGCGAGCGCAGCTCGAGTTTCGTCATTATTTCGTCGTGGTAATCGACCGTCTGAGCGAGGGGCACATAGAACATCGGACGCGCAGGCCGACTTAATCCCCAGCCTGCAAACTTGGCATCGCGGACGACGCCAACGATGGCAAACGTACTTGCGTTTTGAGGCATGTCCAAACCGAAGTGCTGGGCGAGGGGATCTTCGTCGCTTTTGAAAAAGCGCTTTACGAATGCCTCGTTCACAATGGCCACGGGAGCCGTCGTTTCGTTGTCGGCAGCCGTAAACGCGCGTCCGCGGATAATCTGCATGCCCCAGTTCTGAAGATAGTTGGCACTCACGCGGTCCCAGGAGGCTCCCGAATTTTCGTTGAATTTGCCCGGAGGATGGCCGGCCACCATAATCAATTCGCCCCAGTTGTCGGTGAGCGGGTTGTACAAGGCCAAACCGGAACCTTGCACTCCGGGGATGCGATTGAGCTGCTCTTCGAGCTGGCGGTACAGCCCCTGCAACCTGGGCTGCGTATAGCTCGCCGGAGGCTTGTTGATACTCACCTCAACGCGTCCTTGCACCTTATACCCAAAGTCCTGATTCTCGAGTTTATTCAGGCTCCGGCCCAACATCGTCGCGCCGGCGACCAGTACAACGGACACAGTGGCCTGCACAACGAGTAGCGCTTTGCGCGCGAACGAGGAGCGATCGCGAATGCCGCGGCCCGAACCTCGCAAGGCTTCCGCGGGATCGGTGCGGGTTGCCAGCCAAGCGGGAGCGGCCCCGAAAATGATTCCGGTAACCAAGGCCAAGCCAACAGCAAACGCGAGAACGATGAGCGACGGCGCGGCGCTTATCGGCAGGAAATGGGCGCTATGGAACGCGAGTGCCAACAACAGGCGCGCGGCCGCCGTGGCCACCAGGAGTCCGGCGACAGCGCCGCCAATCGCGAGCAGAATGCTTTCTGTGAGCGCTTGACCTACAATCTGGCGAGGCGTCGCTCCCAAGGCCAGCCGCACAGCCGTTTGTCCGCGACGCGCAACTCCACGTGCCAGCAGGAGATTTGCGACATTGGCACAAGCGATGAGTAAGACTAAGCCACAAACTGCGAGCAAAATCTCCAGGCTACGGGAATATTCCTCCTTCATCACGGCTACGCCTGCTCCAGCCGGTACAACGTTAATTGTTTGCCGGGGGAGAAGGTTGATGACGTCCGGCATCCAATTGGCGGGATATCCGGAATCGTATTGCATCCACCGGCGAAGTGTCGCGGAGAGGCGCGGAGCCATGCCTGCAATGGAAGCTCCCGGGCGCAAGCGCCCGATCATGCGCAGCCATGCAGAGATGGACTGATGCAACAGGCCGCCTTGACCATCCATCATGGGCTCTTGTTGGAGCGGGAGCCAAATGTCCGGAGGGTCGCTCTCTAGAGTCTCGCCAAAGAATCCGGGTGGAGCGACGCCGATCACCGTAAACGGATGGCCCTCGACCACGAAGGTGGAGCCCACAACCGAAGGATCGGCTGCATAGCTTGTCTGCCATACGCGGTGGCTAAGTACCGCGACCGGTGGGGCAGACGGCGTGTCGTCCTCGGGAGTGAGCACCCGGCCGCCGAAAGCTTGGACTCCAAGTGTGGAAAAATAATTGCCGCTCACATACTCCGATGTGAGCGGGCGGGCAGCAGACTCGACGCCCTGCCGGCGCACACCCAAACGGCTGCGTCCAGCCTGAAAAGCCGCCACCTCCTCAAACTCCGGAGTTTCCGTCTTTAGGCGCTCATACAAGGAATACGAGAAAATGCCCCACTGATCTTGAGGACCACTTTCGACGCAACAATCGTCGCCATCACCGACGCGGTAGAGCCTGCCAGGATCTGAAACCGGCAAGGAGCGGAGCATCACGGCTTGGATCAGGGTAAATATGGCCGTGGTCCCGCCGATTCCCAAGGCGAGGGTTAAAACAGCAGTCGCGGTAAAAACCGGCGCCAGGCGGAACTGCCGTAGGGCGTAACGAAAATTGCCGGTGAGTCTTGCCATGAAACACCTCTAGAGTGGTTACGTAGGCCATCGGCCGAGGGTTCCCAAAAAAAAAACAAATTCCGCTGCGGCGCCCTCGGCGCACGATTTCCCTACGTGTTGTTGTATTGACGATTCAAAGAGTGATTCGTCACGGAGGGGGGCGAGGCAATGCGGTGTGCGGCTATTGCTGGTTGTTTCGGGACCTTGCACCACGAGTGCAAGAAGAGAAAGAAAGAGAGTGGCCAGCACCGTCGACATATACCCTTCACTTCCAGAGAACGTGATAATTGCATCCAAGAAGGTTTGCGCCCAGCGACCGATTGCTTCCTATTGACGTTCTATAGGTACATCGCTATCATCCCTATAGAAATCCGATAGGAGACATATCTTGGACTCTGAAACAACGACCCTCTTGCAAGGAACATTGGACCTGTTAATTTTGAAGTCGCTGGTCACCGGTGAGAGGCACGGGCTGGGGGTATCGCGCAGGATCCATCAGATCACGGGCCAGACCTTCCATGTAAAGCCCGGATCACTTTTCCCAGCGCTGCACCGGATGGAAGAAGAAGGATGGATTTCCTCGTTCTGGGGAGAATCCGAAAACAACCGCCGCGCGAAATACTATCGCCTGACGAAAGCGGGACGAAAACAGCTCGAAGCGGAAACGAAACGCTGGGGCCGGATCTCCTGGGCAATTGCGCAAGCTTTGGAAACTGCGTAGGGGGTGGCCGGATGCCGCTGCATACGAAAGCACGAAGTTTTTTCCGGAACCTATTTTCGGTTCGGCGGCAGGAGGAAGATTTGGACCGTGAAGTGCGCGAGCATCTGGAGATGCTGGCCGACGAAAATATCCGCGCGGGGATGCCGCCAGAAGCGGCGCGAAGGGCTGCACGAATGGAATTGGGAGGAGTCGAGATGGTGAAGGAACAAGTTCGCGACGAGCGCATGGGGCAATGGATTCGCTCGGTATTCTCTGATTGCCGTTATGGAGCGAGGCAATTGCGCAAGAACCCCGGCACGACGGCGATCATGGTGTTCACGCTGGCATTGGCGATTGGCGCGACGACGGCAATTTTCAGCGTGGTCTATGGCGTGCTGTTGAGGCCGCTGCCCTACGCCGAACCGGACCGGATCATGGCGATCTTCGAAGTGAATACGAGGGGTACGTGGTCGCGCCTTGCGGACCCGAACTTCGATGATTTTCGCGATCAAAATCATAGCTTCCAGGCGATTGCCAAGTACACGGACACTATCGCGTCCGTTTCAGGCGCTTCGCAGCCGACCCGCACTGTGGTTGCGAGCATCACGCCGGATTTTTTCAAGGTGTTTGGCGTGCAGCCGATTATCGGCCGCGAATTCAGCGCCGACGAAGCCAAGAAAGGCGCTGCCCCCGTTGTTTTGGCCAGCTATGGATACTGGAAGCAGTATCTCGGAGCTTCGCGAGACTTATCGCGGTCACACTTGAAGATTGATAACGAAGACTACTCCGTTATTGGTGTACTCCCGGACGGATTTCAGTTCCCGTCGGATGTGGGCTTGTGGGTGCCCGCCGATCTTGGCGGAGAAAATCGCAGCAGGACTTCGCATAACTACAGTGCGGTCGGGCGCCTGCGCGACGGTGTGAGCATCGCGCAAGCAAATGCCGACATCAGCGCGATCGCACGGCGGATTCACGATACATCGAGCGAACAAAATGACTATCTACTAATGGATGGAGCTGTCGTCCCGCTGCAGGACTCGATAACGGGCAAAGCCCGGCCGGCGCTGCTGATTCTCCTTGGAGCGGTGGGATTTCTGCTGCTGGTTGCGTGCGCGAACGTCGCAAACCTGCTCCTGGCGCAAGCCTCTGTGAGAGAGCGCGAACTTGCGGTTCGCAGCGCGCTTGGGGCGGCGCGCGGACGCCTGATTCGGCAATTCCTTACCGAGGCGTTTCTACTTTCTTTGCTCGGCGGGGGGTTCGGCATACTTGGAGCTTACGCGGGCGTGGCGGGACTCGTTGGGCTGGCGCCTGAGAACCTTCCACGGTTGGAGAGTGTCTCGATCAGTATGCCCGTGCTCGCATTCGCGTTGTTGCTTTCGACCGCAGTCGCAGCGGGACTCGGTGCATTCACGGCTGTGAGGGCGACATCCGGGGACCTGCGCAAGGCGCTGGTGGAAGGCGGGCGAGGGCAAGCGAGTTCTCAAGGCGGCCAACGCATCGGCCGTATGATCGTGGCTGCGCAGATCGCCATCACACTGGTTCTTGTGATCGGGGCCGGACTACTCGGGCGCAGCCTGATGAAAGTGCTCGAAGTAAATCCCGGATTTCGCGTGGACAAAATTGTCACCATGGATATATCGCTTCCGTGGGTGGAGGATCCGAAAGCAAAAGCAAGCCAGGGGATTTTCTTTTCAAAGTTGCTTGAGAGGCTCAAACAAATTCCAGGCGTGCGCAATGTCGGCGCGACGAGCGGCCTGCCGATGGACGGCGGCCTTCCCGAAGGCATGTTTATGCTTATGACCCAGAATGAGGTTCCCAAAGACTTCGCCGGATTCGAGCCTCTAGTTCGCCAGAAACAACGGATTGGGAACGCGGATTTCTGTGTCGCGACGGACGGATACTTCCAGGTTCTCGGGATTCCACTCATTCAGGGCCGCCTCTTCGACGAGCGCGACGGCGCGGACTCTCCGCACGTGGCAGTGATCAGCCAATCGCTGGCCCACGACCGGTGGCCGGGCCAGGATCCCATCGGGCATACGATAGAATTCGGAAACATGGACGGCGACTTGCGCTTGCTGACGATCGTGGGAATCGTCGGGGACGTTCACGAGTACGGACTGGATGCGCCGCCGAGACCGACTGTTTACGTAAATCTATTTCAGCGGCCGAGCGCGGCGATTACCGTGACGATGCTGAGCGACGCCAACACCCAATTGGTGACCTCGGCGGCGCGCGGAATCCTGCAGGAGCTCAACCCTGAAGTTCCGGCGAGATTCCGGACGTTCTCTCAAATCTATTCGGCGTCGTTGGGTTCCCGCAAATTTAACCTCATCCTCATCGGCTTCTTCGGAATTGCCGCGCTGCTGCTGGCTACGGCAGGCGTCTTCGGCGTAATGGCCTATTCGGTGAGCCGCCGGACGCGAGAGATTGGCGTGCGCGTAGCTCTCGGCGCCGGCTCTGGTGACGTATTGAGAATGATCCTTGGTCAGGGACTGGGAACCATACTGATCGGAATTGTCATCGGGTTTGCCGGTTCGCTGGCACTGACACGCACGGTGGAGTCGCTGCTCTTTGGCGTGACGGCCACCGATCCTGTGACTTTCGCGGGAGTGATTTTGCTTCTCGTTGCTGTCGGCTTGCTGGCGTGCTACATCCCCGCCCGCCGCGCCACGCGAGTCGACCCCCTGGTGGCGCTGCGCTATGAGTAGATTCCGGAACTGGTAGTCAACAGTGCTTGCCGGTCCTGGCGAACGGCTGTTTATTTGTTATGGTGAATTCAGGAGACGCTTCACATACTTCCGGACGAGAAGGACGCTCGCGGCTAGTGGTAATGCAAAAGCGAGAAAGTGGATCCCGAAAAGAAGCAGGCTGGGGTCATGCGGATTTGATGTCGGGAAAATACTCGCGATCAAAAAATAGATCAGTCCGGACAACAGTAAGGCGCATCCGCTGTAGCGATTCGACCGATACCAAACGGTTTCATCGGACATCGTTTGCGACGTGCGAATGCCATACCAGCGATTCCGAGGGATCAGCCCAAGAATCAGCGGAATCGCGAGCGCGCAGATGAGCGATGAAGGGATGAAAAAAGGTTGATGAGTCATTTTTACCTATCGCAGGGAATCCAGGCTATACAATCGATAGAGTTCAGCTTACCAATCGCAGCGGATCAAGGTCTTCAGAGTTGCCCTATGAATACTCGGGGCCCGATGCAGGCTGAATACAGGGCCATGGCTTCAGCTCGTTGGGTCGCGAGAGATTTTGTCTTGAACTGCGAGTTGAACGCGCGGAGCGCGAAATCGTTGCGTTTAGCCGCCGGCAATGGCTCCCACGATCAGGAGCGGCTCCTTGCCCGAGATGACGGGTTCCGGAAGAGGAGCGTCGGGCCGCTCATGAGAAAGATCTTCCTCGCACGCAAAGAAGCGAAGGAAGGGCCGACGTTGTTGCGTCACGTGATCGCGGATCGTTCCGCTCAGCATCGGGTAACGGGCTTCGAGCGCGTCGAGGACGGAACGCTGCGTGGGCACGCCGGCGACTTCGAGTTCCACTTCGCCGCTGATGCGAGCCAGACCTCGCAGGTGCGGAGGAAGGATCACGCGAATCATGCGAGCGTCTGGACCTCGACAGAAAGCACGGCCGGAAGATCGTGCACGATCGCGGACCAGTTGTCTCCCCCATCGGGCGAGACATAGACCTGGCCACCCGTCGTGCCGAAATAGATGCCACTCTTATCGAGCGAATCGACAGCCATGGCGTCGCGCAGCACGTTGACGTAACAATCGCGTTGCGGCAGGCCTTTGCCCAGCTCTTGCCATTCGTTGCCCCCGGACTTGCTGCGATAGACGCGCAGCTTTCCATCGAGGGGAAAGTGCTCGCCATCGCTCTTGATGGGGACGACGTAGACGGTATCCGGCTCGTGAGCGTTCACGTCGATCACGAAGCCGAAGTCGGTCGGCAGGTTGCCGCTGATTTTTGTCCATTGGTCTCCAGCGTTGTCCGTTCGCATGACGTCCCAATGCTTTTGCATGAACAGGACGTCGGGACGCGAAGGATGGAGAGCGATACGGTGAACGCAATGGCCGACTTCGGCGGTGGGCTCAGGAATGTATTTGGAGTAGAGGCCCTTGTTGATGGGGCGCCAGGTCTCGCCGCCATCGTCGGTGCGGAACGCCCCAGCAGCCGAGATCGCGATATAAATGCGCTTCGGATTTTTTGGGTCCAGGATGATGGTGTGAAGGCACATTCCGCCAGCACCGGGCTGCCAGCGGGGTCCAGTGCCATGGCCGCGCAGCCCGGAAAGTTCGTGCCAGCTTTTTCCTCCATCGGTTGAGCGGAAGAGTGCGGCGTCTTCAACGCCAGCGTAAACAGTGTCCGGATCGGCGAGCGATGGCTCGAGATGCCAAACGCGTTTGAATTCCCAGGGATGTTGAGTGCCGTCGTAGAACTGGTGCGTGGTAAGAGGTTTTCCCGATTCTTTGGAAACGTCGTAGACGAATTTGTTGCTCTCACCCTTGGGCATTCCGCCGGGACCAGTGGTCGGCTCCCCGGGAGGCGTGCCAGGCTGAGTCCAGGTCTTACCGCCGTCATCGGAGCGTTGGATGACTTGCCCAAACCAGCCGCTGGTTTGAGATGCAAAAATGCGGTTGGGGTCCACCGTGGAACCCTTCATATGGTAAATCTCCCAGCCGGCAAAGTGCGGGCCGGAGACGTCCCAGTTTTGGCGCTTTCCGTCGGAGGTGAGTATGAATGCGCCTTTGCGCGTGCCGGCGAGAACTCGTACCTTGGTCATTGCCTGCTCCTTTTCAACCTGGAAGGCTCGAACTCAAAATTCGGAAATAGTGTGTACAAGTAACTTGCAAATTGCAAGTTAAAATCTGGCGCACAGCTTCACCGCCGAAAGACAAGACTATCCCAAAGCCTATGCGCGTGTCCTTACGAAGGGGTCCCTGCCCTTGGGGGATTGTGTCAGCACACCGGAGTCCGGTTGCTTCTGGAGAACACCTGTCCCGAGGGCCAGTGGACGCTTTTTCGTGAAGAGGCCGATGATGACACTATGAACGGAACAACGGCTCCAACACACCGACGCAGCGGGCGGGCATTCCACAAGATGCGCTTGCAGGCGCAGGGGCGCGCGCACAACGGCAAGAAGTTCAAGGAATCTTGCGAGACGGTTGTCGTGAACGCGCACGGCGGCTTACTGATGTTGAAGCATGAAATCGATAACGGCGAGATGATCGTCCTCACCAACCCGGAGACCCTCGAGGAGCAGGAGTGCCGCGTCGTCTACCAGGGAGAGCCCTGCGAGAGGGGACAGCGGATCGGAGTCGAATTTTTGACGCCGGCGCCCCACTTCTGGGGCTTGGAGTTCGGTGAACTTTCGACGCCAGGCAGCGACGCCGACGCGACCACAGTTCACTAGCCGGCCGCAGAAACGCGTTGCGTCTTGGCGGCTGCCGGGACGGCTCGGCCCCGGCGAATCAGCCAATCTCCCAAACGCCAAAGCAGCAGTACGGTGACGATTGCCCCGTAAGTTAGCGGCCGCAAGACAGCTGATTTCACCATCCAGTAGTAGTGAATTACCCCACAGACGGCGCTGAAGTAGATCAATCGGTGGAGCATTTGCCAGCGGCGTCCGCCGAGCCGGCGAATCGATGCCGCTGTCGAAGTGAGCGCGAGCGGAATCAACAGAACAAAGGCCGTGAATCCGACGGTGATAAACGGACGCTTGAATACGTCCTTCCACATTGCCGCTATACTGAAATTTTGGTCGGGACCCAGGTAGGTCAGGAAGTGGAGGCAAGCGTAGAAGAAAGCGAAGAGTCCCAGCATGCGGCGAAAACGGATTAGCTCGGAGAGCTTCAGGAGTTTGCGCAGCGGCGTGACGCACAGAGTGATGACTAGCAGGCGAAGAGTCCAGTCGCCAGTGGTGTGTTGAAGAGTTTCGACGGGGTTAGGCCCCAGATTGCCCGTGAGTGCTTCCCACACCAAAATGCCAAACGGCACAAGGCAAAGTAGAAAAATTGGAACTTTGGTCCATCTGTTGGAGAGGAACGAAGGCACGCTGCGAACCAGCCTCAGTAATACTTTCTCAAATCCATGCCGGCATACATGCTGGCGACTTCATCTCCATAGCCGTTGAACATGAGTGTCTTGCGGCGAAAAATATCACCCAGGCGGCGCTCAGTGGCCTGCGACCAGCGCGGGTGATCGACGTTGGGATTCACATTGGAATAGAAGCCATATTCGTGAGCGTTGGCCATATTCCAGGTCGTGGGCGGTTCCTTGGAGACGAACTTGATTTTCACGATTGACTTGATGCTCTTGAAACCGTACTTCCACGGGATGACCATGCGCACCGGCGCGCCATCCTGATTCGGCAGCGAATCGCCGTACATTCCGACGCAAAGAAGCGTCAGCGGGTTCATGGCTTCATCAAGCCGGAGGCCTTCGACGTAGGGAAAATCAATGCCCGCAATCTCCGTTCTCGCTAACGGCATTTGTCCCAGGTCCCAGTAAGATTCAAAGGCTACAAATTTTGCCTTGGGAGTCGGCTCAACGAGTTTGGCAAGAACGCTGAAGGGGAAGCCGATCCACGGAACGACAATCGACCAGCCCTCGACGCAGCGGTGCCGGTAGATGCGCTCTTCAAGCGGCGCAAGTTTGAGGATTTCGTCCATGCTGAACTTACGCTTGGTTTTCACTTCGCCTTCGACGGAAACGGTCCACGGAGACGTACGGAATTTCTGGGCGTTCTTTGCGGGCTGATCTTTATCGACGCCAAATTCATAGAAATTGTTGTAATGCGTGACGTCTTGATATGGCGTTTCTTTCTCAGTCGTGCTGAAAGGGCTTTTCACCAGGTTGGGGAACTTTGTGCCGGCAAAAACGTTTCGCGAGGGAGAGTCAAGCTCAAGGAGGCTCTTCCCGGCAAATGCGGCAGCGCCGGCGAAGCCCATCGCTTTCAGAAACTTGCGCCGGTTGAAATAAAGCTCCTTGGGTGTGACGTCGGCGTAGGTCAAATCGGGCTTTGTTTGGAGCAACATCAGTCCCTTCCTGTTTCCTTTCCACGCAGTGGGGCGTCGGCGCTCACTAATATAGTACGCACGCTTCTATGAGTTAGATGCAAATAATTGCGGGAAGATTCACGTTCTATATGCGGTTTCGTCGCGACGCTAACGATGGCCATGGAGCCTTTCGAGAACCGTTTGGGCTGCGATCACGCCGTGATATTGGGCCTCTTCGAAAATGGAAATGCTGCTGAGATCGGAATTGGCGAAAAGCAGACGGGAATCGCGGCGCGGGCGCGCGAGGCGCAGACGCTCTTCGGAAAAAACCGAGCCGACCGCCGGACGAATCATGGCGTGGCCCATGCGCATGACGTCGATGCGCGAGACGCACTGCCGAATGTCGGAGTGAACCCGCCCGAGGTCGTCGAGAATGGCTTCTTTCCAATAGTTCCAATCTTTTTCAAGCAGCATTTGGCGATTCTGCGCGGGCGAGCCCTCCACCAGCGACCAATAAAAAGTCCATACCGTGCGCTCGATGTGCGTGCGCAAGCTCTGGTGAGTATCGTCAACGTATCCGAGCGTGGGCGAGTCGAGAAAAACTGTGTCCCACGTCGGTTCGGCGCCGCGGGAATCGGGGAGGCGCTCGAGGGTCAAGTTGGCGGTGAGCCAAGGCGAGTAAACGAAATCATGAAGGCGCGGAAAATTGTCGAGGAGATAAGGAGCGAGAAACGTCGGCGCGGCAAAGATGAGAAACTCAGATTGATATTCGGTATCGCCGGAAAAAACGCTGAATCCGCGCTTTGTCTCCGCGATGTGATGGGCCATCTCGTTGGTGCGGACATTCTCGCCGACGCGTTCCAGCAGCCGGCGCGTAATCCAGCCGTTTCCTTCAGGCCAGGTGAGCGGGCCTTTTTCCTCGACTTCGCGCGAGCAAAAATAGTGCAAGCCGGCCCAGGCGGAAGTCTCCTTGGCGAGCGCGCCGTAATCGTCGCGGCACGCGTAATTCATGTACCAAGTGACGAGGCCCGAGTCGCAGCCTTGTTGCTTGAGCCAATCGGAGAAAGAAATCCGATCCAATTCCTGGAAACGCGACGTGCGGCCCAGTTCAAGAGGGATTGTAAACTCGCCCGTGGCGCGGAATTTTACGAAAAGATCCTCGAGATGCTGGAACTGCTCGCGGCCTTTTTTCGTGAGACCGACCGTAGGCTCGATGCTGTCCTGCCAACGGCCATAGAGAAACAGGCGCTCTTGCGGCGCGAAGCAAAGATAGCGCTCATCCCACTGGCCATTTTTCAAGACCCCAAGATCTTCGAAGAGTTCGCGAACATACTCCGCTTTTGGGCCAGGCACTGGAACATAATGAGCCGCCCAGGGGTACGCGCTGACTTCGTTTTCGCCCCAGCGCGCGTTTCCTCCGGCTTGCGAATTCATTTCCAGGACGACGAAATCGTTGAAGCCTCGCTTCTGCAAACGCCACGCGGCGCTGAGGCCAGCGATTCCTCCGCCAACGATAACCACTGGAAATCTTTCGACACGCCTCGGTGGGGAAAAAGAAGCGTGATCGCGCAGCATGTGGCCCATCTGAAAACAATCGTTGACAAACGAACCAGCGATGGGCCGTTCTGTCTTGAGAGAGAGTCCAACCAGAGCCGCGCTGCCGGCGCGAAGAAATTTTCGTCGTCCAACCTTCAATGACTGATGTCCTTCCAGTCGTTTTCGTAAGCGCGGACAAGCACTTGCGTATTCAGATGATTGGGAGGCATGTTCAGAGGCGCCATGTCCGGCGGGAATTGAAACAGCGCTGGCAAATCCTCAACGCTCACAAAACGCAACCCGCCAGGAAGTGAGGTTGGAGGTGTGTATTCATGAAATGAGGCGAGCACGAATCCCCATTCGCCAAAGCTCGGGACGTAAACGTGGTAGGGATATGTGCGCAGGCCGGCCTGCTTGATGGTTTCTGCGATGCACCAGAAAGAATCGCGCGCGAACATCGGCGACGTGCTCTGCACCACCATCATGCCTTGAGCGCTGAGATGCCGCGCCACAGCGCGATAAAACGCGGTGGTGTACAGCTTGCCGAGAGAATAATTCGTGGGATCGGGGAAATCTACCACGATGAAATCAAAGCTATCCGTATTTGAATCGACCCAGGGAAAAGCATCGGCGTTGATCACGTGCACGTGAGGGTTCGCGAGGGAATTATGGTTGAGTTTTGTGAGCATGGGTTGCGAGGAAAATATCTTGGTCATCTCCGGATCGAGATCAACGAGAATGATGCTTTCGATTTGCGGGTATTTCAGAATTTCACGAACTGCCAGTCCATCCCCGCCGCCAAGGACCAGGACGCGACGCGGAACCGGAATGGAAGCGAGCCCGGGATGGATGAGCGCCTCATGATAGCGGTATTCATCGCGAGAGCTGAACTGCAAATGACTGTTGAGAAAAAGCCGGATGTCGTCCTTGAAACGCGTGAGGACCAAATGCTGGTAGCGCGTATCACGCGCGAAGATGATGTCGTCGGCATAGATGTTGTCCTCGGCGGTCGCCGTAATGTGGCGTGCCTCCACCATGCCGATCCCCAGACCGCATAGGACGAGGGCACACATCCCGCGCAGCGCGCGCGTATCCGAAAGCTGATTGGAAAATAAGTAGGTGCTCCATAGTGCGACGCCGGCATTGACGAGACCAAATAGCATCGCGGAGCGGACCAGCCCCATCCGCGGCACGAGCAAAATCGGGAAAAGCAGTGAGGCGCCAAGCGCGCCGAGATAATCGAACGTCAGAACGTGCGCGATCACATCGCGAAATTGGTAGCGGTCGCGCACAATGCGCATGAGCAGCGGAATTTCCAGGCCAACTAGAATGCCCATGACCACGACAATGGCATACAAGATCAACTCGAATCCTTGGGTGAATGCAAAAGCCAGCATCAAGGCCGCGGAGGAAAAACCGCCAATCACGCCGATCATCAGCTCGATCCAAACAAAGCGCTGAACGAGCCCACGATTCAGAAAGCGGGAAAGCGCGCTACCGATGCCCATCGCAAACAGGTAGGTCCCGATGATGGTCGAAAACTGGAAGACGCTGTCGCCCACCAGATAGCTGGCAAGAGTGCCCGCCACGAGTTCATAGATCAGCCCGCACGCCGCAACCAGCAGCACCGAGATGAAAAGCAGAATGCCCATGAGCTAATGGATCGCCGACGCAATGATGATGCAGATGCCGATGGACATCGCGCCAACAAGAATGGCGAGCGCCATGTTGTGTTCCTGAACAATTTCCTTCCAGAGATGGTACGGCGTGAGCTTATCCATCACCACAAACGCGAGGATGAATATCAGCATGCCGAGAAAGGCGAACGCAAGCGCAGCGATAACATTGCCGAGCGGAACAAGGTTCATCTTATTTGCCTCCGGTATAATGATGATAGAAACCGTAAACGGAACGATAGGACCCGGGATTATCACGAACAGATTTTGGAACGTTTTTCAACTGGCTGATCTTGTCGAGGCTCCAGCCGCTGAACTGGGCAAAGCAAGTGCCTCCAAGAACCAGCAATCCATAGCCGAGATAGAGTTTTTTAAACATGCCTTACTCCGTGTTTCCGATTTGTATGGGCGGATGATCGCTTTCCGCCCACCGCGCGCGTTCGAAACTGAGCGAACGCCACGTGATGGCAATCGCGGGAATCAAAAGCGCGAGAAAAGCAACGCCGAACAACGCCGGCACGGGAACATCCCTCTTCACCACGACTGTATAGACGAGTGGCGGATGCTTGGGATCGACTTCCGGCTCGATCCGCAAATAATAGTGTCCTGAAGGAACGCTCGGTATAACCACGCTGTCCTTTTGCCCGCCTTCAGTCCACGATCCGTCGCTGTCGTAACCGTGGTAGTAGCTGACCTCGCGGCCGAAATCCCAAGCCTGGCCGGTGTCCTGGCTGATCAGCGCATAGTTCAGATAAATCCAGGAATTGTCGACATTCGCCGAGGTTGTGACCTGGACGTTCGACGTGCGGCCGCCCAAGTCGAAAACATCGGTCACAAAAGACGCTTCGCCTTTAGGCTCGCCTGGATTCAGTGTGTAACTCGAATCGAACGCAGTCGTTTTGCTCGAAGCTAGGTCGAATCCCGCCAGCAGAACAAGCAGCAAAAGCGAAAACCCAAGAAACGCGCTCCAAATCCCTTTTACATTTTCGCTCACCGGCGAGGGCTGATTCTCATATACGCCAATCGCTTCCGGCGCATGCCCCGGCAAATTAAACGCCTTCCAGATGTCCGCTCCATACATATACTCGCCGAGAGACCACGTCACCTCGTTGGCCATTTTCTCGGAGGACAGAACCCGTGGCGGGTGAACGTAGTCGGTCACCGTGGCGTGTTCTCCCACGCGCACCTGCCAGGGGAATTCGCCAAGCACGTAATTCGTATTCGCCTCTGCCGTCTGGAAATGTTTGTAGATTTCGCCGAGGTAATTCGCGGTCGTGAATCTGATGACAGGAAGTTCCTTGCAGACACTGATGTCGTTCCAATGCCCCTGGTATTCCGTCAGGTAACGCGTGGGTTTATACGGATTGAAGAGCACGTACTCATGCCAATCGTAGCGAATTCCCTCAACGGTGATGCTTCTCCTCTGAAAGCCGATGACTTCGTAATCCGTTCCCCGCAATTTGCCGCGCGTGCCTAGCGGAATCAGCGGCGGAACCTCTCCGGTGATCACATGAAATTTTTGCAGAATCTGCAGATTAGGATCTTTGGCATCCAGTATGGAATGACAGCTCGCGCAGACGACCGTCTCGGCATTCCCCATCGAACGGAGCACGATCCCCGCGCCGCATTGCGGACAGTTCAGCGCTTTCACTTGCGGCTTCGGCGGATTCGAAAGCGGCGGCGACCCCGTGCTCATCACCAACCCTCGAACTTTCGTAGATTTTTCAGCTTGAGCTCGTCGAACTCGACGAATTCGCCGAGATAAAGTGCGGTCTCTTCATCGCTGAAATCCAGTGTTGCGAATTTTCCAGTTTCGCTGCGAAGATCTGCAAACGTAACATCCGTCTTGTCCCAATATTGAAAGGGCAGCTCGCCCTCGACGCCGCGATAATGCGCCGGCGTAATCACCGTCAATGTGTATCGCTGATTATTCCAGTTGTATTGTTGCCCGACCTGAATTTGCGTGGCCGCCGGCAATCCGCTCGCGTTGCTGGCGAACGAAATTGCGTATTCATTCTGCGCATCGGATAGCCACGCGCTCGTCCCGTCGTTCATGGTGATGTGCCATTCATTCCAGCCACCCTGGTCGTACTCGTAAAGAATTCGGCCAATCACCACAAACGCTTTGTTTCGGTAAATGCCTTCCGTATTCAGTTGAATGGGCGAGCTGTCCGCCGGCAAATCGGCCACCTCGCCGACTTTCTTCAGATCTACATCCGTCCGCACGAGAATGCTCTTGCAATAAGGACAAACCGTCTGCACGCTGCTGGACCACTGGAAAACAATTTTCGCGCCGCAATTCGGACAGTTCGAAACGGGCTGGGTCATCGTCCGTTGCTCACCGGATACACAAAAATCGCCCTCACGCAAACTCTAGTCCCTCGCTGTTTGGTGAAGCGTCACTTCGTAAGGACGCGCTAGCCGCCGCACCGAAACATTTCTGGCATGGAAAAGCTGTTCGAGCGCCGCTTCAAAATTCCAATCCGCGCGCGGAACGCAACAAAAAAGATTCAGGCAAAGTGAATTGTGCTCGGGAAAAGTGTGGCAAGCGATATGCGATTCCGCCAGCAGACAAAGCCCAGTAATTCCGCCCGTTCCGGGGAACTGGTGCCACTGCGTCTCGCCGACGGGCCGCAACTTCAAGCCGCGAATCATTCCATGGAAAAGCGTTTCGACGGCCCGCAAATCGCGCAGTGATTCCGAGGAGCAACCGAACGCTTCGACCACCCATTCGATCCCGCTCATGCCGGCTTCACCCCTATGTCTGAGGCTTCCCACATTCCGGGCAGAACTTGCTGCTGCGCGGGATCGACTTCCCGCACTCGTTGCAAAACTTTGTGGTCGCGGAAGCCGCGCCCGCAGCCGCCGGAACCGCACCGCCGCCGGGCGCTCCCGATGGCGTGGACTGCTTTATCGCGTCCATCATTGCCTGTCCCATGGCCACGCCCGCGCCGAGCCCCGCTCCCACGCCAACTCCCCCACCGCCCTCATTTCCGGCGGCGATCGGAATCGCCTGCGCCACCTGATACTGCGTGAACTTGCCCATGTCTCCCAGCACGTTCATGCTGATGCGCTGGTCGAGCACTTTTTGCAGTTCGTCGGGCAGCGAGAGATTCTCAACAACGAATGTATCCAGCGAAAGACCGTAATCCATAAACGCAGGCTCGAGTTGCTCGCTGATTTTCTCAGCCAGCGCGCCCTGATTGGCCGCCATGTCCAGAAACGGCACTTGGCTTTGCGCAAATGCGTCCGTCATCTTCGCGATGATCGTGTTCCGCAATTGCCCTTCGAGATCAGCAACGTGATAAATGTCTCGTGTCCCGCTAATCTTTGAATAAAACGTCTTCCCATCCGCAACGTGATAAGAATAAATTCCGAAGCCGCGCAGCCGTATCGCGCCGAACTCTTTGTCCCGGATCGTGATTGGATTTTGCGTGCCCCAGTGCTGGTCGGTCTGAATACGCGAAGAGAAAAAATACACGTCGCTCTTGAAGGGCGACTGAAATTGCTTGTCCCAGTTCTTTAGATACGTAAGAATTGGCAGCGTGTTCGTGTTCAGTGTGTACAGCCCCGGCCCAAACGCGTCCGCCACTTTGCCTTCATTCACGAACACCGCCAGCTGCGATTCGCGAACAGTGAGTTTTCCGCCATTCTGGATTTCGCGGTCCTGCATCGGATAGCGGTACGCCAGAATGCCGTCCTCCGGCTCCGTCCAATCAATAACGTCAATCCACTGTTTTGAAATAAAGTCGCGAAGACTCATCCGGTACCTCGATTCCACCGCGGCTATTGAACGCCCCGGCCACTCAATAGACGCGATGCTACGGTGCGTTTCCCGGCCTGTCAATCTCATTCGAAAAACGCCCTCTCACATTTATTGCGAATCGTTATTCGCCGAAACGAGGTACCTCCCTGTGCAAACCAGGACGACGAATGGGCGGCTGCCCCGAGCAGGGTTCCCTATTTTTTCTCGATGCGAAATCGGCCAGAAACTCCACCTGTTCCTTTTTGCTGAACCCACAAAACACGGAGCATAGCGGGCGGGCGATCCTTTGTGCCCGTCAAATCATGTCTGGAGCTACGACTTCATGAGCGCGATGACCCACGACGGGAGGACGCTGAAGATGTTGATGCCTGAGATGTTGACACTAATTGATGAGTACACGCGAGAGTGCCTCGCGACCTGCGTGGCCAGAAAGCTGGGAAAGGTATGAAGTCATTGAAGCGCTGTCCGACATGATACTGCTGCGGGGAGTTCCGAAGAACATTCGCTCGGACAATGCTCCAGAGTTCATTTCGGAAGAACTACGGAAATGGCTGGCCAAGGTGGGCACGGGGACGTTGTACATCGAACCCGGAAGTCCATGAGAGAACGGATACTGTGAAAGCTTCAACGGAAAGTTGCGAGACGAGTGTTTGAACGGAAGAATCTTCTATTCATTGAGGGAGGCGCAAGTGGTGATCGAGAATTGGCGAGTGCGTTAGAACACGCTGCGGCCGCATTCGGCGCGTTTAGGCCGAAGCGGAGGGAGTGGCAAGCGGTTTTCGGGCCTTGTCGGTGCGAGACGCAAGCGATCTGACATAAATATTAATCTTACTTTACCTATGACATTAATCTAGGTTAACATTGTGGGCGGCCATGAACTCAACGGCAATCGCTCTCTTGTGGCTGCTTCTATCTGCCACACCCCAGCCACCGGCACCTGGGAACATCTGTGGTGTAGTTCAAGACCAGACGGGGGCGGCGATAGGCAACGCAGCACTCGAATTGACATCCGAAGGCATTCGCGTTACTGCCCAATCCGATGCCTCTGGACAGTTTTGCTTTAATAGCGTCGAGCCCGGTGATTATCAGCTCACGACGCGGGCACGCGACTTCCGGTTGGACCGCCGGCGTGTGGCCGTTCAAGCGGAGAAGTCAGAACGGCTGACCATTGCGCTCAGCCTTGAAACTGTCACTCAGCAAGTCACAGTGGCGGAGGGAACTGCCGACACGAATTCAATTAACGTCGCGCAGACACAGGTCAACCAGGGGCTCATCCAAAATCTCCCAAGCGAAAGCGTGAATGCCCAACTGAGTTCAATTCTTACCTTGGCAACGCCCGGCGTCGCGGCCGATTCAAATGGAGTCTTCCATCCGCTTGGTGAACACGCGGAAACGTCCTTTAGCGTAGATGGGCAACCGATTTCCGATCAGCAGAGCCGTATTTTCTCCAACCAGATCTCCGCAAACACCCTTCAGAATATGACAACGCTTCAGGGTGCACCTCCAGCCGAGTTTGGGGACAAAACTAGTCTGATTGTTCAGGCTACAACGCGATCGGGGCTCAACGCCGGGAAATCCGGCACGCTCTCATTGGGGTACGGCTCATTCGACACACCTACAGCAAGCATCACCCTTGCGTCCGGTTCAAAAGCCTTTGGGAACTTTCTGGCTTTGGATGGGCTCAACAGCCATCGGTTCCTCGACACCCCGGAATTCGAGCCTCTTCACGCCAGAGGGAATGCCGAGAGTCTATTCGACCGCATTGACTGGCAGCCCAGCGAAGCCACCGCGTTTCACCTTAACCTCGCCGCCGCCCATTCTTGGTTCCAGGTCCCGAACACTTATGACCAGCAGTCGGCGGGGCAAGACCAACGCCAGCACATGACGAGTTTCAATGTTGCGCTGGCATTCTCCCGCGTGCTCAGCCCCTCGCTCCTGCTTACGGCGAATAGCTGGGTTCGCCAGGATCGCGTGAACTATTTTCCCTCGGCCAATCTCTTTTCTGATCAGCCAGCAACTTTGTCCCAATCCCGGAGGCTGACAAGCACGGGATTCCGAAGTGATTTGACCTATTCACGTGGGCAGCACTCGATGAAGGCCGGTGTTCAGTTTCAGGCTACCCCGCTTTCCGAGTTTTTCACGACCGGCCTAACCGATCCCGGATTCAATTCCCCGTGTTTGGACGCAAATGGAATCGCCGTTCCAAATCCCTCGCTCACCAATCCCAGCCAATGCGCTTCCGGAGGGTACGCGGAAAATAGTTCATATCAGCCTGCCCTTTTGCCGTATGACCTTAGTCGCGGCGGGACTCTTTTCATCTTTCGCGGAACGGCCACGATCTATGAGGGCAGCGCGTACGCTCAGGACAGCATCAAGCTCGCTCAACTAACCCTGAACCTTGGCTTGCGTTACGACAACTACGCTGGCCTCAGCAATGCTTACGGCGTTCAGCCCCGGACTGGCGTCGCGTACCAGGTCCGCGCTACAGGAACCGTGCTTCACTTCTCCTATGCGCGAGTCTTCCTGACGCCCTACAACGAAAATCTGGTCCTATCCAGCTCTACGGGGCCCGGTGGGTTGGGCAATGGCTCACTTGGAGCCACGGGCGTTCAGCCGCTCACCACGGCCCGACGCAATCAGTACAACGTAGGCATTGAGCAGCAATTCGGTCCAAGGTTCAACATTCAGGCCGAATATTTCTGGAAGTACACCCACGGCGCATACGATTTCAACACCATTTTGAACACCCCGCTGAATTTTCCCATTCAGTTCCGCGAATCAAAAATCGACGGCGCGATGGTTCGGGCGACTCTCAACAATTTTCATGGATTGAGCGCCTTCACGGTTTTCGGGCACTCTCGCTCCCGGTTGTTTAGTCCGGAGACTGGGGGCATCAACTTCGGCACGGCTTACGCACCCGTAGCCCGCCCAGACCACGATCAGGGATTCGAGCAAACCACCAATGTGCAGTATCAGTTCCTGCAAAGAAGCAGGCATGGCCTATGGTTTGGCTTCACATGGAGGTTTGATAGCGGACTGGTCGTAGTGAGCGTTCCAGACTACGCGACTGCGCTCACCTTGACGAGCGACCAGCAGCAGGAGATTGGATTGTACTGCGGCAACATGTTCGCATCGGTGGATCAACCCTTGCGGAGTTGCAGCTCACCCCATTACGGTGCGACCCTGATCCATATCGTGCCACCCGGCACCTACAATCCCGATACGAATCCATCCCGCATCACGCCGCGCAACCTCTTCGACTTCGCTGTCGGGACGGACAGTCTGTGGAAGAAAGACACTTACGCCCTCAGTGGAAAGATCAGCGTCGTGAACGCAACGAACAAGGCTGCTTTGTACAATTTCCTTTCGAGTTTTTCGGGCACGCACTTCGTCTCGCCCCGTGTCGTCCAAGGTGAATTGACTTTCCACTTTTAGCTCGCACTTGCGAAGCGGTACCGGTCAGCCTCTTGTCTGCGTTTCTCTTCCATTTTGTTGTACTTTGATCGGGGAAACCTGGCGACGAAACCTGGAAAGTGACGGGACGTTTTCCAGGTTCTCCAATCCGGGAACCCCACCCCGACAGACGGGAAGTTCTCTGACAGTCCCACTCAGCCCGATTGCTTCAACGGAAAACTCCCCAACTCCGCATCCCGCACACACGCGCTCCTTAAGAACCATGGCGGAACCGAAGTCAGAGCTGAACTCCCGATCGGACCAGGGGACATCGAGGGCCTCATTGAACTCCTCAGGCCATCAGGCGCAAAAATGGCGCAAATCATCGCCCGATTGGGCAAAGGCTTTGGTAATCCCGAAATCGCCATGAAGGAACTTACAGCCCTCAGAGACGCCGCGGTTGGAGCAGGTCAGTCGGCAACAGGCTTCTACATCAAGGCCGATTCAACCATCTGCCGCGTAGGGAAGAACTACCTGACGGTGGCAAAAGACGGGAAAGTCTTGAGCTACGTGAAGAACGCAACGCCTGGCGAGAGAGTTGCCCTAAGATATTCCCAGCTAGGAGGCAAGTAACGCCGTATGCAATTAGTCTTTGAATTTGGCTCAGATAAGGTTAGCACTGTCGTTGAAGCGATCCGACGCGCCGTCGGCGACGTCCCCTATGACATGACATGCCTTCCAGCATCGGGCACCGAGTACGTTCCGACGAACGATACACTGGAATCAGCCGAGACCAAACTTGCAAAGGGAGACATTTCCGCCTTTTCACTCCACCCTCGGGAAGGGATGGTACGCTACGCACTCATCCTGAAGCCATACTTTGACGGACAGTCACTGTCGCTATACCTTGGCACGGTCGAGTACACGGGGCGCAACTACGAGCCAATCTGGGATTCGCTTCTCGCCACGCAGGGTCTGGCCTTTGTGTGCCTCGGCCTTGAAGAAGGCATTGAACTCACGGACGACCAACTCACCTTGGAGACTTTTCCGTGGACGTCTTGGTCCCTAGTCATTGCGGCGTTGCGCGATCCCCCAGGCTCAGCGACATGGACTACGCGCGAGGGGCCAGCAAAGAATTCATTTGCTGGGTCTCGCGGAAACGGCGACAGATTTAATGAAGACGTTGACTCCTAGCCCCGAGTAAACTCGGATGTCCTAACGACCGAGGGCCAACGCAGACAGACCGCGCGTTTCCGCTAGTATTTATAGGCCACCATCTCACCAGGCTCCCCTTCGGCGACGCCCTCCACTGCACCTGGTACAACGACACCCTCCACTTCACCGGCAAAGAACGCGACCAGGAAACCGGCCTAGACAATTTCGGCGCCCGCTACAACTCCTCCAACTTCGACCGCTTCCTGTCCCCAGATCCTTCCGGCATGGAACTTGCTAACCCCCTTGATCCACAGCAGTTGAACTTCTATTCGTATGTTCGGAATAACCCGCTCACGTTCACTGACCCCTTTGGATTGGACTGCGCGTACCTAAACGACGCAGGGAACGGGATTGAGAGCGTCGACACTAATTCAAGCGGTAGCGAGTGCCAAGGAACGGGAGGCTACTGGGTCAGTGGCCGAGTCAACCAAGTGACTGTCAACGACAACGGCACCTACAACTTCGGCTATAGCGGAATAGGCCCAGATGGAAATCTCCAATCCATAACTTATAACAATTACGTCGCACCACTGCCGCCAGGCACACCCAACATTCCGCCGCAGTGTGGTTACGACCTCCGTTGCGACTCGCAAGGGAACATCTTGGGAATGGCTCGCAACATGGAGAGCGACAACGGAACAAACTTTCTCTTGGGAGGGCTCTACAGTCTGGGGCTAAAACTCGGAGCCGGGCTGGTCGGGGGACTCTTCGACGCTGGCGCGGACGACGCCACGACCATAATTTTTGGACACGGCGCACGGCATCTGGCTGGTACTGGTCTACAAGAGGCTGCGGTTGAAAAAGCCATAACAACACAAATCCAAAAGACCGTTGCCGGTTCAGCGGCCACAGGCGAATTTTGGGGGCAAGTTACAGTTGATGGGCAACAGGTTTTTTATAGGGCCTTTACCCTCCCCAATGGCACAATCAACGTGGGCACCTACACTGTGGGGGCACCATGAAAGACGCCTTTCGATCAAACGCGGAATCGGACTTCCGAAAGCCAACGGACGAGGAACGCTCGTTGCTAGAACACCTCCTCGAAGCAGAGTTCCCGGGTAGAGATGAACTCGCTCCGATGGTCCGTAGCCTCCTCGTGAGAACTATAGACGAGCATGGCGGTTTAGAACTCCGAAGCGAGATTAGCGGCGAAGCCCCTGTCGTCAAGCGCATCCCGGTCGAAGCCGAGGCGAAGGGCGACGACGGCTTTAGGGTTCATGCGTTGCTTCATGTTGTTGGCGGCAGGCCCGTCGAGCTGGAAATTTACAAGGACGACGGCTCAACAGTGAAGCGAATGCCGCTTGCATCGGCCTTTGAGTTGATCGTCCTTCCGCCCGTGCCGAGCAAGGTTCACTGACCGTCCAGCACCGGCTGATTAGATGAACGTGTCGGCTCCTAGCTCCGAGTAAACTCGGATGTCCTAACGACGGAGGGCCAACGCAGACAGACCGCGCGTTTCCGCTAGTATTTATAGGCCACGATCTCACCAGACTCCCAATTTCCCGCCAACCCCCTCCACCCATTCCACCACCCGCGTCTCAATTCGAATTACAATCATCAAGTACTGTAATTTATATTAATACTATTCCATGCTGCCTTTCTCGATGCTTCCTCTGAGCCTCGGAAAACCCAGGGACGATCTCTGACACGCTTGCTCAGCCTGATCGCTTCAGCCAAGACCTGCCCAACCACGCATCCCGTACACCCGCCCCTCCCCGCCAAGACAAACGCATTTCAAAAAGCGATAATACGTCTCACTCGGATGGAAGATTCCCGAGTGCGCTGAACTGCGCTCCTGAAAAGCTATGCCTCAAGCGTGGAAAACTTTTCAGCCGCAAATCATCCGGCGGCGGAGTGTGTGTTTGTGCAAAAGCCAGCCCTGACTTCCGCCTCGCCGCCACTACCAACAACAATCGCATGGACCTCTATTCCTACGACACCGCCGGCAATCTCCTCAATGACGGCACGCATCAATATTTCTATGACGCGGAGAACCATTTGATCCAGGTCGATGGCACGCCCGGCTACTGCTCAACGCTCACCGGCACCGCCGCTACCGCCTGCTACGGCTATGATTCCCTTGGCCGCCGCGGTCACCGCACCGGCGTACACACCGACAACTGCGACGGCACCGGCAAACGCGACTACGCCTACGACTTGTCCGATCGCTGGGTCCTCGAGGTCAACTCCAACCAGACCGCATGCACCAGCCAGATTTACGCCGGA
Organism: Candidatus Solibacter sp.; assembly: GCA_035499815.1. GTDB lineage: Bacteria > Acidobacteriota > Terriglobia > Acidiferrales > UBA7541 > Acidiferrum. The sequence continues at coordinate 2,063 of DATJXZ010000009.1, read as the reverse complement.
GGCCGCCACCTCACCACCTATTACGACGGCAACGTAATGTTTGAACACACTGACTGGCTCGGTACGCTTCGCCGGGAAAATTCAATTCAGTATCCCACAACTGGTTACCACGACTGCACCAGCCTCCCCTTCGGCGACGCCCTCCACTGCACCTGGTACAACGACACCCTCCACTTCACCGGCAAAGAACGCGACCAGGAAACCGGCCTCGACTATTTCGGCGCCCGCTTCAACTCCTCCAACTTCGGCCGCTTCATGACGCCGGATTGGTCGGCCAAGCCGCAAGGAGTACCCTACGCTGTTCTTGACGACCCTCAATCGCTTAATCTCTACGCGTACGTGCGAAACAATCCTTTGAACCGGACTGACCCAAGTGGTCATTGCACGGCCGACGGAGAGAAGCATGGCTTCTGGTGGTGCGTGGGACATGCGCTCGGAATTAACGAAACCCAAAAAGAGTTCAACGCGAGGATAAACAACGAACGACAGTGGCTACTTTCTAACGCTGCGAGGAACGGGGACCAAACCAATGCTCTCAGGAACGCCTCCGCTGCCCAGGTCGATAACCTATATTGGCAATGGACTAAGTCTCTTGAGCAGGCGCGATGCGGTGGCTTTCTTAATTATTGCGAAAATGTGCTTGAGGCCAAAGACTATCAGCGTGCCTCAGATGGCTCTTTCGTTCCCTTGGTTAGACTGCACGGCGACTCGACAATCACCCAAGGCAATTCAGCCGGGTATCAGTATTGGAGCGGCAAGTCAACCCAAGAGATCATCGAATCCCTGAAACCAGGGGCTGAGAGCCCCCTGACAGTAAGACCAAATGGAACGATTTTGGACGGGAATACGCGGATCAAAATACTGGAAGAGCGAGGTATCGACATAAACAAACTTGAGAGAGTTATCATCGAAAAGGTTCCCCTGGACCCACTACCATGACTACCAAGGTCTTCTCTGAGTGGCTCATTGGCTTGGCGCTCCACGAAAGAGCGAGGTTTCTCATCCGGGTTGGCTCTCAGCTAACGATCTATGCCCGGGAATACAGTATATCGGGTTCCAACTCGGAGAATGATGCCTTAAACCACAAAAGATTACTTGGGATCAACGAGTTGCAGCACAAACTCCTGGGCCAGGCCGGCCTCTATCTGGATGGTGAGCACGATAAGATCTATCCAGACCATGTATTCAGCGAAATTGTGTTCCAAACAGCCGAACACTACGGAATTACAAGCGATCTCACTACCGCGATTCGATATGCTCAGCAGAAAACCCAGAAACCAGGGGCTGAGGCAGTCGAACAGAATCCTCAATCAACCACTGATATATCATGACACAGGTACTATCTACTCCTACGACGCACTGACCTTCATGTACGACTGCCCAGTTCAACACGCGCATTTTACCTACAAATTCACCGGCAAAGAACGTGACCAGGAAACCGGCCTCGACTACTTCGGCGCCCGCTTCAACTCCTCAAGCATGGGCCGCTTTATGTCTCCCGACGGACCGCTATTAGACCAAGAAGCGAGCGACCCTCAAAGTTGGAACCTATACAGCTACGTCCGTAGGGCGAGGGGGATTGGAACGTGCGAAGAAATTGGTCTTAAAGCGATACCAGCCGCGGCGCAGGCCTAAGGGCATGTCTAACGAAGTCGGCCGTGTCAAGAACGATTCGGAATCCTTTCTGACTCAAAATCCCGGGACGGACAGGACGATTTCTCAAACGCTTGCTCAGCCCGATCGCTTCAGCCAAGACCTCCCCAACCCCGCACTCGCACACACGCACCCGCCGCCAAGACAAACGCATTTCAAAAAGAGATAATACGTCTCACTCGGATGCGAAGCTCCCAAGCGCGCTGAACTGTGCTCCTGAAAAGCCATGCCTCAAGCGTGGAAAACTTTTCAGCCGCAACTCATCCGGCGGCGGAGTGTGTGTTTGTGCAAAAGCCAGTCCTGACTTCCCCCCCTCACCCCTCTTCGCACAAAGCTGCGCGCCTTCTGTTCGTGCTCTTCCTCCTCTCTCTTCCCCTGCTAAATCCCTGGGTCCGCGGCGACGGCGTCGG
>DATJXZ010000008.1:0-5850 GCA_035499815.1 Candidatus Solibacter sp. | reverse complement strand
TTAGCGAAGTACGTTGGTACTGCCCGCCCAGAACGGGTGTTCCATCGCATCCGGGAGACGCGGAATGAGAGTCTAGGTTTCGTGACGCCGGATCTCTATTCGCGCTTTAAGTTCGTCGACAAGCCCAGACTCGCGCCGGGCATCGGTTTGGCACTCGGCGGAGGATTCGCCAGAGGCTATGCCCACCTGGGCGTTTTGAAGATATTCGAAGAGCAGAAGATCCCGATTTCCTGCATCAGTGGGAGCAGCATCGGCAGCATTGTGGGCGCAGCGTACGCCAGCGGCGCTCCACTGGGCGCGATTATTGGGAAATGCCGCGAGATACGATTCCGCGACTTTGCGCGGTGGCGTGTGTCGCGGTTTGGCCTGGCCAGCAACGACCGGCTGGAGCAGGTACTGCATCGCTCTTTCGATTCGCGGCAATTGGAGCACCTGAAGATTCCGATGGCGGTGGTGGCGACCGATCTGGACACCGGAGAGCCGGTGTTGTTCCGGCAAGGCAATCTGGCGGAAGCGATCCGGGCCAGTTGCGCATTTCCGGGATTGTTTGAGCCGGTGCAGATTGGGACTCGTTATCTGGCCGACGGTGGGCTGGTCGCTCCGGTTCCGACGCGAGCAGCGCGCGAGCTGGGCGCAGAGATCGTGGTCGGCGTGTCAGTGGGTCTGCACGATGGACGTCGCGGCGCGCCGCGCAACATCTTCCAGGTGGTAAGCCGGGCGGTAAGCGCGGCACAGAAACATCAGCTCGAAGTCTGGGAAAGACATGCGGACCTTGTGTTGCGTCCCGCGGTTCACAGCATTGCGTGGGATGACTTCGACCGTATTGATGAGGCCATCGAGGCCGGCGCGACCGTCGCACGCAACGCCTTGCCTCAAATCCGGAGATTACTTGATCTTCTGGCCGAGTACGCACAAGAGCCCGGTAAGCAGGGGGAATATTTAATCGCGGAGTCTCTAGGATGATTGCGCCGGGATGGTTGATGCACCCGTTTTATCACGCGATTGCGTATTGGCAACAGAGTGGCGAGAATCCGGTGGTGTTCTGTTATCTTATGATTTGGGGATATTTTGTGAGCGCGCGTACTCCCCAATTCGCTGTTGCCACGGAAAGGCTTGAACCGGCTTGCTCGAATCACTCCGCCAGCTACTCCACTCGCTGTATAGCCCCGAGGGACTTCGCCAGCTAATTCACTGGGGCGGTCCCACACTGGTTTGCATCATTGTTTTCGTGGAAACAGGCTTATTCGTCGGGTTTTTTCTCCCTGGCGATTCTCTGCTGATTACCGCCGGAATCTTCTCCGCCGCCGGAGATATTCCGCTGAAGTGGCTCCTGTTGCCAGTGATGTTGTGCGCGATCGTCGGCGACCAACTTGGGTATTGGATCGGGCGAGGGATGGGCGCCGCCCTCTACCGCCGAGAAGACTCGCTTTTTTTCCGGCGCAGTCACCTGCAGCGGGCCCATGAGTTCTACGAGAAATATGGCGGGCGCGCTGTCATTCTTGCTCGTTTTGTGCCGATTATCCGGACTTTCTGCCCGCCGGTGGCGGGAGCGGCGCGAATGCCGTATCTACGGTACCTGGCGTATGACATCTTTGGTGGTGTTTTTTGGGTGGGCGCAACGATTCTCGGAGGATATTTTCTGGGCCGCTCGATTCCGAACATCGGTCAGAAGATCCACTACGTGATCATAACTGTCGTCGTTCTATCCGTACTGCCCGCCGCCTTCAGCTTCCTCCGTGCCCGGCAGGTTGTGTCGAGTTCGAATCCGGTCAGTTCTCCGCCGGAGGACCGTTAAGCCATGGCCGGTAAGCAGATCAAAGGCATCATTTTTGATATTGGGCGGGTGCTGGTGCGCGTGGATATCCGGCGGGCGCAGCAGGGGCTGGCGGATGGCCTGAACCTCACGCCGGAAGAACTGTGGTCAGCCATCGAGAAAGATCCGCGATGGAGCGACTGGCAGGAAGGCCGCATGTCCGCGCGGGATTGGCACCAGAATCTCAGTCATCGCCTCGGAATTCGGATGAATTTCGACGAGTTTACGAAAGTTTGGAACTCGGCTCTTGATCCGGAACCCATTCATCCCGATTCCCTGTTTCGCGGGCTGCACAAGTCGTACACCCTTGGGTTGCTTTCGAACACCGACCCCATCCACGTAGCGTTTCTCGAATCAACTTACAAGTTCTTTGAGTACTTTCCGAGGCCGGTCCGGACGTACTCCTGCGTCGCTGGGGCCAGTAAGCCGAATCCGGTGATTTTTCGCGAAGCGCTACGCGCATGTAAGCTACGAGCTGATCAAACCGTCTATATCGATGACATAGCGGCGTACGTTGAAGCCGCCCGCGGGCTGGGGATGGAAGGAATTCATTACCAAAGCCCGGAACAATTGGGGCGAGATTTCGCGTCCCTAGGCGTGAAATCCGAACTCAGCAGCACTGAGTAGGAATTTAACATTCGGATTCATCTCCGAGTAAAGATTGCCGGAACTAGTACTCTGCCTTTCCGAGCCCTCCTGATCTAACATCCTATTTTTCATGATGTTAAATGACTGGCCAAACGATCAGGCTACGGCATCGCGTTTGCACTCTTTCTTGGCATATTTTCACGGAAGGCAGCGCTACGCGTTGCCCAGAGATTGATGGGAAACCCTGAGGGGTGAGGAGAACAGCTTCGATATGTCTGAAGAATACACAGTACAAGAAAACCGGACAAGTCCGGCTTGGCAACTCCCCGCGATCGTGCTCTTGGCGCTGATTGCGTTGGGAGGGTTGGGTTTCGCATGGAGCAACTCGACGAAGCTCGATGCCACCAAGCAGGCGGTTGCGGATCAATTGAAATCGGCTCAGCAGGCTTATCAGCAGGACATGACGACCCTGAAGGACCGTTTGGTTGCGGACGAGAAGGCAAATACCGATCTTCAAGGCGACCTGAAGGTTGTCACGGACAAGCTCAAAATCACCCAAGGCCAGCTGAAAAAGGCGCGCCTAGACGCCGAAGCGCAGAATGCACAGATCACCGAAACCGTAAAAACCCTGGATACCTCGGTGCATTCGGAACTGGCGACCAAGGCCACTTCGGATGACGTTAAAGTGGTCGACACCAAGGTGACCAACGTCAGCAGCGACCTCGACAAGACCAAAAGCGACCTCCAGATGGCGCGCAGCGAACTGGGCACTTTGATCGCTCGCAACCACGATGAAATCGACGTGCTACGCCGCCAGGGTGAACGCGACTATATTGAGTTCACCATCACCGGCAAGAATCAGGCTCAGAAGGTTGGGAACACGACGATCGAGCTGAAGGGCGTGAACGAGAAGAAGAATCGTTCGAACATCGTCTACACCGTCGAAGACAAGAAGTACGAGGCGAAAAACACCAACATCAACACCCCTATTTTCTTCTACCCCGCTGGTACGCATATGCCCGAAGAGATCGTGATCAACAAAGTCGGCAAGAACACGATCAGCGGGTACCTGAGCGTGCCAAAGGCGAATTCGCAACCCGTGACGGCGGCGACAAAGTCCGGCCGGTAAGACTCGCGTTTCCAATCCATCGAACGGCGGAAGGGACTTCCTTTCCGCCGTTTTTTCTTGGCGTTAGTGAATTTCCGCTACAATCAGACGCGAGGATTCTCCGCACTTGCGCGCTCACACAACGGTCGTCTTTTGCGCTATCGACGATTTTATTCCCGTGGCCGGCAAGCCTTTGCTTGGCTTCGTGGAGTTTCTAGAGGGACTTTCGGCCGCGGGGATTCCCTGCATTTGGGTGAGTACGCGCAGCCGGCACCAACTGGATTTTCCCATCCGGAAACTGGGCCACGCCGCGCCATTCATCGGTGAAGGCGGTTCAGGCGTCTACCTGCCCGAGGATTACTTCCACCTGAAGACAGAGAAGACCGTGCGACTGGGCCGGTTTACGTGTATACCGGTGGCAGCGGCACAACCGGCAGCTTCGGAGGCATTGGAGGCACTGGCAGAAGAAACGAGTATAGCTGTGGTGCCATTGCGATCGCTTTCGCCACGAGAGTTGGTGCAAAATACCGGGCTCACTCGCAACGCCGCGGAGTCTCTACGGCAGCGCGATTTCGACGAGTTGTTCTTTTTTGCGGGCGCTTCGGACGCAGACATCCAACGTTTTCAAAAGCAAGCGGTGCACCGGAAGCTCACCGTACGGCGGATTGATTCTCTCTGGTCGCTGGGCGCTGGGGCCAGTCTTTCTTCGTGCGTGCGCCATCTGAGCAAGTTGTATGACCGGGCGCTTCATGCGCATGCATTTTCCATTTCGCTCGCCACTGCCGCGCGGGGTGGTGATCTGCAGCCGCTATGCGATCGTAGTATCGTGATGACCAGCCGACATGACGATCCGGCAAAGGTCGAGACCCTAAATCGACCGGCACCGAAAGCACTGCCGTTGTTTGCGGCTGACATTTGGGAACTGGCGCTGGAGAGCATCCGGAGTCGACAGTTCTAAGCAGCGGAAAATCCGGGGACAAAGTGTGAGCAGGATTGCCTCTGAGCAGGGGCGGTCAATTTGTGGTGGGACAAAAATCTTAAAAAAGCCGCCAAAAATTAGGTCCTAGAACTATCAGAACTGTATGTTATTTTTGGCGCGCCGATTGCTCTAACTCCCGTTGACCGCGCGTACGAATTGGCCTGTATCGGGGAGGAAAACCGCCAATGGACCGGATTAACCGCATCATAAAACTGCCAGCCACGGAGACACAAACCGGTATCGTTCTGGCATTTTGCATTTTTGCGATGAGCGTTATGTCGATCGTGCTTGTCTGGCAGGCCCAGATTATCGCCAAGCAGAACGCCGTCATCCGAATGTTCGAATCGCGTTTGGGCGGGTAGCGGCAACCCGAAACAGTCGGCCCGCATCTCGGGCAGGTCCTGGGCAATAATTGAAAGGGCCTCGGCAAAAGTCGAGGCCCTTTTTGCTTTATGTTGCGTCGCGTGATGAGCAACAAATGATGCGTCGCTGTTCAGCCGCGACTCGCACCGCGTGTGCGGTGTGCTCAGCGTTGTAGCGCTTTTAAGCCCGGTGGAATCATTCATTCCCCTCCGGAGCCTTGCAGCTCACAGCTTTCTTGTACGCTCGTGGCGAACGCACTGCAAGCGAATTCTGGGACAGTAACCCTGAGGATACCGTATCTTCCGAAATATGAGGCAAATAGACTGTGGATATCCAATTTACTTGATCAACAAAGACTCGCGAAGCTGGTCGCGCCCGACGTAGGACTTAATCGTGCGGTAGCGTCCGAAGAGCTCTTGGATTTCGCGATTCTGGTAGACCTTCTGTGCCAGCACAACGGGCTTGGTTTCGATCACCTGGAGCGTATTCGTGTCCATCACACGATAGCGCTGGAAAGATTCAGGCTTCTTGCTGTGGAACAGCGCCAGCACAACGCCACCAGGGCGCAGCATATCGGTCAGGTTGGCCACGGCCAGCTTCGCAAGGGCGGGCTCTAGATAATCGAGCACGTCCCACAGGAGCAATGCATCAAAGCTGTTTGCCGGATACTCCAGGTTTTCTGACAGAAACTTCTTCGCGATGGCTTCAGGCGCCCGGTCGGCATAGTCCTCGGGCTTCAGAGGTTGATCCTTCGTGAGCCGATCTTGCTCAGTCAGGAAGTTACCCCAGGAGCGGAGGAAGTCATCTGAGGTAACGCGAAAACCGCGCTCGATGAAGAAGCTCAGCGTCGTTTGCCACGCCGGGCCGAGGTCCAGAAGTGTGCCGTGGCCAAGACCGTCCAGGTTCCACAGGAAATCCTTCAACCCATTGGAAACGCGGGTCGTTTCCTGCATGGAGGGTTCGCGATGCGGCCCCGTCGCTGGCGTGCCGTGGCGATGA
>DATJXZ010000007.1:0-2125 GCA_035499815.1 Candidatus Solibacter sp. | reverse complement strand
TGCTCGTCTACGCGCCGGGCAGTTCGCCGGATCGCCTGCCCGACGGTATGGCGAAGTTCGTGCCGGCGGGATCGGATCTTGTCTTCCAAATGCACTACATCACGCGCGGCGAGCCCACGGCCGACCAGACCGAGATTGGATTGGTCTTCGCCAAGCAGACGCCACACCAGCGCGTGCTTACCTTGCAGCTGACCAACGACCACTTCGTGATTCCGCCTGGCGCCGACGACTATCGCGTGGAAGCGCGCGGCACTTTGCCGAACGACGCCACGCTGCTCAGCTTTCTTCCACACATGCATCTGCGCGGGAAACGTTTCGAGTACAACATCGTCGCCAAGGACGGAACCATCCAGCCCTTGCTGCGCGTGAATTGGGACTTTTACTGGCAGTTGAGCTACGTGCTCGCCGCTCCGCTGCCGCTCAAGGCGGGAACCGAGTTGCAAGCCGTCGCCTGGTACGACAATTCCAAGAGCAACTCGCACAATCCCGATCCATCCGCTGCTGTGCGCTGGGGCGATCAGACCTACGATGAAATGATGGTCGGGTTCTTCGACGTAGCGGTGCGCGCCGGCCTCGATAAGTGGAAGTATTTCGAACGGCCCAGCGCCGCGGCGCCTCAATCGCACTGATATTCCGCGCGGGAATGAAAAAGCCCGGAGCGAAAAGGCTCCGGGCTTTTGCTTGCGCCGCTGCCTTTTGCGGCAGTTCAGCTTCCGGCGCTTGCCCCCATCTGCTTCTGCTGCCCGCCCTTGATTTCGATGCGCCGCGGCAGCGCAGCCGCTGCAATTGGCGCGGTAATTTCGAGCACTCCATTGCGGTAGTCCGCGGTGATTTTGTCCGTGTCCACGCCCTCCGGCAAAGACAAAGTGCGCTCGAAAGATCCGTACATGAGTTCGTTGTAAACGAAATCGGCTTCCTTCCGCTCGTTCGACACGCGGCGTTCTCCGCCAATCAAGAGCATATTGCCCTGCACGGAAATACTTACGTCCTTGGGATCTACTCCCGGCAGAGCCACATGCGCCACGAACTTCTTGCCGCCCTTATCCACGAACGCATCGACGGCAGGAGCGAAAGAGGCCACCGACATGTTGCCTCTCGGCTGCTCTTGCGCTCCGGGCCACCCGCTGCTCAAGAAGCGGTTGAAAATATGATCGAAGTCGCGTCGAAAGTCGAAGAGGGTTTGAAAAACGTTGTTATCTCGGTGGGTCAGATGTGCCATGGCTATCTCCTGTAGGTTTTCTGAAGTCCCTCGAATGAGGGGGACGGGCCGGAGAAGACAAGTCTTCTGCCGTGTATTGAGGTTGTCAAGTTAAACCATAGAGATTTTCAAGATTTTAACAATGCGGTTTCTACGCAGGAAACGCGTCAGAACTTCGTAGCTTCACTGAAGTGGAAGTTTTTGACCTTCATCGCCGGCACCACCATCTCAAACGACTCTTCTCCGGCGGCGCGCACAGCGGGGCCGAGCATCTCGACGTTCGAAAGCATCTCGAGAATATTCTGGTTGAAGCGGAAATTGCGGATGCCGCCGGCCACTCGGCCGTTCTCGACCAGGAAGGTTCCATCGCGAGTCATGCCGGTCAGGACTTTTTCGTAGGGATCCACTTCGCGAATGTACCAGAGGCGCGTGACCAGAATGCCGCGCTCCGTGGAACGAATCATTTCATCCAGGGACTTGTCGCCGCCCGAAAAAACCAGGTTCATCGGCGCTTCGCCGTACTCGTTCGGGAGGCCGAAGCCGTGGCCGGTAGGCTTCGTTTTCATTTTTTTCGCGGTGGCGCGTGAATACACCAGATTCTTCGGCACTCCGCGCTCCACCAGAAGCACTTTCTGTCTTGGCACGCCCTCGCCATCGTAGGGCGAGCCCAGCTGGAACGGGTGGTAGACGTCGTCCCACAGCGTGATGTTTTCGCCGAAAACTTTCTTGCCCATGCGGTCGTTGAAGCAGGAGCGCTTGTCCAGCACCGCGGTTCCCGCAAAATCATAAAAAAGAAAACCGACCAGATCGAGAACGGCCGAAGGCTCCAGGATTGTGGTGTAGTGGCCGGGCTCGAGCTCGCGCGGCTCGCGCGAATCGGCGGCTTTGCGGCTGGCGCGCTCGGCCAGCCGGTCGGGGTCGATGTCG
>DATJXZ010000006.1:0-66378 GCA_035499815.1 Candidatus Solibacter sp. | reverse complement strand
TGCGCCTAATTCAGCCAACGTGGCGTCGGGCTGCGCGGACAGCAATTCTTGCAGCCGCTGTTTACGCTCCTCGGTAAGCAATGTGCGGCGCCCACTGCGATGAGTCCGCGGCTGCAGCGTGCCGCGCTGCTGAAACTGCTGACGCACGCGGCGTACTGCGGCCACGCAAAAACCAAAAAATTGGGCAATTTCGCGCGTGCTCTTGCCTCGCTCGTAAAGTTGCAGAATGCGCTTGCGCATCGGAACAGGTAAGGCTCGCATGAACACACTCTGCTTCACATCTTCCCTTTTGTCAAGCTACATTATTTATGGAATCTCTCTAGTTCAAATAGTGCATGTGATGTGGTTGGCTCGTTTGGTCTGTTGTGCTACGGGCCTCGAAACGAGCTTTTCAAATTGAGAAAGAAGCCCGTACAGCTGTGCGCAAACGCGCGGCCAAGCTGGGGAAATGGCCAGGAACTGTACACCAGGACAGTTGTTCGCTGCGAGAGGGGAAGCGAAACTGATTGTAGTTCGTTGAGAGACTACCGCCCACGAAGGGGTGCCGTGCGGAGCCATTCCTTTTTCGTCCTGGTATTGTGTTCGCTTGGCCTTTTCTTTGCGCTGCTTGTTTGCGCCGCTACCCCTTCGCCCGGCGACACTCAGCGGAAAACAACCAAGAGCCCGCACGGTGCCTCGCTGAAGATTCCATGCGAAAACTGCCACAACGTCGCAGCGTGGCGCCCCATCCGTGAGGTTCCGGAGTTCGACCACAATACGACAAAGTACCCGCTTCGCGGCATGCACGAAAAGGTGAAATGCACCTCCTGTCATGCGAACCCGGTGTTCACCGACGTTGGTGAGAATTGTCAGGACTGCCATTCGGACGTGCACCAACGCAAAATGGGCTCTGACTGCGCCAGCTGCCACATCGTGTCCGGCTGGAAGGTCTTAACGAAGCAGCTCAGGGATCATCAGAACCGCTTCCCCTTATTCGGAGCCCATGCGTCGGTTCCGTGCGAGGAGTGTCATAAAAGCGCAGCCGTCGGACAGTATCAGGGACTCTCGACGCTCTGCATTTCCTGCCATCAAAAGGATTATCAGTCCGCGACGAATCCGAATCACGCGGCCTCCGGATTTCCAACGACCTGCGAGACCTGCCACTCTGTGGATTCTTGGTCGGGTGCGAATTTTGACCACGCTGCCGCTGGCTTTCCGCTCGCTGGCGGTCACGCCAATCTGCCTTGCGCGTCTTGCCATATCAACAACAATTATTCTCTGACCTCGACGGACTGCATCGGCTGCCACCTCGACGCTTGGAACAGCACGCCGACGTACGGCGGCAACGTGCCCGACCACATCAAAGCCGGCTTCCCGCAGACGGGCGCAGCCTGCGCTATGTGCCACCCGATCACGCAATGGTCGGATGGAAAGTTCGCTCACAGCACCACGGGTTGGGCGCTCGCCGGCGCGCACGTGACGACGCCATGTTCTTCCTGCCACCTCAACAGCAACTACGCGCTAACCTCGGCGAACACCGACTGCTACGGCTGCCATTCCGCGGCCTGGCAAAGCACGACCACGCTCGGCGGCGGTGTGCCCAATCACATTGCCGCGGGATATCCGACCACGTGCGACACTTGCCACACCACTACTTCGTGGCTTGGCGCCACGTTTGATCACACTTATTTCCCGATTCCGCACCATGCGTCGGTGTGTAGCGACTGCCACCTTGTATCCACGGACTACTCAACTTTTTCGTGCGTCAATTGCCATACACAGAGCGCGCACCAGAAAATGCAGACGGACCAAACTCATAACGGCGTCGGCGGATACGTCTACGGGCCCACTACCTGTTACAACTGCCATAAGAACGGCGGTACGTAACGTGAATAGAGCGGTAGTTTCCGTGGCACTGGTTGCGGTGTCGGCCTCCTTGCAACTTTGCCTTGCCGCGAAAAGCGCATCGGCGCAAGTCGATCCGCCGGCTGGCAAGCCTAGCGTCTTTCACGTGTCTTATGTTGCCGAAGGCATGATCTACATTGACGCTGGGCAAAACGCTGATCTCCGGGAAGGGATGACGCTCTCCGTGGTTGCAGCACCGGCCGATGGCACGGCATCAGAAGGCGTGCGTTTTCGTGGCGACGCGCACGTCGCGGAAGTGCAAATCATCGCGACTGCGGATTCTTCCGCTGCTTGCCAGGTATTGCAAGCCAAGGGCGAATTAAGCCCTGGCCAGTTGGCCTTTCTAACGCCAGATAGCATCGAGGCACGTTTGAAAACGGAGTCAGCTGTAGAGGCGAAGAAGTATTTGATTGTATTTTCATTCACCGATGGCGATCCGCTGGACAAGGAAATGCGCGAAACCGTGGAAAAGCAGGAGACGCAAGACTCGGCCTGGAGCAACATCCGCGGCCGCTTCGGGGTCGAGTACGGCGGCACCAGCGAGGATGGCGGCCTCAACACCAAACAGGTGGGTGCAGTCATCGATACGGACGCTCGGAATATCGCCGGAAGTTACTGGAACTTTACCGGCTATTGGCGCGGAGAGTTCACGAGCAGCAGTTCCTCCGCCGCCAACGCCAACCTCACTCTGACGGATCTGATCGATCGAACCTACCATCTGGGTTTCACCTATCAGAGCCCCTATTCCAACAACGTCATGGGGGTGGGCCGGTTATACCTCCCATGGGCGCCGAGCCTCAGTACGATCGACGGCGGATACTTCGGCCGAAAGATTTCTCGCCGCTTCACCTCTGGTGCCTTTGCAGGCTCCACGCCCGATCCCACTTCCTGGAGTTACGCGCCCAACCAACATATTGCCGGAACGTTCGTGAACTTCGAGACCGGCTCATTTGATACGACACGCTTCTTCAGCACTGCCGGCGTCGCCTTAACCACCCAAGACTGGCGCGTGGCCCGACAATTCGCGTTCTTCGAGAATAACTTCTCGTGGCGGCGCTGGCTTACCTTCTACAACTCCGCCCAGGTTGATGCTGCGCGCACCTCGCCTTTGCCGAATGGCGGCAGCAATCCGACCGGCTTTTCCCAGAGCTACACGTCACTCCATGTTCAGCCGTTGGGTTGGCTGAGCTTCGGCGTGAACCATAACTATTTCCGCAACTTGCCGACTTTTGACCCGCGCCTGATTAGCACTGGCCTGCTCGATCAGTATTTGTTCCAAGGCTTCAGCGGAGACGTGCGCATTCAAATGCCGAAGCATATTTCGTTGTATTCGAGCCTCGGCCGCAGCAAGGTGAGCACGGATACGAAAGACTCGCTCAACCAGGCCTACGGCATTACGTTTAGCCGGCTATGGCACACCGGCCTGACCGCAGATCTCCATTATTCGAAGTTCAACAGTCAGTTCGGGGGCGGCGAATACGAATCCTTCTCGCTCTCCGAAAATCTTCGTGACAACTTGCGCATCCAGATTCTCGGTGGCCACCAGGTCTTCCAATCGAGTCTCACCAGCAACACGAACTCGAATTTCGTAAACGGCATTGCGGACTGGAACGTCGGAGCGCGCTTATTCATGGAGGGCACTCTGGGCTGGTACCAGGGCTCGGCACTCAGTTATAGGCAATGGTCCACGGTGATGGGCTACCGCTTCGGAGGTCACCGTAGACGATGAGATACGCCCTCCATTGTGGAATTTATGTGCACGGCTGTGGAGCTCTCGCTTCTCGTGCGTTGGCGGCCATCGCGCTGTATTGTTTATTGGGCGCTGCCCTCCTGCGCGCGCAAACTCCGTCCGCGCCACCGCCATCTCAGCCCGTTCCCGTTGCGTCTAATTCTGCGTCGTCTGTGGCGAATGCAGTGCCCGGCGCGGCTCCCGCGCTACCCCCGGCGCTATTGCTGGCGCGGCGCAACGTGGCCAATTACTTCGCCGCTGAGGCCAACATGGTCTGCGCCGAATCCGTGACACAAGCAATCCTTGGAAATAACAACAAGCCCTTCTACAGGGAAAATTCGGAATACGAGTATCAACTCCAAGTCACTAAAGACGACAGCACTTTCAAGTTAGTGGAATCGCGAGAGCCCCTCAAGGCCTCCTTCCGCGACCCCACGCGCACACTGCTCATCACCAAGGGCTTCACCAGCATGCTGCTCATTGTCCACTCGGATTACGAGAACAGCTACACGTTCGAGCCTGATGGCGAGGAAACCGAAGATGGACTAACTCTGGCCAGGATTCGCTTCAAAGCCGTCCCCGGAGCTTCGTCTCCCGCAGCAATGCAGTTGCGCGGGCGGAGCTACCCTGTTCCCCTCTCCGGCACGTTGTGGATTGACTCTAAAACTGGCGCGGTGGCTAAAGTCATCGCTTCCGTGGACTCCAGCATGAGCGATCTCGGCCTGAAAGAGATGCGCAGCGAAATTCACTACGCTCTGATCCAATTCCACGATCCCGAAGAGGCCTACTGGATGCCCATCTCCGCCACTATCGACGTCGAAACTCCTCGCCAGCATTGGCGGAATGTCCACCGCTTCGGCAGGTGCAGACGATTCAGGGCCACTGTAAAGATTGACGTGGAAAAAACACAGTGAGTTCGTTGAGATACACCAAGACAACTCAAGAAACCGCGGCCTGCTCGGTTCCACTGAGACTTTTCGGTCCCTGTGCCGAATGCCCGTGGCGGTCAGCATGAAATCCGACCCAAGTTTGGGCGTACAGGACATCAGAACAGTTGTTCTGAATCTGGCCGCAGGGTCAGTAGTGCAAATCCATTAACCCCCGTACTCTTCCAAGACCAGTCCTGCCGCAGATACGACACTCCGGGCGCGATAAATCGGGTGGACGTGAGTGTCTGCGCCCAGCGAGCGAAAAAGGCAGGGGGAGGCACCGTGAAGCGTTCCCTACTCGTGATACTGACCGCGCTGGCGGTGCTGCTCGGGGGCTGCGCAGAGGCAATACTGCCGGGATCAGGGGCTGGCGGACCGGGAGTGACCGCGCTGACTGTAACGCCGTCGGGCGCCGCCGTCACCGGCGCAACCCAACAACAGTTCGCAGCGAAGACAGGCGATGGCTCGAGGCCGGCGGTGAACTGGTCGGTGAATGATGTCGCGGGCGGAAACGCGATGCTGGGAACCATTGATGCAAATGGCATGTACGCCGCGCCCGAATTTCCCCCTGCTCCCAATTCAATAACCATCAGTGCCGTTGAAGTATCTGATACTAGAAAGCTTGGCGCCGCCCCTACCACGCTGAATAATCCCGTGCCCCAGTTGACCAGCGTAACGCCTCTCAGCCTCCCACAAGCCCCTTTCACGATCACCCTCAATGGACTGCACTTCGCGCAGGGCGCAACCGCTTACATGGGAACCACCGCGCTCTCCACAGCGTATGTCTCCTCGACCCAACTGACAGCGACAGGCACTGCGACCGCCGCGCAAGCGGGAACCCAGGTGATCACCGTTCAGAATCCCGCCCCGGGGCCGAGCGTTTCCGCGGGCGTGAATATCATAGTGGCGGGTGGTGTCGCTGTGGCGCTGACCCCGTCAACTGCAACGGTGCGCTGCGGCGATCAGCAAACCTTCGTGGCAACAGTGACCGGCGCTTTGGACACAAGCGCCACTTGGACGGTTAACGGCGTGGCTGGCGGCAACTCGACGGTTGGTGCCATCAGCGCCACTGGAATTTACACGGCGCCTCTCACTTTGCCGACCCCGAACAACGTCACCGTCACTGCAACCAGCGTCGAGGATCCTACGAAGTCCGCGAACGCGACGATCACGCTCGAGAACCCGATACCGGTGATCGCCAGTGTGACTCCAAACATCTTCACCGCAGATCAACAATTTGAAATGACGGTGAATGGCACGGGCTTTACCGCGGGATCCATCGTGAATCTCGGCAGCATGATGCTGTCCACCACGTTCATCGCTCCGACGCAATTGCTCGCCGTTGGCACACCGGCTTTGGCACAAGTTGGCACGGTTCCCGTGACCGTTGTAAATCCCGATCCCGGCGGTGCAACTTCCGCACCTTTTAACGTGCAAGTGGTTGGGCCGAATTCCAATATCACGGTAACGATCGCGCCGAAAACTGCCACGCTTGGAGCCGGAAACGTACAGCAGTTCCAAGCCACCGTGACGGGCACTGCCAATCTGGGCGTTACGTGGTCCGTGAACGGCGTCAATTCTGGAAGCACCGCGCTGGGTATCGTCGACGGCAATGGCGATTACACCGCCCCGGACAATATCGTAGGACTTGGAAGCGTCACCGTCACTGCAACCAGCGAGGCGAATCCGGCAAAATCGGATAGCGCCGTCGTAACCCTGACGAACCCTGTGCCAAAATTGACTTCGATCACTCCTGGGACTTTGGGAGTTGGCGCGTTCCAAATCACTCTCTACGGGACTGGGTTTGTAAGCACGTCCAGCGTAACGTTCGGCGGACAGGCCACGCAGGTGACCTACGTTACCTCGACGATGATCACCGCGGTCGGTAATGCCTCGAACACGCAATTGGGCGCCGTCACCGTCAAGGTCACCAATCCCGCGCCTGGCGGCGGGACTTCGAACGGGCTGAATGTCACAGTGACCACGAGCGGTTCGCCGGTGAATTCCGCCGCGGCGGTACGTTTTCTCGAGCAGTCTTCCTTCGGCCCGGACATGGAGAATCTGAATCAGGTTGCCGAGACGGGTTTCGATAACTACTTGCAAAATCAGTTCGCCGCAACGGTCACGCCCTATCCGGACCCACGGCCCAATGATGGCGTCAACAACGTGCAGCAGTCGTTTTTCCTGAATGCGATTGCCGGGGGAGACCAATTGCGGCTGCGAAGCGCATTTGCACTCAATGAACTTTGGGTCGTGAGTGCAAACACCATTACTGATCCCCTCGGGTACACCAACTACCTGCGCACGCTCGATAAAGACGCCCTTGGAAATTACCTGGACGTGATGACGGATGTGACTTTGACTCCAGCGATGGGCAACTTCTTGAACATGGTCAACAATGACGCGCCGCCATCGGGAGAACACGCCAACGAAAACTACGCCCGCGAAATTATGCAGTTATTCTGCCTGGGCTTAAGTCAGTTGAATCCGGACGGTACGCCGGTTCTGGATAGCAGCGGGAATCCTATCCCGTCTTACACGCAAGCTGACGTGATGGCTCTTGGCCGTGCTTTTACGGGATGGACTTTTCCGCCGACGCCGGGGAAACCGGCTCAGAATCACAACCCTGAATACTACGGCGGCCCAATGGTGCCAGTTGAGGGACTACACGACATGGGAGCGAAAACGCTTCTTGGCCAGACGATTCCGGCGGGTCAAAGCGCGGAGGCGGATTTGGCTTCAGCCCTCGGGATCATTTTTAATAATCCGAACGTTGGCCCTTTCGTTGCCACGCAGATGATCGAGCACCTGGTCACCAGCAATCCCAGCCCGGCATACGTGCAGCGCGTAGCCACCGCGTTCAACTCTGGAAGATTCAATAGCTACGGCTCCGGCAAACGCGGCGACATGCAGGCCATGATTGCCGCGATCCTCTTGGATCAAGAAGCGCGGCGGGGCGATGACTCTACGACAGCTTCGCCGTCGGATGGCAAACTTCGCGAACCGGTGGTACTAATCGCCAGCGTCGCGCGGGCATTTCACGCCAGAACCGACGCCGGAGGATTGCCGCAGTCGGGCGACAGCATGTCGCAAGACGTTTTTTATCCGGCCACGGTTTTCAACTTCTTCCCGCCGGTCAATCCGATCGCGGGCACCACGCTGAATGGACCGGAGTTTGCCATCTTCGATACGAACACGAGCCTGCAGCGCGTGAACTTCATTAACGATGCCGTCTACGGCGCGATGGGGGCGAATACGAAACTGGATTTCAGTCCGCTGATCAATGCCGGCACTCCGGACCAGATGGTCGCGTGGCTCGACACTCTGTTTCTGCACAGCTCGACGCCGGACCAAATGAAACAAATCATCCTTACTGCCGTCGCTTCAGCCGATCCCTCGAACACGACAGCCCAGGCGAAGGCCGCGGCGTACCTTTACCTTTCATCGTCTATGTATCAGGTGCAGCACTAAGAGGATAGGAGCCGGAAATGACCCGACACACTCGGAGAGACATGTTGCGGCTGGCGTGCTGCTCGGCGGCAGGCGCCAGTTTGGTGGGCGGCCTTAGCAAGCTCGGCCTCGTGAGCGCTCTCGCTCAAGGCGCAACGGATTACAAAGCCCTGGTCTGCATCTTCATGTTTGGCGGAAATGACAGCAATAACATGATCGTTCCCACGGATACGCGCTACGCACAATATTTGCAATCCCGCAGTGTCTTGGCGCTGCCACAAAGTCAGTTGCTCGCGCTGCAAATGGGCGGCCAATCAACCTATGGCATCCATCCAAACATGCCGGAGATGCAGGGCTACTTCAACAATGACAAGACGCTGGCAATCCTTGCCAACGTGGGAACGCTGGTCCAGCCTACAACGCAAGCAACCTACCGGGCCTACAAGAACTTGCCGGAAAATCTTTTCTCTCACTCCGACCAGCAGGACCAGTGGCAGAGCGCGCAACTCGCTGGAACTCCAGTTTCGGGATGGGCCGGCAAAATCGCGGACAACGTGCAGACCTTAAATGCCGGCGCGCAGTTTCCCCCGATCCTCTCCATTTCTGGGAATCCGGTCTTCTGCACAGGTCTGACCTCCCGGCCTTTCGCAATGAACCCGGGTCAGCCGCCAGGTCTGCAGGGATTTGATCCCTCCGCCGCATCGCAAGCACGGTATGCCGCTACGCAGCAATTGCTGACATTTGATAGCGGGTTGTCGATGGTGCAGGCAGCAAATGCAGTGACCGGCCAGGCCGTGAAGTTCGCTCAAGTGCTTTCCGACGCATTGAAGAGCATTCAACCCCTGCAGACGAAGTTTCCGGCGAATTACCTGGGACAACAGTTGCAGCAGGTCGCCCAAGTGATTGCCGCGAGGAGCGCTCTTGGCGTGCAGCGCCAGATCTTCTTCTGCTCTTACGGCGGATTTGACACGCACGCCGACCAATTGCCTCAGCAGGTCCAGTTGCTGACCTATGTGAACCAGAGTATGGCGGCGTTTTACCAAGCCACCCAGGAACTCGGCGTGACGAATGACGTCACGACGTTTACGCTCTCAGAATTCAGCCGAACCTTGGAACCTGGCTCGAGCGGCGGCTCGGACCACGCCTGGGGCAGTCACCAGCTAATTCTGGGCGGTGCAGTCAAGGGTAACGCGATTTATGGGACGTTTCCGACCTTGGTGCTGGGCGGGCCGGATGATGCCGACCAGAATGGCCGATGGATCCCGACTACCGCCCTGGATCAGTATGCGGCGACATTGGCCACGTGGTTTGGAGTCAGCGCGGCAAACCTGCCGGCCATCTTCCCGAACCTGGCGAATTTTCCGACCAGCGACTTGGGATTCATGGGCTAGCTAGATCCTGAGCTTGGCAGGTACCCACTTCCAAGGCTAAACCAAAGCGTTTGCGTTTACAGCAGACGCCACCAACATACTCCGCCATCGGAACGCGCTTGAACACTCTCAATTGGTCGGAAACGCTTAAGCTGTCAGGCTTGTCGGCTAGCCGTGAGAAGGCGAAAGGGTTCTTTCAACTGTTTCTAGTGAGATGGATTCGCTGACCACTATTCCAGGCACATTTCCCCCCCCGGTATCTCACAGTTCGTCGATGTGGGCTGCGATAAGGCCGGTACTGGAATTATTATCCGGGGAGCCATTTGCACGGAACGGCGGTTTCAGAAGCCTCCGGCCCGCCTTCTGCGTTCTCCAAATGTGTAAATCAGCCAAACGGCCGACCGGATATTGCTCTGGCGCTGCACCGTAACGTTGGAATTAAAGAAGGCCGTCCGCAAGTAATCGGAGCCTACGCGCAACGAAAAAGTGGAATTAACCCGGTATTGAAACCCGCCCCCACCTGCCCAAGCAAACTCATTTGCATAACCTAGCACCATCTGCCCGTTGTTCTCGAAGTTGACTCCGGTCTGCCGCGCACCCCCGAGCAGGAGTTCCGCGTACACGTTCATTTTCGGCGTGCGCACCGGGTAGAACACCGGTCCCCCCATGTAGGTCAGTAGGTCGGCGGCGTGGCCGGTGCTGAACGCATCGAACGAACGAGAGTAGCCAACGTCCAACTTCACCCCAATGTGCCGTTGCAGGTCGGAACTCATCACGGCCTGCAAGCCATTGATCCCAACTTGGCCTTCCGAAGGTACGGTCGCCTGCATGTACGAAAAACCCATACCACCTTCCATCGCCGGCGCGGTTCCAGCGGTATTCGGACCCTGGCCGTATCCCGACGGCGCGAACCATATCAACAGCAACGATACCTTCAAGATTGTTTTCATAACCCTGATTCGAGGTGGCGCCGGCCCCCCCGCCTCCTTTGTAAGCACCGCGGCGGCTCTGGCTGTCAACAGCTTTGCGTTCCGGACAAGCGAAATGGTGGGTTGGGAAGTAAATTATAGGAAGCCCGAAGGCCTGAATTCAATGAAAGAGAGGTACAGGGCCAATTTTTAAGACTCGTATAATGTGTCGATTACGAGAGATCCTGATCTGTCCTTCAGGACGGATAGGTTCAATTCGGCCATAATTTCTCTTTTGTTCTGCGATGTTCAACAGAATTCGGTGCCTACAGAGACTAGGAGAGTCAAATAATTGAATTGAAAGGATTTGCAGAGAATTTGGAGCCGAGGGCGAGAGTTGAACTCGCGACCTGCCGATTACGAATCGGCTGCTCTACCACTGAGCTACCTCGGCCTACTTTATGACCATATCATCCGCTCAAAATTTCTGTCAATTAAACAGCAGACAATGCGTTCTCTAATGCGAGAAGGGATACATCGCCCACCCGATCCCCACGCCAATCAGCAGGAACAAAAACAACGACCAGATGATGTATTTCACGCGCTCGCTCGCCCGTCGCCGGCTCAAAAATCCAAACGCAATCGAAATAATCAGCGCAAAGAGCGTCATCGACTGAAAATGCGTCAGGCGAAACTCGATCACCGTCTTCACGCCTTCCGCCCGCGGTACGCTTCGTACGCGTGCAGCGCCGCAAGCAGGTTCAGCACTCCCGCCGCCGCAAGAAATCGCGTTCCATAATCGCCTTCCGCATGCGCGATATCAGAACCGTCCGTTTCCATCGCCTTTGCTACTAGATAGAAAGATCCGGTCCCCAGATCGGCGGCATAACCCAGCATTCCAAACGCGTCTCTTCCCTCGGAGCTGAATACGTTGCCGCGCATTCCCACTGCCAGAAAAACCAGCGCTCCGACAGTCAAAAAACAGACAATCGCACGGCCCCACATTTTTTGCAGCGCATGACCCAGTCCCGGGACGAGCCATCCCGCCAGCCCGATCCCGAGCGCCGCCGCTTCCCTCTTCTGCGGCTGATGTTCAGTCTCCACCACTGCCGCTGACGGCGCCAATGTTGAAGCTGTTGCCGGTGTCGTCCCGCTCGTAGTTGCGTCACCTGCTGGAAATTCATCAGCCATTCGTTTTGCCGCGCCTTTTCTCGTGCATCCGGTTCCAGCTAGGAAAGCAACGCAAGGATCTCTTCCTGCACAGCTCCCGTCACCCGCGCTTCCTTCTCGTCAATGTACATGTTCACTTCGCTGCGAATCCCAAATTCCGGCAGATAAATCCCCGGTTCAATCGAATTACAAGTCTTTGGAATCAAGTGCCGCACGTCATGCGTCTCCAGTCCGTCCATATTTACGCCGTTGCCATGCACGGTTTGCCCAATGTTATGCCCGGTTCGATGAAAAAAATATTTGCCGTAACCCGCTTTATCGATCACCGTTCGCGCGGCCTTGTCCACCTGCCATCCCTCAAGCGGCTTGCCTTTCGCCACGCTCGTTTGAATCAGCTCAATGGCTTTGTCCCGCGCCTCCCGCACAATCCCAAAAATCTTCGCCATCTTCTCGGGAACTTTCGCTCCCAGATAACCGACCCAGGTGATGTCGTAGTAGACGCTTCCCGCAGCCTTCGTCTTTCCCCACACATCCAGCAGCAGCAAATCCCCTTCGCGAATCGTCGACGCCGTCTCTGGAGTCGGGCCGTAATGCGGATCGCTCGCGTGCGGCCCGACGGCGATGTCCGGTCCCTGATCCGCGACGATGCCCGCTGCCTCGAATTCCCCTCTTATCCATTGTTGCAAATCGTATTCAGTAAATGCTTTTTTCTCTCGCACATTTCTTGCTGCGAGCTCAAACGCCTCACGCACCACCCGGTCAATCACCTTGCCCGCCGCCAGATGCGATTCCAACTGCGCCTCGCTCCAGCAAGCTTCATACTTCTGCACCAGGTCCGCCGAACTAACGACCTTCGCTCCGATGCTTCTTACCAGTTCGATTGTCCCCGCGTCCACCATCGCCACATACGGGATCGCATTCTTCGGCGAATACTGCATCGCGATCTTCTTCCCGCGCCCGACAAGTTTTCCGAGATTTTTTTTCAGTTCCGATTGTCCAGCGTAGTACAGCGTCTCGCCCGGCAAAGCCGCCAGCGACCCCGCTTCAATCTTGTGTACCAGTTTGCGCGGCGTTCCTTTGGCCGGAACGAAGTAATACCACCGCCGCGTGCGCATCCCCGGCGGCAGCTTCAAGATCCCCTGCGCAATTGGGTCGCGCCCTCGAAAATCGTAGAACAGCCAGCCATCCAGCTTCGCGGCGCGCAAATCGTTCTGTATTCCCTTGATGTCAAAGCTCATGATCAGAACACGTCCTCGCTTTTCGCCGAGTTTCAGAAATGCGATGGTTCAGGCTTCGTGCGCCAGGAGTCCCAGGATTTGCTGCTTGGTAACGCCGCGGATCTCAATTCGCTTTGTGCGGCTTCGTTCACCGCCAAGAATTCTAACAGCCGACTTCGGCGTTTTCAAAAGTTCCGCCAGAAATTCCACCAGCGCCTCGTTCGCCCGGTTTTCCACGGCCGGCGCCTGCACCCGGATCTTCAACGCCCCGCCGATCTCGCCCGCCACCTCGTTTTTACTTGCCCTTGGCTGCACTCGCACTTCAAACGTTACTCCGCCTTCCCTGTCTTGGGCATCCAGCATTACGCTCCCCGCAATTTCCTACTTCGCGACTCGTGTTCCGAACAACGCCGTGCCCACTCGTACTTCCGTCGCTCCCTCTTCGATCGCAACTTCAAAATCATGCGACATCCCCATCGAGAGTACCGGCAGCTCGCGTCCCATTTGTTTCGCCAAATTGTCGCGCAATTCTCGCAGCCGCTTAAAATGCGGCCTCGCCTCTTTCGGATTTTCTGCAAAAGGCGGAATGCACATCAGTCCTGCAAGCTCCAGCTTCGGCAATTCTTCAATTCTTTCCGCCAGCTCCGGCAACTCCTCTATCTCCGCGCCGCTTTTCGTCTCTTCCTTCCCGATATGCACTTCAATCAGCACGCGCAGTTTCTCTGTCGGACCCAACTCCGCACGTGCCCTGTCCAGCCGCTGCGCCAGCGCAAAATCATCCACGGAATCCACACTGTGAAACACCCTCGCAGCCCGCGCAGCCTTGTTGTTCTGTAAGTGTCCGATTAAGTGCCATCGCGCGTTCAAATCCGCCAACTCGATGTGCTTCGCTTCCCACTCCTGCACGCGATTCTCTCCAAAATGCCGCAGTCCTGCCTCGTGAGCCTCGCGGATCGCCTCCGCTGGATGCGTCTTCGATACTCCGATCAACGTAACCTTTTCGGGCCGGCGTCCGGCTCGCTCTGCCGCCGCAGCTATCCGCTCTTGCACCCTTTGCAGACTCTCCCGAATCGATGTCGTCGCCATGTTCAATTTCAAATCCTAGCATGCGCGGCGTTGCAGCGCCGAAGCTCTGCGGTTAGACTGGCCTTCATACATGTACCCGCCAGGAAAACTCATCGCCATCGAAGGCATTGACGGCAGCGGCAAGCGCACCCAGGTCGCCCTTCTCGAAAGGGCTCTTGTCGCTGGTGGCCACGCCGTTTATTCCACCGGCTTTCCCCAATACGATTCCTGGTTCGGCAAAATGGTCGGCCAATTCCTGAACGGCGATTTCGGCCCTCTCGAAACAGTCGATCCCCATTTCAGCGCGCTGCTCTACGCCGGCGATCGCTTCGAAGCCAAACCCCATCTCGAAGGCGCGCTGAACCAAGGCAAAATCGTGCTCGCCGATCGCTATATCGCTTCCAATCTTGCGCATCAAACGGCTCGCGTCCCACCCGAAGATCGCTCTTCTTTCACAGCCTGGATCGAGCATCTCGAATACAACATTTACCGGCTACCGCGCGAAACCCTCGTTCTTTATCTCAGCGTTCCCCCACGTCAAGCCCAGGATCTCATCGCCCGCAAGTCCGCCCGCAGCTACACATCTGTGAAGCAGGATTTGCAGGAGGCCAGTCTCCGCCATCTCGAGGAGGCTGCCGCCATGTACGATCAACTTTCGCGCCGCGCCAACTGGGCCACCATTCCTTGTTTTGACGAATCCCGCAGCGCCATGCGCCCTCAAAAAGAAATCAGCATGGAAATTCTCGCGGCAGTCCTGCAGGTTCTGGTGCAAGCCGCCGCAAGGGAGGGCCTCTGACCTGTGGGCTTCTCCGAATTTCTAGGCAATCAACGCATCGTCGCCGCACTTCGCGGAGGACTGCGCAGCGACCGCGTTCCCCACGCGCTCCTCTTCAGCGGTCCCCGCGGCGTTGGCAAGTTCACGCTCGCCCGCATGTTCGCCCAAGCCGCCAATTGCGAGCGTTTGAAAGACGATTTTTGCGGGGCATGTGAAACCTGCAAGCGCATCACTCTGCTCGCCGATCCAGAAAAACTCATCGAGCAGGGCCTCGCCGAACGCGGTGAAAGCGCCGATGCCGCCACCGTCGAACGAGTTCCTCTCATCCTGCAATCACATCCGGACGTCTGGGCGCTCGTGCCCGACCCCGTCCGTCTAAAAAGTCCCGTAGCCAGGCCCATGCTTCGTATCGGCCAGCTCCGCGCCGTTCAGCGCGCCGCCTATTTTCAGCCCATGGGTCGCCGCCGCGTTTTTATTTTGGACGGCGCGGAAACCATGCGCTGGGACGTTGCCAACGTCTTCCTGAAAATCCTCGAAGAGCCACCCGGCTCGGCCACTCTCATCCTGACGGCGCCATCGCCTTACTCCCTGCTTCCCACCATTGTTTCCCGCTGTATGCAGTTTCATTTCGCGCCGCTTTCGCATCCTGAAGTCGAAAACATTCTCAAAGAAAAAACCGGCCGCAAGCCTGCCGAACTAAAGCTGGCCGCGCAGCTTGCCGAAGGCAGTCCCGGCCTCGCCCTGGAAATGAACGTCGAAAAAACAGCTGAGCGCCGCCGCAACGCCCTGCGCATCCTCGAACGCGCCGCTCGCGGCCAGGGTTTCGCCCAACTTTTCGCGGACACCTCAGCCCTCGCCAAAGATCGCGACTCTCCTTTCGAGGACCAGATCGCCGTCTTTTACGGCCTCCTCACCGATCTCCTCGAGATTACATCCGGCGTGAAGCAGCCTTCGCTTCGTAACGTGCCATTGGCAAGAGAACTCGATGCTCTTGCCAAATCCATCGATTCGCGCTGGGTCATGCGCGCCATCGCCGGTTTCGACGAGCTTCACGCAGGCGCCCGCCGCAATTTGAATCGCCAGCTCGGCCTTGACGCACTCGCTGCTTCTCTCGCCCCGAAATCTTGACGAGCGACCGCATTTCGTCACTTTCATCTCGCAAGCAAAAATTTTCAAATCAACTGTAACCCGGCGGCTCAAGCGTGCATCTCACCAATTGAATCCACCCCACCGTTAGCCGCAAGGAGAAGTCATGGTCAACCGCAGAATGTTTCGCCCGGGTTTCCCCGATATCAAGGAACAGGGCCCTCAAAGAATCCCTCACAACGGCAATGGGCCCGTGCCAAGCAAAAAGCCCGCGCCGCCGGAAACCACCCACGCCGAGAACTTCTATTGGGTCAAGCAAATGCAAAGCCACACGCCCATGGTCGTGGCTCTCGACACTGGCGAACTGCTCCACGGCACGGTCGAGTGGTACGATCGGGATTGCATCAAGCTCACCCGCCACGGCAGCCCCAATTTGCTCATTTTCAAGCGCGTCATCAAGTACGTCCACAAGGATGGCGAAGAAGCCTCTGTCGGTGGCGAAGAATAGTTTTCGGTATTGTCCTGCTTTGCAGTGCGCGAGCTCAGATCCCGCTTTTCCGACTTGCGCAATGAAAGCAGCAACATCCCTTAGGCACAAGGTACGGCACGTATTTGCTGAGAGTTTCCCTGTAATCGCTGAAGCCAGAATAGGCAGCTCGAAATTAGGACCCGCCTGGTTTCCAGGCCGCTTCCTATTTACATCACCTTGTGCTAATCGAGTGTCCTCGCGCCGCTCCAAACGTGAGCAGCGCCTTCGCGGCGAGTGAACCGTTTTCCAAATAAATTTCGCATTCCGTCACAACAAAATTGCGTCCCGTCCGCAGAACGCGTCCCTCTGCCTTGATTCGCCCACCGGGCACCGGCTCCAGAAAATTGATTTTCATTTCGATGGTCGCGATCTCTGCTCCCTTCGGCACCGTGGTGTACGCCGCAATCGCTGCCACCGTGTCTGCCACCGTCGCCAGCACGCCTCCATGCACCACTCCATGAATTTGCTTGTGCCTTGGCTTCACCCTCATGCTGAAAATCACGCGCCCTTTTTCCAGGCTCTCCAGCGTCAGCCCCAACCGCCCCGTCGTGCCGCTTTCGCTCGTGCGCCGCCTCACAGCCTCTTCATATTTCTTCATGTCGTCGAACAGTTCCGAAGCCATGTGCTTGCGCTGCTCCTCTCAGTACGCCGAAAGCCCGCCATCCAGCGGAATCGCCGCTCCTGTCAGCCAGCTCGATTCATCCGACGCCAAAAACACGGCCATCTCCGCCACATCTTCCGGCCGCCCCATTCTTCCCAGCGGTATCTGCCCAATCCTCGCCTTCCGCAAAGCTCTTCCCTCTTCCGATGCCGCAAATAATCCCTGCACCAGTTCCGTCTCCACTATCGACGGGCAAATGCAATTCGAACGCACGTTTTCGTGTGCATGATCCAGCGCCATCGCCTTCGTCAGCAGCGTCACTCCGCCTTTCGAAGCGCAATACGCCGCTCGGTCCCTCATCGCCACCAGCCCCAGCACCGATCCGATATTCACAATCGCACCGCTGCCCGCCTTTCGAAATTCCGGCAGGGCCGCGCGGCACATCAAAAAGGGCCCTTTCAAATTGATCGTCATCAACCGGTCCCACCCCTCCTCGCTAATCCCTTCAATCGTCGACGCGTGCAGCACTCCCGCATTATTCACCAGCACGTTCATTCGTCCGAATTTTTTCACCGTCTCCTTAACCGCTTTCTCTGCATCCTTCGCCTTCGCCACGTCGCAGACGATCGTCAGCCCCGTTCCGCCTCTCCTTTCGATCTCGCGCACCGTCTCTTTCAACTTTTCCTTTCTCCGCCCCGCCACCGCTACCTTCGCCCCTTCTCGCGCAAAGGCCACCGCGATCGCTCTGCCGATCCCCGTCCCACCTCCCGTAATCAGCGCCACCTTCCCCGCCAGTCGTGTCACGGTTTTGTCGCCTCCCGCGTCTAATGAAGTGCCTTTGCGCTCCGGCCCGGCAGGTCCCGTGCCAAGCCGCGCCAGGCATCTGCAGCAATCTCGCGCTTTGCCGGTAGAATGCTGCCTTATCTGCCCGCGAGAAACAACTGAGGCCTGCGGAGACCTCGTTCATGAAAATCGGCATCACCTGCTATCCCACCTACGGCGGCTCTGGCGTCGTCGCCACCGAGCTTGGCCAAGAGCTTGCCGCTCGCGGCCACGACATCCATTTCATTTCCTATGCTCCCCCCATCCGCATGAATCTCAACGACCCGCACATCCACTTCCACGAAGTCGAAGTCGCCTCCTACCCTCTCTTCGACCATCCTCCCTACACCCTTGCCCTCGCCACCAAAATGGTCGAAGTCTTCGAAGCCGAATCGCTGGATCTCCTCCACGTCCATTACGCCATCCCGCACTCCGTCAGCGCCATGCTGGCTCGTTCCATGGCTGCGCCCCGCCGCCTCCCTTTCATTACCACGCTCCACGGCACCGACATCACTCTCGTCGGCAGCAATCGCAGCTATCTCCCCATCACCAAATTCTCTATCGAGCAGTCCGACGGCGTCACCGCCATCTCCCAATATCTCCTCAACCAAACTCTCAAAGAGTTCGACATCAAGCGCCCCATCGAAGTCATTCCCAACTTCGTCAACTGCGATCTCTACACCCGCACCCCGCAGCCCGAGCTACGCGCGCAGTGGGCGCCCAACGGCGAGCCCATCCTCATGCATCTCTCCAATTTCCGTCCCGTCAAACGCCTCACCGACACCGTCGAGATTTTTGCCATCGTCCGCGCCAAAATGCCCGCCAAACTCGTCCTCATTGGCGACGGCCCGGATCGCGGCGCCGCGGAATATCTCGTCCGCAAAAAACGCCTCCAAAAAGATGTGATTTTTCTAGGGAAACAAAACGGTGTTTACGAAAAACTCGCTGTCGCCGATCTCTTTCTAATGCCTTCTCAGCTTGAATCTTTCGGCCTCGCCGCTCTCGAAGCCATGGCCTGCGAAGTTCCGGTCATCGCCACAAACGTCGGGGGCGTTCCCGAAGTTGTTGAGCACGGCGTCGATGGCTATCTCGTCGAACCCGGCGACGTCAAATCCGCCGCCGCTCACGCCATCGAAATTCTGTCCCGTTCCGACCGTGGCCGCGAAATGGGCCAGCGCGCCCGCATCGACGCCAGGCGTAAATTCTGCGCCAACGACGTCATCCCCGCCTACGAAGCCTATTACCGCCGCGTCCTCGAGCAGTCCTCCGCCGCCCGCGCTTGAACGAACGCGCAGCGAGGTTTTGCGCGTAGTTCCGTGCCCGTGGACGAATGCTTGCAGGGGAGGGCCTGCCCTTCCCTCTTCATTTAATTGCAATTATATTTTTGCGAGGAATTGCTGTCTGCGTCGCGGGCCGATCCGAAGGTCTGAGCGTGACCACAACGCGGTTGATGTCTGCTTGGGTAAAGCCGCACTCGGGGCTCTTCTGCGAAGAAAAGAAAATGATCTCAGCGTGTCGATCCTGCGAATCATATAATTCGAGCGTGACCCTTTTCGGCCCCCTAGCCGGATCGTCGAATTGGAATCCATGCCAGCCATTCTGCTCCAGCTTGAACAGCCCCGTTTCGCCCCCCACCGATGAAACAGCTTTAATCAACAGTAGCATGCTTGTACGAACGGCCTCTCGCTGACCCATCCATGGCTTCATTTTGCTAGGCGTTACTTCGAGCATTGTCTTTTGAAGTGCGTAGTTAGACTTCATAGCCTCCGGCCCAAAGAGCGCCCTAAGATTTCCGTCCTTGTCTCGAAAATCCTCCTCCAGGGTAGCTAGTAGATCTTTGTCCTTTGGTCCAGGCGGAAAAAATTCGACGACTCTGCCCGAACGAAACGCGAAAATCGCAATCTTCCCAACGTATTTTGTCTTCTGCGTGTCCAAATCATTCCAGGGCACTTCAAACTCGTAGCCGGCATCAGATAGCTTCATACCTTCACTCGAATTTGGATTTATCGAGGGCAATGCCTGAGGTGTAAGTGCAAGGACCGGAGAACGCTTGACCTCCTGCCTATACTTCCAACTCATTACCGTCTGAAGGCCCCATCCGTAGGTCAAAAGCAGAAGCGCAAGAATGCTTCCGACGATTATTAAAAACGTCCGGGAAAACCAGAATCGACGCTTTTGGGCCACGGTTTCCGTCCTAGCTCCTCTCTTCTCAAGCTTCCTTCCGCATTGGGCTAATTTCCATAGTACTTCACCGAACTAGTAACCATAGAATTCCGGCGCCTTGCGAGTGGTAGCGCGTTCCCACTTCCCCATGACTTTTCGCCAAAGACCGTCTATCCTCTCCACTCCATGCATCGTCGCCATTTCGCCCATCTCTCCCTCAACGCTCTCGCAGCGTCCCTTCTCCCTCCATCACTGCGTGCCTCCGAGATTCCCCAACTCCGCGAACTCGCCGCTCACCGCAGACTCCTCTTCGGCTCCGCCGTTTCCGTATCGAATCTCAAGCGCCCTGACGTCTCCTCACTCCTCGTCCAGCAATGTTCCATCGTCGTCGCCGAGAATCAGATGAAATGGACCGCCACCCAGCCTGAGCAAAGCCGGTTCGATTTCACCCAAGCCGACGATTTCATGGATTTCGTCGAATCCAATCACCTCCTCGCCCGCGGCCACAATCTCTGCTGGCACGAACACAATCCGGCTTGGCTCGATGCCGCCGTCACGCCGCAAAATGCCGCCGATCTCCTCCGCACCCACATCCAGACCGTCGCCGGCCGCTACAAAGGCCGCATTCACTCCTGGGATGTCGTCAACGAAGCCATTCGCCCCGAACATCGCAATCCTCACGACCTCACCAACTCCGTCTGGCTGAAAAATATCGGCGAAGACTACATCGACCTCGCCCACCGCACCGCGCACCAAGCCGACCCCGCCGCCCTTTTGACCTACAACGACTTCGACATCGAAACCGACGCTCCCGAACAGGAAAAAAAACGGGAAGCCATCCTCGCTCTCCTCCATCGCATGAAGAAAAAAGGCACACCCATCCACGCCCTCGGCGTTCAATCCCATCTCAGAACGGTCGCGGGCATGCCCACCTGGAACGGCCTGAACAAGTTTTTGAGGGAAGTCTCGAAATTGAAGTTACAAGTCTACGTCACCGAACTGGACGTCGATGACTCTGGTTTGCCCGGCGATGTCCCCGAACGCGACCGCCTCGTCGCCGAGCTCTACCGCAGCTTTCTCTCCAACATCCTGCGCCACAAATCCCTAAAAGCCGTTTTGACCTGGTGCCTCTCCGACCGCGATTCCTGGCTCCAGCACTTCCGTCCTCGCAAGGACGGCCTTCCTCAGCGTTCTCTCCCCTTCGACGCCGATCTCAACCCCAAGCCCGCCTTTTTCGCCATCCGCGACTCTCTCGCCGCGAACTCCTAACGGCTGCTTACTCGCCGCCTCACGTCTGTCTTACGACCGTCTCCACCGCCTCGCAAAATCTATCGATCTCTGCCGCCGATGTATAAACATTCGAGCTCACCCGAATCCCTTTAAAGTTCGGCGTTGAAATCCCCACCACAAAAATCTTGTGCTTCGCCAGCAGCTCTTCGCTCAGCTTCCCCGGCTCGATCGAATCAAAATGTATCGTCCCAAACGCTCCCGATTGCTCCGGATCCAGTTCCACGAGCACTTTCGCTCCGGGAACCTTGCTCAATCGCTCCGCCCAGCGGTTCTTCAAATATCTCAGCCGCGCGAACTTCCTCTCATCCCCAATCTGCTCGTGAAACTCCAGTGCCTGCAAAATCGCATTGTGCATCGCCGCCGGATGCGTTCCAATCTCCTCGAATTTCCGTATATTTTTGTCCATCGAAGGCGGCGCCGCCATCAGCGCCCAATGCTTCTCGATCCGGTCCTTCCTCACATACAACATCCCCGTCCCGATTGGCGCCGAAAGCCACTTGTGCAGGCTCGTCCCGTAGAAATCGCAATCCACATCCGGAAACTCGAACGGTACGTGCGCGAACGCGTGCGCCCCGTCCACGATGCTGATAATTCCCCGCTCCCGCGCCAGCGCGCAAATCTCCTTGATCGGAAAAATCTGCCCCGTCAGGAAAATCACGTGCGACACGTGAATCACCTTCGTCCTCGGCGTAATTCCCTGCTCGTAGAGCTTCACGAGATACTTCGGATCCTTCACCGGCACGTCGAAATGCAACTGCTTCAGCACGATCTTTTCCCGCCGCTCCCGTTGTTGCCACGTTGTGATCATCCGCGGATAGTCCTGGCTGGTCGTCAGCACTTCGTCGCCCGGCGCTAGATCAATCCCAAACTGCGCGATCTGCAGCGATTCGCTCGCATTTCTGGTAATCGCGATGCACTCCGGGTCGGTCTTCCACATCCCCGCCAGCTTTTTCCGCACGTCCTCGATCTTCGGCTCCAGGTCGTGCCACATCCGGTAAGCCGGCAGGCGGTTGCTGTAGCGGATCGCCTCAATTTCTGCTTCCAGCACCGAATCCGGCGCCGGCGCCACTCCCCCGTTATTGAAATTCAGAATCTCCGGATCGCGCTGATACGCCCCGCGTATCTTTCCCCAGAACTCTTCGTCCGCCGCCACCTTCTCCGCGGGCACACCGGCATACGCCTTATTCAGCATCCCCGCAATCACCAGCGCCTGCGCCCCCAGCAAAAATTCCCGTCGGCTCGGTCCGCTGGCGCCGCCGTCTACCGAATTCGTTCCTGCCGCTTTCGCTCCCCGTAGGAAATTGCGTCGGTTCAGTTGTGTGTTCATGCCGTGTAACTTCCCACCATCCCCACCAAATTGCAAGCACACTTTCTCTCCCGTCATTGCCTCCGCCTTCCTGTTCAACGGCAACCCAGAGCTCTCACCAACTGAAATCATGCTTCTACCAGCCTGTTAATTCTTCCTCTTGACAATGTCGTCTTTTCTGCTATCCTATTTTCGTTCAGTACTCCGCCTCGCACCCGCGAGGCGTTGCTGTTTTTGGGCCCATCTTTGTAGCGCCGGCATCTTGCCGGCGCTTTGCTTTTAGTAGCACAGGCACTCCTGCCTGTGCTCTTTCTTTTTGCTTTTTTTCTTTGCTTTTTCTTTTCGCTTCTTGCTCTTCGCTTCTCGCTTCTAGTTCGTTGCTTTTCGATGTCGTTTTCCGCAATCCCAAATCTAACTCTTAGGAGAAAACTATGTCCTCTCTCAGTTCAGCTAGCCGCTCTGCGGCCACAAATGAAAACACCCGCTCTGCGGCCACGCGTAAGCACAATCGTCCGTCTCTCTGCAGTTTCACTTTCGCCGATGGCCGCCGTTGCCGCACTCCCCGCATCAGCACCCATCCCCATTTCTGTTTCTATCACTCCCAAAAAGAATCCCGCGCCGCCACCGCCGATAAACTCGCCCGGGATCTTGCCTACTTCTTCTCCGCCCACTACGTTTCCGCCAACGACCTCACCACCGCCCTGGCTCGCCTCATCCCTGCCGCCGTACGCGGCGACATAAAACCTCGCACCGCCCGCACCATCGCCTATATGCTCCAAACTCTTCTCCAAGCCATCCACCTCTCCCAGGACGAGTACATCAACGCCTTCGGCACCGACGGCTGGCGCAAAACCATCCGCAATTCCGTCCACGCCAACAAAGACTACCGCTTCCCACCCGACCCCAAACCCGCCGGCGATCAACCCGAGCCACCGCAGCCCCCACCGCAACCTGCTCCAACTCCGCCGCAAGCCCAAGCCCCATCTCCGGCCTCCTCACCGCTCCCGTCCACACCGCAACCCTCGATGCAACCGCCGCAACCGGTCTGTCATCCTGAGCGCAGCGAAGGCCCTCTCTGCGATCCCGCCCAGCCGACCAACGCCATGCCTCTCCCCAATCCCTCAACGCAGCCCGCTCAAACCGCTCCCCAACCGCCCGCGCCCAACAATTCCTCACTCCCAGCCAACCCGCCACCGCGTCCCGAGACCGCCAACGGCGATCCCTACATAACCCGCTTTGGCCCAGAATACCGTCTCCGCGAAGACTTCAAACTCCTTTAGAATCAACACTTCCAAAGCACACTCGTATCTGTTGATAATAAGCAACTTACAGGCAGCTTAGCCGTAGGCTAACTCTTGTAGAATCAACACTTACAAAAAAGCGGGGAGGGAGCGTCGAGGTCAACAAGAATTTCCTCGACCTACATTGCTACATCGGTGATTGAGTCATAGTACGAACCGATGCGATCAAGGGCTCGTGGCAGCTGGATTCGCCGTCAACAATGCGTTGAAGCTCTCCGTGACCTGCGCAGCGATTTTCTTGAGGTCCTCCGGGGCGGGATTTCTGTCCAGTTCGAATCTGGAGACGGGAGGGTAGGCGCTCACACTGATTACGGGGCCGAATCTAGCGTCGGGGCTCGGGGGATCGGCGAGCGCGTAGATGGGCTGCGCGGGCCGCGCCAAATTTTGGACGCCAACGAACAGGAGCATCTTGGGTGTGAGCGCGGCGCCGCCGACGAGCAGACGCCGGATGCGGTTCTGCTCATCTGAATCCGCAAAGACACCGCTAATCTGCATTCCCACGGAGGGACGTGTTTCTCCGGGCCGCAGGCGGTGAACCTTGTAGCCGGCTTTCCCCAGAGCCTTTACCAGAGCCTCGGAGATTCCGTCCACCAAGGCGTTCGCCCGCTCCTCGAGAGTCTCCTCTTTTTGCGAGGCAGCAGACACCCCGGTCGGATGCGTTGCGGACTCGGACGGGACAGTCGTTGCCTGCTTGCCATGGATGACGTCGAGGTCAAAATCGCTGACGTAAACGACGACAGCCCTGGCGTGCGCTGTGCCCGGAGCTTGCGGAGTTGCTGCTGCTCCCACGCCGTGCTGACCCGCGACAGCCGCGACGGAGGAAATCATCGAGAGCACTAGTGGAACGAAGCGCACAATTCACATTATAAGTGCCGGAGCCGATTTTTGGACTACCAGGAATAAGCACCCGGCGAGTCTCGCGCGCGATTTCCCTCTGGGTCAAAATGCAGGTTTCGCCACGAAATTGTCGTGAGCAAGCTTCGCGGCTTTTTTCGCAAAGTCGAGAGTTGCCCTAAGATTGCCGCCGAAGAACATGACCTTGCCACTCAAATCACTTTCGAGAAGAGACTTTCCATCCTTGTCGGTGAACTGGCAGTGGACATTAATGGATGTCTTGCCCGCCACCGTCGTCACCTGACGCGCCATTTCGCTGCCCTGCTTGAATCCACGGACCGTGCTGTGAAGCACGACTAGATCCGCCGCGCCGGCGGCATTTTTGTCACCGTCGCGATACACGTGTTGGAATCCGCCCTTTTTCTGGAGCTGCTGGATCAAATTCTCATAAAGCGAAATCTGGAATTCCGCGGGAAGTTTTATTTCGTCCGACTGAATCATCAGAACCTGAATGGCAGAGGCTTTGCTAACGACTGGCGGCGCCGCCTGGGTGCGCCATTTTGGAAGCATGAGAGAAATACTCAACAGCAGTAGGCACGCACCGAAGACTTTGACAGATCGTTTCATGGCTTCTGCCCCTTCGCCGGATCCGGCTTCGGATTAGAACCGCTTGCAGTAGCCTGCCCGGGAATGCTCGTGTGCGCTCCCTGTGCCACCAGCAGTTCTTTCAGCGGGTCAGCTTTTCCGATCGGCATCGTGAAAATGGCGCCGTGCAAACCGCCGTCCACGTCACGGTATTGGATAGTCAGCGTATCGAGCTTCGACCGGAACAAGCTCAGGAATCTCCCGCTCCCATACGGAGCAAACATCGTGAGCGTGCCGACGAACCCGTGAATCATGCGTTGGCTGTCATTCCCCGTAACCACGTCCTCGATGGCAGAAGTAGCCACGACAGCCTTGGTTTTGGAATGGACAAATTGCAGATTCCCGTTTTCGACCGTGAGCGTTCCCTTGGCATGTTCCTTAACGCCACTTAGCCCCACAACCTGCACCACACTCGTACTATCCGCCGCCTGTTGAGCAAAGCTCGGAACTGTCGAAGCGCTGAACAACAACAGTAGAAATCCGATTGACACTCTCCACGATAGCGATCTCATTGCTACCTCCACTGCTGCCATTCCTCGAACATTACCAGCTGTAAGAGCCACGACAGTCTTGGCGCCCGCCGACAAGAACAGATAAGCATTCCAATTTGAGGCACGGGTTATTATGCGTCCAGAATTTGGGAATGAACCGGTGCCCCGATGATACACGTAAACCAGCCGTTGACAACTGTCAGCCATGGCCCAAAGGCGCTCCGGGGCCGCCATGGGTAAGATGATCCAAATCCACTGTGTGATAAATAAAAATCGGGGAATTCACGTGCGCGAGCAGCTCCAGCTGTTACTCCGAGCTAGCCGTGTTCGACGCGCTCCTTTATAAGCTGGATCGCCGGCAAGCAGACAAGTTCGAAACACAAGGAGCGTAAGGGCGGAGGTCGTGCAAAAAAAAACAGAAAGGAAAATGGCGCGCCCGAGGCGACGATTTTAGAACGTTTCTCCGAGAGTTTGTGTCAAATTTGTCGCAAATCTATTTCTTGGCAGGACTCCCGGTGTAGCTTCTTCTGGGGTTGCGGGGACTTGTCCGGTAAGGCGTGCCAGCTCAACCGGTAAAGTCAGGTACTGGGACCCAAGTTACCGGTAAGCCGACAAATCAGGCACTACTCCGTCGGGAGGGCTGTTCGTCACTCAACGAAGTATAGTGGAAGTATGAAACAACCCCTGCTCATGGCGATTGTGCTGCTTGTTGCGGTATGGGTCTCTCTGTCGGGCCGAGCACAGAGCCCCACGGAGCGCACCGCAAATGTCACAGAAACTGAATACCAAGTGCTGGCGGTCTACATCACAGATACGTTCTCGGGCAACAAGGGGCACGATCGAGTCGGCAGGCAGGTGTCCACGATTGTGATCGCCAACAAAACTCAATCCGACCAAGACGACGACCTCATTGAGGATGAGAACGGCAAGGCTATCCCTTGGGGAAAGATCAGCCGGTACTTGCGCAAGCAGAGCCCTAGGCTCCAAACGTCAACGCTTAATTCGTTTCGCGATGCGAACACGCATCCTGCGCCATTGCGTCCGTTGTTTCAGTTGGGACTTCCGTATGAGCTTGTGGACAAGGCAGAGTTTGACGCGATTTTCGAGAACCATGGTTGGTGGACAGACTATTACAAGAAATATCCGGACTCTCAAGGGTTTCTCACGTTGTCCCGCATAGGTTTCAGTGCTGACGGGAAACAGGCCATGTTTTATTCAACCAACGGCTGCGGGGGAAAATGCGGAACGGGCACTTACGTAGTAATGGAAAAAGTCGGCGCAAGCTGGAGGGTGGTGAAAGAAATTCTGATGTGGGTATCGTGAGCCTTTCAAGAAGAAAGCGACTCCAGCCTAGCCACATGCCCGGTAAACGCGGTAATCGGAAAAGTGCGGATCAGTACCCAAGTTACCGCCAAGCGCCATTCCGCACGTATACTGTGCACGGTGTGCTGATATTCAAGCATGGCGACAGGTCGAGCTACCAAACTGACGGGCGCGGTCGGCGAATTCCTAGTAGCGGCGGAGTTGTGCCGTCGTGGCCTGCTTGCAACACCGTTTGCCGGTAACGTCCCTCATTACGACATCATCGCGTCTGGTCAGAGTGGCGGACATGTGGCGGTTCAGGTAAAGGCAATCAATGGCCACGCGTGGCAGTTTGACGTTCGGAAGTTTTTGGACGTTCACATGGATGACGACGGCAAGCATCAAATTCTCGGGGTGCCGCAACAGGAGCCCTTTCCGGACCTAATTTGTGTACTCGTTCTCCTCAATGAGGCAGGGCAAGATCGCTTTTTCATTCTCGAATGGAAAGAGCTACAAAATCTTGTGGTCCAACACCATACGGACTATCTTTCTACGCATAACTTCATCCGTCCACGAAAACCGGATTCCTTTCATACGGCGCTTGTTATTCCGGATGTGGAGCCATTCGAGAACCAGTGGCGTAGGATCCTAGACCGAGTGCCCTGAAGGCCCATGCAACTGTGTCGGTTCGCGAGTGGTCGGCAATGCGGAACTTATGCCAAGATCCCGGTAAACGCCGTAACCGGACAAGTTGGAGAGCACAGGCTAATAACCGTATGGTGCGACTCTAAGGTGTTTTGCTTTGATAGGGGCTCCCCCTCATATACATTTGGCTCGCAATGGCGACCTCTGACTTCCAATACGAGAATCAGCGGTTTATAGTCCTCCGCCGGTTTCGAGACCTGCCTGACGCCTTCCTGTTCGGCAGCCTCCTGGACTCGGCGGGCATCGAATGCTATCTCGCAGATGAGAACACAATTCGGATGGATTGGTTTTGGTCCAATTTTCTTGGCCGCATAAAACTGTGCGTCAGAAATGCGGATGCTGATACAGCTTTGAGTTTGTTAGGTCAAGGTGTTCCAGAGAAGTTCGACGTAGAAGGAGTGGGGGAGTATCAGCAGCCCCGCTGCCCAAAGTGCCGGTCACTCGAAATCTCTTTTCAGGGATTGAATAAACCAGTGGACTACACCCGTGCCCTCCTTGGTGAGCCTCTGCGGCTTCATCGTAGTCTTTGGGAATGCGATTCCTGTGGTCACCAGTGGCCGGAATCCAACGAAAAGCCTCCGGCAAATCTGCTAATTTCAACTTCCTCTATCCTCCTGATTCTGATGGCGGTCGAGACCTTGGGCGTTCTGTTGTTATCGCTGCTCGCAGCATCGCGCTAGCAGCAAATCGGCAAACTCACCTGCTAAAGACTCTGGGTAGTGCCTGGCAGCGGTTACCGGACAAGTAAAAAATTGAGCGCACATTCGGACCGAGAGTCCGATCAGAGTTCGAAATGGAAAAAGGGCGTGGACTGAAGTTATTGAAATCAAACTACAAAAAAGTGGCGCGCCCGGAGAGACTCGAACTCCCGACCCTCTGGTTCGAAGCCAGATGCTCTATCCAGCTGAGCTACGGGCGCGCGGACAGAGCGATTATAACCGAGAAATCGAAATAGCGGTCAGCCGACGGGTTGCATGGTGGAGACGAGCTCGGGGATGTCGATTTTGATGAGGGTGCCCTGACCGGAGCGGCTTTCGATCTGGAGATGGAAATCGGCGCCGTAGAGGACGCGGAGGCGCTCGCGGACGTTGCTGAGGCCAATGCCTTCGACGTAGACGTGGGGCATTTTTTCTTCGGAGATGCCGACGCCGTTGTCTTCGATTTCGATGTGAAGGCGGCCTTCGCGATTGGTGGTGCGAAGCTGGATTTTCCCGCCCTCGAGTTTTGGAGCGAGACCGTGCTTGAGGCAATTTTCGACAATGGGCTGGAGCAACATGCTGGGAACGAAGGCTTCGAGAGTTTCTTCGTCGATTTCCTTAATAATGTCCAGATTGTCGCGGCCGAAGCGGGCGACTTCGATGTCCAAGTAGTCGTCGATGAACTGGATCTCCTCGCGGAGCGGGACGAAGGTTTCGTGCTTGCGGAGAAGGCGGCGAAGGATGTTGCTCAGCTTGAGGACGACGCCGCGGGCGTTATCGGGATCGAAGCGGATGAGCGCGGAGACAGTGTTGAGAGTGTTGAAAAGAAAGTGCGGGTTGATTTGGCGGGAGAGCGCGTCCATGCGGGCTTTCAAGAGAAGTTGCTGATGGCGCTCGAGATTCATTTCGATACGGGTGTTGTTCCAGATCTTGAGAGGGGCGGCCACGGACATGAGCGTGGCAATCACGGTTAAGACGAGCCACCAGTCCCACTGCGGATGAATCGCGAAGAGCCATTTGGGCTTGGTGGCCTGCACGAGAGCGACGCGGCCAAGTTCGAGAAGGACGCAGACACCGAGCGGGGCCATTTCCCAAGACAGTTGCGCTTTTTTGAGGAGGCGCACGGCGGCTTTGGGGATGTTGAGAAAAGTGAACGGACCGAAATTCCAAAGATCTTCTTTGTTGGGGATGGCTTGGCGAATCAAGCCGCCGAGAAGGCCGGCGGTTGAGGCGGCGGGCATGGCCAGCCACTCGTGAGAGATAAGGGCGGGAATTGTGATGATCGCGCCGCCAATCGGCCCGACGACGCGGCCGCCGAGCAAACCCATGAGAAACGCGCCTTCGAGGGAGAGGTCGGCGAATCGGTATTGCGTATTTACGAGGCGAAGCGTGACGCCGATGATGAGCGGGGGCGTCATAAACAGCATGAGCTTCAACTTTTGGTCGGGATCGCGCTCTTCCGTAAAGAGGACGCGGCGGAAAGCGTTCCAGCGAGCCAAAAGTGCGGCGATGGAAGCGGCTACACCCACTTTGAGGAGCAAGGTGAAGAGGAGGTCGCGAACTACGGATGCGGTGTCCATGGCGATTTGCGCGGGCTACTTCGTTAACGCTAGCCAAACGCAGGCGGGATGTAAAGCGTGGTGTGGCGCTCCTGTTATACTGCTTGTTTCTTATGCAAACAAAAACGAATTCGCGAAGGCGGAAGATGAGCGAGGACTCCGGAGTGAGGCTCGTAGCGGAGGCAGCGCTACCTAC
The DNA here is from genome assembly GCA_035499815.1 of Candidatus Solibacter sp. GTDB lineage: Bacteria > Acidobacteriota > Terriglobia > Acidiferrales > UBA7541 > Acidiferrum. Next base: position 36,353 of record DATJXZ010000006.1, on the reverse strand, counting down.
GCGGTATGGGCGGTTCAGGATTTATGGATTCAAGGGGCGAGGGCCGCTGGATGAAGCGATTGCATTGGTTCGGGGGAAATTGAACAGAAAGACGGCGCCGCTCGTGCGCGTGCACTCGCAATGCCTGACGGGAGATGTGCTGGCTTCGCTGCGGTGCGATTGCCGGGCACAACTGGAGCTTTCGCTGAAGAAAATCGGGCAAGCTGGTAGCGGCATTTTGCTCTACTTGCCGCAAGAGGGGCGCGGGATCGGGTTGATGAACAAGTTGCGCGCGTACCAATTGCAAGATGGAGGGATGGATACAGTCGAGGCGAACGAGACGCTGGGATTTGCCGCGGATGCGAGAGATTACGATTTTTCGGCGCAAATATTGAAGAAACTTGGCGCAAGGAAAATTCGGCTTCTCTCGAATAATCCGGAGAAGGTGCGTCAACTGGAGGTTGCTGGAATCCGAGTAGTGCAGCGAGTGCCGTGCCAGCCCCGCATTTCGAAGACTTCGCGCGCGTATTTGCAAACGAAGAAGAGCAAAATGGGGCATCTGCTGGAAGGACTCTAAGCGACCGGCGAACGGCAAGGAGGGATCCAATGACTCCGACGATTTTACAACGCGTGAAGTTTTCGGCTTCGCCGAAAGTACTTTTCGAGATGTACATGGATTCCGGGAAGCATTCAGCGGTGACTGGCGCGCCAGCAAAGCTCAGCCGCAAAGCAGGGGGAGCGTGGCGGGCCCACGGCGGGATGATCGGCGGAAGGAACCTGATGATTGTGCCGGGCAGGCAGATTGTTCAGACGTGGCGCGCCAAATTTTGGAAGAAGAATGAACTTTCGATTCTGATTTTGAGGTTTGAAAAGAGGGCGGGCGGCGGCTTGGTGGACCTCGTTCACTTCGGCGTGCCGATGCACGACCAGAATGGCGTGCGCAAAGGCTGGCCGAAGTATTACTGGCAACCGTGGAAGAGATATCTGGCGCCGAAGAAGAAGTAAGGGCGGCCCGGCTCTAGCCGCCGCCGACGAATTGGACGATTTCGTAGCGGTCGCCGGATTCGACGGGGGTTTGAGCCCAGGCGGGGCGAGGAAGAATTTCGAGGTTTCGTTCGATGGCTACGCGGCCGGCGTGCAGGCCTAGTTCATGAAGCAGATCGACGACCATGGCGCCGGGTTTTGATTCGCGCTTTTCCCCATTTACGACGATTGAGATTGCGGCATTCATTTCTTCAAGCGCTCCAATCGCTGGCCCTCAGGCTGCGCCTAGACAACCGGAACTCGCGGTCTTGCGCGTAACTGGAATTTCAGCTTGCCCTTTGAATCCGCCTGCGTGGCTTCCACGACAAGTGCGGCTTCGGCGCCGGCAAGTGGCGGCATATCGAATTCAATGCGCGCCTGGCCTTCGGGGCCGGTTTCCGCCGAAAATTCCGTAACCCTTGCGGCGCCATCGATACGAGCAGTCACAAGTGCGCGAGCTACGCCAGTTCCATTTTGCTGATGACGGACGGCAATATGCAAATTGGCGCGTTTGCCGGCTAGCCAGGTTTTGGCGTTGATCAGCTCTAAAACGAGCGCGGGAGCCGCGGATGCAGTCGAGACTGGAGCGGGCGGAGGCGCGAGATGCAGAATGCCGCTCCGAATCTCCTCGGACACGGCACGATGCTGCTCGACGATGCGTTTTTTGAGCGATTCTTCGCGCGCGGGATCGAGCGGGAGCAAATCAAAATAATTATTCGTGCGGCGATGAACGACGCGGCCGCGGCAATAGACGGTAGTGTCGATTAGGGCGTTGGCGGTGCCGCGGTCTTCCGTCTGGAGATGATAAACGGTGTCGCCGACTTTCACGTCCGTGTTATGCCCAAAGAGCATATAATAATGATCCACTTCCCCCGCGGCGCGCGCGCCGAAAAATCCACCCGGACGCGCCCCAGGTTTTTTTCCGTGCCATTTGACCGACTGGCTTGTGAATGGATATTATAGCGCTTCGCCCATGACCGATTCAGGCTTACAAGCATACACTCCGCTTCTTTTACACCTGCTGATAGCCACGGCGCTCGCCGGGGCGCTGACGGCTGCATCGGTGCTGGTGGGCTGGCGGCGGCCAAGCCGCGCCAAACAATTGCCATACGAATGCGGTATGGAGCCGACGGGAGACGCGCGAGCCCCAATTTCCGTGAGATTTTATCTGGTGGCGATGGTCTTCATTCTTTTCGATGTGGAAGCGATTTTCTTGTACCCGTGGGCCTACATCTACCGGGATTTCATCAAGATGTCTCCGAGCATCGGATTGTACGGCTTCGGGGAAATGATGATATACATCGCCATACTTTTAGTCGGTTACTTCTATTTGTGGAAAAAAGGCGCGCTCGACTGGCACAAGTACTAGCCTGCGTCTGAGGGATTCGAAACGGTGACAGAGAATACCAGCCAAAGCGCTAATGTTGTCGTCGAGCACCTGCGTGCGTGGAACCCCAACGCAATTGAAGAAGTGATTGAATTCCGCGGCGAGACAACGATCGTGCTGCCCCGCAAGATTTTGCGGACCGTTGCGGAGCATTGCCGGGAGCATGCCGACCTTCAATTTAATCTGCTGACCGATGCCACTTGCGTGGATAGATTTCCGCATGAACCACGCTTTGAACTGAACTACCACCTTGTTTCGATTCCGCGGCGCGACAGACTCCGCCTGCAGGTCAGACTGGCTGGATCGGACGCTGTTGTGGACACACTGGTGCCTGTGTGGCCAGGAGCGAATTGGCTCGAACGCGAGATTTTTGATTTGTTCGGGATTCGATTTACGGGCCACCCGGATTTGCGGCGGATTCTGCTTCCTGAGGATTGGGAAGGACACCCGCTGCGAAAGGACTTTCCCGTGGAGGGATACCGGGACGTGCCCATGGTTCCAGGCTTCCGAAAGAGCTCCGTATGACCACGGTCGAGACAGCTACCGGCGCAACCAAAACGATGGTGCTGAATATGGGTCCGCAGCACCCATCGACGCACGGCGTGCTGCGCGTGCTGCTGGAGCTGGATGGCGAGACTGTCGTAAGAGCCGTGCCTGATCTGGGCTATTTGCACACGGGGATCGAGAAAAGCTGCGAGGACAAGACGTATTCGCAGGCCATCACGCTGACTGACCGGATGGACTATCTGAATCCGCTCGGCAACAACCTGGCTTATTGCCTGGCGGTGGAGAAATTGTTGGGGCTCGAAGTGCCTAAGCGGGCCCAATATATCCGCGTGATGCTTGTGGAATTGCAGCGCGTTTCCTCGCACCTGGTTTGGCTGGGAACGCACGCCATCGACATGGGGGCAATGTCCGTTTTTCTTTATTGCTTCCGTGAACGGGAAGAGATCCTGAAGATTTTTGAGATGTTTGCCGGGCAGCGGATGATGACGAGTTATATCCGCATCGGCGGGATTGCGCTGGAACCTCCCGCAGGCTGGCGGGCGGCAGTCGACCGCTTTCTGAAAATGATGCCGAGCCGCATCGACGAATACGAATCGCTGCTTACGGGCAACCGCATCTGGATGGGACGCTTGCAGGGTGTGGGCTATATCTCGGCGGAAGATGCGATTGCACTCAGCATGACCGGCCCGACGCTGCGCGCGGCGGGAGTGGCCTACGATAACCGCAAGGTTTTTCCGTATTCGAGCTATGACGAATTTGAATTTGACGTTCCGACGCGCACGGAGTCGGATTGTTTCGCGCGCTACCTGGTGCGCGTGCTGGAGATGAGAGAAAGCTTGAAGATTGTCCGCCAAGCGATGGCCAAAATCACGGACTACGGCGCAGTCAAAGCGGAAGCGCCGGGAATTATTCCACCACAGCGCGAAAAGATGAAGACAGAAATGGAAGCGCTCATCTACCACTTCAAGATTTTCACGGAAGGATTTTCGCCGGCGCCGGGCGAAGCCTTTGCGGCAGTGGAATCTCCTCGCGGTGAACTGGGATGCTTTGTGGCCAGCGACGGCTCGCCGAAACCATTGCGCGTGCACTTCCGTTCGCCGTCGTACATCAATTTGCAGGCTTTGCCGAAGCTGGTCGTCGGGCAGCTTATTTCCGACGTCGTCGCGTGCATCGGAACGATTGATATTGTTCTGGGAGAGGTCGACCGCTAAGAGCATGGAATTAACGCCACAACTTGCCGCGCGATTTGAAAAGCTGCAAAACGCATATCCCTTCAAGCGCAGCGCGCTCATTCCCATGCTGATGTACGCGCAGGACGCCTACGGGTGCGTCAGCGACGAGATGATCGCGGAAATCGCGCGACGGCTGGATTTGAACAATGTGCAGGTCGAGGAAACGCTTGCATATTACTCGATGCTGCACCGGAAACCGATGGGGAAATATCACGTGCAGGTGTGCACGAATGTGGCCTGCATGTTGAAGGGCGGCAACGAGATACTGGACCGGGCCAAGAAGAGGCTGGAGATCGGCCACAAGGAAGTGACCGAGGATGGCGTGTTCTCGCTCGAGGAAGTCGAGTGCATCGGAGCATGCACAGGCGCGCCGGCTATGCAAGTCAATTACGACTTCCACGAAAATCTCACGGCGCTGAAGTTTGACAGGATTATCGAGCAACTGGACGCCGGGAAAGTGCCTCCGCCGGAACCAGTTACGGCGGGCGCTTTGCACCCGCGCGAGCCGGGCGAAACGCCGCTCATCAGCAAACGCTGGGGCATCAAGGATTCCCGCAAGATCGACGTTTACCTGGAGCATGACGGGTATAAAGCGCTAGAAAAAGCGCTGAAAGAGATGACGCCGGAAACGATCATCGACGAAGTGAAGAAATCTAGCTTGCGCGGGCGCGGCGGGGCGGGTTTTCCCACTGGCATGAAGTGGTCCTTCGTGCCCAAGGATTCGCCAAAACCGAAATACCTCATTTGCAATGCCGACGAATCGGAGCCCGGAACTTGCAAAGACCGGCCGCTAATGGAAATGGATCCGCATCAGATGATCGAAGGAATGATCATTGCGGGGCGCGCATTTGGAGCGCACCAGGGATTCATTTATATCCGGGGTGAGTACCGGTATGTGCTGGATATCGTGCAGACCGCCGTGGATGAAGCATACGCGAACGGTTATCTGGGGAAGGACATTCTCGGCTCCGGCTTCGATTTCGATTTGATTACGCATACGGGCGCGGGCGCTTACGAATGCGGCGAAGAATCGGCGCTGATGGAATCGCTCGAGGGCAAGCGGGGATATCCGCGCATCAAGCCGCCCTTCCCCGCCGTAGTAGGGCTGTACGGGTGCCCGACGATCATTAACAACGTGGAGACGCTGAGTTCCGTGCCGGCCATCATTCTGGAAGGCGGCGAGGCCTACGCCAAACGCGGAACTCCAAAAAATGGCGGGACCCGGCTGCTGTGCGTCGCAGGCCACATCGCGAAGCCGGGAATTTACGAAATTCCGCTTGGGATGAACATGAAGAAGTTCATCTACGAAATGGCTGGGGGAATTCCAGGCGGCAAGAAACTGAAGGCGGTGATTCCGGGCGGAAGTTCGTGCCCTTTATTGAGCGCCGACGAAATCGATATCGCGATGGATTACGACTCCGTCGCCAAAGCGGGCTCCATGCTCGGCTCCGGCGGGATGGTGGTCATGGATGAAACCACGTGCATGGTGGATATGGCGCGGCGGATCATGCATTTTTACGCGCACGAATCGTGTGGCTGGTGCATTCCGTGCCGGGAAGGCACTTCCTGGCTGAAAAAAATGCTGGACCGCTTTCATGCAGGGTACGGGCGGCCGGAAGATATTGATATCACGGGCGAGCTGGCAAAAAATATGCTGGGGCGAACGTTCTGTCCGCTGGGCGACGCTGCGGCGCTGCCCACGATCAGCATTGTGCAGAAGTGGCGAAACGAATTTGAAGATCATCTGCACGGGCGATGTGCATACGAATCCACGGAAGCATTATTAGGCTCGCGTTAGGACTCCATGGCAGAAACGAAGCTAGTCACACTGAAGATTAACGACCGCGATGTGCAAGTACCGTCGGGCACGCTGGTGATCGAAGCGACGCGGCGCATTGGAACGGAAGTCCCCTCGTTCTGCTACTACCCGCAGCTTTCCTTGCAGGCCGCTTGCCGGATGTGCCTTGTGGAAGTCGAGAAAATGCCAAAACTGCAGACAGCCTGCACGCTGGTAGCGACAGAAGGCATGGTGGTTCGCACGAACACGGATCAGGTCCGCGGCGCGCGAAAAGCGATGCTCGAGTTTTTGTTGACGAACCATCCGCTGGACTGCCCGGTGTGCGATAAAGGCGGCGAGTGCGAGCTGCAGGACATGGTGTTCCGTTACGGGGCGGATACGAGCCGGTTCGTCGAAGAAAAAATTCACCGGCCGGAAGAGAAATGGTCGGATTTGGTCTATTACGACGCGCCGCGGTGCATTCTGTGCTTCCGGTGCGTGCGCGTTTGCGATGAAGGGATGGACGTGAAGGCCCTGGGCGTGGGCATGCGCGGAGCGAACAGCATCATCATTCCGAACCGCGAGGATCATCTGGAGTGCGAAGAGTGCGGGATGTGCATCGACATCTGCCCCGTGGGAGCGCTGACCAGCGGGACGTACCGGTATAAAACGCGGCCGTGGGAGATGACCTACGTTTCGACGGTGTGCACGCATTGCTCGAACGGGTGCAAGACGACATTGAGCGTGCGGAACCACGAGATCATGCGCGCGAATAATCGCGACCTCTCCGGGATCAACGAGGATTTTCTGTGCATCAAGGGCCGTTTTGGATTTGATTTTACGAAACATCCCGAGCGGATCCGCCAGCCGCTGGTGCGTCAGGGCGACAAGCTGGTTCCCGTTTCGTGGGAAGAAGCCGCGCAGGCCGCGGCGACCCGGCTAAAGCAGATTTACGATGCGGGCGGCAAGGATTCGATTGGATTTATCGGATCGAATCACACTTCCAACGAGGAAAATTATTTGTTCCAACGGCTGGCGCGCGCCACGTTTGGCACAAACAATGTCGATCACCATCGGACAGCGGATTATACGGGGCTTATCACCGCTCTTGGCGATCGCGCGGGCGATTCAGTGCTGACGATGCAGCAACTTGCCGAGACAAAAGCCGTGTTGCTGGTGGGAAACGATCCCACAAACCAGAATCCCCTGGTTGCGTGGCAGATCCGCAAAGGCATCCGGCTGCACGGTGCGAAACTCTTCATTTTAAATGCGCGCGACATCAAGCTGCAGCGCAAGGCCACGCAATTCGTGAAGGTAGCCCCGGGACAGGAAGCCGGCGCCATCCGCTGGATGGCTCACGAAGAAGGCCAACTGCCGACGAAACTTGTCGAGCAGCTCGTCCAACTGAAAGCGGCGCTGGAAGCAGAGGCGGAAGTCGCGATTGTATTTGGCGCGGAAATGAGCGGCGCTGCCTTCGCGCAACTGTTAGCCTTCGGCTCGAAATTGCAAGGCAAGGTTCGCTACATGGCGCTGGGCGACTATGCGAATTCGCGCGGGGCCGCCGACATGGGGATTTTGCCGGACCGCTTGCCGGGGTACGCGCACGTGGATGATTCCGCGGCGCGCGAAGGATTAGAAAGGCTTTGGGGCGGTGTGATTCCGTCCAAGCCGGGGCTGACCGCTCCTGCAATGGTGGACGCGGCGCAGAATGGCAAGCTCAAGGCGCTGTATGTTATGGGCTCGAATCCACTGGCGCATTTCGGCACGCTGGGCTTCGGGCGGGGCAAGCTGGAACTGCTGATCGTTCACGAGATGTTCTTAACGGAGACGGCGAAGCTTGCGGACATCGTATTCCCGGCCGCGTCGGCTTATGAAAAAGAGGGGAGCGTCACGAACACCGCCGGCGAAATTCAGCTTCTGCACAAGGCAGCCGAAGTGATGGGGCCGCGAACGGACTTCGATCTATTGCGCATTTTGACGCATCAGCTTGAAAAGACGGGGCTGGGTAAAGCGTTCCATTACAAAACGTCTGCTGCCGTATTTGAGGAAATTCGCAAAGCAGTTCCGGGCTATGACGTGCAGCCCGCCGGACTGTTGACGGGTGGAGCGGAACTTACGCACGTTCAAGCCGCGAAGAACGGCCATGCGCCTTACGACGTTCCGGTCGGTCTCATTCGCTCGGCGAACGACACGCTATTCACCAGCGGCACGCTTGGCCGCTTCTGCACGATGATGGAATCTCTTCCGGAGGCAGAAGCCTAGCCGTGAACGCTTTCCTAGTTGCGAACGCCACGATAATCATCGACCTCATAAAAATTGCGCTTTTGCTTTTCATTGTACTGACGGTCAACGCCTATCTGACATGGTTTGAGCGCAAAGTTGTGGCGCACATGCAATCGCGCTGGGGTCCGCATCGCGTGGGGCCGCATGGATTGCTGCAGCCGCTGGCCGATGGAGCGAAATTTCTTTTGAAGGAAGATCCGACGCCCGCGGGAGTGGACAAGGTCACTTATTTTCTTGCGCCGCTTATGACACTGGCGCTCGCATTGACATCCCTCGCGATTATTCCCTTCGGGCCCGATCCGCTGCCCTGGACGATCTGGGGCCAGAAGGTTTACCTCGGGATTGCGAACCTGAACATCGGCATTCTGGCGCTGTTTGCGATTACGGCGCTGAGCGTTTACGGCGTGGCGCTGGCCGGATGGTCTTCCAACAGCAAGTATCCGCTGCTCGGCGGTTTGCGTAGCTCGGCGCAGATGGTGAGCTACGAACTTGCGCTGACGATGTCCGTCGTAGGCGTGTTGCTGATGGCGGGGAGCTTTAATTTGCGCGACATTATTGGCGCGCAGGCTCACCACCCCGAGTTGGGCATTCTTGGCTGGAACGTGTGGCCGCAGATTTTGGGATTTTTCTGCTTTTTCGTAGCTGCCGTGGCGGAAACCAACCGCGTGCCGTTTGACCTCCCCGAGGCTGAATCGGAACTCGTCGCGGGTTTTCACACCGAGTACGCGAGCTTCAAGTTCGCGATGTTCTTCATCGCGGAATACACCAGCATGATCACCGTGTCGTGCCTCTGCACGATTATGTTTTTCGGCGGATGGCTCTCTCCCTTCCCTGCCAGCTGGACGTTTACACACTATCTGCCGTCGGTGATTCTGATTCCGTTCGGGCTGTGGGTGATTTGGGACGGGATCCGCTACGAAACGATTTTTGGGCGGCTCGTGCTCCCCGGCGTTGGCACGGCGATTACGGCGATCGGCGCGGCACTTATTGTCTTTCCGCCGCTGAATGAGTTTATTCAAGGGCCTTTCTGGCTGCTGTCGAAAATATTGGTCTTCCTTTTTGTGTATGTCTGGATGCGAGGGACGCTTCCGCGATTCCGTTATGACCAGTTGATGTCGTTCGGTTGGAAGCTGTTGCTGCCGGTCTCGATCGCCAACGTGGTGATCACCGCGTTCGTCATTCTGGTGCGAGGTGTGAAGTGACGCCACAGCTCGCGATTTTCTTCGTGCTGGCGACGCTGGCGGTGCTGGGTGCGGCGAGCCTTATCTTCCAGAAGCATCCGATTCACAGCGCGTTGTCGCTGATCGTGGTGATGGTGGCGCTGGCAGGGCTGTACCTGCTGATGGGCGCGGAGTTCGTGGCCGCGGTGCAGATCATCGTGTACGGCGGCGCGATTATGGTGCTGTTCGTCTTCGTGATCATGCTGCTGAATGCCGGCGCGGAAGAACACACCAATGCCTCGAAACTGGCCGGCATTGCGGGCATCCCGCTGGCCGTGGCGCTGTTGGGGTTCCTGGCAGTCGTGGTCGCGCGTTCGAGCGAAGGCGCGCAAGTAAGTGTGCAATCCGGCGCGCTGGCAAACACCAAGGAAATCTCCACGATGCTCTTCAAAGAGTTTGTGTACCCGTTTGAGCTGACTTCGTTCCTGATTCTCGTGGCGATACTGGGCGCGATCGTGCTCGCGCAGCGGGAGAAGAGCTGAGATGGTTCCGACGAACTACTACCTGATTCTGAGCGCGATCCTGTTCGGGCTGGGCGTCACGGCGTTTGTCTTCAAGCGCAACGTGATTACGATTTTCATGTCGATTGAGCTGATGCTCAACGCCGTGAATCTAGCGTTTGTGGCCTTTAGCCAGGCCAGGCATCAATCGGACGGGCAGGTTTTTGTTTTGTTCGTGATCGTGGTGGCGGCTGCGGAAGCGGCTGTGGGACTCGGGATCATCATTCTGACGGCGCGCAACCGGCAATCCTTGAACGTCGAGCGCGTGGATTTGCTCAAACTCTAATGCCCTTACTCGATCATCTGATCCTCGATCGTCTGTGGATTATTCCGCTGCTGCCGCTGCTCGGCTCGGCCATTAACGGCCTGTTGGGGAGCAAGTGGCCAAAGAAGATCGTGAACAGCGTGGCGCTTGGCTCGACGGGCCTGTCGTTTTTGGTTGCGGTCGAAGCGGTGCGCGAATTCCTGCAGCTTTCGCCGGACCATACTCCCTGGGTGCAAAGTTATTTCACGTGGATCGCCGCCGGAAACTTTCGTGCGGATTTTGCTTTGCAAATCGATCAGCTCACCGTCGTCATGCTGATGGTGGTCACCGGGGTCGGGTTCCTCATTCACATTTATTCGACCGGCTATATGGCGCACGAGGGCGGCTACTACCGCTTCTTCTCCTACCTGAATTTGTTCATGTTCTTCATGCTCATTCTGGTGATGGCCGCGAACTATTCGCTCCTTTTCGTGGGGTGGGAAGGCGTTGGCCTCTGCAGCTACTTGCTCATTGGTTTCTATTTCTTGCGGAAATCGGCCGCCGACGCGGGCAAGAAAGCGTTCATCGTCAACCGCATTGGCGATTTCGGCTTCATGCTGGGGATGTTTCTGCTCTTCCGCGAATTCGGCACGCTGGATTTCGTTACCGTCTTCCAAAAAGCTGGAGGCATGCCGCCGGATGCGCTTGGACACCTCGGCATCTTGACAGCCGCCTGCCTGCTCCTGTTCATGGGCGCGACTGGCAAGTCCGCGCAGCTTCCTCTCTATGTGTGGCTGCCGGATGCCATGGAAGGCCCGACGCCAGTCAGCGCATTGATTCACGCGGCCACCATGGTAACGGCCGGCGTCTATGTCGTCGCGCGCTCGCATGTGCTGTTTACGCACGCGCCGACGGCCATGCTCGTCGTCGCCATCGTCGGCTGCGCGACCGCCATTTTCGCTGCCAGCATTGGCCTGGTCCAGACGGACATCAAGAAAGTTCTGGCGTATTCCACGGTCAGCCAGTTGGGCTACATGTTCTTAGCCTGTGGCGTCGGGGCGTTTTCCGCGGGAATTTTCCATCTGATGACGCATGCCTTCTTCAAGGCGCTTCTCTTTCTCGCGGCCGGGTCAGTCATTCACGCGATGGGCGGCGAGCAGGATATGAGCAAGATGGGCGGGCTCAGTAAGAAGATCAAGTGGACGTACCTCACCATGCTGGCAGCCACGCTGGCCATTACCGGCGCTCCGCTCTTTGCAGGCTTCTTCAGCAAGGACGCCATCCTGCTTGCCGCGTTCCAGAGCGAGAATGGCGGCGCCGCCACGGGGCATACTCTGTACGCGGTCGGTCTCTTCGCTGCACTGCTGACCTCGTTTTATATGTTCCGGCTGATCTTCCTCACTTTTTTCGGTAAGCAGCGCTACGACGAGCACCACGTTCACGTTCATGAGTCGCCGTGGAGCATGTTGGGCCCTCTCGTAATCCTGGCGGTACTTTCCATTTTCGGCGGCTGGTTTGCACTGCCGGCCTTCTGGGGTGGACCGGACTACTTTGCGAATTTCCTTGCGCCCGTCTTTGGAGGTGGCGAATCCGCTGCTGCGGAGGCTGCCTCGCACGCGTTGGAATTGCCGTTCGCCGGAATTGCGGTGCTTACCGCCCTTATCGGATTCGGCATCGCTTTCTGGCTTTACATCAGCCGGCCCGGCAAGCCCGAGGAACTTGCGAAGTCCATGCGCGGCGCGTATACCACGCTGCTGAATAAGTATTACGTGGACGAGCTCTACGCCGCGGTCATCGTGAAGCCGCTGATCTGGCTCTCGACGATCGTGCTTTGGAAGTTCATCGATGTGGCGGGAATCGACGGCACGGTGAATGGCATTGCGAGCACCGCGACATCCGTCGGCGACACCGTGCGGCACACACAGTCAGGAAATACGCGCAGCTACGCCGTGTGGGTCATCATTGGAGCGATCGTGGTCATCGCGATTATCTTTTTCTGGCCCGCGGCTGCGCCAGTTTCGGGGATGGTGCGCTGATGCCTGCCGGACCGCTGCTCTCGATTCTGATCTTCCTGCCGGCGTTCGGCGCACTCGCTTTACTGCTCCTGCGGAACGACGATCATGAGTGGATTCGCCGTCTTGCGCTCTCTGTCTCGTTTGCCGAATTTATTTTGTCGTTGTGGTGGCTTCTCCGGGGCGTGCCGCTCGGAAGCACTGGATACAAACTCGAGGAATTTCACCAGTGGATCAGCCTCGGCGCGCATGGCGGCGCGGCGGAAACGTACATCAACTACCATCTCGGCGCTGACGGTATCAGCCTCTTCCTCGTCATTCTGACGACGTTTCTCACCGTCGTCTCAATCCTCTGCTCCTGGAACAGTATCCAGAAGCGCGTCAAAGAATTTTTCATCATACTTCTGCTTCTCGAAGTCGGCGTCGTCGGCGTTTTCCTTTCGCTGGATCTCTTCCTTTTCTTCCTCTTCTGGGAAGTGATGCTGATTCCAATGTATTTCCTTATCGGCATTTGGGGCCACGAGCGGCGCATCTATGCGGCGATCAAGTTCGTGCTGTACACCATGGCCGGCTCGATCCTGATGCTGGTGGGCATCCTGTGGCTCTACAACGCGACGGGAACGTTTGACCTGCCGACGATCCAGAATCTACTGCAATCCGGCACACTTGCTCTTGCGCCGCGCACGGAAACGCTGCTCTTCCTTGCCTTCTTCGTGGCGTTCGCGATCAAAGTTCCTCTGTTTCCATTCCATACCTGGCTACCCGATGCGCACGTGGAAGCTCCGACGGCGGGTTCGGTGATGCTCGCGGGTGTGCTGCTGAAAATGGGCACCTACGGCATGATCCGCTTTTGCCTGCCGCTCTTTCCCGACGCTTCCAAGAAGTTCGCTACGGCCATCGCGGTCCTGGCGATCATCGGCATCATTTACGGCGCGCTCGTCGCCATGGTGCAGCCCAACCTGAAAAAACTCGTGGCGTATTCGAGCGTGAGCCACTTGGGATTCGTTGTGCTTGGCATTTTCGCTTTCCATGCGATTTCCATGCAGGGCGCCGTGTTCCAAATGCTTGCTCACGGCATATCCACCGGCGGGCTCTTCCTTCTCGTTGGAATGCTTTACGACCGGCGGCACACGTTTGAAATTTCGCAATTCGGCGGCCTGGCTACACCGATGCCTCGGCTTGCGGCGTTTTTCCTGTTCGTTGCGCTTTCTTCGCTGGGCCTGCCGATGCTCAATGGCTTCGTCGGGGAATTTCTCATTCTGCTTGGCACTTATCAGGTGCACTGGGGCTGGGCTGCATGGGCGGCGCTTGGCGTCATTCTTTCTGCGTGCTACCTGCTGTGGTCCTACCAGCGCGTGTTCTACGGCGATGTCACTGTCGAGAAAAACAAGGCGTTGCCCGACGTTTCCATGCGCGAACGCGTGATTCTGGCAACCACGGCGGTGATTATTCTCTGGATGGGCATCGGCTCGACCTTCATCACCGCGCGCACGGCTACGGCCAGCCAATCCGCGCTTGATCAGATGGCGCGCCCGCCGCGCGCCTTCGAGGCGGCTACGCCAACTTCTTCGCAGCCTGAACGCATGGCGGTCGTGCCTCAATATCCAAGCGGCACGGCAAAACAAAACTCTTTGGAAAGGCTCGGAACCCGCTAAATGTCCGCGTTCCCCAGCGCTTCGGACCTACTTCGCGTCCTGCCGGAATTGATTTGGTGCGGCTTTGGCGCCCTTCTGATGCTTCTCCAGCCCCTGGTGAAGAGCCGCCGCTTTCTGACATCTGTGGCGGTGTTCGGAGCGTTGGCCGGGATCGTCGGCAACTTCTACGCCGTTCATAATCCCGGCGCCGCTTTTGGCGGCTTAGTAGCCGCCGACCCCTTCAGCATCTTCTTTAGTCACCTCATCGGGCTGGTCGCGGTTCTTGTGCTTCTTGCCGCAGGGCCCTATCTCGAGCGTGAACGGCTCGATGACGCGGAGTTCTACGCCCTGGTCCTGTTCGCCACCGCTGGAATGGGCGTCCTCGCCTCCGCGCAGGAATTGCTCACCGCCTTCATCGGCCTCGAACTGAGCTCCATCTCGAGCTATATCCTTGCCGGATATCGCCGTGATTCGTTGAAGTCCAGCGAATCCTCGATGAAATATTTCCTGCTCGGCTCTTTTGCCACGGCTTTCTTTCTATACGGCATCGCGCTGGTCTACGGCGTGACGGGCACAACGAACCTTCTGAAGATGGACTCTGCTGATTCCACGAGCAGCCTCCTGAAGCTTGGTCTTGCCCTGATTCTCATCGGCCTTGGCTTCAAAGTGGCTGCCGCTCCTTTCCAAATCTGGACTCCGGACGTTTACGAAGGCGCTCCCACGCCGGTCACCGCGCTCTTTTCCGCGGGACCAAAAGCTGCGGCCTTCGCACTGCTTCTGCGAATATTTGCCAACGTGCACGCCGCCACGCATTTCTGGTTTTACGCATTTTGGATCCTTGCTGCCATCACGATGTTTGCGGGAAACCTTGGCGCACTGCTGCAATCCAACATCAAGCGCATGCTGGCGTACAGCTCGATTGCCCACGCGGGATACATTCTGGTTGGTTTCGCCGCAGTCACTACGCTCGCGGGCGACAAGGAAATCGGTGCGAGCCCTGCTTACGCGGCGGTGCTTTTTTATCTGCTCACTTACGCGTTTGCGAAGGTGGGTGCGTTCACGATCGTTTCGCAGTTTGGCGGCGCTGGCGAAAGGCACCTGCAGCTCGATGACTTCGCCGGCCTCGGCGAACGCCAGCCCTGGATTGCCGCCATGTTCTCGCTGTTTTTGCTGTCGCTTCTCGGCCTGCCTATCACCGCCGGTTTATTCGGCAAGTTTTACATTCTCAAAGCCGTAATCGATGCGCATCTCATCTGGCTCGCCGTGCTCGTGGCCATCAACACTATCATCGGGGCGTACTACTACATCCGCGTGATTGTGATTATGTATATGCGCGAGCCCAACGCGGAAATTGCCGCGACTGTTCCGGCCAGCTTCCCCTTGCCGGTCAATGTCGTCGTGGCCATCACGGCGATTGGCACTGTTTGGTTGGGGATATTGCCTAGCAAAGTCCTGAATTACCTGCTCCAGGCAAACCTTCTCAATAGCTTGAAATAAAAAGAGGCCCCCAGGCTATCGCCCGAGGGCCCCGCAAATCCTTTAATCTATTTTGTTAGACCTTGACGAAGACGACTAGCAGCGTGAAGAGCGCCAGCGTCTCGACGAAAACCAATCCGAGAATCATTGCCGCGCGAATGACTCCCGCTGCCGCCGGGTTGCGCGCGATGCCTTCGCAAGCCGCCGCTCCGACCCTTCCCTGGCCCATGCCGCATCCGAACGCTGCGATGCCCATGCCGAACGCCGCGGCGATGGCCAAAAGCCCTTTGCCGCCGCCTGCCGCCGCCTGATCCGTGCCCTGCGCAAATGCCGCCGGAGCCAGGATCAGCACTGTTGCTGCCATTGTCGCCAGATACTTCAGTTTCATCATTACAGCCTCCTTAGAAGTGCCGCCAGGAGGTGGTTCCCGGACACCGTGCAGCCGGGCTCACACTGAAACGGCCAAAAACTCGATGCCCTCCGCCAAGTAGATGGCGGGAACGAACGCAGGATTAGTGTTCCTCCGCCGTGGCCATCCCCAGATAGACGGACGGCAGAATCGTGAAGACGTAGGCCTGCACGAAAGAGACAAAAGCGTGTAATCCAAGGAACAGAATTGGGATGGTCGCCGGCAAAATACCCAGTGCCACGCCAAGCCCATGATATTTTTCCCAGCCCCACAACGACACTTGCGCAAAGAGCATGAGGAAAAGCTCGTAGAGCAAATCGCTGGCAAAGATGTTGGCCCAGAGACGAACAGTCAAGGAAAGCAGGCGTGCGCAAGTGCTGATGATCTCGACCGGAAAAATCAGAGGGATAAGGGACCAGTGCACTCCGCCGGTGAAGGATTTCAGATAGCCGAAAATCCCATGCTTGCGAATGCCCTTGTAGTTGAAATAGAGGAAGACCAGGATCGCGCCCGCGAGCGGAACTGTCTTGTCCGAGGTGGGAGGATTGAGGATCGTCGGAACGACGCCAAAAAGGTTGCCGATCAACACGAAAAGGGCGATCGATCCGACCAGGTAAAGATACTGGTCGGCGTCGTGGCCGGCGTTTTCCCGCAAAATGTCGCGCATCCCGAATCCCTGCGAATTCGTGATCAGCAGCTCCGCCAGTTGCTGGGTTGCGCCGGGCCTTTCCACCGACAGCTTGGACCGCAGGAAGAGCGCCAGCAGCGTGCCAATCAGCAGCACGACCACGCTCATGACCACTTGCTCGGGGATGGGCGTTTCCGGATGGGTCGGCGTGATGTGCAGCGCCGTCAACAGCGTCATCGCCGCGTGGCCCAGGTACAGATTCACAATCTTCGTTAGCCAGCTTATCGTGTATTCCATTCCCTATCCCGGTGGATGCAAAATTTCGTACAGACTTGCCGCCAGCGTCGCGGCTCCCAGGGCGCACAACCCCGCAAGCATGCTTACTAGGGGAACTTTCAGATATTCAAAAATAACATAGACACAGAGGCCTATCAAGCCGTAGCGGAAGATCATGCGAAACCAGGTACCCAGGGGAACGCGGGGCTTTGCTGCGCCCTCCTGCGCCACGGCGGCCTCCACCAGCGCGTCCATTCCACGCTTGAGCCAGCGGAAGTTCAGCCAGGCCAACATCGCGCCAATCGCCAGACCTTCCGACCAAGGCCACCGGCGCATGGCGGCAGCAACAACAGCGGCGACGACTCCAAACAGCAGCGTGAGCCATGCGATGTGCTTCTCAGTACGCACATAGACGGCCGGATCCGCCGCACCATCCCGGGCGGATTCTGAGTGCTCAGCTTTTTCCATCGCCGTTCGCGGGCAACCGTCGCAGGACGTCGCGCACTCCGGCATAAAATCCCAGGCTGCCAAGAATCACCGTGAAGAGGGCCTTGGTATGCAGCCAGTGATCGAGAAAATAGCCCATCAAGCCGCCAATGGCGATGGCCCCGAACAGCATGAAGGGCAGTTCCATCGCCATGCCAAACTGCGTGCCAAAGTTCTTTGATTTTCCCGTCGAGGGAGGCAGCGAGTCCTGTTTGTTGGGATTATTGTCCAAAGGCATAGCGCGCGATCCGCAGGAATGGTTCAGGATACAACCCCGCCGCGAGAGACACAAATACCGCCGCGGTTAGCGCTACCGTTTGTGCGCTGCTAATGGTCAGTGCTGGCGCTGGCAGCGGCAATCCGCCTTCCGACGGTTTTTTCCAGGCATGCGCGGCGACGCGGCCGTAGTAGACGACCGAGAGCAGCGCGTTGATGATGGCGAAGACAGCGAGTTCCGAATGGGGAGCAGCAAAGAGCGATTTCACGATGTAATACTTCGCCGCAAACCCCGCGGTCGGCGGAACGCCCGCAAGCGACATCATAAAGAGGAGAAGGAGTACTGCTGTTGCAGGACTTCGCCGGTACAGTCCATCCAGATCGGACAGCGAAGAAGTAGCGAGGCCGTGCTGCTCCATTAGAATTAAAATTCCGAACGCGCCGACCGCCAGGAAGACATACACATCCAGGTAATACATCATTCCCGTGAAGCCGGTCCCGTTTCCTGCGACCAGGCCCAACAGAATAAACCCGGTATGCGCAACGGCCCCGTAAGCGAGGAGCCTCTTCAGGTTCTTCTGCCTCAGCGCGGCGATGGTTCCCCATGAGAGCGAGAGGATGGCTGCGGCGCCCCAGGCATGAATCCATTTTTCGTGGGCAAACACAAACAAGAAAGAAAAGAATCGCAGGAGCAACGCAAAGCCCACGAGCTTCGCGCCTAAGCCCACGAAGGCCGCGACAGGTGATGGAGCAGATTGGGAGATGCGTGACGCGAACCACTGAAACGGTGCGGCATCAATCAGGAAGAACACACCAGCAACAAGGAGCCCAAGCGCCAGCGCGGCGTGCCAGTTCGTCAGGCCGCCGAATGGGACGCCATTGTCCAGACGCACCTCGAGAATTGCGCCAATGCGCCCGACATTGGTCGTCCGAAACATTCCGTACAGAATCAGGAACCCCGCGCCCAATGCGACCGAACTGCAAGCCCATAAGAGAGCGAAGTTTCTTCTTCCGCTCTCCGTTGCTGGTTCGAGCTTTGAATCTCCAGAGAGCAGATAGCAGCTAAACCCCATGACCCCGAGCCCCAGAAGCACGACGATGAATTCGACGCCGGAAACCATCAACATCAGGCCGGCGCACGCAAACATTAGCTGCACGTAATAAGCGCTGCGCGGCTCGGCTTTGAGTTCCCCGTAACGGACCGAAAGCAAAACAATCATTGCCGCGAATGCAAGAAAAAGCGCCGCAAAGAAAAGAAAAAAAGGATCGACAAGCACGCTCTGGTAAAGACCCAGTAATCCCGGCGATTCGGGATTAGCAGCACGAAGAGCTTCCATCTTTCCGTGCTGCACGCTCAAGGTAAAGCCGCTAAATGCGATCCCCGCAAGAGCAAGCACCGCGTTCCAATGCTTCTCGTTTGCCGCAAGCCAACGGTCAATCAGCAAAATACCGCACGCGAAAAGGATGAGTTCCATCTCCGGGAGAATGAGCGCTCCATCTCCGCCGAGAAAACCGCGTACGAGGTCGAAAAGTGAATGGATCATTTGGGGAGGTTGTTCCGGCTGACGCGCCGGGAAGATTGACGAATCGGGATTGTGGCTATTTTTCGAACAGCAACTCTCCCGCGCGCTGCGTCGCTTTTACCACCGCTTTGATGAGCGTAACGCGGAGCTTGCCTTCCTCTAGCTCCATAATTCCGTCGATGGTGCAGCCCGCCGGCGTGGTGACCGAATCCTTCAGCAGCGCTGGGTGATCGCCGGTCTCCAACACCACGCTCGCCGCCCCTTTCATCGTCTGCGCCGCAAGCAGTGTCGAAATATCGCGTGGGAGGCCAACTTTCACGCCGGCCTCCGCAAGCGATTCCAGGATGATGTAGGCAAATGCCGGCCCGCTCGCCGAAAGTCCGGTGACAGCGTCCATGTGCTTTTCATCCACGACCACGGTGCGCCCCACGGCATCAAACATCGCTCGCGCAATCTCCAGATGCGTGGCGCTGGCGTGCGCCCCGGCGCAAATTCCCGTCATCCCACTCCCCACCCTTGAGCAAGTGTTCGGCATCGCGCGAACTACAGGCACCTTTGCGCCGGTATACTGCTCGATATAGCTGGTGGGCACGGAGGCCGCCACGGAAATGATCAGCGTTTTTTCGGTCAACCCCGGCGCGATTTCTTTCAGTACTTCGCCCACGACTTGGGGTTTTACGCCCAGAAGCACGATGTCAGCGCCATGGACGGCTTTACGATTCTCCGTGGTGGCCGCCACTCCCAGCTCTTCCGCCAGTGACGCCGCCTTTTCTTCGTGCTTGACCGTCGCGGTAACGCATTTTGCGGAAAACAATCCCTGCTTCAGGTAAGCGCGCAACAGAATCCCGCCGAGCTTCCCGGTTCCCAAGACTGCCAGATTCTTGTCCGTTAATTTTTGCGCCATGGTCCAATCATTGTTGACGCGAATGGCAATTCGGTCAACCCAAGAATCGTCCGGAGAAGTATTACGCGGAGAGCGGGTGCTAATCGTGCCGCGCACCATGCAGCACATGGACGGCGTGGGGCAACAAGTGCGCCACGAAATCCAGGGATTCCGACGCGCCTTTCGGACTCCCGGGCAGATTTACGATGAGGGCTTTCGAACGAATCACCGCCATTCCTCTGGAAAGCACGGCCGTTGGAGTGTGTTCGGCTCCTTTGCGCCGCATTTCCTCCGCAATGCCCGGGATGATTCTATCCGCCACGGCTTGCGTGGATTCGGGTGTGTTATCGCGAGGCCCAATTCCCGTGCCGCCTGTCGTCAGAATCACGTCCACGCGCCCGGAATCGGCCAGTTCACGCAATTGCTCGCGAATATTCGCCGGGTCATCCGACACGCGCAGCACCGAAGTAACTTCCCACCCCAATCCCCGGCACACGGCCACCACTGCGGGTCCGGACAGATCTTCGCGTTCTCCTTTTGAAACCGTATCGCTGATTGTGAGCACCGCGACGCGCATCAGGCAGGCTACTTTGTTTCCACCGTGTCGCGGTTGGCTTCGTCCATCAACCTCATCGCTTCCATCAAGAGGCCAGTGGTATTGCGCGTGGTTGTCGTTCGCGTCGAAGCGTTCGCCGCGTTGAAATCAATCTCGAATTCGCCGGCAGTCCAGAGCACCACGCGGTAGACCGCATCATCGCCTTCGGTTTTTCCGCTCTTCGCATCCCGGCACTGCCCGTTTGCAAAATAAAGTTCGCCCTGTTCGCCGTTGTGGTTCACCACCAAGCGGCACGACTTCTGCCCCATCTCCAGTGACTGCATCAGATCGATCATGCTCATCTCTTCCAGCCGCCCCTGGATCACGCCGGGCCGCGATGCGCGCTTCTGCAGCTTTTCAAGATGTAGCCGGTCGACCACTTTCTTCGCGATGCGCACCAAATCCTTCACGAGAAATGGCTTGGTGACAAAGTCCTCGACACCATCTACAAGCGGCCTCAGCCGTTCCTCGATGTCCGCCCGGCTGGCCATGAACAAAAAGGGGATGTGCCGTGTCGCCTCGCGCCCGCGCAGTTTTTCAAAGAGCTGCCGCCCATCGAGCCCCGGCATCTTGTAATCGCAGAGAATTACATCAGGAGGCGTGTCAATCACTTTCAACAGCGCGTCCGCGCCATCCCCAGCCGTTTCAATTTCGCAAAAGGGCTCCATGCCCTTGGCGATCAACTCCCGCACCAGCGGATTGTCATCCGCCACCAACAGCTTGACCGTTTTCCCGCTGGCAGCGCTCATCGAACCCGGCTCCGGCCGGTTTTCTTGCGATTACCCACAGCGCTTGCTTTTCGAAAATAGTCCCCACTCTTCCCGCCGGTCTTTTTGACGAGAACAATCCCGCTGATTTCCATGCCTTTATCGAGAGCTTTGCACATGTCGTAGACCGTGAGGGCCGCGGCAGTGACGGCGACCAGCGCTTCCATTTCGACCCCTGTTTGAGCCGTCGCCGTAACTTCGGAGCGAACTTCCACGCCATTTTGGCACAGCCTCGCAGTCACATCAATGTGCGTCAGCGGCAGTGGATGACAAAGAGGTATCCACTCCGCCGTGCGTTTGGCCGCCGCAATTCCCGCAATTCGGGCCACCTCCAGCGGATTCCCCTTGGGATTACGCAACCGTTTTACCGCGCGCACAACCCTGGGCTTCATCTTCACGAATCCCTGCGCCACCGCCGTTCGTGTCGTTGTAACCTTTTCCGACACGTCGACCATCTTCACTTCCCCCTTAGCCCCGTAGTGTGACAACTTCTCCATATTCGCGGGAAGTCCTCTTCGCTCTCTGGTTCTCCCAGCCTGGCTGGTTGCCCTTCCTCATTCAAAACAAGTCTCGTCGCAACAAGACCTCGACCTTCTCTCCCGCGCCAATCTTTTCCGCATCCGCCGGCACCACCACATAGCAATTTGACTTCGCCAGCGCCGACACGTCGCCCGAACCCTGCCACTTCAACGCTTTCACTTCCATCTTCGCTCCACGGCCCTCCGCCCTCGCCGGCAGAAAATGCGTCACTCCGGACCTCTCGTTCAATGCCTCACCTAACTGTGCCTGGACTAGCGCGAGTTGCCGCGCTTCCGCACCGCTCAGCAAATCCAGCGCTGGCCCCACAAATAATTCAAACGTCACCATCGTAGATACCGGGTTCCCGGGCAATCCGAATACAAACGTCTCTCCGCACTTCCCGAATACCGCCGGTTTCCCAGGTCGAATGGCCACGCTATCAAAATAAAATTCCGCCGCCATCTCGCGCAGCACTTTCTCGACGAGATCGTACTTCCCCATAGACACTCCGCCGGACAGCACCAGCAAATCTTCCTGCAGGCCTCTTCTGATTTTCGAGGCCAAATCATCTTCGCGATCCATCGCGTTTCCGAGCAGCACCGGCTTGCCCCCGGCCAGCCGCACCTGCGCGGCGATCGACACGCTGTTGCTGTTTCTAATCTGAAATCTTCCCGGGATGCTGTCCACCGGCACAATCTCATCTCCGGTCGAAAGAATCGCCACGCGCGGCTTCTGCGCACACTTCAATTCCGCCGCTCCGACCTGTGCCGCCAGCGCCAACTCTCCATAGCCAAGCCGCATGCCGGGTGTCAGCAATGTCTGGCCCGCTCGCGCCTCGCTTCCGCGCGGTACAAGATTCTGTCCGGCGGCCGCGGCTCGTTCGAACTGCACCTCGTCGCCTTCGCGTTTCGTGTGCTCGATCATCACGACGGCGTCCGCCCCCGGGGGCACCGCCGCCCCGGTCATAATCTGCACGCACGTCTCCGCCCACAGCTCTTTCGTGACGCGGTCGCCGGCCTTAATTTCGCCGGTGCACTTCAACGTCGCTCCTGCCTTCGCGTCAGCAGCAAACACCGCATATCCGTCGCGCGTCGCGCGGTTGAACGGCGGGTACTCGCGGTCCGTCTTCACTTCTTGCGCCAGGACGTACCCCAGCGCCTCTCCGGTACGCACCTGTTCCGTCCCGCGCGGACCTTTCTTTTCTGATATTTTTTCGATTACTTTCTGGCGGGCTTCTTCATAGCTCAACATGAGGCGCACTCTCGGGACTTCACGCTCCAAACCTTGATAACGTTTCCTTTACCTCCCTGAAATCCTCTATTTCCGGCGCTTACAGCCATCTCGCCAGCAACGTTCCCTCCGGCACAATCGTCGCATCCCTTTCCGGCCCTGTTGAAATCATTCCAATCTCAACCTGTAGGAAATTCGCAATGAATCGGAGATAATCCATCGCCGCCTTCGGCAGTTTTGCGCCATCCTTCGCGCCGTAGGTCGTTTCGCACCAGCCGGGCAGCGTTTTGTACTCCGGCGTGACATGCTCGTACTCCTCCGCGAGCGCCGGCATCTCGTTCAACTTCTGCCCTTTGTACTTGTATCCCACGCAGACTTGAATCTCGCGCTGCGTATCAAACACGTCCAGCTTGGTCACCACCAGCGAATCAATCCCATTGATCATCTTCGCGTAGCGCAAAACCATCAAGTCCAGCCAGCCGCAGCGTCTTGCCCGGCCCGTCACCGCCCCAAACTCTTTCCCCCGCTCGCGAACTTCTTTCGCCTCGAGTTCCGGCATCTCTGTCGGAAATGGCCCGCCGCCTACGCGCGTCGTGTACGCTTTCGATATTCCCAGCACGTTTTTGATTTTCGTTGGCGAGACTCCAACGCCCGTCGTTGCCCCGCCGGAAATCGCGCTCGAAGACGTTACAAAGGGATAAGTTCCATGATCGATGTCCAGCATCGTCCCCTGCGCGCCTTCAAAGAGCACTGATTTCCCTTCATCCAGCGCGCGATTCACCAATTCCGCCGTGTCGCAAATATACCCGCGAATTTTTTCGCCCAGTTTCAGGGTCTCTTCTACTTCGCCCGAAAAATCGATGTCCGCGCCATACGCGCCCTTCGCGAGCCGGTTTTTCTCGGCCACAACGCGCGCGGCCTTCTTCCGGAACAGTTCCGGCTCCAGCAAATCGCACATCCGCAATCCGCGGCGCGCCATCTTGTCTTCGTAAGCCGGACCGATTCCGCGCGACGTCGTTCCGATCTTGTCCGCGCCACGCGCGCCTTCCGCCGCTTTATCAAGCTCTCTGTGGTACGGAAAAATCAGGTGCGCGCGGTTGCTCACGTGCAGCCGCCCGTTCACATCGATCCCCGCCTTCGCCAGCGTTTCAATCTCCCCTACCAGCGCCGCCGGATCCACCACCACGCCAGTTCCAATCACCGCATGCTGTTTGGGCCGCAAAATCCCGCACGGAATCAACTGCAGCACGTAGCGCGTTTCGCCAATAATAACGGTGTGACCTGCATTGTGCCCGCCCGCCACGCGCGCAATATAATCGAATGACCCCGCAAGGTAGTCCACCACCTTGCCCTTGCCTTCATCGCCCCACTGCGCGCCCACCACCACCACAGATTTCATCCAGGCCCTCTCTCCGAGTCGCACATGCAATCTTGCCTTTGCTCTTTTCCTTCAAGCAAACCACACTTCGTCGCTTAAACGTTCACATCATCTAAACTGCGTTGGAAAGCACCAAGAAACGGCAGGTTCTTATCGTAAGCTCGCCTCGCCCTCAACGCAAGCAAACAGCCTTTACTTGTTCCGCCTGGAGAATTCTCGAATCCACCCTGTTTGGAAATATAGATTCTATATGATATTCTATCTTCTAGCACGGGGACCGTAGATTCATGCCGCTCAGCATCAAAAATCCGGAAGCAGAGCGACTGGCCCGAGAGATTTCCAGAGAAACCGGTGAGTCTCTCACAGACGCGATCACAATCGCTCTCCGCGACCGTCTTCAACGCCTGCGCGGACGTCGCCACGCCAAAAATCTAGTCCAAGAAGTCGACGACATCCTCAGTCGCGTCGACGCTCTCCCATCCCTGGACTGCCGTTCCGAAGACGATATCCTGGGCTACGACTCTCAGGGGCTTCCGCTCTGATGGTGATTGATACCTCAGCACTCCTCGCTATTTTTCTGGCAGAACCTGAAAGGCAACCTTTTCTCGAACTCATCCGCCAAGACGGAGCTCGCCTGCTATCCGCGTCGAACGCTTTGGAAGCGGCAATTGTGCTGGAAGCACGTCGCGGCGAAGTGGCTGGACGGGAGTTGGATCTCTTCCTACATCGGCTCAACATTGAACTCATTCCCGTCGATGCCGCCCAGGTCGAGGTTGCTCGCGCTGGCTGGCGCAAATACGGCAAGGGCCGCCATCCGGCAAGCCTCAATTTTGGAGACTGCTTTGCTTATGCTTTGGCAAAAACTTCCGGTGAGCCGCTTTTGGCAAAGGGGAATGAGTTCCCGAAAACGGATGTCCAGTGCCTTTGACGTCCCTCCTGATTGAGCTAAACCCTCGATGAAGATCTACTTCCTCAATTCGGCATACCGGAAACAATGCACCAAATGGTCGTTTACCATCCCCGTCGCCTGCATAAACGCGTAGCAAATCGTCGATCCCGCAAATAGGAATCCCCGCTTTTGCAAATCCTTGCTCATGGCGTCCGATTCCGCCGTCCTAGCCGGCATGCGCTTGTGCGACTCCCAGGCGTTTTGCTTTGGTTGTCCACCTACAAATCCCCATATATATTTATCGAACGACCCAAACTCTTCCCGCACCTTCAAGAACGCCTGCGCATTTCCGATCGTTGCAGCGATCTTCAGCCGGTTCCGGATAATCCCGGCGTCCTTCAGCAGCTCGCGTACCTTCCTTTTGTCGTAACGCGCCACTTTCTCTACATCAAATCCGTCAAACACTTCCCGATACCGCGCGCGCTTCTTCAAAATCGTGTCCCAGCTCAATCCCGCTTGTGCCCCTTCCAATACCAAAAGCTCAAATAATCCCCGCTCATCGTGCAATGGCACGCCCCATTCCTCATCGTGATACGCGATGTTTAGTTCGTTTGTCGCCCAATGGCATCGTTTCAATCCCAATTTGTCAGCGTTCATCGCGCACATACGCCTTTCCTCTCGAGCCCGCCCTCGATTTCTGGCTTATGACACCTTGCGCGCAATGAACGTGCTGTTGCCATAATTTCCTCCCAGGATTTGGATAGTCTCAATGATCGGCCAGAGCATCCTTTCAATCACCGAAGCCGGCGAATATGCGGCATACTTCAGCGCGGCGGCGATTCCGCTCTCCAACTGATACTTGCGCCGGAACTCCTTGCTCGTTAGCGGAATATCCTGATAGGTGAACTTCTTCCTCAGCAGGCGCGATCTCACCATATATGTCAGCCAATGGTAAGGGGCCATTTTGTAAACGTCCCGGCCGTTCACTTCCTTGACTAGTTCGAATCCAGTGCGCTCCAGGTAGCGCTTCACGGTTTCTCGCGTAAAAAAATACAGGTGCCGCGGCACGTCTTCGCAGAAGAGATGCCTCGAAGTCGTACTGCGAAAATTCGGCGCGGTAAAAACGAAGAGCCCGCCCGGCCCCAGGACGCGAGAAGCTTTCTGAAAGTACGCCATCGGGTTGTGCACGTGCTCGAGCACAGCCCAGGCCGTCACCGCTTCGTAAGCTGGCTCGTTCACGGGGATATCCTGAAACTCCTGCGTATAGACTCGAAAATCCGTGATCCGTCCCGCGGACTCCGAAATCTCTACGCCCTCGACGTTCCAGCCCCGCGCCGCCATGAACCTCGGGTATGCCCCCGTCGCACAGCCGACGTCAAGCAAGCGCTTCCGGCCGCCATTCTTTTCCACTCCTTCGAGATACTTCGCTTCGGCTCCGAATCGCCGCTGCAAGTAACAATCGAAATCCTTTGTCTGTGGACCTTGAAAATATTCCGCCGGATAATATTTCTGCATCTCCCGAATCGCCGGCCTCGGATTTACGAACCCAAGCCCGCATTCATCGCATTCAACTACCGTAAAAAACTCTTCGCGAAAGAATTTCCGGTCCGGCATTTCGTAAACGGCCGTGTACCGCTCCGAACCGCACAAATTACATCGCACCGTTTCCAAACGAATCCTCGCGCTACTGCTGCTTTGAGAATGTGCCGCACTCACTTAAATTGGCGGCGTGCTTTCCGCTCCGCCGCGATCCACTCTGCCCTGCTTGATTCCAATCGTATCGCCACGTCCATGACACGTGTCGCGCGACTCGGTGTAAGTTTGACTCCATCCTTCAAGCTGCGCCCCGCAAATCATAACGGCGACGGCCAGCGCCGTGATTGGGAATATCGACCTTCTGATATGCTTATGCAAGTGGCGAATTGTAAATGGTTGGCCGACATCCGCAAACGCTAGATTGCCCTCAACCCCGGCACCAAACTATTTAGGGCAGCGAAATAGAAAGGCATTCTCCCAACCTTACCCCAGCTAACTCCTTTGGAATCTGCACTTACGGCAAAGACTTCTGTAACTTCTTTAGAATCCGCACTTCCAAAGAACAGAGGGGTGGTCGCCTTTCCGTTTTGGAACAGGTCTCGCGGGTCTCGTCGATTGTGGTTGCTTACGCGAATTCGAGGCTCTTTTGAACTTCCGGCGCCGCAAGTTGCGGCCCCTTCCGCCGTTTGCGGCTCCCTCAGAAAGCAAAGGGCATGTCGCACTTTGCCGCACGACATGCCCTTTTCGTGTTCCTGATTTTTCGCCGGTTTCTGCGCGCGGCGAATCGCCCTACGAATTACGCGACGTGCCGGTCGATTGCCTTTGTGATCTGGTCCTTGGGCACCGCGCCGACAATTTGCTCAACCACTTGCCCGTTCTTGAAAACCAGGAGCGTCGGGATTCCGCGGATGTTATACCGCCCCGCCGAATTCATCGCTTCATCCACATTCAGCTTCATCACCTTGAGCTTCCCGGCGTAGTCATGCGCAATTTCCGCTACCGTCGGCGCCAGCATGTGGCAGGGCCTGCACCACTCCGCCCAGAAATCCACCATGACGGGCTGCGCGCTGCTCGCCGTCAGCACCTCCGCTTCAAAATTTCCATCCGTTACTGCAGGGATATTTTCAGCCATGTTATTTGTCCTCAACAGCTTGCCGGTAGGCCGCTGTCAGTCTCTCCTTCGTCAGTTCAATTAGATGTTGCCACACTCGTTTGGTTTCGTGACGTCCGGCCAGCCCCCCGGATAGTTAACGCCGCTTCGTATACTTTCGCATACTGCGCGGCTGGCCCCTTCCACGAAAAATCCTTGGCCATGCCGTTCAGTTGGATGCGTCTCCAGATGCGTTCGTCGGTGCAATGATGCAAAGCTTGGCGGACCGCGTACATCATGGCTTCGCCGGAATACTCGGCGAACTTGAAACCTGTTCCGGTGCCGTGTTCCAGATCAAATGGCTCGACGGTATCGTCCAGCCCGCCCGTCGCTCTCACAACCGGCACCGTACCATACTTCAAGCTGTAGATCTGATTCAAGCCGCACGGTTCATAGCGGGAAGGCATCAGAAACATGTCCGCGCCAGCTTCGATTTTATGCGCGATCTCATTGTCGTAGGCGATTTTCACGCCCGCCCGTCCCGGAAAGGTATTGGCCAGTGCCTGAAACAATTCTTCATATCTGCGCTCGCCGGATCCCAACACGACTAGCGAAAGATCTTCCTTCATCAATTCGAGCGCCTTCTCGGCGATCAAGTCGAAACCCTTTTGATCCGCGAATCGCGACACAATTCCAATCAATGGGCGCGCCGCATGCTCCGGCGCGATGCCGAAGAGTTCCAGCAACGCCTGCTTGCAAACGTGCTTTCCGCTCATGTCCTTCGCGGAGTACTTCATGGCGATCAGCTTGTCTTTCTCCGGGCTCCAGGCCGAATAATCCACGCCGTTCAAGATGCCCACCAACCGGTCGGCGCGGCCGCGCACCACTCCATCCAATCCATATCCATACTCCGGCGTTTGAATCTCCTCGGCGTATTTCCTGCTGACCGTCGTAAGAAAATCCGAATAGATCAGCCCGCCTTTCAGGAAATTCACGTTGCCGAAAAATTCCATTCCAGCGGGATGATAAACACCCAACGGAATCCCCGCGCGTTCGAGTGCATCACGTGGAAAAAGTCCGTGATAGCCCATGTTGTGAATCGTGAAGACCACGGGAATGTCCTTCATTGCGGGATCGTCCGCATACGAAGTCCGCAAGAGGACCGGCACGAGAGCCGTTTGCCAGTCGTGGCAATGAATCACGTCCGCCGGCCAGACATGCTTCACGAGCTCGATCGCCGCGCGGCAGAATTCGCTGTACCGTTCCGCATTGTCCGGAAAATCGCCGGCACCGTTCCCGTACACGCCGTCGCGGTCGAAGTACGCCGGGTCATCGACAAAAAAATACCGCACACCGGAGACTTGCGAACCATCCAGAATGGCGGGAAATCTCAGTCGATTCGCGAGCGAAATCGTCAGGCTCGGCACCACCGGGACGCTTGCCTTCGTTCCCCGGTAACGCGGCAAGACCACGGCCACTTCGTACCCCTGCGCAGCCAGGGCCTTAGGCAGCGCCTCGATCACATCCGCGAGGCCGCCCGTTTTCGAGAACGGCAAACCTTCCGATGCTACAAAAAGAATTCTCACGCGCTTCTCTTTGCTCGATTCCTTCGACGTTCTTCGTGTGCTTCGCTTTTTTGGCGCATTCACGGAAGTGATCGCATGGTGCGCATGCATTTTACGCTACTGGACCGAATGCCTGCCGTCAAGACGGAACCGTTCAGCGCAGAACACCAAGCGTGCTTCCTGATACACTTTCGGCGCATGGCTCGTCAACGGCTTGGCCAACATTTTCTCTCGGATCCCGGCTGGCGCGAGCAAATTTCGCGCGCCATCGGCGTATCTCCGCATTCGGATCGGCGCCAAATCACGCCGCCGGACGATCTCGGTTGTTGGATCGAAGTCGGGGCCGGCCACGGTGAGATGACCGAACACCTCGCTTCCACCGGCGCTCCAGTTTACGCCATCGAGCTCGATACGCTGCTCCAGGCCCGGCTGCAACGCCTCGCCAGGAAATTTCCCAACCTCACGATCATCTCTGGAGACGTCCTGGAAACAGATTTAGGAGGGCTCTCTGGGGGCCGGCGCATTCGCATCTACGGCAACTTGCCGTATTACATCACGTCGCCAATTTTGCATCATTTCTTTTCGTTCTCGGACCAGATCGATGAGATTCACATCGTCATCCAGGAGGAAGTCGCTCTTCGCCTTGCCGCGAGGCAGCAGACAAGGGACTACGGCTACCTTTCTGTCGTCACGCAGCTTTACACACGTCCGGAAATTGTGCTTCGGATTCCGCGAAACGCATTCAGCCCGCCGCCGGAAGTTGACTCAGCATTGGTGACGCTCCGTCTTCCCGGCGAACTCGCCAAGCTGGCGCTGCGTGACGACTCAGCGTTTCTGGATTTTGTAAAATTGTGCTTCTCGCAGAAGCGCAAGACCCTGGTGAACAACTTACGGGCCCTTGCGAATCCAGTAGGGACTCGCGAAGTTCTAAAGGAACTCGGGTTGCGCCTGGACGCGCGCGCCGAACAACTCACCGTTGCGCAATTCGCAGCGCTTCACGCTCGTCTGGCAGCCACGAATTAACTTTTCTCGCCTTCCTTCTTCTGCGCGGCGACAATGCGGTCCGGATAGTCGCTCATGATCCCGTCCACACCAGCGGCGATGAGCAGCCGGATATGCGCCGGCTGATTGATCGTCCAGCACACCACCTGCAAGTCTCTCTTGTGAGCCTCGTTGATCAGCGAGGGTGTAACCAGGTCGCCGCGCACAACCACCTGCCGTGCACCCGCATCTGTCGCGGATTTCAAGGGATCGGCGAGCTGCCCGTCATAGAGGACGCCCGTCATTAACGTCGGCTCGATGTCCCGGAGCCCAGCCAGGATAGCTGGATCGAAGGAGATGACCATCACGCGCGCGACTTCGCCCGACTCGCGCAACGCGCCGATCAAGGCATGTTCCCCGCCCCAGGAGCCGCTTGGTTTCAACTCCAAATAGAAAACCACGTCATTCTTTTTTGTGAATTCGAGGATTTCCTCGAGAGTGGGAATGCGCTCGCCGGCATATTCGCTTCCGAACCAAGAGCCAGCATCGAGGCGGCGCAACGCGGCGAGCGTTTGATCGTGCACTTTACCCTGGCCATTGGTCGTGCGGTCGAGGGAGTCGTCATGAATCGCGACAAAGCGCGCGTCGCGGGAGAGTTGCAGATCCGTCTCGACGAAGGTGGCCCCCAGGGCCACGGCTTTCTTAAAGGCCGCCAATGTGTTTTCCGGAGCGTGGCCGGAGGCGCCGCGATGCCCGATGATCAGCAATTCCGTTTTCTCCCTCGAGCGGTCGTTCTTCAGCCGATTGTCTGTAATTCCTCAGGCCGCTGTTTTCGGTGTTCCGTATGAAGGCCCAAGTAACCCTTTCCTTGTATGCTATCACCTGCTTGCCGTGAAAATGAGATGCACCCCATTCGCGTGCATCCGGAATCTAACCAACTAGAGGCGGTGCCCTCTCGTTTAAGGAGCTGAACATGAAAAAAGAACTCCAGTCCCTACTCGTAGCGGCGTTTTTCCTGGCCCCGTTGGCAGCCCAAGCAAATAGTCTAGCTATCCGGCTGCGCCAGCCTACTGAACAAAACGAGCCAAAGACAGAGAAACAACTTGTCCGCGAGGTGCGGCACGTGCTCGTCATGCTGCCGTACTACAGCGTTTTCGACAACCTTGCGTACAAAGTGGAAGGCGACAAGGTGACTTTGGAAGGGCAGGTGGTTCGCCCGACGCTCAAATCGGACGCCGAGGCCGAGGTGAAGAGCATCGATGGCGTCAGCTCCGTGGTGAACAACATCGAAGTGCTGCCGCTATCACCGATGGATAGTCAGTTGCGGCGAGCGGTGTACCGCGCCATCTACGGGGATACTGTTCTTTCACGGTACGGTTATGAGGCCGTGCCTTCGATTCACATCATTGTAAAGAATGGAAACGTCACGCTGGAAGGCGTGGTGGACAACGAATCGGACAAGAACCTAGCGAATCTCAGGGCCAGCCAGGTTGCAAACGTATTTTCCGTGAAGAACAACCTGCAAGTTGCGAGCAACGGAAAATAAGTCGGGACGCGACGTGCATGAAGACGCGAAGGGCTTGAACCGTGGCCCTTCGCGTCTTCATGATCTGTACAGATTTAAGGAATTCAACTTCTCAAAGTGCGCCGCCGAGACTTGCGCCGTAGACTCCCAAGCACTCGATCACGAGCCAATGTTTAGGTCATATTTCTCACCGCTGAAGAAAACCTGAGAGAGCGTCTGAGCGCCGTCTTTCCCGGGTTTGAGCGCATATCCGTCTTGGCTGTTCGATTCGGACTGCGCAATTATCCGAGCAAAAGCCGTGGCGACGGTTTCCCTGCCTTTGAGAATATCAATTTTTACTTCCGGGCCATTGCCACTCCATTCCACTTTGTAATCACCTGGAGCTAATTTGTGGCCTCCAACGGTAACGTTGTCATAGAGGTGAAGCGATTTCTTGTTCGTGTTCGACGCGAAAACAGCGGCGGGCAGCAGCAGAGAGGCTCCCACCAAGGCAATAGCAAGTTTTGAGATGTTCATACACAACTCCCCTTTGGTCTTCTCCGCCGACTGGAACGAGGACAAGCACGCTCCAGCCAGCGGAGGCACAGGATTTCTTACTCCACTTGGTTCGATGGCATGCGTTGCATAAAGGTTAGTCGGAGTAGCCAAAATAGTTGGGGTGAAAGTCAGGAGAGGCTTTTACGCCAAATGATTTTTCCGATCAGATCGGAGTTGGGAACGAGCAGGCCTAGCTCCTGGAAACGAACAACTCGCGAGATCGGCGAAGGACAATGCCGCCGCGTTATAATTCGAACCATGAAAACCAATCCGCTTTGGCGCAGTTTACGCTTTGTCGGGATTTTCTGCTTGTTCATTGGAGCGACGGGGTTCGCGCAGGATGCGGGCTGGGAACATGAACTTGCCGCCTGGCGAACGCAGCATGTAGCTGAACTTTTGAAGCCGGCGGGATGGTTGTCGCTCACGGGCCTTGAATGGTTGCGAGACGGAGACAATTCCTTCGGCACGGCGGACGACAATAACATTCACCTTGCGGGAAGTGGCGCGGGACACATGGGCATCCTGCGGCTTGCGGGAAGCAACGTGCAGCTCTTACCGCCGAGAGGCGGCTTTCCTCCAGATTTGCTGGTTGCGGGCGCAGCAGCCAAGCCGCAGGTACTGCTGGTGGACCCAGACAGCGATAAAAACGCGCCTCACATAACCATCGGGACGCTGAACATGTACGTGATACGGCGGGGCGAACGGTACGCGCTGCGCGTGAAAGATTCGAAATCGCCGACGCTGGTGGGATTTCGTGGACTGAACTGGTACGCGCCAAACATGAAATACCGAGTGAAGGCGAAATGGATTCCGTACAATCCGCCGAAGTCGGTGACCCTGGCGACGCTCGCGGGGACAACGTACTCGCAACCGGTGCCCGGCGCGGCGGAATTTGTGCTGGATGCCAAAACGTACCGGCTAGAGCCAGTGCTCGAAGACCCCGCTGCGCAGCAGCTATTTTTTATTCTACGCGACACGACGAGTTCGAAGACGACCTATCATGCGTGCAGATTTCTCTATACGGTGCTGCCGACGCACGGCTTGGATAAGCCGGGCGAGCTCGTGTTGGATTTGAATCGATTGGAAAATCCGCCGTGCGCCTATACTGCCTTTGCAACATGTCCGCTGCCTCCGCCGCAAAACAGGCTCGCGATTGCCCTTCCGGTCGGGGAAAAACGCTATCACGATTAAGCGCCAGAGCTTAACTTCCGGATCGCCGCCAATTCTCGAAGTAAGACTGCTGACTGAAGCTTGGTGATCCTCAGTCCTGCGCCGCACATTCCCACCGTATTTTCCGAACGAACCGTCAGGTTTTTGACTTTAGGGCCCTGGGTTGGAAATTAGAGGGATTCTGGTTGACAATAATAGCCGCACA
Source organism: Candidatus Solibacter sp. (assembly GCA_035499815.1). Classification (GTDB taxonomy): domain Bacteria; phylum Acidobacteriota; class Terriglobia; order Acidiferrales; family UBA7541; genus Acidiferrum. The sequence goes on along the minus strand of DATJXZ010000006.1, from coordinate 2,671 downwards.
TCCAACATGAACTCTTCCGGCGCCAATGCAAAGCCAAACGATGAGAATGAAACTAGCGCGCGCGCGAAGCTTGTAACTCTTCGAAATGCCTTGCTCAAAGTACACAAAACGCTGCTGGACATGGAGCGGCGGGAGTACGAACGCGCAAATGGAAAGGTGACGGTGGGAGAACTGTTCCGTCTGGTGATCGATCACCAGCAGTTTGGATGGCTTCACAATATTTCTGAATTCGTGGTGCGGCTGGACGAAACGCTTGCGGGAGAGAATGCGGTGACGCCGCAAGATGTTCGAACGGCCATCTCGCTGGCCCGGAAGATGTTCGCGCCTTCGGAATCGGGCGACGCCTTCCAGAAAAAATATTTTGATGCGATTCAGAATGACCCGGCCGTGGTGATCGACCATGCGGAATTGGCACGGCTGTTTAACAACGAACCGCCGGACGTGAGCTCACCGTAAGCCGTGGAACGCTCCTCTGTAAGAATTCGACCGCTCAAATATGAAGAATTGCCCTGCGCCACGTTGGAGCTTGCGCGGTTTCTCATCGGCAAGGTCGTGGTACACGAGCTGCCGGAGGGGCGGTTGAGCGGCCGAATCGTTGAAGCAGAAGGCTATCCGCCGGGCGATCCCGCCGGACATCATTTTCGAGGCGAGACAAAGCGGAATCGCTCGCTCTTCCTGCGACATGGGCATGTGTACGTGTATTTCAATTATGGCATGCACTTCATGCTGAATATCTCGAGCGAGGGAGAGGGTGTTGGCGGAGGAGTGCTGATTCGTGCGCTGGAGCCTCTGGAAGGAATCGAACTGATGCAGGAGAACCGAAATAACAAGAAGCTGCTCGATCTGACGCGGGGGCCGGGGCGATTGGCGGCAGCGCTGCGAATCGACAGGCGGCTTGATGGGCTGGATCTTTTTTCGGGTGGCCCGCTTTGGCTGGGAGTATTGAGTGGTGCGAATTCGGGAAAATCCGACGGCCGGCGAGGCGGGAATACTCGTGTCGCAGCCACAGTGCGCATCGGGATAAATCATGCGGCGGAGAAACTCTATCGCTTCTACGAGCGAGGCAGCCCGTTTGTTAGCGGGCCCAAACGGCTCCTTCTTGGCGGGGCAACGAAGAAGAAACGGGATGGTTAGCGCAAGTGCCGCACGGCAAACGGTAATCTTTTGGACGGTCGAAGAAGTGGACGAGAACGCTTAATCGCCGCAAGCATATTCAGCCTGAGAATTGAGCGAGAGGAATTTTTCACCGCGGCTCGGCCTCGCCGGATTCGGTGCGCATTTTGAGGCCGCAAAGCGATTCGTCCGGCGCTGCATTTGTTTTTCAAGCATGCGGTCGCGCATAGCTTCGCGCAACCTTCTGTGTGCACGAAAAAGCCGCAAGCGGACCGCTACGGAAGAAATCCCCAGGCGCGCGGCCACTTCGTGGGTGGAATATTGCAAGACATCGCGAAGCAAGCAGATTTGCCGCAGGTCGGGTGCCAAGCGCGCGATTGCCCCAGCCATCAGTTTGCGCAGTTCGCAGCGCGCGTAGCGCTCTTCGGGATTATCGGTGCGCGAAGCCAGGCGATCTCCATAGGTTTCATCGGACGAGGGGCCGGGTTCATCCAATGAGACGTACTTCCCTTCGCGACGCTGGCGAATCAAATCTATGGAGGCATTCGTGGTAATCCGCGAGACCCATGCGTGGAGATCGTCCTTGCCCTCGTCCTGCTGTCCGGCAAACTGATTGAGACGCGAGAAGGCTTTGAGCAACGCTTCCTGGCGGACGTCTTCCGCGTCCGCGGTGTTGCCGGTCATCCGGAGGGCGCGACGGTAGAGCCCTGTTGCGTAAGGCTGAACCATGTGGGCAAAGGCTTCGCCATCGCCGAGTCGGGCATCGGCGAGAGCATTGCGCTTAGCCGTGCGAAGATTCTCGGCCTCATGCAGCTCAAAACTGTATGCGTCCAGGACAGCAGTGGCGGCGCTCATACGGATAGAGAGGTCCGCACCTCCAGCGCCACCTAGTATTGGCTCTAAACTATTGAAAATAGGCAGTTAGACTCGGAATTGGATCGATTCGGCAAGTGGAGCACTGTCCGATAGTGGGACAAAGCGTCGCGTTTCCGGTCATTTGCACCACAATATCGGCTCATAGAATGATCAACGATTTCGGTAGAGCGACAATCGGGCGAATGGGAGCGGCCTCATTTGGCATTGGTTGCCAGGTTTTCGAAAACCTTGCCGCCTTTCATGACGAAGACCACGCGGCGAGCGGCGGTAGGGTCGTGAAGAGGGTCGCCGTCCATGGCGATGATGTCAACATCCATGCCGGGCGCGATGGCACCGATCTTGTCCTGAAGGCCCAGGGATTCGGCGCTGACAGAAGTTGCAGACATAATTGCGGCCATGGGATCCTGACCGCCATCGCGGACGCGCGCGATGAATTCTTCGGGGTTACGGCCGTGGGCGCCGGCAACGGCATCCGTGCCGTAGACAATCTTCAAATCCTTATGCTTAAGCGCCAGCTTGAAGGTGTCCAGGACGATGCCAATGCCCTTCTGCATGAAGGCGAAACCCTGCTCGTTGTAATTGCCGATGCCGAGGAATTTTTCCTTGTTCGCCAGATAATTTTGAAGCACGAGGCCGATGTTGGGATCGTAGTAGGTTCCGTGCTGGGCCATGAGAGTGAAGA
>DATJXZ010000005.1:0-56631 GCA_035499815.1 Candidatus Solibacter sp. | reverse complement strand
ATCGGAAGGATCGTTTTGGGAATTGTGGAAGAGGCCGTATTTGTCGCGGACAGTGATGCTTGTCATTTTTCAGGCTTTGCAGACGATTGGGTTTTATGGATTTGCGAATTGGGCGCCGACGTTCTTGTTGAAGAGGGGAGTTTCGCTGCTGCATTCGCTGGAGTACACGATGCTGATTGCGGTGGTGTCGCCGATCGGACCGCTGCTGGGAGCGTGGACGTCGGACCGGTTCGAACGGAAGTGGACGATTGTGGTGCTGGCCTTGCTCGTGGCGGGGCTGGGGATTGGGTTTGGAAATTCGATTGCGCCCTTCGCGGTGGTGGCGTTTGGGGCGCTCTTGACGCTGGTGAATTACTGGTTCTCGGCGGCGTTTCACGCGTACCAGGCAGAATTGTTTCCGACGCGGCTGCGCGGGACTGGAGTGGGATTTACGTATAGCTGGAGCCGGCTGAGCGCGGCGTTTACTTCGATTTTGATTGGGGCGGTGCTGGCGTATGGAGTGCCAGCGGTGTTTGCGATGCTGGCCGTGGCGATGGGATTGGTGGCTGTCGTTGTGGCGGCGATGGGGCCACGGACGAATCAGATGGTATTGGAGGAGATTTCGAGGTGAGGAGGCAAAGAAGACGAAATTCGAAACACCAAATTCGAAGTGCGAAAAGGAAATGCGAGGTTATGAGGCGAGTTGCGTTTTCGCGGCGCGCTTTCGTTGGTTCGCAAGAGGAGAAGAGCACAGGCTGAAGCCTGTGCCACTGGAGGGTGTGCTAGCATCGGGGATTGGCATGGGACGAGGAACCGCATAGATGGGGACGGGAACGATGAAGGCGTTGCGGAAGATGAGGGCAGGGCGCGGGCTGTCGATGGAGACGGCGCCGGTGCCTGCAATCGGCGGGGCGGACGTTTTGGTACGTGTGCAGACGGCTTCGATTTGCGGGACGGATTTGCATATATATGGATGGGACCGGTGGTCGCAGGGACGGATAAAGCCGCCGTTGACGCTGGGACACGAGTTTTGCGGCGTGGTGGAGCGGGTAGGGGATGAAGTTACGGCGGTGAAGGCCGGGGATTTTGTTAGCGCAGAGATGCACGTGAATTGCGGACATTGCCACCAGTGCCGGGTGGGCGAAGCGCATATTTGCCAAAATTTGCGGATTATCGGGATCGATCAGGATGGAGCTTTCGCAGAGTTCGTGAAAATTCCGGGGCGCAATATCTGGAAGCTCGACCCGGCGATTCCCGAGCATTACGGCGCGATTCTCGATCCGCTGGGGAATGCGGTGCATACGGTGCTGGCGGGGCCGGTTGCGGGTCAGACGGTGCTGGTGACGGGATGCGGTCCGATTGGGTTGATGTCGATCGCGGTAGCGAAGGCGTGCGGAAGCTCAACGGTATTTGCGACAGAGACGAACGCGAGCCGGCGCGAAATGGCGAAGAACATGGGCGCGGATGTGGTCCTGAATCCGGCCGCCGAAGATGCAGTTGGAAAGATTTTAAGCGAGACGAACGGAACGGGCGTGGACGCGCTGCTGGAAATGAGCGGGAATCCGACGGCGATTCAGCAAGGATTTAAGGCGCTGCGCGCCGGTGGCCGAGCGTCGCTGTTAGGAATACCCACAGAAAATGTGCCGCTGGACTTGGTGAACGACGTGATTTTCAAGGGCGCGACCGTGCAGGGGATTTATGGACGGCGGATGTACGAGACATGGGTCCAGATGACGGCGTTGCTGAAGGCGGGACGGCTGAATTTGGAGCCGCTCTTCGGAGAGCGGGAGCCTCTGGAAAAATTTGAGAACGCTTTTTCATTGCTTCAGGGCGGATTGGCCGGCAAAGTGTTGTTGTACCCAAATGGGGTGCCACACTAACAAAATGTTTCTTCCTCCGGATCGCCGCAATCGCCCCGCGTGAATTCCACCCAACCCGTTCGAAGTCTGGTTCCGATTCATTTGCTCTGGACCGATGACTGACGCAAAATGGTTCTTCCACCAGCCGAGTCCAACCAAGGAGTCCCAACATGTCCGACACCGCAACAATCGCAACCAGGAAGAATCCGGTGCAATACATCTCCGACCAATTGAATGAGCTGCGGGCGAAGGGAGTGGCGCCGAAGCTGCGGGTGCTGGATGGCGAGAACAAGCCCGTCTGCATTATCGATGGGAAGGAAGTGATCAACCTCGCTTCGAACAACTATCTGGGATTGACGACGCACAAGGCTTTGCGCAAGGCGGCGCTCGATGCGGTTAAGCGATACGGTGTTGGAGCTGGGGCCGTGCGCACGATCGCCGGGACGATGAAGATTCACATGGAGCTGGAAGAGCAGATCGCGCGGTTCAAGAATGTGGAAGCGTGCGTGGTTTTCCAATCCGGATTTACGGCAAATGCGGGAACAGTGTCCGCGGTGCTCGGGAAAGAAGATCTGATCGTTTCGGACGAATTGAATCACGCGTCGATTATTGACGGGGCGCGGCTTTCGAAAGCGACGATCAAGGTATTCAAACACAAGGACGCGGCGGATTGCGAACGGATTTTGCAGGAGAACGCGGATTTTCCGGGGCACAAGCTGATCATCACGGACGGCGTATTTTCGATGGACGGGGACATTGCTCCGCTCCCGGCGCTTTGCGACCTGGCAGAAAAACACAACTGCATCATGATGGTGGACGACGCGCATTCGAGCGGAGTGCTGGGCCGCGGCGGACGAGGGACGGTGGATCATTTTGGGTGCCATGGGCGCGTGCACATTCAGGTGGGGACTTTGAGCAAGGCCATCGGGGCAATGGGCGGATACGTTTGCGGGTCGCGCGACTTGATTGATTTTTTGTATTTGCGGGCGCGACCGTTTCTTTTTTCGACTTCGCATCCGCCGGCAACAGCGGCGGCGTGCCAGGCGGCGTTCACGCTTCTGGATTCGCCGGAAGGCGAAAAGCTGGTGAAAAAGCTTTGGGCGAATACGAAGATGTTCAAGCGCGAATTGAAGAAACGCGGGTTTCAGTTCAAGGCAAGCGAGACGCCGATCATTCCGATTCACGTCGGGGATGCTGCCAAGGCGTTTGAATTTTCGAAGAAAGTGTTTGACGCGGGCGTTTATGCGCCGGCGGTGGGATACCCGACGGTCGCGGAAGGAAAGGCGCGGCTGCGGGCAATGGTGAGCGCGACGCATAAGAGAGAACAACTGCTGCGGGCCGCCGACATTCTTGCCGAAGTGGCCAAGCCGCTGGGAATCATCCAGTAGGGACAGCGCCGGAAGAATTAATTGAGCGGGGCGGCGGGTTTGGCGAAGAGCATGAGCCGTCCCGGAACCGCTCCCTTTTTTCCAGATGTCCAAGCGAAAGTAATTCCGGCGACGTGGCCGAGGCCTGCTACCAGTGCGGTCTACTTGCCGTTCCGCACGCGATTGCTCGAATTTTCAAGACAACTCTTCCTCTGCATAGGGCGTCCTTCAACAGGGGGAGAGATTGCCCAGGTGAACTGGCCCGGTCAGTGGAGGAAGCAATGACACGAACAGGACTTACGTTTTTGGCGGGCGCCCTCTTGGCGACGAGCTCTGCAGGAACGCTGCTCGCAAGGCCCCAGACGTCAGCTACGGCGAGCGCCGGGGCGCAAGCCGAGTTGCGCGGCGCTGTGCAGCCGAGTGGGAGCCTGGTGAATGCGGAACTCAACTCCTATGTGGATTCAAAGAAGGCCAAGGTGGGCGCAAGAGTCGAAGCACACACGACCGAAGCGCTGACGATCGACGGGAAAACAATTATTCCGAAGGGGACAAAGTTAGAAGGGCACATCACAGAAGCGACAGCCCGGTCGAAGGGCGACAGGGACTCCACGCTAGCGATTCAGTTTGACAAGGCGGTTCCAAAGAAAGGCGAGGAAATACCGCTCAAAGCGGTGATCATGGCGGTCGCGGCCCCGGGCGTTGCACAGTTTGGAGAGTCGGCCGGACCTGGGAGCGATCCAATGGCTGGCCGAGGCGCGTCGGCTGCGGGCGGCTCGCCAATGGGATCTCCCCAACCGATGAATCCCGCTACAGGTATTCCGGGGAATCCTTCGGCCGGAGCACAGGACACCTTGAACCTGCCCACGATGGGTGCGAATGGGACTCCGCAACTGCCGGCAAACAGCCGCGGTGTATACGGACTTAAGGATTTGAAACTGATGGAAACCTCGTCAGGCGCGGCGCAGACCACATTTCTAACTTCCACCGGGAAGAATGTGCGTCTGGACGGTGGTACGCGGCTGCTTCTGGTCGCGCAAGTAGAGGCGGGGCCGGGAGCAGTGGTGAGCAAGTAGTCAGCATTTCGGCGAACGCGGGGCAGTCAAGAGCGTCGGAAGTTGTCTCGTGTTCCGCGACTGAAATTTGCGCCTGAACGTACGCCGGGCCGGTTTCGCGAGCGTTTGCTATACTCGCGGGCATGTCTGCGGCGCCAAAAAAACTGTTTCTCGTTGACGCGATGGCGCACATTTATCGCGCCTTTTTTGCGCCGATGCCGCAGCGGCTGACTGGGCCTGGCGGCACTCCTACCAATGTACCCTTCCTTTTCGGCAACATCCTGCGAAGACTTATCAAAGATTACGAGCCGGACTATATCGGGATCGTGTTTGATCCGCCGGGAGCAACATTCCGCGACAAGCTGTTTGAAAAATACAAGGCGCAGCGGGCGCCGATGCCGGATGAAATGCGCGTGCAATTGCCGTTTGTGAAGCGGTTGTGCGAAGCGATGCGGCTGCCGATTCTGGAAATGCAAGGGTATGAGGCGGACGACGTGATCGGGGCGATTGCTGTGCAGGCCGCGAAAAAGAATCTGGATGTGCTGGTAATTTCGAACGACAAAGACATGATGCAGTTAGTCGGGAAAAACGTGCGAACGCTGCGGACCGGGTCGGGAGGAGCGAAAGCGGACATCATCGTCGATGAAAAGAAAGTGGTCGAGATTCTGGGAGTGCCGCCGGAACGGGTTGTGGACTACATGGCACTGCTCGGAGACAACATCGACAACATTCCGGGAGCGAAAGGAATTGGCGAGAAAGGCGCGGCGGAGCTGATCCAGAAATATGGGAGCGTGGAGAAGGCGCTGGAACATGCGGATGAAGTTCCGAACAAGCGTTACCGCGAGGCGCTTCAGCAGCAGCGCGAACAGGTGATGATGTCCAAGCAACTGGCGAAGATTGCGACCGATCTTCCGATGAAACTGGATTTGCAAACGCTGGAGCGGCGCGAGCCGGACATCGTCGCGCTGGGCGCGCTGTATCGTGAACTGGGGTTCAATTCGCTGCTTAAGGAGTTGAACCCGGAGGGATTGGCGGCATCGGCGCCCGCAAGCGCGGAAGCGAGCGTGAAAGCAAACTACGCAGCTTTGAGCGACGTAGCGGAATTTCGCGAGTATCTGGCGAAAATTCCCACCAAGCAGCCGTTGGCGCTGTGGCTGAACCTGGAGCTCGGGGAGCGCGAGTCGGAAGGATTCGGGACGCGCATCGCAGCTATTGAGGTTTCTGCGAAATCGGGAGAAGGCCGTTCCGTCTGGATGGATGAAAAAGGCGAAGCGTTGAGAACGCTGGCGCCGCAGCTCTCAGACGCGAAGCGAACAAAGATCGTTCACGATCCAAAACTGTTCCAACTGCTCACAGGGCGCGCAACGAATTTGAAGCACGCGACGCTCCTTTATTCCTACCTGCTGCGGCCGACTACGGCGAACCACAATTTCGCGGACGTGGTGATGCGGCAGTTCAACGCGATGCTTGGTGGAGGTCCCGGTGAGAGAGCTGATTATTTGCAGCGCCTCGCTCCGGTGTTGCGCGCACAGATCGACGAGCAGGGACTTGGCGACGTTTACGAAAAAATCGACTTGCCGCTTGCTCCCGTGCTCGCGGACATGGAGCGGATAGGGATTCGCGTGGCCCCCAAAGAGCTCGAGAAGATGTCCAAATCAATGGAGAAGGAAGTCCGGCGGCTGGAAAAAGAGATTTGGAAGCTGGCCGGGAACGAATTCAATATCAATTCGCCGGCGCAACTGGCGGAGATTCTGTTCGATAAGCTGAACCTGCAACCGCCGGCACGGCGCGGGAAAGGGAAAGTGCGGTCAACGGCGGCGGACATCTTGGAGGAGATGGCCGCGCAACACGCGCTGCCAGCGAAAATCATCGAGTTCCGCGAGATTTCGAAACTCAAATCGACTTATGTGGACGCGCTGCCGAAACTGATTCATCCGGAAACGGGGCGGTTGCATACGAGTTTTTCGCAGACGACGGCCGCGACGGGCCGGCTGAGTTCCAGTGACCCGAACCTGCAGAACATTCCGATTCGCACCAAACTGGGCCGGGAAATCCGGGCTGCGTTTGTGGCTGAGAAGGGCAAGATTTTGCTAAGCGCCGATTATTCGCAGATTGAGCTGCGAGTGATGGCGCATTTTTCGAAAGATCCAGTTTTAATCGATGCGTTCCGCAATGGAGAGGATATTCATGCGCGGACGGCGCAGGAAGTGTTTGGCGTGGGCCCAATGGCACAAAACGCAGAGCACCGGCGAGCCGCGAAGGCGATTAATTTCGGGATCATCTACGGTCTTTCGGCGTTTGGATTGGCCCAGCAGTTGGGAATTGGGCAGAAGGAAGCGGCGCAATTCATCAGCGCTTATTTCACGAGATACCGTGGAGTGAAAGAGTATCTGGAAAAGATTCTCGTGGAGGTGCGCAAGAGCGGCGTGGCGACAACACTTTTCGGGAGGATTCGACCGATTCCGGAGATCAATTCGCCTCAAGCGCAGCTTCGCAGTTTTGCGGAGCGAACGGCGCTGAATTCACCTTTGCAAGGGACGGCGGCGGACCTTATCAAGCTGGCGATGATCAGCATTGACCGACGGCTGGCCGCGGAAAAAATCGAAGCGAAAATGATTTTGCAGGTCCATGACGAACTCTTGTTCGAAGCTCCGCCGAAAGAGAAGGACAAACTTGAAAAGCTCGTGCGGGAAGAGATGGAAGGAGTGCACAAACTGGCGGTTCCGCTGGTTGTAGAAATCAGTTCCGGGTCCAACTGGAGAGACCTCGACTGAATTTCGCCCGAGCGGGTTTTGATCGTGACCCACGCTGTCTTTTCCTGCTCTCCGGGCGTAGAATCCGCTCAACGCATGTCGCCGACTTCTCTTCTTCGGCAGGTCCACATGTCAGCCCCTGGTTAGGAGGCACATATGCGAAATATTTTATTGGTATTGGCTGCAGTCTGTATCGCCAGCTCGGGTATAACCCGAGCGAAACAAAACGCGGCGCAAGAGAAACCGAAGGACACGCAAGCAACGACGGACGCCTTCAAGATCCCCGAGGAAGACATGGCCAAAAAGAACCCGGTGAAGCCGACGCCGGAGGGCCTGGCGGCGGCGCGCAAGATCTTCGGATATGACTGCTCGATGTGTCATGGCGATAGGGGAGACGGCAAAGGCGACGTGGTCGAATCCATGAAGTTGACCATGCATGACTGGCACGACCCAGCATCACTGGCGGGAAAGACGGACGGGGAGCTTTTCTACATCATCACTAAAGGCAAAGGAAAAATGATGGGAGAAGGCGACCGTGTTCCTGAGACCATGCGATGGAATCTGGTTAATCTTGTGCGATCGATATCCAAAAATGAGGCTGGAGAGAAGCCCGCTTCCTGAAGCGTCAACGAACTACTGGCAGAGCGGTTGGCCCGTGAGTGACGAACAGCCGGGCATGACGGAGTACGCGTTGCGCGCCAAAGCAATCTTCGGTTGTGGTACGCTCTTCTGCTTTGCACAAACATTTGGAGGGTCGCTTGGTGCACTCGCCACAATTCTTGAAGCTGGTCCAGGAGGCCCGGCCACGCGTCAAAGAGACCAATGTGCCTGATGTTAAACGGCGAACGGAAGCGGGCGAAAAGATGATTCTGGTGGACGTGCGCGAAGACAATGAGTGGGCCAGAGGGCACTTGCCAGGTGCTGTGCATATGAGCAAAGGCGTGATCGAGCGGGACATCGAACAGAGTGTGCCAGATACCGCTGCGAAACTCGTTCTTTACTGCGGAGGTGGATATCGCTCTGTGCTCGTCGCCGACAATTTGCAGAAAATGGGCTACACGAACGTGGAGTCAATGGACGGCGGCTGGAGAGGCTGGCTTGAGGCGGGCTTTCCCACAGTGAGGGATTAGAATCCGGCGAGCAGCATCCGGAGGAATTGGCTGGGGCGGGAGGATTCGAACCTCCACCGTCCTCATTAACAGTGAGGTGTCCTACCGATTGGACCACGCCCCAGTAGTGCACGGGGTAGGCTCCGCCGCGCACGTAAGTAACGGCGAAGGGTGCTTCTAAGATAACACGGCTGAGACCAGCGAAAGTCCACTTCACGAAAAAAAGCCATAGGCGACACGTGGGGCAAGTAGGAAGGGACGAGCTTGAGTGGCGGCGACTTAGAGAATGCCAAGTCAATGCCGACAGTTTCAAACGATTCGAAAGAGACGTCCTGATTCGGTATTGTTGCAGTGAAAAGTATTTTTTAAAAAACTATGCGAGATGGTTGCATTCCAGAAAGTTTTATCGGAAACTATGCGGTCATTTACGAGCCGGGTGCGCACTTCCCGGCCATGACATAACGGCGCCTCCAGTCCCCTGCTCCTTCCGGGGAGGCCTCGTCAAAGTGCAACGCAGACATGGCCCAGATTTTTCATCGAAGCACGAATTTTATTTCGCGATTGAGTCTGATTTCGGCCGCTTTTCTGGCCGGGCTGGGGCTTGTAGGTGCTTACGTCGCGGCGCACTCGCCGTACCGCACGAACCAATACGTTACGCGGGAACAGCCGGTGCAATTCAGTCACAAACATCACGTGGGCGACGACGGAATCGATTGCCGTTATTGTCATACTTCGGTGGAGACGTCCTCATTTGCGGGGATTCCGCCGACGAAAACCTGCATGAATTGCCATTCCGTGTTGTTCGCCGATTCCGCATATCTCGAACCAGTTCGCGAAAGCTACCGCACGGATCAGTCGATTCGGTGGATCAAAGTGCACCGCCTGCCCGATTTCGTTTATTTCAATCACAGCATCCACATCAGCAAGGGTGTGGGATGCTCCACCTGCCACGGCGCGGTGAATCAGATGCCCTTGATGTTTCAAGCTTCTCCTTTGCTGATGGAATGGTGCCTGGATTGCCACCGGAATCCCGCGAAGGCACTTCGGCCGCTCGAGCCGGTTAACGAGGTTTTTAATATGGACTGGAAGCCGCCTACCGATCAGGCGGGAATCGAACAACAGAACGCATTTGCACAGGAACGCAAGATTCGTACTACGGCAGAATTGACCAGCTGTTCGACCTGTCATCGCTAATGGACGCTATGCGCGAAAACGACTCTATCGAAGACCATAAGCACGATCATGAAGAGCCCCAGACTTCCTCGCAAGCCGAGGAGATGGTGACGCACGAGCATAGTCTGGATCTCGCTGTCGTTCGCGCGAAGCTGCGGGAAAAAAGCGGTAAACAGTACTGGCGGACGCTCGAAGAGCTTGCGGATTACCCGCACTTCGAGGAGTTGCTGCACCGCGAATTTCCCCGGCAGGCGTCGGAATGGGACGAGACAGTTGACCGCCGCGATTTTCTGAAACTGGCCGCGGCCTCGCTTGCGCTGGCCGGAATGACTGGTTGCGAGCGCGGGCCCGCTCAGCTTCTAGTACCGTATGTGAAACAGCCCGACGGAATGACTCCCGGCAGGCCGTTATATTACTCGACGGCCATGCCGTTCGGTGCGGATGCTATCGGGCTTCTGGTGACCAGCCACGAAGGCCGGCCGACGCACGTTGCTGGAAATCCCGATCATCCTTCGAGCCTTGGCGGAACGGATGTGATTGCGCAGGCCTCGGTTCTTAATTTGTATGACCCGGATCGCGCAGAGACGGTCACCAATTTGGGGGAAATTCGCACCTGGGAGCAGTTCCAGTTGGCGGCGCAACTCCTTGCGCAGGCGGCGAAGTCACAGAAGGGCAAAAGCTTCCGCATTCTATCAGGTACAGTTATCTCGCCGAGCTTAGCTGCCCAGATCGAAACGGTCCTGAAGCAAATCCCTGGCGCCAAGTGGCACCAATGGGAACCCGCGGGGAGCGACAGCGCGCGCGAAGGCAGCAAGCTCGCATTCGGACGGTACGTTAACACCGTCTATCGGCCTGAAAAAGCCGACGTCATCGTTTCCCTCGATTCTGATTTTCTGGCCACTGGACCGGGGCACATTGGCTATATGAATGCGTTTTATCGACGCAGGAAGCTCACGGTGCCGAACGACACGATGAATCGCCTGTATGTGGTCGAGCCGACCCCTTCGGTAACAGGCGCGACCGCGGACCATCGGTTGCCGCTGCGGGCTTCGGAAGTCGAACAGTTTGCTCGTGGACTAGCCGCGCTCGTGGGATTGGGCGGGAGCGGGGCGCTTGGGCCGACAGCCCAGAAATGGCTGGATGCGGTCGCAAGCGACTTACAAAAACATCATGGCAGTTCACTCGTAGTCGCGGGAGAATTTCAGCCTCCAGCGGTCCACGCCCTCGCGCATGCCATCAACGGCGCTCTTGGAAATGTTGGCACAACGCTCTACTACACTGAACCCGTCGAAGCGAATCCCGTGAATCAGTTGGAATCGTTCACCGAACTGTGCGCCGACATGGATTCGGGCGAAGTCGAAACGCTAGTGATGTTTGGCTCGAATCCCGTCTACGACGCTCCACATAATTTTGACTTCACGACGAAGCTCAAGAAAGTTGCTACATCGGTGCTGGTCAGCTCTCACTTCGACGAGACAGCTGAGTATTGCCAGTGGCATATCGCGGAATCGCACTTTCTGGAAACCTGGGGCGATGCGCGGGCCTTCGACGGCACCGCGAGCGTAATTCAGCCCCTGATTGCGCCGCTCTATCATTCGCACTCGGCTTTCGAAGTTCTTTCGGCGTTCACAGATAATCCCAACCAGAGCGCTTACGATGCGGTTCGCGCCCGGGTCAATTCCCTGGCTGGCTCAGCCGATCCTGAGCAATTCTGGCGAAAAACGCTAAATGATGGCGTCATCGCCAATAGCGCTTTTGCGCCGATCTCCATTCCCTTGAAGTTCACGCCTTCGAGTCTGCCCCCGGCCAAAGCGACAACACCCGGGCAGCTTGAATTTATTTTCCGTCCGGATGCGAACACGTACGACGGGCGTTACGCAAACAACGGTTGGCTGCAAGAGTTGGCGCGGCCCGTTACGAAACTCACGTGGGACAACGCGGCATTGGTTGGTCCGAAGACGGCCGAGAAGCTGGAGCTTACGCATAAGGTCGCTGCGCGCGGCGGCGAGCACGGCCAGATTATTTCCAATGTCATCGACATTTCAATTTCCAACAGCAAGGTGACGGGAGCCGCGTGGATCCTGCCTGGTCAAGCCGAAGACGTAGTTGTGCTCCCGCTAGGCTATGGCCGCAAGCAGGCTGGCTTTACAGGCACGAACAAAGGTTTCAGCGCTTACGAGGTGCGAGTTTCCGATGCTCTCTGGAGCACTTCAGCGGGACCCGAATCGATCAAGAAAACCAGTGGCGAATATCCTCTGGCTTGCACTCAGTATCATTTCAATATCGAGGGACGCAAAATCCTGAGCACCGGAACTCTCGAGGAATACCGCAAGAATCCCAACTTCGCGCACATCGGCGACGAGCAGCCGCCCAAGTCAATGTCGCTGTACCAGGAATTCGCATATCCGGGTTATGCCTGGGGCATGGCGATCGATCTCAATAGCTGCAATGGTTGCAACGCCTGCGTGATTGCCTGCCAATCGGAAAACAATATTCCGGTGGTGGGCAAAGATCAGGTGATGCGCGGCCGGGAAATGCACTGGATTCGCATCGACCGATATTACGCGGCCAAATCGCCCACCAACGATCCTTCAACTGACCAGGATGACGTGCTCGAAAACCCCGATACATTTTTTCAGCCCGTCCCTTGCCAACAATGCGAGAACGCACCTTGCGAGCAGGTGTGCCCCGTGGGCGCCACGGTCCACAGCGCCGAGGGGCTGAACGATATGGTGTACAACCGCTGCGTGGGCACGCGCTATTGTTCGAACAATTGCCCGTATAAAGTGCGTCGTTTCAATTTCCTGCGATTCCAGGATTGGGAAACGCCCTCACTGAAACTTATACGCAATCCGGAGGTCACGGTTCGCAGCCGCGGCGTCATGGAGAAGTGCACTTACTGCGTGCAGCGCATCAACAATGCGCGCATTTACGCGGAAGAGCAGAACCGGCCAGTCAATGATGGCGAGATTGTGACGGCCTGCGAATCCGCCTGCCCAGCCCATGCTATCGTTTTTGGCAACGCCAACGACCCCAAGAGCCGCGTGGCCATTTTGAAAGCGCAAACGCGCAGCTACGCGCTTCTGGGCGAGCTGAACTCGCGCCCACGCACGACGTATCTTGCCGCAGTTCGCAATCCGAATCCTGAATTGCCGGCGCCGCAGCAATTGCAAGACGAGGAACAGACATGAGCTCTGGCGAGCCTCCGATCCATTCACCCGAAATTCGCCGTCTATCGCCCGTCTTGGCGCCGGGGCATACCTATGGCTCGATTACGGACAAAATCAGCTCCATCGTACTGACCCGGCCTGTCTCACTCGGATGGCTCGCGGGATTCGGCATCTGTTTTTGCTTCATCATGCTTCTGAATCTCGCTATCGTTTACCTGATCGGCAAAGGCGTCGGAATTTGGGGCATCAACATTCCAATTGGTTGGGGCTTCGCTATCGTCAATTTCGTGTGGTGGATCGGTATCGGCCACGCCGGAACGCTGATCTCCGCCATTCTTTTCTTGCTGAACCAGAAGTGGCGTACCTCGATTAACCGCTTCGCGGAAGCGATGACTCTCTTTGCCGTGATGTGCGCTGGAATGTTTCCGCTCCTGCACATGGGCAGGCCGTGGTTCTTCTTCTGGATGTTCCCGTATCCCAGCACGATGAAGATCTGGCCACAGTTCCGCAGCCCGCTGATTTGGGACGTTTTCGCTGTTTCCACCTATTTCACGGTTTCGCTTTTGTTCTGGTTTGTGGGGCTTATCCCTGACCTGGCCACGCTGCGCGATCGCGCCATGTCTAAACCGAAAGCCATCATCTACGGAATCCTGGCTATGGGCTGGCGGGGTTCCGCGCGTCATTGGCAGCGCTACCAATCCGCTTACTTGCTCCTGGCTGGTTTGGCTACGCCTCTGGTTCTTTCCGTGCACACGGTCGTGAGCTTCGATTTCGCGATCGCGATTGTTCCTGGCTGGCATACAACGATCTTCCCGCCGTACTTCGTCGCAGGCGCAATTTATTCCGGTTTTGCGATGGTGCTCACGATCGCCATTCCCTTGCGCGCCGCCTACAATCTCGAGGACTTCATTACCATGCGCCACCTGGAAAACATGGCCAAGGTGATGCTGGCCACCGGGCTCATTGTGGCGTACGGCTACTTCTTCGAGTTTTTCATGTCGATGTATAGCGGCAATAAGTGGGACGTGTTCCTCGTCGAGCAGCGACTGCACGGCCCCTATGCGCACTACTACTACATGCTCATTCTGTGCAACATTCTTACGCCGCAGTTGCTCTGGTTCCAGAAGATTCGCACCAACGTGATCATCCTCTTCATCATGTCGCTGGTCATTAATACCGGCATGTGGCTCGAGCGGTTCGTGATCGTGGTCATCAGCCTCTCCCGCGATTTCGTTCCCTCCGCTTGGGGACGCTACTCGGCGACGTTCTGGGATTACGCAGTGCTGGCGGGTACGCTCGGTTTGTTCGCAGGACTCCTGTTCCTGTTCGTGCGCGTCTTGCCGGCGATTTCGATTGCGGAAATGCGCGAATTGGTGGCGCACAACTCCGAGGAACATGAATGATGGAACAACAGCGCGCACATACATATGGCGTTGTGGGTGAGTTTGAAACTCCCCGTAAGCTTATCCAGGCTGCGGAGAAGGCGCGCCTGGCCGGCTACCAGTCTATGGATGCCTACACGCCGTTCCCTGTGGAGGGCCTTTCAGAGGCTCTGGGCCTTAAGCGCAACCTCGTGCCGCTGGTGACTTTGATCGGCGGGCTAGCCGGCGGCTTGGGCGCCTTTGGATTTCAATACTGGGTCTCGGTCATCTCTTATGCGGAGAATATTGGCGGGCGCTCATTGAATAGCTGGCCCGCGTTCATTCCGGTCACTTTTGAACTAACCGTATTGGGTGCATCCCTCTCGGCTGTCTTCGGAATGCTGGCGATGAACAAATTGCCGCAGCCGCATCATCCGCTCTTCAACGTGGAGCGCTTCCAGAAGCATGCTTCGGTCGATCGTTTTTTCCTGTGCCTGCAAGCGGATGATCCAAAATTCAGCGTGGCAGAGGCTTCGAAGTTCTTGAAAGAGATCGAGGCGCAAAACATCAGCGAGGTTGAGAATGATTAAATCCTCCCAAACGCGGCGGATTTCGAGGGGGGCCTCATTCTTGTGCGCTTCGGTGTGCTTGGCTTTCATCGCTGGCTGCCGCCAGGACATGGCCGATCAGCCCAAGAACACCCCGCTTTCCCCGAGTTCGTTCTTCGCCGATGGCCGCTCGGAACGGCCTTTGATTGACAATACCGTGCCGCGTGGCTCCGTGGCGGATGATGCGCTTTATATCCCCTCGGACTCCAACGCCTTTCCTTTGCCCTTGACGATGGAGCTTCTCGATCGCGGCAAGGAACGCTTCAAGATCTTCTGCTCGCCATGCCACGGCTTGCAGGGGGACGGTAACGGCATGGTCGTGATGCGTGGAATGAAGCAGCCGCCTACGTACCACCAGCCGCGCCTTCGCGATGCTCCCAACGGTCATTTCTTCGATGTGATCACGAACGGTTTCGGGATGATGCAAGGCTATTCGGCGCAGGTACCGCCACGGGACCGCTGGGCCATCGTTGCGTATATCCGCGCGCTGCAATTGAGCCGCAACGCTCCCGTCTCCGACCTGCCTGCGGAGTTGCGGGAGAAGCTGTCTCAAGGAGGCTCCGCGAAATGACCGCGCAGGACTACATGGCGCCCGAGAGCATCGGCCGCCTGCAGCAACGCGCACTCGGCGTGGGGGTAGTTGGCGCGATAATCTGTGCGATTGGTTGGCTTCGCTGGCCTGCGCAGTTTTTTCATTCCTATCTCGTTGCCTTTCTTTTTATCCTCGGTTTGTCCCTCGGCTCCTTGGGATTGCTCATGCTTCAGCATTTAACGAGTGGGCATTGGGGGATCATCATTCGCCGTCCCTTGGAGGCGGCGGTGCGCACATTGTGGCTCGTCGCGCTCTTGTTTGTACCCGTCATTTTTGGCATGAAGTATCTGTATGGCGCGTGGCTGAACGCTCCGCCGACGGGTGAAGGGTCGCTTTCAAATTTCCAGAAGACCTATCTGACTACGAACAATTTCGTCATCCGCGCGGCCATTTACTTTGCGGTGTGGCTGTTACTTGCCTTCATGCTGGAGCGGTGGTCGCGCCAGCAGGACGTGGATACGGCAAACCGCGCTTTGCGGCGCAAATTCAAAATGCTGAGCGGTCCGGGAATCATTCTTTATGTATTTGGAGTGGGTTTCGCCTCGATTGACTGGGCGATGTCGCTCTCGCCGCACTGGTTTTCGACCATCTACGGTTTTATCTTTGTCGTTGGCGAAGTTATTTCTTCGCTTTGCCTGGTCATCGCCATTTCGGTTTTGCTATCTCGGACGACTCCGATGGCGGGGCTGATTCAGGCGCGCCACTTGAGCGATCTTGGCAAATTGCTGCTTGCATTCGTTATGTTGTGGGCCTACTTTTCGTTTTCTCAGCTGTTGATCATTTGGTCGGGAAATTTGCCTGACGAAATCAGTTTTTATCGCAGCCGCCTGTACGGAAGTTGGGGTTTAGTGGCCATCATCGTTTTAATCTTCCATTTCTTTGCGCCCTTTTTCATGCTGTTATCCCGGGACTTAAAGCGCAGTGCGAGCTTGCTCCCGAAGGTGGCGTTTCTCCTGATCTTCATGCGCTTTGTCGATCTTTTCTGGACGACCCGGCCGGAGTTTAGCCCCACCAACGCACTCCCCAGTTGGTTTGATGTCGTTGTTCCGATAACGCTAGTTGGATTGTGGCTGGGAATCTTTGCCAGAAATTTGAAGAGCCAGCCGCTTCTGCCGCTGGGCGATCCAAAACTCCAAGAGGCGATTGAAGTTCATGAGTACTGATCACCACAGCACGGACCCAGGCAGCGGGCAACCGCCCAGGCATTCGGACGTTACGTTCGAGCCGCGAGATGTAAATACTCGTACAATATTGCTGTACCTGTTCTATCTGGCGTTGGCAGTCGCGGCAACATTCTTCGTTAGCATTTATATTTTCCGCTTCACCACAGAACTGGTCTCTAAGTCAGATACGGCAGTGCCTCCGATGCGCCAGGGTGTTGAGGAAAGAATGCCACCTGAACCGCGGCTTCAAGGCGTGCCCGGGCACATGAGCGACCCGCAGCAGGATCTCCGGGACAAGATTAGTGCGGACGAAGCGGCCAACAAAAAACTCGGCTGGGTGGATCAATCGACCGGTATCGCGCAGATACCCGTGGAAGAAGCGATGAAGATCATCGTGGCCAAAGGGCTGCCGGCTGTCGCCGCGGCGCCGGCGGGAAAGAAAAGGTGAAGCCATGACTCGGCTGCGTTCGATCCCCTTAATGTTTGCACTGATGCTGTATGCTGCCGCAGCCAGCGCCCAGACAGTTCCGAGCAACGTCGGCCCAGCGACGCAAGGTTTGCCGCCCATTCTGCAAAACGTGGGTTTCGAGCCGGCGCTCAATGCGCAATTGCCGCTTGATCTCGCCTTTCGTGACGAGACAGGTCGTGAAGTCCAACTCCGAGATTATTTTACGAAAAAGCCGGTGCTTCTCGCGCTCGTCTATTACAGCTGCCCTATGCTGTGCGACCAACTCGAAGAAGGCGTGGTTGGCAGCTTGCGCATGCTCTCGTTTAATCCGGGCCAGGACTACGAAGTAGTCTTCGTTAGTTTTGATCCGCGGGACTCATCTAATGTGGCGGCCCAGAAGAAGGCGTCCGCGATGAAGCAATTTCATCGTCCAGCGACCGCCGACGGATGGCACTTTCTGACTGGATCGAAAGAGTCTATAGATGCGCTCACCAAAGCCGCCAATTTCCGATATAGCTTCGACCCGAAATCTGGCCTTTTCGCGCATGCGAGCGGGATCATGCTGTTGACTCCCGACGGACGCATTTCGCGCTACTTTTATGGCGTCGAATATCCCGCGCGTGAAGTACGCCTCGGACTTGTGGACGCTTCCGCCGGCAAGATCGGAACGGTCATCGATCATGTTCTGCTTTACTGTTTCCAATACGACCCGTCGTCCGCTCGTTACAGCGCTTCAATCCTGAAGATTCTTCGTTTGGGGGGAGTTTTGACGATCGTTTGTCTAGTTGCGGGTATGTTGATTTTCCGCCGGCGCGATGCAGGTGCCGGGCGAAAGAAGAACCAAGGAGCCCACTAAGCCGTGCAGGCGCAATTGCCAATCTTACCGGACCAGGCCTCCAACTTTGCTCCTCAAGTGGACTCGTTGATGATCTTTATGATCCTCGCGTCCGCTTTCTTTACGGTTGTAATCACCGCCGCGATTATCTTTTTCTTCTTTAAATACCGCCGAAAGGCTGAAACCGATATCGGCGAACCGATTCATGGCGACATGCGGCTGGAACTTACCTGGATCGTGATTCCCCTTCTCATATCCATGGTGATGTTCGGCTGGGGAGCCGTGGTCTATGTTAATTTTCGCCACGCGCCGCAAGATGCGCTGGATATTTATGTGGTTGGCAAGCAATGGATGTGGAAGATACAACAGCCCAACGGACGAAAGGAAATTAACGAATTGCATGTTCCAGTGGGTCGCGACATAAAACTCATTCTTGCCAGCGAGGACGTGATCCACGATTTCTACGTGCCGGCGTTCCGGGTCAAGATGGACGCCGTTCCTGGGCACTACAACACTTTGTGGTTCCGTCCTACCGAGCCGGGGCGTTATCATTTCTTTTGCTCCCAGTATTGCGGCACAAATCACGCCGTCATGGGTGGCTGGGTCACGGTCATGGAACCCTCCGATTATGCAGCCTGGCTTGCCGGTTCTACGGCGGTAGACGCCGACCCCATCGTCGCGGGAGAGAAACTCTTCTCCGAAAAATCCTGCAGCACATGCCACGTACCCAACGGTACCGGCCGGGGACCTTCGCTGAATGGGATTTACGGAGGGAAGGCACGCCTGGCGGATGGCTCGACAGTGACTGTCGACGATCCTTACATCCGGGAGTCCTTGCTGCTCCCGAACGCGAAAATTGTGGCTGGGTTTGTACCCGCCATGCCCTCGTATGAAGGGCAGTTGACCGAGGACCAGATCCTGAGTTTGATTACCTACATCAAGTCGCTGGAATCGCAGCCGGTACCCGCGACTGGTGCAGGCGTAGTAGCAGCAGGGAAAAAATAAGCCATGGCTACGACAACAACTGCGCCGGTCCACACTATGCCGCGCGATCACTATCTTAACTCCACTTATGGCATCCGCTCGTGGTTGCTGACGACGGACCACAAGCGCATCGCTTGGCTCTATCTCGCGGGTGTCACGTTTTTCTTCACTCTCGGCGGCATCTTCGCCGCCATGATTCGAGTCCACCTGCTCACTCCGAGCGGCCTTCTGGTCTCGCCCGAAACGTACAACAAGCTTTTCACCATGCATGGCGTGGCCATGATTTTCTTTTTTCTGATTCCTTCTATTCCCGCCGTCTTGGGTAATTTTCTTATTCCCCTGATGATTGGCGCCAAGGACGTCGCCTTTCCCAAACTCAATCTCCTCAGTTGGTATGTGTACATCATAGGTGGATGCTTTGTCCTATATTCCTTCGCCACCGGCGGCCTCGACACCGGTTGGACTTTCTACACGCCCCTTAGCAGCGTTTATTCAAACTCGGCGGTTGCGCCCGCAGTTATCGGAATCTTCATCAACGGATTCTCCTCCATTCTTACGGGAATGAATTTCGCTGTCACCATCCATACCATGCGTGCTCCGGGGATGACCTGGTTCCGCTTGCCTCTTTTTGTCTGGGCGCATTACGCCACCAGCATCATCTTTATCTTGGGCACCCCCGTTATCGCCATCACCCTTCTTCTCGTGGCTCTTGAGCGCACACTTCACCTCGGGTTTTTCAATCCTGCGCTCGGTGGAGACCCCATTCTTTTTCAGCATCTGTTCTGGTTTTATTCTCACCCCGCCGTTTACATCATGATTCTTCCGGCTATGGGCGTGATCAGCGAGATCATCCCGACCTTCGCGCGAAAACCGATTTTTGGCTACACGTTCATAGCCGCTTCGAGTATCTCGATCGCGGTGATCGGTTTCTTCGTCTGGGCGCATCACATGTTCCTGACCGGAGAATCCACGTATGCGGCTTTGGCCTTCTCTCTTCTGAGCTTTCTCGTCGCGATACCATCCGCGGTAAAAGTGTTCAACTGGACGGCCACTCTTTACAAAGGCTCCATTTCCTACGACACGCCGATGCTTTACGCTCTGGGATTCATCGGCCTGTTCCTCATCGGCGGACTAACAGGTCTGTTTCTCGCCTGCCTAGGGCTGGACATCGATATCCACGACACCTATTTCGTCATCGCCCACTTTCACTACATCATGGTTGGAGGCGCCATCATGGGCTACTTGGGTGGGCTGCACTTTTGGTGGCCGAAGATCACCGGAAAACTCTACCCGGAGTTTCTGGCGCGCATCGCTGCGGTTACGCTCTTTGTAGGTTTCAACCTCACCTTCGGCCCGCAGTTTCTTCTGGGTTTGATGGGGATGCCGCGCCGCTATCACAATTATCCGCCGGAGTTTCAAGTCCTCAACGTGCTCTCCACCGCGGGAGCTTCGATCCTGGCTCTTGGCTATCTGCTTCCCATGGTTTACTTCACGTGGTCCGTTCGGTACGGGAAAGCCGCTGGGCCGAATCCGTGGCCTGCCACGGGACTGGAGTGGACAACTGCTTCGCCGCCTCCAACAGAGAATTTCGATGTAACGCCGGTGGTGGATTGGGAGCCTTACGATTACAAGAATCGGCCGGATCTCGGTCTCACGGCTCCCGCTGCGCCACTTGCGCCCGCTCACGGGGACGACTGATTGCGGATATGAATTTAGGTTGAATCACTGGCGCCTGCGCGAACGCCGGAATTCGAAACGGAAGAGGGGTACCGAGTGCACCGCACCGGAGAACTTTACGGACACTTTCAGACGCTGGAGCAGCAGAAGGACTCTGCCACTCTCGGCATGTGGATCTTCCTGGCTACCGAAATCTTATTCTTCGGCGGCCTCTTTCTAACCTATTCCATCAACCGCCAGACATATCCCGGCGTCTTTGCTGATGCCAGCAAAACTCTGGATTTGACCTTGGGCACTTTAAACACTGCCGTGTTGATTGCCAGCAGCTTGACTATGGCCATGGCCGTCTGGAGCGCGGAAGCGGGCAAGAAGAAACTCATCCCCGTGTATCTGATCCTGACGCTCATCCTCGGAACTGTGTTCCTTGGCGTGAAGGCCGTCGAATACCACGCAAAGTACGTCGAGCACCACATCCCCGGCCTGCCTTTCCAGTTTGAGCCCGGCTCCACTGCGGCCACCAACGCTCACGCAGAACTATTCTTTTCTCTTTATTTCGGGATGACCGGTCTCCACGCGCTGCACATGGTCGTGGGCGTTGGCTTGCTGCTGTGGCTCCTGCGCCAGTCGTTGAAGGGCCGATTCACGGCGGAGTATAACACTCCGATAGAAAACGTCGGTCTCTACTGGCACTTCGTCGACATCGTGTGGATCTATCTCTATCCGCTGTTATATTTGATTGATAGGCACAAGTAAGGGTATCAGGAGAATTTCCAGTGTCTGAGCATTCTGAACATATCGTTTCGCCTAAAATCTACCTGATCATTTTTGCATCTTTGATGATCCTCACGGCCACCACCGCTTATGCGGCCACTGTGGACCTGGACGGATATTTTAAGGGCCTGAACGTCATCGTCGCCCTCGTGATCGCCACCTGTAAAGCCAGCCTCGTCGTTCTCTTCTTCATGCACGCCTACTACAGCACCAAACGTACCAAGCTCATCATTATTTGCGGCGTTTTCTGGCTGGCTATCATGCTTTTCCTAACCATGAGTGATTACGCCACACGTTCCTGACAATTGCCATAGATGCTTGAAGGATGTGCTTTCTCTGACGCAGGGCGTTTCTGCCACGCACATTTCCGCGCATTTGAGTTTCTTTAGGTGATGTAGGGCAAATTGGTGACGACAGGAGGGAAGTTCTGGATCGCGATACGACTCGAGAAGTAGGGGGGAGAAACGAACCGGCCCAGCCCTCAATCCCCTAAAGGGATCCTCGGCTCGCCTCCCCCACTGCCTTACCTACTGCATTCGGCGAGCCATGCCTAACTCTTTTGGTTTCATCACGTTGTCGCCTGGGAGCCGGGTAAAAATGCTCTAGACCCGTGAAATTTTACCCGTCAGCCCTGCTCAGTCCCCGCATTCGCAGATTTCCAGCGCGACTTCAACCGCCCAACCATTTGACCTCCACGCGTACCTGGGCACATCGCTGCAGAATCTAAATTTCCTAGTCGTTCGCGTCAACTAGGCCGAGAATTAAGAGAAATGCTTTTTCGCTCGTTGCCTGAGGGGCCTCCGGCCGCTGCCGGACCTAATATGCCAATCTTTTATAAGATCGATAAAGAGCGCAGGCTCGTAATGAGCTCCGCGACCGGCGTTTTAAATAAAGAAGATGCTCTAGCCCACCAGAATCGGCTGCGCGCTGACCCCGATTTCGATCCCGCATACTCTCAACTCTTGGATTTCAGGCACGTTACTCAAATTGAGCTCACCGCCGCCGACATCCAGCAACTGGCGGTATCGAATATTTTCTCTAGTGAGTCGCGGCGAGCGTTTCTGGTACCGAATGACCTGGCATTCGGTCTCGCGCGCATGTACGAAATGCTTAGGGAAAGCGCCGGTGAGCGGGGAATTCGCATCTTCCGCGATCTGGATGAAGCGCTGGGCTGGGTTCTTTCAAACCAGGAGTCATCATGAATCTACCCGCTTCCAAAACTTCTTGCGTTCGCACAGTTCATGCCGAATCCAAATAGACGGACGCGTTTTCCTCATTCTTGACCGCAGCGAATTTTCCCTGCTATTGTTAAAAGTTATTCTGGCCTCAGTCTACCCACTGGGTGCTGGAGCTCCTGTGGAGGGAGCGTTTAAGTCTCATGGGCCTGACCAAACTCGTAATTCGAGGCGCGCGCCAGCACAACCTGAAAAACATCAGCCTTGAAATTCCGCGAAACACCCTCACCGTCATCACCGGCCTCTCTGGCTCCGGAAAGTCCTCTCTGGCTTTCGACACGATTTATGCCGAGGGACAGCGCCGCTACGTCGAATCACTCTCCGCTTACGCCCGTCAGTTCCTCGATCAGATGGAGCGTCCCGAAGTCGACGTCATCGAAGGCCTATCGCCCTCCATCGCTATCGAGCAGAAAACTACCACGCGCTCTCCGCGCTCCACGGTCGGCACCATCACGGAGATCTACGACTATCTCCGCGTCATTTATGCTTCCGTCGGCGTCCCGCACTGCCCCCGCTGTGGCAAGCCCATCGCGCGCCAGTCCAGCGAGCAGATCGTCCAGGCCATCCTCAATGGCGAACTCTGCCAAAGTGAAGACCGCATAATGATTCTGGCGCCCATTGTTCGTGGGCGAAAAGGTGCCTATCGCAAAGAACTTGAGAAGCTCGCGCAGGATGGCTTCGTCCGCGTTCGCATTGACGGCGAACTCTACCCGCTTGACTCTCCGCCCAGTCTTGACAAGCGCAAGAACCACACTATCGAAGTTGTCATCGACCGCTTACTCGTTAAACAGGGCATCGCCGCCCGCCTCGAACAATCCATCGCCACGGCACTGAAGCTCGCTGGCGGTCTTGTCACAGTTGCCATTGTCGGTGGCAAGGAGCACGTCTTTTCAGAGAAGCTGGCCTGCCCGGACTGTGGCATCTCCGTTCCGCAGTTGGAGCCGCGCTCGTTCAGTTTCAATTCGCCTTACGGTGCTTGTCCGGCCTGCAACGGTTTGGGCTCGAAATACGATTTCGCTCCCGCCAAAATCATCTCGGATTGGACGCGCCCTCTCTTCGATGGCGGCTTGGGTCCCGGCTCCAGCTCCGCCATCCTCAAGCGCACTCTCGAGCTTGCTGCCTACGCTTATCATTTCGATCTTGAGACGCCGTTCGAGAAGTTTCCGCCCCGCATCCAGAGCCTGCTTCTCTACGGCTATCCATCTTCGGATGGGCACGGTTCGGCAGAAAAGCCGCGGGCGGGTAAAAAGTCCCAGGGTGAGAAGGCCTTCCGCTTTCCCGGAATTCTCAAATTTCTGGATCGCAATTTCACAGAATCCAACTCGGATTCCTACCGTGAGTGGATGACGCAATATATGTCGGCCACGCTTTGCAACGTGTGTCACGGGAAACGTCTCCGCCCGGAGTCGCTCGCCGTCAAGCTGGCAGGCTACTCCATCGCTGATTTCACGGCGCTGTCTCTGGCTGCCGCTCGTCCGGCAGTGGACAAGGTTCTCGCTCAGCTCACCTCACGTCAGCGCGAAATTGCCGGCCGTCCACTGGAGGAAGTCGCCGAGAGGATTGATTTTCTGCTCGCCGTGGGCCTCGGCTACCTCAGCCTTGATCGCTCAGCCGCCACGCTTTCCGGCGGCGAAGCGCAGCGCATCCGCCTGGCCACACAAATCGGCTCGCGCCTTCGGGGCGTTCTCTATGTTCTCGATGAGCCCTCCATCGGATTACATGCTCGCGACAATGACCGGCTGCTCGGGTCCCTCGAGCAGCTCCGCAATCTCGGAAATACCGTCCTCGTTGTTGAGCATGACGAAGACACCATCCGCCGCGCCGATTTCGTTGTTGACCTCGGCTCCGGAGCGGGCAATGCAGGAGGCTACTTAGTCGCGCAGGGCAAACCCGCTCAGATTGCGGCAAGCCAGGAATCCCTCACGGGCCGCTATCTTAGCGGCGCGTTGAGTATCGCAGTCCCCGAGAAACGCCGGGGTCCGAACGGGAAGATGATCCAGATTCTCGGGGCGAGCGCGAATAATTTAAAAGAAGTCGATGTGACGATTCCACTCGGCCTACTCACTGTAGTTACCGGCGTTTCTGGCTCGGGCAAGTCCACCCTCGTTAACGACATTCTTTATCGTGCACTCGCCCAGAAACTCTATCGTTCGATGGAACCGCCGGGCGCTTATCGCGAGCTACAGGGCGCCGAACAAATTGACAAAGTCATCGAAATCGATCAAGCCCCCATCGGCCGGACTCCGCGCTCGAATCCGGCCACCTACACAGGGGCCTTCGCGCCCATTCGCGAGCTCTTTGCAATGCTTCCGGAGTCTCGAGAGCGCGGCTATCGCCCAGGCCGCTTCAGCTTCAACGTAAAGGGTGGACGTTGCGAAGCCTGCCAGGGCGACGGACTCCGCCGCATCGAAATGAATTTCTTGCCCGATGTCTACGTGACGTGCGAAGTCTGCCGCGGCAAACGCTATAATTCGGAAACGCTCGCCGTGCGCTACAAGGGGCATTCCATCAGCGATATTCTGAATCTGCCTTCTTCCGATGCGCTCAAGCTCCTGGAAAACATACCGCAGATTCAGCAGAAGCTTTCAACCCTCGTCGAAGTGGGACTCGGCTACGTCACTCTCGGCCAGTCTGCCACCACTCTTTCCGGCGGAGAAGCCCAGCGGATCAAGCTCGCACGCGAACTTTCCAAACGCCAGACCGGCCGCACTCTTTACATCCTCGATGAGCCCACCACCGGCCTCCATTTTGATGACGTCCGCAAACTCCTGGACGTCCTCCAGCGCCTCGTTGCTCTTGGCAACACCGTTCTCATCATCGAGCACCACCTGGACGTCATTAAACAAGCCGATTGGATCATTGATCTCGGCCCCGAAGGTGGCGAAGGCGGCGGCCGCATCGTCGCCCAAGGTCCTCCAGAGCAAGTCGCCCGCACAAAAAAATCCTATACTGGCCAAGCTCTCGCTCGCGTATTGAGCCTCTCTAACAATGGTCACAACAACGGCGGTACCGCGAGCGCCAAGTAGAACCCCTTCCTTGCATGACACGAACCTTCCCATTTAGAGTGTTCCCATCCCTATGAGCATCTATTCCACTCCGCCACTTACGTTCGGGGCGGTCCGCACCTATCCGCTTTCCTCCCGCAAGAGCAAAGTGAACGTCCGTGATTTCGCCAAACCAACAACGGGCAATGCGTCCCTTGCAAAATTCCTCGATTCACTGCCGAATATTCTCGCCGCGGAAGATTTGCGCCAGCTCCTCGCTGCCATTCATCGTGCCCGCAATCAACGCGCCGCAATCCTCTGGGGCATCGGCGGCCACGTCATCAAAGTTGGTCTCGGGCCCGTTCTCATCGATCTGATGAAACGCGGATTCGTCTCTGCTATCGCCATGAACGGAGCCGCCCTCGTTCATGATTTCGAGATTGCGCTCGTCGGTAATACTTCGGAGGATGTCGAAGCCGGTCTCGGCGCGGGCCAGTTCGGCATGGCCGCGGAAACCGGCGAGTACATCAATGAATTTTCAAAGCTTGCCGCACGCCTCCACATCGGCTACGGCGAAGCCGCCGGCCAATTCCTCACCAGCGGCATTATCGAGACAAGGCATGCCGAATCCAGCGTCCTCGTCGCAGCCTACAAATACCGCATCCCCGTCACTATTCATCTCGCGATCGGCACGGATATTCCTCACATGCATCCCACCACGGACGGTCCCTGCCTTGGCGCTGCAACGTTTCTAGACTTCCGTCTCTTCTGTGCCCTCGTGAAACAAATGCATCCCGGCGGTGTCTACTTGAATTGGGGATCGGCCGTCCTCCTTCCGGAGGTTTTCCTGAAAGCAGTGAGCGTCGTGCGCAATCTCCGTGTGCCCTTACAGCCAATCACTACAGCGAATTTCGACTTCATCCAGCACTATCGTCCGTTGCAAAATGTAGTCAAGCGTCCCATAGTCTCCGAACATGGAGGGCGCAGGAACGAATCGCGCGGTTATGCCATCACCGGTCATCATGAACTACTCATGCCGCTAGTCGCCGCTGCATTGGCCGCTGGTTGGCCCCGAACCAAACGCCAAGGCAAGCGATGAGCTTTTTCGAAGACAATGCGTCCTTTCCGCCAGATCAGGAACCGTCGGCGCTCTCTCCGACGGAGAAGAGCCCAGGGGAAGGCCAGCCACCCGCACCGACTTCAGCGCCCCCAATCGAGATCCCGCTCGCCGGGGACCCCATTAGTTTCGCGGCCAGAGTCCCCGCGGCATCGGCCTCCTATGCATTTAAGCGCGCCCTGCCAGAGGATTTGCGCATCCCCTGGTCCTGGTTGCACCTTGTCCTGTTTCTCTTTTTCGGCTTTTTCAGTTTGATTCTTATCCAAGGAGCTTTCGCGGTTTATTACGCCCCACTCCATCATTTTACGAACGAAAAGGAATTCGAGCGTTTTGTTCTCTCGAAGCCGGCGTTCGCGATTGGCAGCATGGTTCTTTGGTACGCGTTCATTTTCCTGTTTCTCTACGTCACACTCTCTGTTCTTCGCGGCCTTCCCTTTTGGCGCACTCTCGGCTGGCGAAGCATCACGCGTGCCGATGGTGGTCCGCCGCGCAGTCTTTGGATCTACTTTCTCGGTGGCTGCATGCTTTCCATTCTCGTATTCGGCGCAACCGCGAAAATGCAGCAGCCGGAAAATGTGCCTATCGAGGAGCTCTTTCGCTACAAGAATACTGCCCTGCTGTTCATGGCCATGGCCGTTCTGGTCGCCCCCCTCGTTGAGGAAACTGTCTTTCGCGGCTATCTTTATCCGTTACTCGCGAAATACTTCGGCGTGGCCACCAGTGTGATCGTGACTGGAGTTCTTTTCGGATTGATGCATGGCGCCCAGCTTGGCTGGACCTGGGGCCTCGTCTCGGTGCTGATCATTGTCGGTATCATCTTCACCTTTGCCCGCGCTCGCACCGGCTCGGTCTTCGCCAGCTTTTTACTACACCTCGGCTACAACTCCATGATCGCCGCAGTAAGCATTCTTGGCACGCAAGGCTTCACCAAGATTCCTGGCACCCACTGACCGATTCGTTTTCTTTGCTCACCTTCGCTACAATAATTCGTTCTGAGGTCTCAGCCGAAATGTACGTAGCGCAACCCATCGAATGGACAGATCGCGGTGTGGTCATGCTCGACCAGCGGCTTCTGCCAGGCCAGGAAGTCAGTTATACCTACACCAGCTACCGCGAAGTCGCCAAAGCCATTCGCGACATGGTTATACGCGGCGCGCCCGCCATCGGCGTCGCCGCCGCTATGGGAGCCGCACTCGGCGTACTTCGTTCAACCGCAAATTCCCTCGAAGGCCTGCGCACGGAGTTCGCCGAAATCTGCGACACGCTCGCGAGAACGCGCCCGACGGCGGTGGATCTCTTCTGGGCCATCGAGCGCATGAAGCGCCGCTTCAGCGAACTGACTGCTGAAACTCGCGACCTCGCACAAATTCGACAGGGAATGGTCGAAGAAGCGCAGCTGGTTCATTTAGAAAAAAAATCCTCTGACGAAGCCATCGGCTCATTCGGCGCCGAATTCATGCCCTCCGATGGTCAGGTCATGACGCAATGTAACGCTGGCGCTCTCGCCACCGCTGGAATCGGCACCGCACTCGGCGTAATCCGCGTTGCCTTTCAGCAAGGCAAGAAACTTCACGTCTTGGTGCCCGAAACGCGCCCCTATTTGCAGGGCGCGCGTCTGACCGCCTGGGAACTCCTCAAAGGTGGTATCCCATTGACGCTGATCACGGACAATATGGTTGGCCACTTCTTGAAAACCAGCAAAGTTGGTGCCATCGTCACGGGCGCGGATCGCATCGCCGCCAACGGCGACACTGCCAACAAAATCGGCACTTACCAGATTGCTGTACTCGCCAGGGAAAACAACGTGCCCTTCTACATAGCCGCGCCCGTCTCCACCTTCGATCTTTCCATTCCCAGCGGCGACGATATTCCCATCGAAGAGCGCTCTTCCGCCGAAGTCACGCACATCCAGGGTGTACGCATTGCGCCGGATGTTCACGCCGCGCATCCCGCCTTCGACGTTACCCCCGCCCGCTACATCGCCGCCATTTTCACCGAACGGGGTGTCGCCCACGCTCCCTACACCGAGTCCTTGCGCGCCTTGGCCCAATCCACCCAGCTCGCAGCCTCGCCATCCGACCGCTAATCATCCGCGTGCATTCGAATGACCCACAAAATTCACAAGACAATTTACGCCGCAGCCCTCTTTGCTCTTCTGGTTTCGTCAGCGCACGCAAAACCGCAAGCAAAAACGAAGCTGCTCCTAAAGTCGCAGCCCATCCGTCTCCATCCAGAGAATCCTCACTATTTTCTTTTCCGCGGCAAGGCCGTTGCCCTTATCACCAGCGGCGAACATTATGGCGCCGTCCTAAACGCGGACTTCGACTATCACAAGTATCTCGCGACGCTGGAGGCTGACGGGCTGAACTACACGCGCCTTTTCACCGGGTCCTATGTAGAGGTTCCCGCAAAATCCTTCGCCATTTTGCACAATGATCTGGCCCCCGAACCGGGGCGGCTCCTCACCCCGTGGGCGCGTAGCGAGACGCCAGGATACGCCAGCGGTGGAAACAAATTCGATCTCGCGAAGTGGAATCCTGAATACTTCGCACGCCTTCTCGATTTTCTATCCGAAGCCGCCAAGCGCGGAATCGTCGTCGAAATTACGCTCTTCTCATCCCACTATGGTGAGCCACAGTGGCAGGTGAGCCCTTTCAATCCTGCCAACAATATAAACGGAATGGAAGGAATCGACTGGAAGAAGCTTCACACCCTCGAAAACGGTAACATCCTCGCCTATCAAGAAAAGTACGCGCGAAAGCTCGTAAGCGAAGCAAACGCATTCGATAACGTGATCTTGGAAATCCAGAACGAACCTTGGTCAGACCGCCCCATTCTCGCGGATGTCATCAATCCCTACCTCCGCCCTCCCGCGCGTGATAATTTTCCGAATTCCGCAGACTTACCCGATCAACTTTCTCTGGCCTGGCAGACGCGCGTTGTCGAGTGGATTACACAAACCGAATCCGCGCTCCCAATTCGCCACCTCATCGCTCAAAACTACTCTAATTTTCGTTTGCCTGTAAACAGCCTTCTGCCCCATGTTGATGTCGTCAACTTCCACTACGCCTATCCGGAGGCCGTTCTGTTGAACTACGGCCTCGGCAAAGCGATCTCTTACGATGAAACTGGTTTTCTTGGCCGCGACGATGTCGCTTACCTTCGCGAGGCCTGGAATTTCATGCTCTCGGGCGGAAGCGCGTTCGACGGCCTCGACTACTCCTTCACCATCGGCCATGAAGATGGCTCCTACTCCGAGCCAAATGGCCCAGGTGGCGGGAGTCCGGCATTCCGCCGTCAGCTTCGTGTCCTGCGCGAATTTCTTCAGTCGTTCTCTTTGGTTGATCTTCGGCCCGACTTCCTCGCCGTGAAGCAGGCCCGAGGGGTGACGGCTCGATCCCTCTCCAATCCAGGTAAAGCGTACGCAATCTTTCTCGATGGCGCTGGCCCCACCGAACTGACCGTAACTCTTCCCCCGGGAAATTATTCGGCCGAGTGGGTGGATGTTAGTACAGGAAGCATCGCGCAGCGGGAAGCCTTCAGCCATAAGGGCGGCGATAAGATCCTGCCGTCCCCCGCGTTTCAGAAGGGAATCGCCCTGCGCCTCAAGAAGATGAAGCTCATGGAGCGGTCCCGCAGCCTGCCCGCCACCGGCGCGGGAAAAACTGGTTAGTCTCGGTCCTTCTGAGAGGTCATGGACGCGTCAGTTGCCGGAAATAAATTGTGCTCCGGCGCGGGCATTGGAATATCTCCCTTGCGGTCCTTCCACAGCGCCTTGTTGAGCAGCACCGTATCCACCGCATCTGCGTGGCTGAAATCCAGATTTTTTCCTTCCCGCCAATCCTTCGTGTTCATCTCATAGATCAGCCCATTGTCGCGGTTGCGATAATCAGCGCTGAAAGCAGGCTGCTCCCCCGCACCGCCAAAGAGCGGCGCCATCACTGCAGCCCGCGAATCGTTTGCATTCATCGGTGGCACCCCTAGCAGCGCTTCAATCGTTCGTACAACGTTGATCGTCGTGTAGAAAGAATGATCGACGAATGGTTTCGCATCATCGCCCTGCCCCGCGGGCAGCGGCGCGTATTTGCTGATCACCAGCGCGATGCTGCGGTGGGAGTCGACATGATCTGGACCATCTTGAGCGTCGTCTTCCAAAATCAAAAACGCCGTGTCGTCCCAGTAGGGACTGTGTGACACCGCATCCACCACGCGTCCCACAGCCAAATCATTGTCCGCCACCGAAGCCGTCGGGCGCGGTTTGTCTTTCGTCAGCCCCGCGGTGTGGTCGTTCGGTAGCCGCAACAAAATAAACTGCGGCATATCGTCTTTCCCTTCCTTGCGCGCCGCCACAAATCCCTCGAATTCGTTCAGGAATTCATCCGCTCGCAACTGATCCGGGTACGCAACCTCAAAATCCGGAAACCGCGGATCGAAGTGGCCCTCTAATTCCACTTCGCTCGCCACATTTCTTGCCAGTATCGGAATTGCCCACGGATACGGGCTGGGCCCGCCTCTTGGCTCGCCGACATTTTTCTCGAGTGGCTCGCCCTTGTGGATCACGCTACGCGCGCAAGTCTCACCCTCCGCCATCGGCGGACCCGATTCGGGTTTGCCTTCTCCGCGCGGCGCATTGCACCACCGGCTCACGATGAACTCGCCGTAGTGCCGGTAAGTGACACCGTGATCGGCAAAATCCTTCCAGAGATAGCCACCGCTGGGCTCTCCAGCATCTGGAACTCCATCTTCCGCCGACACTCCGCTCAGAAAAGTCCCTTCCGAATCGTACGTGTGTTCTTTTCCGCGGTAGCCGATGGGCCAGGTCTTCTCGTTGTAGTCCGAAATCGACGCAGAGGTCGACCACACGTGGCCGTCTCCCGACACTTCGCCGCTATCATAAAAATTATCGAGAATCCCGAATTGCCGCGCCAGCTCATGCTCATTGGGAGTGATGTCCTCGCCGTAGATGGCAAGCGAAGAATCGCCGTTGCCCCCGGCAAGATCGCCAAATACCTGATCGTAGGTTCGATTCTCCTTGATGATGTAAATCACGTGTTTGATTTTGTTTTCTCCGCTGGCGAATGGCACGTGATCGCCATTGCCACGCAGCGTATTCATGGCCACCACCTGTTTCGTGTACTCGTCCAGACGCGCTGTCACATCGGCTAGCGGAATCCGCGCAAGCGACCCGTGGATCATCGCCGGCCCGTAGGGATACCGCGTTCGTCCATCGGGCCTCTTGCCCATCGCATTGGGATTGGGCCCGGAACCCCGCCCTTTGTCGGTGGCGATCAGCAGATCCTTACCCGTTACTGCGACAACCGTGGGATACCACTCTGTCGGAATGAATCCCTCTGCCGCGATATCCTCACCCGCTTCAGCTTTTGAAACATCAAACACTGCCACCGAATCTGAAATGGAATCCGCTGAAAAAAGCGACTTTTCGTCCGGCGAAAGGGCCAGATATTCAGGATCGCTGCCGCCATACTTCTGTTCAGGCAGTTTTGTGGAAAGATAGGACGTGATTTTTCCCGCCCCCGTATCGATTACCGCGATTTCATCCCGGTCCGTCAGCGCGACGTAAAGCCGCGAATTATTTCGATTGAGCAGAAGCGCCGTCGGATGCGACCCTCCTGCGAGCGCGGACGTTGGCTTGCGCAGCGGAATGAACCTCAGCACTTTTCCATCTATCAAATCAAGCTCGGCGACCGAGGAAGCATTCCACAAAGAAACAAATCCGCGTTTCCCATCTTTGCTCATTGCTGTCGTATAAGGCAGCGATGCCGGAATGCGCTTCATCGTCGAGAGATCAAAGCGGTGAATGATTTTCCCGTCGCCTGTATTCAAAAGCACCGCTTCGTCCGAACTATCATTGGCGACCAGCAGCCGCTCTTCGCCTCCGCTCACCCCAATGCTCAGCCCCGCCGGATAAGTGACGTCTTTGAACTCCGCACGCCGCGACTTACCCGCCGGAATCTTTTTGCGCGGCGTAATTGGCAAAAATCGTTCCGGCGTAATCCTTCCATTTTCAAAGCTGTAGACGGCGATGCCACTTCCAGTGCTTCCTTTTCGCTTGCCCAACGGATCGGTCAGTGAAGCCATGCTCGCAAAAATGTGTTTGCCGTCAAGGCTAAATGCCAGCCCCAGAAAATGGGTTTGCCGCGCCTCACTGCCAAGCCGGTCATCTGGAAAATCGCTAAGTTCATTCGTTTCAAGATTGAGTACCGACAGGGATTGCTTCATTCCCGAAGTGTAGGCGCCGTAGCCGCTGTGCAGCAGCACCGCAAACCGGCCGTCCGGAGAAATCGCGATCGCCGTCGGCAAATTGTTGATCGCTCGCGGCGATCCAGGCACTTCGCCAAGCAATTTGCCGTTCGGCAGACGCACGGCGCGCGGCGTGTCCTGCCCCAGAAAACGCGGGACCCCTACGCAAAGGCACGCGGCGGTAAGAACCAGAAAAAGGAAACAACGGATGCGAAACATTTGGTTGTCCATCCCCCGAGTATAATGGCTTTGCATCAATAAATGGTAAACGCTAATTCTGGTAGCAAGAAAGGCCGCTCATGCCCGGCGTTGAGGCCAAAGTTTTTCACATCGAGTCCCTCCGCGAATTCAGCACTCGTATCTTTCTCCATTTTGGGATCTCTAAAGAGGACGCCACACAAGCGGCCGACGTTCTCGCCTCCGCCGATCTTCGCGGCATCGATTCCCACGGCGTCGCTCGCCTCTACAGTTATTTTGGCCTGCTCAACGAAGGACTGATCAATCCCAAGCCAAAAATCGCTACAGTCCGCTCGACGCTCAGCACAGCCACGATTGACGGTGATAACGGCCTCGGCCTCGTCGTCGGTCCTCAGGCAAATCGCATTGTCATGGATATGGCGCATAAAGCCGGTTCCGGCTGGGTCAGCGTCTGCAACACCAATCATTTCGGCATAGCTGGTTATTACGTTTTGCAAGCCCTTGAGCGTGACATGATCGGCTGGGCCATGACCAATTCCAGCAGCCTGGTCACGCCTCTCTGGGGCGCCCAACGCATGCTGGGCACAAATCCGATCGCTATCGCGTTTCCCGGCAAGGAAGAGCCTCCAATCGTCATTGATTTCGCCACGTCGGCTGTGGCTTATGGGAAATTGGAAATTGCGCGGCGCAAAATCGAGTCCATTCCGCTCGGCTGGGGCATTGACCGCAACGGCCGTGACACAACGAATCCGGAGGACATCATCGACGGCGGCTGCATGCTTCCCCTCGGTTCGGATCGCGAACGTGGCGGCCAAAAGGGCTATTGCCTTGGCGTCATGGTGGACGTTCTATGCGCTGTTCTAGGCGGCGCCAACTGGGGGCCGTTCGCTCCCCCATTTGCCTTGCGACAGGTTATTCCCACGCGTAGCGTCGGCAAAGGCATCGGCCATTTTTTCGGCGCCATGCGCATTGACGGCTTTATCGATCCTGGCGAATTCAAACGCCAAATCGACGAGTATGTCCGCACATTTCGTGCTTCAAAACCAGCGCCCGGCACCAATGGCCCGCTCATCCCGGGCGATCCAGAACGCCTCGCCGAAGCTGATCGCCGCAAGAACGGCGTACCACTTCTGATGCCCGTCGTCGAAGATCTACGCGCCATCTCTAAGCAAACTGGGATCCCATTCGATTAGCGCAACAGTCGAGCCTTTTTGTTTGCGTCGCTCATGCGGGGCGGAGCACCATAACGACTCGTTGGTTCCGTCGAAAAAAAGCAAAAAAGTCCAGCAACTGTTTCAAGGGAACATATTTTTTGTTCAGCAGCTTCATCGCGTGTCCAGCCTCGATGCCCGTCACGATTTCCGCTTTCGCTTCTTCCCATCCGCCCAGCGGTTCGCCCTTTATCGTGCAGGGCGCGATCTTTACGCGCGCATTGTTTCGAATCCGTTTCACTTTTCCGGTGTTTCCGATCGTATAAATGTAAATCTTCGCTTCTGGCCCGGCAAGATCGCTTGCCGGTTCCGCTGCGAACCAGACTGGCGTCTTCACGCCCTCGCCGCTCTTCTTGAACGTTTCAAGACTCAAATATTTGTGTTCGCGAAATGTCGCAAATCCCATGGCATCGCTCCTGATCGTTCGATGCATGGCATTCTACTCGCGGCACAAGCCAAAAGGGCAGGCTCGCCAAGAGTCTGCCCTTTGCCATGAGGCAATGCATTTTATTGGCTGTCCGCTCCGTCCCCGCTGCGCGCCGCGTCGAAGACGGACCAGCGCGTCATCGGGAAGCGATCCCCTTCCCGGTCGTGGTATTCCTCAGCCACGTTCGTCGCTCGAACCACAAATTGCGTGTCGGAGGAGTCTCTTCAGGAATTAGAACCGTGACAAGGAGTCCTGTTCGGCACTTCACTTCCTTTTGCTGACGCATCGAATCCGCCAGCCCCGTGCTGCTGTCACTTGCTTTCCCCTGGGCCGCTCAGGGTGATCCGATTCTAGAGGTCATAGCGACGAATTCATCCTATGTATGGGTTAGCGGACAAATGGAAGGAGACCTCCTGGGCACATGTGGAACGGGATGTGGGGGAATGAAAAGTGGCGGAGACTTCACTCTGCAAAGTGGCTGGCCGCACAGAATTCGATAGTACCCGTAGTACGCCAGAAATCCTTGAGGTCAGTAAAACTTTCCTCATTATGAAGCTCCTATGAATTTATTTATTTTCTTTTGAGCGAGTTAACTGAGCAGCTGCTGGAATGCTGCCTGCCTCTAAATAAATTGGGAGGTACAGATGCTTCTGACGAAAAGAAACTACCTGATAGCCGGAGGAGCGGTGGCACTTGCTGTCGCGCTGGGAGTTGGCGCGGCCACACTGCACCGCCGGATGGACACACCGAAAATCGTGGAAGTGACCGTGCCAGAAGACACAGCTATCCATGTGACACTGAACCAAGCAATTGCCAGCGACGAAAACAGACCAGGCGACCAATTTGAAGCCACCGTGTCGCAGCCGATTGTCGTTGATGGCCGCACGGTGATCCCCGAAGGAGCTGACGCCGAAGGCGTAGTGCTGGATGTCCACCGCTCCGGTCGCTTGAAAGGGCGCGGCAGCTTGCAGCTCGCTCTCGAAAGCGTGCGGGTTGATGGGCAAGAGTACGACGTGCAGACCGATTCATCGCGCCGCGCAGGGGGCAAACACAAAAAGCGTAACTGGGAGTTGATTGGCGGCGGGGCCGGTGGAGGAGCGCTGATAGGTGCGATTGCCGGCGGCGGCGAAGGT
Organism: Candidatus Solibacter sp.; assembly: GCA_035499815.1. Lineage (GTDB taxonomy): Bacteria > Acidobacteriota > Terriglobia > Acidiferrales > UBA7541 > Acidiferrum. The sequence continues at coordinate 21,164 of DATJXZ010000005.1, read as the reverse complement.
GCGCTGATTGGCGGTCCTGTGGGCGCGGGGGCCGGCACGGCCGTTGCTTTTCTGACCGGAAAGAAAGACGTCCATCTGCACCCGGAAACACCGCTTACCTTTCATCTGTCCGAGCCGGTAAGAATTCCGATGAAGGGCTGAAAGTAAAATTAGTCCGGCGCGTACACCGCGCAAATAGCTAGGCACCAAAAGCGGGCGGGCTTCGCAAATGTATGGACTAAGGCCGCCCGCTTTCTCTATGCTTATGACCCGCCTTGGAATGCGATGATTCCGGAGATCTGCAACCAAAGGATTGGTGAGTTCCGATGCGTGGCGCCCAACACCCGCGCCGCCACGGGTTTATGGCCACTGAATGCGCAGCAGCGAGAGCCCTTGCCGGGGCAAGGAAAACTCCATCTGCGCCGTTCCTCGTTCGATTCGAACGTACGAAGGAGACGATAGCAGCTGCAGCTGCCCCGCTTGTTCAAGCCGCTCATATTGCTGCGGCGAGGGCGATTGCGGCGACCCCATTTCCTTCCACGCCGTGAACGCGTCGCTGTGATCGTCATCGATGCGAAAGTGTTCGAGCAGAGCACGTGTGATGTTCGCAGGCAAGCCGCCGATGGAGAGTTCGACTTTGGCGGGCGCCACGGCCGCGTCGTCATCATGGTAGTTCCAAACCAGAATTTCGATTTCGTGCTCTCTGCGAGCGGCGATCGCATTGATATCCGGCTGGCCGCGCACGCCCGCGCGCAAAACTTCCTTGGCGGGTAGAGCCGCCGAACTCTCGACTTTCAACCGTTCGCTTCCCAGCAGCCCAAACATCCGAAAAACGTTCAGCACTGGCTTATCCAGCCCATTCGTCGCGAGATCGCGAAAACCTTCGAAATACGGCTGGTCTTCAAACTCGAAAGCCCAAGTAACGGCGCCAGCAAAGTGTATCTTCTCGCGTCGCGATAATTCGTAGATGGTGCTAATGGTTTCCGCCGTGTAGGAAGCATACTGCGCTCCGTTACGATAGCCGTTCTGCGGATAGATGCGCGCCGAACACGCCGCACAACCCTCCGGGTCGGATTCTCCGAGAATGATGGGTGTCTGCCTGTATTCCGGAAAAGAAGCAACGATTTGAAAGCCTGCTTCGATCGAGGCCAGTTGCCGCGCAACGCCCATATGCACGTGATCGGCCTTCCACGCGACTGCTCCTTTCGGATGGAAGCTGATGAAGTCCACGGTCGAACCCGTTTTTCCGTTCTCAAAGTTCCGTTGGTGTGCGCAGTGCACCAGAAATGCTCGCAGAAATTCAGCCGCTTTCGGAGATGCCGGCCCCGTCGTGTCCGGTCCCCCGACAGTTGCGCCAGGCAAAGCTCGCAGGATGGCGCTGACTGAAAAATCGTAAAGCTTGAAATACTCTTCAGGTGTTCCTTTCCAATAATCGATGTCGGGTTCGTTCCAGATTTCCCAGAGCCAGCTCTTTGCTTCGGCCTCGCCGTAGCGATCCCGCAGATGCGCTACCACCTGAAATACCAGCTCTGCCCACTTCTTGTAGTCCTTCGGGGGATACGCCCACCCGGTAAAAATTGTCCCTTTTGGAAAAGTATGGCGATATGGCTCAGGGTGTGTGGAGAGGGCTTCCGGCATGAACCCCACTTCCACCAGCGGTTTGATCCCCAATTCGTGATACGTGTCAAAAATGCGGTCCAAAATCGTCCAGCTATAAACGGGATTCCCTTCGGCGTCCTCAGTGTAAACATTCGTCGAGCCCCATTTCAACGAGCCCGAGCCATCCCCGCTGGTCAAGAGGTTATGAACCCGAATGTGAACGGGGACACGGCTGAGAGCTGCGAGTTCGCCGAGTAATTTCTTGCCGTTCTTCGTGTATGTGTAGTTCGGCTCATCGTACCCAAAATAATTCCAGATGGGCGGCAGCGGACCCTCTGGCTGATCAGCGTGAACTTGAATCTCTACAGTCTTGGAAGCTTCTTGTGCAAAGGAAGGTGCAGCACTCATCGCGAGCGGCGCCAAACCGAGCACTGTCCACCGAAGTAGTCGCCCGATAGAAGGCATTGCTCTTCGGTAGCCGGGTTGTAGACTCGTCAGGACCTTCTTGGCCATGCGCTGGATTCTAGCTGAATTACCACCATAGGGTACGCCGCTCTTTTGACAAAGAAAAACCCGCTATTCCCATGAATACGAATGGCCATCTGCGGAATCTAATCTTATATGCGAATACGATCAGGCTTGCTCGGTTTCATCGCCATAATTCAGGTTGTCCTCTTCTTGACGCATCTCTTCCTGTATGAGACATGGACATTTTTGGCTGCACCCGAAGCGGCGGCCGGGCCGCTCTGGCTTAAATTGACTCTTGGCGTCTTATCGGTAAGTTTCGTGGGAGCTTCGCTCCTCGCATTTCGCTACAGCAGTCCCGCGCTGCGCTTCATCTACCGGGCAGCGGCAATTTGGCTGGGTTTGCTGAGCTTTCTCTTTCTCGCTGCCGTTTCTTCGTGGATCGTTTTTGGAGTGACGCGGCTCGCCGGTCTGCATTTCGAATTTCACCGTATCGTCGAAGTATTATTCGCGGCCGCGGTTGCGACAGGCCTCTACGGGGTGTTTAACGCCGGCTGGACTCGCATCACACGAATTACAGTGAGGCTCGCCAACTTGCCGGATGCGTGGCGGGGCAAAAAAGCAGCGCTAATCAGCGATCTTCATCTCGGCCACGTGCGAAACGGAAACTTTTTGCGCCGCATGATTACGAAAATCTCCAGTGAAGAACCGGACGCGATTTTCATCGCCGGCGATTTATACGACGGTACCGCAATTGACGCAAAACGGGCAGCCGCCCCGTTGAGCAAGCTGACGGCGCCCCACGGCGTCTATTTCGTCGCGGGCAACCACGAACAGTTTGGCGACGACAGCAAATATCTGCACGCGGTGGAAGCCGCGGGAGTCCGCGTCCTCACAAATGAAAAAGTGGAAGCGGACGGCTTGCAGATCATTGGCGTTCCTTACCGCCACGCGACGCAGGACGCGCACTTCGCATCCGTCTTGCAAGGCATAGGAGTCGACCGCGAACGCGCCAGTATTTTGCTGACGCATGCGCCCGATCATCCGCAGGTAGCGGAAGCCGCGGGAGTATCGCTTCAGCTTTCCGGCCATACCCATCTCGGACAGTTCATCCCGTGGAGCTGGTTAGCGAGACGCATTTACCGGCAATTTGTCTATGGCCTCAGCCGGATTGGCCAGATGCAGGTTTTCACTTCCAGCGGCGCGGGAACCTGGGGACCGCCTCTCCGCCTCGGTTCGAATCCGGAGATTGTGTTGCTTCACTTTGATTGAAGCCTACGAGGCCACTCGCGCCGCGGAAATCCACATTTTAAGGTAAGTCGCGCGGCATTGTGTACCGCAAACGATCGCTAAACTGGTCGGCGGATGCCGAGTTTTCTCATTCGCGCCTGCAGCGTCGTGCGCTTCATCGCCAGCAGCGCTGCGGCTCCCTTGGGCCCAGCGATGCGCCATTCCGTCCGGCGAAGGGCGCGTAGAATATGCTGCCGCTCGGCTTCTTCGAGCGTGGAAATCGACGGACCGGAGGGCGTAGATAAACTCGAGATGGCCTGCGATGAAGAAGCGTCTGTGTCTGCAGCAGAGCTTCCCGCCGCGCTCGCAAATGCAAGCGACTTCAATTCGTTAATCGCCACGCGAAGTTCCTTGCCGGGAGAGAGAAGCACGGCCCGCTCGATGAAATTTTCAAGCTCGCGAATGTTTCCGGGCCACACGTAGTTTGCCAGCGCTTCCATCGCATCGGCGGGAATATACGAAACGGTTTTGTTCAGCCGGCGGCTGAATTTTTGCACGAAGTAGCGAACCAGTAGAGGAACATCTTCTCGGCGCTCGCGCAGCGCCGGAATGTGAATGGGAAACACGTTAAGGCGGTAGAAGAGATCGCTGCGGAATGCCCTCTCGGCGACGAGCTTGGCCAGATCGCCATTTGTGGCCGCAACCACCCGGACGTCCACGCGTTGCGTAACATTGCTTCCAAGGCGCTCGAACTCCTGCTCTTGCAGGACGCGAAGCAGCTTGGGTTGCAGCTCCAGCGGGAGGTCGGCGATCTCATCGAGAAAGAGCGTGCCGCGATCCGCAAGCTCGAAGCGCCCGATTTTTTGCGTAATGGCCCCGGTGAATGCGCCGCGTTCGTGCCCGAAAAGTTCAGATTCGAGAAGCCCGCTCGGAATCGCGGCACAATTAACCTTCACGAACGTCCGCTCACGCCGCGGGCTGCGATTATGAATGGCCCGCGCGATAAGTTCTTTGCCCGTCCCGGTTTCACCGGTGACAAGCACAGCCGTGTCCGCGGGCGCGACGAGTTCCACCTGTGCAAGCGCGCGCTTCAGCGTTTGGCTGTCGCCGACGATTTCCTCGAAATTGAATTCGCTGCGGATTTCCTCTTCCAGGTACAACTTTTCTTCGGCAAGCTTATCCTTTAGTGCGTCTATTTGTTTGAACGCCAAAGCATTTTCCACGGCGATGGCGATTTGCGCGGCGACTTGCTGGAGCAGCTCGAGATCTTGAGAAGAGAATGCATCTTCGCGGCGGCTTGCAAGATTGAGCGTGCCGAATGTGCGCCCCTGCGTGGTCAGCGGCACGCAACAAATCGTCTGCACACCTTCGCTGCGCAGCATGCGGATTGCTTCGGACGGAAAGCGATCGATCTCCGCTCCGCGCGCCACCAGCGGTTTTGTGCTCGTGAAACATTGGCCGGCGGGGGTGGCGTCGAACGAAACGATAACCTCCCCGTTAAAGAAACCCGGCCGGCCCGGAAAATCGAGAGCATGAATCTTCAGTCGGCCAGTTGCAGGATCCACCAGCGCAAGACTCGTGAAGTCGTGATGAATCACGCGCTGCAGAGACATGACGATGCCGCGAAAAAGTTCGGGAAGCTCCCGAGTCGACACCAGAACGTTATTGACCTCAAGGAGCACCTGGAGGCGGTCGCGCTCCTCGGCAAGCTGGCCCTGATAAGCCTGTGAGGTTTGGAAATTAAGAGCGTTGTCAACGGCAACGGCCACCTGGCTGCTGACCCGCTGCATGAATTGAAGTTCGGTGTCCGTGATGCCCCGCGGAACCATGCGTCCGAAACCCATAGCTCCGAGCCGGCGCTGCGCCGTAGTGAGCGGCACCATCGCCAGTGAGCGAACCCCCACATCGCGCAGGCGTTGCAGGAATTCGGGGAATCGTTGATCTTCTTCCGTGTCGCTGACGACAAATGTTTGTTGCGATTGCCAGACCCAGCCGGAAGGATGGCCTTCGATCGGCGATTCGCTGCCGGTCTTGACGGGAGTCGGCAGGCGCGTCTCGAGGATATGCAACCGCATCACGTTTCGCACAGGGTCATGCAACACCAGGGTCAGAAAATCAAAGTCCACGACGCAGTGCAGCCGTTCTGCAAGGTCGTGAAAAAGTGCCGCTAAATCGCGATGCTGGGCGATCGATTCCGCCACTTCGAGCAAGGCTTCGAGCTGTCGCCGAGAGTGTTCCAGCGGCGCGGAAGGAGCAACTTCGGGCGGTAAAATGGTGGGATCCGCCATAGACGCAGAATAGCATCCGGGTTGACTAGCACTCAACTGAGAGCCACTCAAGAAAACGTTCGCCCGAAATTGCTCATATACTGAGCAAACGCTTTTTATAGCGATCAAATTCCGAACTGCTCGAAGCCAAGGATAATTTGAAATGAAGCCAAAGTTGCAGGTAATGAAATTTGGGGGCACCTCCGTGGGGGATGCCGGGTGCATGGCTAGGACAGCGCAGATTATCGCCCAAGGAGCCCGGGCGGGAGCATGCGTCGCGGTGGTTTCCGCGATGAGCGGAGTGACGAACCGGCTTATTGAAGCGGCGAGCCGCGCGGGAACCGGCGACCGGGAGCCAGGGACGGCCGTTCTGGAAGCGCTGCGGAAGCAGCATGAAGAGGCGTTGGCGATCCTGGTCCGCGATGAACTTGCGCGGAAGGCCATCGTGAAAGAGATAACAGAAGTCTTACACGAGGGCAGCCGCCTCTATGAGGGCACCGCGCTGCTGCGGGAGCTTACGCCGCGCACGTTGGATGCGATCTCGAGTCTTGGAGAGAGGTTGTCGGCGCCACTGGTGGCGGGAGCGTCGAGAGAGCTCGGAGTACAAAGCGAAGCCGCGAACGCGACCCGCTTGATTGTCACGGATACTTTCCACGGCGGCGCGGAGCCGCTGATGGACCCGACGCGCAAAAAATGTGAAGAACATCTGCGCCCGCTTTTGGAGAAGGGAATTGTTCCCGTCGTGACGGGATTTCTTGGAGCGACGGCAGAGGGAATCCTGACGACCTTAGGGCGCGGCGGGTCCGATTATTCGGCGACGATCCTAGGCGCGGCGCTGAACGCGGATGAAGTGATCATCTGGACGGACGTGGATGGCGTGCTCACGGCGGACCCGCGGCTCGTGGCGGAAGCGCGAACCATTCCGGTGATCTCGTACCGCGAGGCCGCGGAGCTGGCTTTCTTCGGCGCGAAAGTGCTGCATCCGAAAACGCTGAATCCCGTGATGCAGGCGGCCATCCCCGTATGGATACGGAATAGCTTCGCGCCGGAGCGTGCGGGGACGCTAATTACGCCGGACGGGCGGAAAACCGGGGGTGGCGTGAAGGCGCTAACAGCCATCCAGGACGTAGCGCTGATCAGCGTGGGCGGGCCGGGAATTGTGGGATTGCCGGACGTGGTCGGAAGAACATTTTCCACGACGGCGGGACTGCGGGCCAATGTGCTGCTGATCTCACAGTCGTCGTCGCAGAACGATATTTGCTTCATCGTGTCCTCGGGAGACGCGGCGCGGACGGTGGAGGCGCTGCGGAAGGAGTTCGCGCAGGATCTGGCCCACGAGAAAGTAGAGCACATCACGGTCGATACGAATATCGCGATCGTGGCCGTCGTCGGAGAGAACATGCGCGGAACGCCGGGAGTTGCGGGGCGAACATTCAACGCGCTGGGGCGCGAAAACGTGAACCTGATTGCGATTGCGCAGGGATCTTCGGAGTCGAATATTTCCTTTGTCGTGGAAGAGAAGGCGATGAAGACAGCGTTGATCACCGCGCATCGAGAATTCGGACTCGGCGCGGCGGCGAGTTAAGTCAACTTTGGTTAGTTCGGTTTCTCGTCGTCGGGCGGAATAATTTTGATGTCGTCGATTGCGCGAGGGGTGCTGTTGGGATCCTTGACGAGACCCTCGAGCGTGGTTTTTGCGTGCTCATCGACGGCGCCAACGGCGGCCACCAGGCAGGAATAAAGAAATGCCTTGATGCCGGAGCGGAATTGTTCGGTGGACTGCTCCGTAGTGCGCGTGACGTCATCGATCATCGCGCGGCGGCGGGAATCGCAAGCGGCGCGATTTTCCGCATCGAGAGCGGAGAGTGCCGAGCGCACCCGCTCCGTTGTTTCCGTGATGGCGAGATCCACCTGTACCTCGGCCTGACGGCGGAATTCCTCGAGCGTGCTTCCCGAGGCGCTTTGCAATAGCGCGCGGGACTCCGCGACGCGGGCATCCAACTGGGCGGCGGCTTCGCGGACGACCATGCGCGTGGCCTCCATGACGCGAACCAACTGGCGATCGGAGATGCGGTCGGCGGCGGCCTCGAATTCTTCGGTGGCCTGACCCAGCGACTGGTCCAGGCGTCCGCGCGTCTGCGGTTCGATTTCGCGTTCGGCTTTTTCGATGTATTTCTGCGTTTCGGCCAGATTGCGCTGCGCATCGGCGGAGAGCCTTTCCAGGCGCTCCGCGATTTCCTCGGCTTGGGTTCGATAGGCGCTCTGCTGCTCTTCCCAACGAGTTTGCACTTCACCGAGGCGCGATTCGAGGTGGCCGAGAATTTCCTCGCGCGAGGCGCGCAGGAGCGACTCGAAGCGCTGCTCGGAGAATTCATGCAACTGCTGAAGATTATGCTCGCGGACGCCTTCAATGCGCGCGAGAGCGTCGTTGATGGCCTCATCGAGCTGCGTGGAGAGCACGCTTTGAACAACTTTTTCGGCGGCCGCTTGCAGCTTGCCCTGCATGGCGGCGACCAGCTGGTCGATGGTGATGGCGACGCGCTCGGACTTCGAGGGCACACCCTCCTTGGAGGGCGACGCGCCGACAGACGAAGGAGAAGGGAATGCCGTTACCTGGCTGACGCGCGACTCGTGGGAGGCCGGCGCGGGAGAAGGCAGGCCACCGTCGGGAAATGGTGGCCCGGGCGGCTCGAGCGCGGGAGCGACGGCGGTCGCTGAACTAGCCATCGATGCGCTGCCTCCGAGCAACCGATTCCAATCGGAGGGCGGCGGAGAAACGTTCCAGATATTCGCAGGTGATTCAAGCTCGACGCCCACCTGATACAGTTCGCGCGGGCTTGCGGGAGGATGAACGGACTTCACGAAAGCGCGAATGACGGGCGAGATCGTTTCTCCATCGGACTGAAGGACGCGCACGCCGACGGACGCGCCGATGGGATATTCATGGCGCGAGGGATAGCGGCAGCCATGCAGATTGAGGCTGACCGTGGACGTTTTTTCCTGAAAGGAAAGGCCAGTTCTTGTTTGGCCAAGCACAACTAGAGGAACGGTGCGGTCGAGTCGCGTGCTGCGTCGGCCTTCGAGTCCGGTAAGAGAATGAAGATGATCAGGGGGAGCGGCTAGGCTCACTTCCATCCTCCGAATTTCCAGTTGTGAAGGGTACCACAGCTAATGGCTGACGGTTTACAGCCGACAACTGAAAGTTGAAGGTCGAAATTGGTACCTGCATTCCCGAGCCGGGCTGGAGATTCGGCCGTCGTGGTGCTCCTCAGGACAGGTATCCTCTCCGACGCTCTCGAATTCTCGGGCCTCGGATGGTTGCCGCGGGCTTGCTTGCAATTGACGTGACCACAGACTGAAGTCTGTGCTACCGGCAGCGGTCCATTCTCACGAAGCTGCTCAGCACAAATATCCTCATCGGATCGTAAGAGAGATCCTTCGCTCCCGATGGTCGCTCAGGACAGGATCGCTTGGACACGCGCCTGGTTAACCATAATCACCCCTCTACCAGGGATTTTTGTAAATGTTGCATCCAAAGGGTTTAGGTTGGGAGCCGGTCTGCTATAAGTCATTTAGATGCAACATTTACGGGGTACTTTGCAAGTGTTGAATCTAAGGCACTTAGAGTCGCGCTGGGAATGCGTGTGAAAAAGTCGATCGGGAGAAATAAACCAGACCCTAAGAGCTCCGGTCTGGATTTGGGGCCAACTGCAGCGCCCAAAGGTGATCCTCACAAGGATGGCCGTACATTCCGTTCTACGAGCTGTATGGAAGTGGTGAGTTCGGGTGTTCTTTAGGTTGCGGACCGGTTGGCGCGCGGCCGATACGACTTTTGGGAGCGGCTCCTAAAACGAAAAAGAGCGGCGGGGTGTCTGCACTCTTTGAGGTACATGTTTACCCGAATTGAAGCATAGCAGGCTCTACCTGGGTAGTCAACATGAATTGAAAACATCCCGTTTGTCCCGTCTTTCCGGACATCCTGTTCGTCGGGCTACGTAACGCGAGCCACAATGCGAAGGACGCCCGCCATTCAACGGAATTCACTCGTAGATCGACTGAATGCCGACTTTGATCTGCCGGGTTCTGTGCCGAGTAGCTGAAGGTGCGCGGCTGATTGGCGAACTCCTTGTTAGAGCTAGCCAAGAGATCGGGTGTGAACGAACTGGACCAGCGGGCATGAAGGGCCCGATTGATGAAGTGCATTCAAATTCAAGCCGTAGCGGAGCGGCCGGATGGTCTGCGCCAAATCAACCAGCACAAGGTTAGAAGAAGTCCAGCGGACAATCCGCCGAGACCAATCCAGACAAGTTTTCCGGGGTTCATCGCAACCCAGCCTGAAATGCCCGGCGATTCTATTCGATCCATCCATGTCTGCAATTTCGCCGCGTCCCAGTCAACGTCAATCAGAGTCGCTCGCCAATGCAGATCGCGATCCAGGAGAAAAATCTCATTCGGGTGAATCAACACGGCCCCTTCGGTCATGATGGAGTAGTGGAAGAAATCGCAGAATCGCCGAATGCCGGCGTCCCCGGCGCGAACGAGCATCCAGTTCGCAGGGAGTTGTTCGCGCTCGCGAAACTCCCGCAAACTTTCCGCATCTTCCGAGGAATCGAAGGAGAAGAGCAGAACACGATAATCCGAGCCGCCACCCATCCGTGGCGTTTCCTCTTTCAGCTTGCGCGTCACCAGCGGACAACTCGTAGTGCACCGCGTGTAAATAGGTAAAACAATCACAGGACTGTTCCCGCCTTCCCGCAGTTTGTCCCATAACGAGATCTTCTGGCTGGCTTCATCCCAGACGACGACGTCCGGAATTTGAGTTGAATTGCTTTCCGCGGGCACTATTGCGCCATTTGTGCCACGAACTAACAACACTAAGGTGAGCACGCTGAGCCCCAGGAGTGCCCAGGACATTTTGCGGGCCAGTTTCATTTTACGGTCTCGACGGCCACTGGACTGTCAGGCCTGAAACCAGGCGCTTTCTCTACGTTGTCCTTGATGATGTCCCGGATCGGCGGGTAATAGGCTAATACGCAGAGCAAGACTGCAGCGGCAACCCATGGCGTGAAGTTTCTCACCGCAGGAATCTCTTCGTCATGGTAGGTTTCGGCCAAGGGAATGGAAAACGATTCCTCGGCCCTTGCGGTATCGCGGGCGGCGACAAGACTGCGAACCAGGACGACGAAGAATAAGAGTATGGCGAGCCCCATGATCAGCCCACCGACCATTCCTACGTGGGTCGAGGCCCACCAGTCCGGTCTGTAACTTGGTGATGAAGGATTCAGGTACGTCAAGCCAAGGTTGGTTCGCCGCGGCTCGCCGCGCAAGCCACCAAGGAAAAGTCCACCGGAAAATATGAAGGTGCCGCCGGTCCAGAGATAAGGCACTGCCAGAGCGAGGCTTGGCCAAACAACCGGTTTTTTGAGCAGCCCAGTGATCAAGAAAAGGCTGCCGCCAAGAATTCCAAGAAAAACAGGCCCACCCAGCGTCAAGTGAAAGTGCGCGGGAATCCATGCGGTATTGTGCACGACGTTATTCAAGGCGTAGGACGCATTCACAATGCCGGTGACTCCTCCAAACAGAAAAATTACGAGGCCGCAGAAAAGATAGGGGAACAGCCAGTTCTGGCGGTCGAAGTAAGGCAGCTTCTTCCACCACGCGAAAAGCCCCGTTCCGCCTCTTTTGCGAGCCGCGAATTCGAGCGAAGCGGCCATGGTAAAAGCGGTGAGCAGGCTTGGGATCACAATGACGAGGGTGAGAACCCCTTGTATCCCCTTCCAGGTCGTTGAAATTCCAGGATCCGCGAACTGATGGTGCAAACCCAAGGGGCAAGAGAGGAGAATCAGCGACAAAAAGGTGAATCGACCTGCAAAATCGCTGAACAGCTTTCCCCCCGCGAGCCGCGGCAACATGGTGTAGTAAAGCACGTAAGTGGGCAGCAGCCAGAAATAGACCAACGGATGGCCAAAAAACCAGAACAAGGTGCGGCTCAAAACTACGTTGACTCCGGCAGTCCACCCTAACGACCAGGGGACAAGCTGCGCTAGCACTTCGAAAGCGACAGGCAAAGTCGCCATCTGCCAGACAATGAACGTTGAGAAAATTCCCACGACGGCCAGAGGTGTTTTTTCTCCGGGATTGTCTCTGCGCCAGCGCAGATACAGAGGAATCCACAGGAAGAGAGGTATCCACGAACCTACAATGAATATCGCAAGTCCGATGTAAAACACGGGGTGGGCCTTGAGCGGCGGATAAAATGTGTAGAGCACCGTGGCCTTTCCCAAATAGATCATGGCCGCGGCCATGACGGCCCCGAGCAACATCAACACCAGCGAAAGGCTCGCGCCAAAAGTGGATAGCCGCGACTTCAATTCCTGGCTCACCAGCGCGTGACCGAGTGCAACGGCAAAAAACGTGGTCAGCACGATCGCGTTGATCACCCCGTGGGCCGTCAGTCCCTCGTAGTATTCGATTCCAGCGAAGGAATTGGCCCGAATCACTCCCGCCCGAAAGAGCACCTGAAGCACGCCATGGAAGGCGCCAAAGATAAGAAGACCCAGCGGGACGAGCAGCTCAAGAAGAATTATTCTCTGAATACTCTTTTGAAGTTCCATGTTACTTCAAGTCCTTCAAGTACTGAGCGATTTGCGCGATCTCTTCATCTGTCAGCGGCAACTCCGGCATCAGCGGCTGGTATCCCTTGAGCACATTGTTAGATGGATGGAGGACCTTCTCCTGGAAAAAAGCCGCGTCCACGGTGCGCCGGCTTCCGTCCGTCATCTCCACAGGCTTCCCCCAAATGCCTTTCAGAGTTGGTCCCACACTCGGACTGCCATCCACGGTGTGGCATGCCAGGCACCCCTTGTCCTCGAGTAGTTTCTTCCCGGCAGCTCCCGTTGTCGGAAGCCCTTCTGCCGAGATATCCGTAACCTGATCACTGACTTCGATCCGTGCATTCATATTCTGGTGGGCTGCGCCGCAAAATTCATGGCACACAATCAAGTAAGTCCCCGGTTTTTCAAAGTGCACACGCCCATTGGCGATTGCTCCTGGAACAACCATCAAGTTGACGTTTGTTCCGACGATTTGGAGTCCGTGAGTGACGTCCTTAGTCACAACGTATAAATCGAGCGTCGATCCCGTTGGCACTCGTACCACGCTTGGTTCGAAGGCCCACATCCGGGCTACGTAATGAATTTCGTAATTCTTCCCATCGTGTTTCGTGATCGAAGCTTGCTCAAATGCGTGTGATGCCGGTACGCACGACGGGACATTGATCCCCAGTCCCCATGTCGCGTATGCAATCAGCGCGAGGCTCGCCCCAATAAACAAGGTCGCACCAAGAAGAACACGCAGTTCCGTTTTGTTCACTCGAGTATTGTCGCCCGCTAATTCTGTCGCCATAAGTCAGCTACCTCTCTACAGCCAAAATTGCCTCTGCACGAGCAACAGATAAATCCCCAGCCAGATCAACCCAAAGCCGGCGATCATAAGCACGAAAAATGCAATCGCTCCCTTCGGGAAAAACTTTTCAGAGTTTGCGCTGGTATTTGATTCTTCAGTTTTGCTAGTCATAGTCGTATTCCTCATGCGGATCGATTCAGCGGGCGAGTCGGCCTTTTGCGGGCCACAAATTCTTGCGGGGGAGCTGAGGCGGCAGCTCGGAGATAGCGTAGAACAATCCGGTGAGCACGCAGAACCAGGAGGCCTGAAAATGCATATAGTGGCCCCAGCCAGAGGGACCGCGCAACATGAACGGAAGAGGTAAATCGAAAGGCGAAGGCGTTACAAGACCGCCCAACTCGCGGCAATAAAGGCGTGAAAGGGCGAGGATAATGCCGAAGCCACTGCTGACCAATGCGACGAAATTAACGGTGTTCAGCTCCTCGGTGACGCGGTTCTGAAGACAGAATTGCGCTGAATCGGAGACACTCACTTCCGGGATTGCAGCCTCCGGCAGATAGACAGTTCGTGCCATGGGTCTTTCCGTTGCGCGAACAGTAGCATACGCGGTGTTGCAGGACAACGACGCCGAGCGAGCGAGTTACAGCCCTATTTTTTGCCGATGAAGCGGACACGCAGGGTGAAAGCGCGACCCTGGCCGCCTTCGAATGTGCCGAAGTTGGGGGCGTCGAGATTGTTGACGACCACATCGGGATTTTGGCGGTCGAGAATGTTGACGGCCTCGGCGCGCACTCCCCAGAGGTAGCCGCGGAAGCCGAATTTTTTCTCGAGGCCGATGTTCAGGCTAAGGTAGTCCGGAAAGCGCGACGAGTTGGGCGGGCCAACGAGCTGCTGCTGGAGATTGATGACGCTGTAGGGGAAGCCGGAGCGATATTCGAGAAAATAGCTGAGTTGAATGGCCCAGATGTGCGTGGGAGCCCAGCCCCAGGTGACGAGGCGGTTGGGAGCGTCCCAGGCGACAGGGCCGGATTGTTGGGCGACGTAGAAAACCGAGCCGAGAGCGGGATTGAGGACTTGGTTCGAATGAGCGAGGGAGCGCGTGTAGGCGCCGTAGATTTCCATGTCTTCGGAAAAAACGTGGCGGAGAGAAGCGGTGGCGGAGCGGTAGCGGTCTTTGCGGTTGTCTTCGAGGAGAAAAGTGCCGCCGGGCTGCGCGGGTTGCTGATCGACGTAGGCGAAACCGTGGGAGCCGTTGCGAGCGAGAAATTGGAGGCCGAGAAGGGTGTTGTGGGTGAATTTCTGCTGCCAGCCGGCGCTGGACGTGGTGAAGCGGGGCTGCTGAAAGCCCGAGGCGGGCAATGCGAAGCGGCTAACAACCGGCGGGCCGACGACCATGCCGGCGGGATTGTAAAAAGTGTCGGTTTGCTCTTGATCGAGAGCCTGGCCGATTACGGAAAGATTCAGTGGGGTGTTGTAAATGCCCCAGGCGAGCGAGATTTTTGAGCGGTCGTCGCCAAGCGGAAGGACGTTGACGGAGAGACGTGGCTGGGCCATGGCACTTTGGGTGAAGCGATCCCAGTCGGCGCGCAGGCCGGGCTGAACGACGAGAAATTTCGAGAAGGACCAGGTGTCCTGGATGTAGGCGCCGGCTTGCGTGTTGGAAAGATAGGGTGTGGCGGAGCCGGAGAAGGTGGATTGGCGGACCAGACAGCCGAGTTGCGAGGGTGAGGTACAGGAGGTTCCATCCGCGGCCAGAGCTTGAAGCGCCTGGATTTCGCCGCGTTGAGAAGAGAGGGAATAAGTGAGTCCCGCGAGGTTCATTCCGATAGCGACGGTGTGCGTGCCATGCCAATGGCGCGATGCGGCTGTGACGCTGCCGACGGCTTGAAAACGGCGGCCAAGCTGGTGGGAGCGATCGAAGTAGTTGCCAGCGGAACCGTTGACGAGAAGAACCAGAGGCTGAGTGCCCTGAGGAATGTAGGTCAGCGTGCCGGAGTCGGCGGCGACGCCGAAATCGAGGAGCGTGTCATGGAGCCAGAGCTGATCTTTGACTGCGATGAAGTAGCGCTCTTGTTCGCCGGTGACAGTGGTGGAGACAGGATCGAGGGCGTCGAGGCCGAGATTGTTGTCGTGGGCGCGATTGTATAGAAAAGTAGCGTGGAGAATGTGCTTGGGCGTGATGTTGTACTGCAAGCGAAGGAGATTGTCGCCGGCCCATTCCTCGGAGGTGTTGGCGCCGGGAGGCAGAAGCTTTACGAAAGAAAACGTGTGTTGGAGGCTGACGGAATCTGAGAACCAGAAGCGGCCGCGAATGATAGGCCCCGAGAAAGTGAAGCGTGGATACCAGTTGCCGAGGTGGAGGCCTGACTGAATGTTGATGCCCGGAACGGGATTGGTCGTGCCGAAGCGCCACTTGTCGTCGCCATCGGGAGTTTCGAGGCTGAGAATGTTCGCGCCGGAGTGAGCGTAACCCGTGCTGAAGCCGCTGGTTTGGACTTCGGCGGCGCGAGTGACGTCGATGTTGAACCGCGAGGTAAGCGTGCCGTTCGTGGGGTCGTTGATCTCGAAGCCGTCCAGCAAGTATTGGGTTTCGCCGGAGCGAGCGCCAGCGATGTGAAGATTGTTGAGGTTGTCGCGGGTGACCTCCGGTAGGGCGACCAGGCTCTCGGCGAGGATATGCGAGTTGGGGACAGGTATGTCGCGAATGTCGCTGGCAGTGAGAGTGGAACGCTGGGCAGTGTCCTGGGGATCGATTTCGTTGGCGGGTGCGGTGACCTGGACGCGCTCGTGAACTTCTTCGGCGTGATTCAGCGTGAACGTGAGCTCGTTGGCGCCGGGCAGGAGGGGGAGAGCGCGGCCGGCGATCACAAAGAAGCCTTCCTTGTGGAGCTCGGCTTTGTATCCGCCAGCGGGAAGATTGAGCAAAGTGAAACGGCCAGCACCGTCGGTTTCAGTGCGATAGATGTGGCCGGAGGAATCTTCGAGTTTGATTTGAACGGCGGGCAGGGGTATGCCGTTTTCGTCGAGAACGATGCCGGTGCAGTTGGATAGCTCAGCCGCGCGAATTTCTACTACCGTCAGCAAAGTAAGACAGACGAATGCCGAAATAAGCAGGCGAGCGATCCCCATGCCACACCCTATGTTCGCGGACCTGTATTTATTAGACTACAAATAATTTGCACGGGATGTCTTCGTGCAGCCAGGTTGCCAGGGCAGATAGCATGGCCAGCCGATGCGGATTCAAGTGGATACGCCAACCACAAAGGACCGCGGGCCTCACCGGCCAAGAACTCCGTCAGTCGTGTTAAACTAACACACTTGTAGGCTCGTAGCTCAGTTGGTTAGAGCGCCACCTTGACACGGTGGAGGTCTGGGGTTCGAGTCCCCACGAGCCTACCATTTTCCCGCACAGCAACATGGCTTCCGTAAACATCGATGAGGAGCTGAAGGCAAAATGCCCGAGGGTGGCGCTGGCGTGCGTCACGGCGGACGTTGAGGTTGGATTTACGCCCGAAGCACTGGACCGTGAGCTGCGCGTTTGCGCGGAGAAGATTTTGAAGCTGCCGGAGCCGAAGGCGGTGCTAGAGTCGACGGCGATTTTGGCGACGCGAGCGGGGTACAAGGCGCTGGGGAAAGATCCGGCGCGGTATCGCGGGTCGGCGGAGGCGCTACTGCGGCGCGTGATTGCGGGCAAGGGGCTGCCGCGAATCAATAGTGTGGTGGACGTGATCAATTTGGTGAGCGTCGAGAGCAGGTTGCCGGTGGGACTTTATGATTTGGCGCATGCGCAAGGGGATATCGTGTTTCGAGCGGGCCGTGCCGGCGAGACCTATAAGGGCATCGGGAAATACGATCTCAATTTGGAAGGATTGCCCGTGTTTTGCGATGCGCTTGGGCCCCACGGCAGTCCGACGAGCGATTCTGAGCGAACGATGGTGACTGAAGCGACAAAAAGAGTGATTGCGATCATCATCTCATTCGGTGGAACGGAATCCCTGCAACGTTGGGGACAGCAAACGTCAGAATTGCTGCAACAGTATTCCGCAGGAAAAAACACTCAGATCGATATTACAAACTGACTCATGGACTGACCGGCTCTGGTAGCTGCTTCTCGCCTTCAGCGGGGACCCGGTTGCGGAGGAAGCCGCGGGCGGCGAGGAGTTCGGCGTTAAGAAGAGCGGCACCGGCGGCTCCGCGGACGAGGTTGTGCGAGAGCAGAGTGAGCTTAATGTCCAGGAGCGGGCATTCGCGGACACGGCCGACGACGGCGGCCATGCCGTTGCCCACGTGAACGTCGCGGCGGGGCTGCGGGCGATCGTCGGCTTCCAAAACAACGACAGGACGACGGATGGCGGTCGGCAGTGAAGCGAGCTCTGTGCCTACCTCAAAATTGCGCAGCGCTTCACGGACTTCGTTCACAGAGGCGATTTTCTTAAGGCTGAGGGACACGCACTCGAGGTGGCCGTCCAGAACGGGAACGCGATTGCAATGGGCGCTGAGACCGAGGCCAGCCTCGACGAAACGGGCGCCATCCCATTTTCCCAGCAGCTTTTGCGGTTCGCATTCCATTTTTTCTTCCTCGCCGCTGATAAAGGGAACGACGTTCGCGTGAATGTCCATTGATGCGACGCCGGGATAGCCGGCGCCGGAGACGGCTTGCAGCGTGACGACGAAGATTTTTTCGAGGCCGAATGCATCGGCGAGCGGTTTCAGCACAAGAACCAGGCCAGCCGTGGAGCAGTTCGGGTTGGTGACAATGAAGCCCCCGTCGTAGCCGCGATTTTTTTGTTGAGCGGGAATGGCCTCAAGATGGGTCGCATTGACTTCTGGGATGAGCAAGGGAACGTCCGGATCCATGCGGTGATTCTTGGAGTTGCTGACGACGGGATAACCGGCGCGGGCGAAATCTTCTTCAGCTCCGCCTGCAACGCTCGAATCCAGGGCGGAAAAAACGAAGTCGCAATCGAGACTGGGATCGAGACCCTTGACGATGAGGCCGCGCGCGGCTTCCGGAATCGGCCCGTCGAGATGCCAGCGGACCGCTTCGGAATAGTTTTTGCCGGAAGAACGCTCGGAAGCAGCTACTTCCGTCAATTCAAACCAGGGATGATTCACAAGAAGTTTTACCAGACGCTGGCCGACGAGGCCCGTTGCGCCCAGCACTCCTGCGCGCCAAGGTTTGCCGGGATTTCCAGGTAAGGGACGTTCGGCTTGCTCCATCATGCCGCCCTTGCCGCCACTCTCCGAAGATTGAGTGCTCACGCCGCACCCCCGCGCCGCGCGCGTTCATTTGAGGACTGAGGTGCCCCAATGCGCGTGCCTCGCACTTGTGGTCTGAACGTGTTACGAACCCAGATAGTCATTTCGGTCTCGGCTGCGAGCGGCAGTACGTGCGGATGAAGGACTCTTGCGCCGCTTGCGGCCAGAGCGTGCGCTTCATCATAGCTCAAGTCGTGGAGAAGCTTGGCCTCCGCCGAGGCATGGGGGTTAGCGGTATAGATACCGTCCACATCAGTCCAGATAACCAACTCTTCAGCGTCCACGACATGCGCGATGATGGCCCCCGAGAAGTCGGAGCTGTTGCGGCCAAGCGTGGTGATCCGGCCGTCGGGAGTGGCGCCAACGAAGCCCGTGACGACGGGGATGAGACCGTCTTCGAGGAGAGGAAGAAGAATGCCGCGGCCGCGCTCCTTTGTTTCCTCTAGATGAGGCTTGGCATCGCGGAACGTGTCGCAGGTGAGAACGAAATCGGAGGAAGAAACGGGTACAGCCGGGACGCCGGATTTTTCAAGAGCGGCGGCGAAGAGACGCGCGCTGAATCGTTCGCCAAAGGAGGCGAGCCGATCGGCAAGTTCGGCGCTGACGTCAACATGGCCCTCGTATGGCACTTCGTGGAGAAGATCGCGACCGAGAAGCTGCAGGATGCGGTCGACATTCCTCGCTTGCTCTTCAGCAAGTTGAAGATCGTGGAGCACGTCGAAGTGGAGATGAATGAGAGCTTCCGCTTCGCCGTGAGCGCGTGCAAGCCTGCCATCGGTGAGCAGGTGCGTAATCGAAAGTAGCCGATCGGTGACGCCCTTCATCGCGGAGACAACGACAATGACATCGGAGGACTGGGCCGCCGTGCGGACCAGGCCGGCGGCGTGCAGCATGCGTTCGGCGCCTTGCAGGGAGGTTCCGCCGAACTTCAATGCGACAATTGGGCGGCGAGGACTTTGCGGAATGATGTTCTTTGCTTCGCCGATCAGGTCGAGTTCGTTCGGGACCTCGAAGGCGCTACTTAAGCCGCTATCATCGGCGACTTCTTGCTGCATATGTTCGGGACTCATGACGTCCGCTCCTGGTTTCCGCTGGGGCGTCTCTGGAGGGGGGAAATGAAAAACCCACCGCCAGGTTCGCTTCAGGCGGTGGGTTGGAAACTTTTTTTAGCTTGCTAGCTGTTTTTCCACGCGCCGGAAGCGGAAATAGTGGACTTCGCCTTAGTCGAGGTCATCGACATAGACGTGGCCGTGGTAATTCGCTTCGTCGCGATGGAAATCATGCCGCCAAGAAGAGTAGCACGACAGGAAGTATCGGAAAAGCGAAGAAAGAGAGAAAGTTTGGTGGGCGTAATTCACCCTTCAACGGGGAGAGCGGCGAACTGGAGCAGTACTCTGGCACGGCAGATGGAAGTTTGATATTCTGCCCATAGGTGAGGTAAAGGGCTGTATCCCGAAGCTAAGGAACGGCACCGGAGGCCACCATGAGCGTTGTCCCCCGTTCGGGCAATGGAAAGATCACCGTGCCCGAGTTGCTGCAGCGGAAATCTTCCGGTGCAGACTTTCCAAACAATTCGCAGAAGATTACCTGCCTGACGGCGTACGACTATCCGACCGCAAGGTTGTTGGACGACGCGGGAGTGGACGTGCTGCTTGTGGGCGATTCGCTAGGCATGGTGGTGCTTGGGTACGAAAGCACGCTGCCCGTATCGATCGATGAAATGCTGCACCACACGCGGGCGGTCCGACGAGGAACGCGGCGAGCGCTTGTGGTGTCCGACATGCCGTATGGGACTTATCATGCGGAGACGGCGGATTCCGTGCGCAACGCAGTAAGGTTCGTGAAAGAGGCCGGTGCGGAAGCGGTGAAAGTGGAGGGCGGCGAGCGGCGGCTCGAATTGATCGTGAAACTGACGGAAGCGGAAATTCCGGTCATGGGGCATGTGGGATTGACACCGCAATCGGTGAACGCGCTAGGCGGATACAAAGTGCAGGGCAAGACGGTGGATGCGGCCGAACAGTTGATAAGGGATGCGCGCGCGGTCGAAGCAGCGGGAGCATTCGCTGTGGTGCTGGAAGCGGTGCCACGCGAGTTGGCGGCACAGATTACGCGAGAGCTGCGAATTCCGACGATTGGAATTGGCGCAGGACCGGATTGCGACGGGCAAGTGCTGGTCATCCACGATTTGCTGGGGCTGACGTTCAGCCAGACGCCGAAATTTGCGCGGCGTTATGCAAACGTGGGAGAGATTATTGCGAAGGCGGCCCGGGAATTTTGCGAGGATGTGCGCGGCGGGATGTTTCCTTCGGATGCGGAGTCCTATCACACGACGCAGATGGCGACGGAACAGAAAGAAGCTCCAGTCAATAGCGACGGCGATTGGTAGAATGCGAATTGCAGATTCCTCGCTTCGCTCGAAATGAAACCTCACACTTACAGCTGGAGGGAAAGATGACGCCGGAAGAGATGCGCGTACTGTACGACTACAACGCATGGGCGAATCATCGGTCGCTGGATGCCGCCGGGGATTTGACGAGCGAGCAGTTTACGAAACCGATGGGATCGAGCTTCGGTTCGGTGCGCGACACGCTTGCACATATTTGCGGAGCAGAATGGATTTGGCTCGAGAGATTTCAGGGACGGTCGCCGGCGTCGCTGCCCGATGTCGTGGAGTGCGTGGACGTCGACAGTCTGCGGAAGAAATGGGCTGAGCAGGAAGGGCGGCTGCTGGCGTTTATCGCGAAACTGACGCAGGAAGACTTGAACCGCGTGTTTGAATACAAAACGTTGAAATTTGGCGTGTACCGCAATCCGCTGTGGCAATCGATGCAGCATGTGGTCAACCACGGAACCTATCATCGCGGGCAGGTAACGACGCTGCTGCGGCAGCTTGGAGCGCAGCCGATTTTGACTGACCTGATGCACTATTATCGTGAGCGCGCGACGGCGGCGAGCGCGTAA
>DATJXZ010000004.1:0-89692 GCA_035499815.1 Candidatus Solibacter sp. | reverse complement strand
GCAAGCTGGCGGAGCCGTGCAAGCGACATCTCCATCATTTCTGGCGAACCGGAATTGCCGGCTCCATAAGGAGCCAGCAGGCCCTCGGCAATCAGAAAATCCTGCCGCACGCGAAGGGAGCCGAGCGTAACGTGGCCCTTGATGATTTCGCCGGTGCGCGGGTCGATGACGCCTCCGCCGTAGGACCATCCGCGCGTGGCACGATGCACCCACTGAATCACGTTGTATCGCAGATCCATCGGGTCCGCACCTTCGGGCATGAGCTTGACCTGAAAAGCGTCTTTGTAGCCGGCGGCTTCAAACGCCTGATTCCACCAGCGTGCGCCTTCAAGCAATGCAGAACGAATCGGCTCGGGAGCGCCACGGTCGAGGTAATAGATGATGGGTTGTACCGGCTCGCTCTCCGCCGCCGTGGGATCTTTCTTTTCCAGGCGATGCCGCGCGATAAAGCGCTTAACGATTGGCTCACTTACAGGCGTGGCATAGTCCATGTAGACGATTCCGAAGAAACTGCTGCGAGGATCGTAGGCGCGCGGCTTGTAGCCCAGCGGCGGAAGCTGTACGAACGAGTGATGCTCGCGGACGGTGATGGACTCCGGCGAGGGCGTGACTTCGCGCACCCAAGGACCCGGCTCGTCGCCGGCGAAAGTGAGCGTGGCTTCGACTTCGGTGTTCAACTCAAAGCTCTTGGTCCTGGGAAGGTAGATGGAGCATCGCGTGGGATCCAGCCTGTACGACCCCTGTTTTTCGCGGCGCAATGTTTCGGGAATGCCGTGCGCGTCGCGCAGGAAAAAGTCAGTGGCGTCAACAAGCGCGCCGCCATTTTCCTCGGCGGCCACGGTGAAACCCCAAAGGGCCGATTCCGCGAAAGAGTCCCGGACCGCTTTGCGCTCATCGGGGTCATTTGTTACGGCGCGGTATTCGAGATTCTCTTCTATAAGCAGGACCTTCGGGCCGCTGCGCTCGAACCGGACGATGGCCGTTTTTCCGAGTTGGCCGCGGTCGAGCCCAATATCATTCGAGCCGATCCCCGCGGGGAGGCTGCTCTGGTAAAGAAACTCCTCGTTCCAATTCTTGATTTCCAGCCACAGCTTGCCCTGCTTGGCGTCCCAATAAAGATTGAAGTAACCGGGCCGCTTCTCCATACCAGCGGTCTTTTCGGTGATCGTCGGCGTCTTTGCGGCATCCGGATGTGCGGCCGCTCCTATTGCGGAAAGACACAGAAAACAAAACGCAAGCAAGTACCGAGGAGCTTTCAGCATGTTCAGAGCCTCCGAATGGAAGGAATGTTTTACAACAAAAGACCTCTGGCGCGGAGAAAAATCCAGTCTGCTATACTTGGTTGAAATCGCGAGAAGCTCCAAGTGCAAAAACTTCGCATCTCTATCGTGAAGTACTTGAATACCGCGCCGCTCGTTTGGGGTTTTACGAACGGGCCGCTTGCCGGAAAGTATGATTTGTCGTTCACCGTGCCGTCGCAGTGCGCGGAAGCCCTGCGCACGGGCGCGGCTGACATCGCCATCATTCCGGCCATCGAATATCAGCGCATACCGGGCTTGGTCGTCCTGCCGGATTTGGCGATTGCTTCGCAAAATTGCGTGCGCAGCCTGCTGATCGTCGCAAAAAAACCGATTGAGCAAGTGAGGAGCATCGCTCTGGATTGCAGTTCGCGCAGCACACAGGCGCTGACACGAATCCTGGCTTCGGAACACTGGAAGATTGATCCAGAATTCTACGAAGCCGAGCCTGACTTGCGCTTGATGCTGGAGAAGGCGGATGCTGCGCTACTCATCGGGGATCCCGCTTTGAGGATTTCGATCGCCATCGAGAAAAAGAGCACGGTCAGCCCGCAAGGGCGTGCCGTTTGCCAGGCGGCAACACTTGGAATCACGAGCGCCGAGATTTTCCATGTGTACGACGTGGTCGGAGAGTGGCGCAAGTTTACGAGTTTGCCTGCGGTGATGGCCTTTTGGGCGGCAAGATCTGAGGCTGTTACGCACGAAGTGCTCGCGGATTTTGCTGCTTCCCGCAAATTCGGTGTAGGCCAGATCGCAGCCATCAGCCGGGAGGCGTCGCGCGAACTGGATTTGCCTCAACCAGCACTTGAATCCTATCTGCGGCACACCATCGATTTTTCGCTGGGCGAGGACAATCGACGCGGTCTCGAACGATATTTTGAGGAGGCCGACAAATTGGTTCTGATTCCAGGAAACAGACCCATTATCTGGGCTGCCCCGGCGAAAGAAGCGGCGCAGCTTTCGGCGAAATTGTAGGTGCGGTATATCGAGCCCCTGCGAACGGGAACATTAGAGCCAAGATTAGAGTTTGGGTGCTTCCTCCGATAGAATAGGAAGCCGCGAGAAAAGGAACGACGTGGGACTGACAAAACAAGAAGCGCTGGACATGCTGCAATCCGATGACCTCGTCGGCGTCGGCATGGCCGCGCATCAGATGCGGTTGAAGAAAAATGATCCCCGGGTTGTGACCTACCAGATCGACCGCAACATTAACTATACGAATTTCTGCACAGAATATTGCTCCTTCTGCGCGTTTTACCGGCCGCTCGGCGCGAAAGACGGCTACATCCTTTCCTTCGAGGCTATTTACGAAAAGATCGAGGAGATGCTCGAACTTGGCGGCACCGGAATTTTGCTACAAGGCGGATTGCACCCCGACTTGCAGATCGGCTATTACGAAAATTTGCTTCGGTCCTTGAAATCGCGCTTTCCGCAAGTTCACCTGCACTGTTTTTCCGCGCCCGAAATTCTGTGCATCGCGGAAGTCAGCGAACTAAGCGTCCGCGAAACGATTCAGCGCTTGATGGATGCAGGGCTGCAATCCATTCCGGGCGGCGGCGCAGAGATTCTCGATGACGAGATCCGTGGGAAGATCGCCCGGCTGAAATGCACCAGCGACGATTGGGAGGAAGTGCATCGCGTCGCGCACTCGCTCGGCTTGCGCACGACTGCTACGATGATGTTTGGCTGCGGCGAAGAACTTCGCCATCGCGTGAATCATCTCGAGCGATTGCGGCGCATTCAAGAAGATACCGGCGGCTTCACGGCTTTCATCCCGTGGATGTTCGCTGCGGAAAACACGGCGCTCGGGAAAAAAGTGCAGGAAACCACAGCCGTCGATTACCTGAAAACGCTCGCGGTGGGCCGGCTCTATCTAGACAACATCGACCACATCCAATCGAGTTGGCTGACGCCAGGCATCAAAGTTTGCCAGATTGGCTTGCAGTTTGGCGCAGATGATGTCGGCAGCATTTTGATCGAAGAAAACGTGGTGTTCGCGGCCGGAGTGAAAAACCGCACCAACGAAAACGAACTACGCCGCATCATTTCCGATGCGGGATTCGTCCCTGCGCAACGCGATACGCTTTACCGCTCTTACGCTCTGAAATAATTCGGGAAAAACGAAAGCCTAAGCGCTACTTCTGTGGGACTTGCCGCCGCAGTGGGCGAAGCACGAACTCGAGTTCGGTGCCATCCGGCAGATCGATGTCTTCCAATGGATAGATTATTCCGCTACGGAATCGCGCTTTAATCCAACGCGGGCCGGGTTTGGCTTCGCTGACCGCGGCTTTTACGGGCCCGCCCGGCGCCAGCGGAGCTCCCGAGGTTTCATCAAGCGCTTCGTTCGCGAGTGCATCCGCTTCGCGGTTCTGTTCGCGGTAGACGTGATCTATGCGGAAGGATTCGAAGCCCAACGACATTTTCTTCGCGCGCTCGAATAGCGGCCGCAGGTCTTCGCTCTTCACCTTGTACTGCCCTTGCATCTGCTTGACCATCAGCTCCGAATCGCTCTCGACTCGCAGCGAACGGATGTTGTGGGACTGCGCGTAATCCAGCGCGGCGATCAAGCCGTAGTATTCCGCGACATTGTTAGTCATCCGCCCTATGTATTTCTTCAGCTTGGCGACGAGTTCTCCTTGACCGTCGCGAATCACGACGCCATAGGACGCAGGCCCGGGATTGCCGCGCGCTGCGCCATCGATGTTGGCTTGGTGGGCAGGGGGCACGTTTCTTTCCTCTTCCGGGGCATCCCTAAAGAGAGCGTTCCCTGCGGCGCGTGTAGATTTAGGACGGGGAGGCATCAGGAATGGTTGGACGCGGAAGAAGCCGCGCTGTCCGAGCCCGAAGGAGGATCCGGCAAAGGAATCGGTTCCAGGGTGTACAAAATCAGGCCGCACGATTCGCAGCGATAAATCTCCTCGTTAGGGTCGCGGCGAAGTTCCTGCAATGTGTGCGGCAGCACGCGCATACCGCAGCCGCGGCATTGTCCATCGCGGGCTTCTGCGAGGCCCGTGCCGTGATGGCGCTTAGCAATGCGGGCATAGAGCTCGCGCAGATCCTCGGGAATTGGCGCTAGTGCCCGCTCTCGCTCCGCAAGCAGCGCTTCGAGCTGCTTCTTTTTCTCGCCTTGCGAAGTCTCGATATCTTTTCTTTCTTTTGCGACCGCAGTTTCGTCTTCTTTCAGGTTCGCTTCCGCGTGGCGTACCCGCCGTTCGGCCTCTTCGCCCGCCATCATCACTTCGAGCTGCGCATCCTCCGCTTTCGCGACTTCCGCTTCAGCATTGGCGATCTCGTGCTGAAGGGCTTTATAGGCTTCATTGGTCTTGACGGCGCCGCTCTGGTCGCGATATTTCTTCGCACGGTCTTTCCACTGTTGAACATCCAACTCGAACTTCTTGCGCTCTTTTTGGCTGTTGACCAGGCCCTCTTTCGCCGCTGCTACGGCGGCGCGCGCGCCATTCAATTTGGCGTCGGCTTCGCGGACGCGCTTGGGGAAAGCCTCCAGCTCTGCATGCAAGGTTGCAATCAAGTGGTCGACGCGCTGCAGTTCGATCAAGTGAGGAATGGCGGAATGCATGGACCTGTAATACTAACACAGGGGGCGCTATGCTTTGCCTCGCAGATCCACGATAAAGCCAGTGTAGCCGCTGGCTTGCAGGTGCCGTGGAATACGCAGTATTTACCTGCAGCATTTTGGTGATGGCCTGTTCCAAAGAGGGAGGAAAGATGCCCCACGTACAAATTACCTGGGTGGAAGGAAGAACGCCGGAGATGAAGCGCAAGATCGCCGAGCGTGTTACAGCGGTGCTGATCGAGGACGGACGCGCGAAACGCGAGAATATTCACGTAGCATTTCACGACGTCCCGGCGACGAATTATGCCGAAGCGGGTGTTCTGGTAGCGGATCAAAAACGAACTCCGTAGCCTGAATCAGTTGACTTCGTGGACCTGCATGTTCTGGTCGATTGCCAGTGTTGGGTAGCGAATGGGCGAATCCGCAGGGGCAGGCGCATGGCGCGCGGTGATGCTGAAGTCGCCGCCGGAACATTCGACCGAATACGAGTAGCCATCCCTTTCGGATCGGGAAAGCGTCAGCGAATGAGAGGAAGCAAGTTCGTCTATCGAGACGCAATTGCCATTCAGCGCGATGTAACCGCGTTCGGCCTGCGCAATCTGCATGAGGTCCGTACGGACACCAGTAAGACTGATTGCTTGCGTGGCTGCCGTGCCCTTGTCGGTCACTGGCATGCTTCTTAAATAATACTCATACACCCCGAACAGAAGAGCGCAAGCGACCAGAATTCCAGCCAGGGCACGCATAGATTCATTTTCTGCCCGGCTCTCCCGTCCTCCAAGGGGGGTGTGCCCGTTCGTGTGGAACGAGTTACCTCTCGAGTCTCCCTCACAAATCATCGAGTTCTCATCTGGGGAGGTAATGACTGCGCAAGTCTCTGTGGGTTTCTAATTGACAGTCTGAACGCAGTCCAGTAACAACGATAGATAGCGTACAGTCCGAAAGTCTTCCGAGGAGCGTCCCCGATGAACACGAAGTCCCCCGTTGCGTTTGCCACGGCCCTCTTTCTTTCTCTGATGATCGCCGTTCCGGCAGACATCTCCGCCGCCCCGCAGGCCAGCGGGCAGAGAGCAGGCGAAGTCTCCCGCATCATTCCGGCCGTAAACATTAGCCGGGGAACGAAAACCATTAACGCTTCGGCGAAAACTGTGATCGATTGGCAAGACCTGCTGAATACCAAGGCCGACGCGCGGGCGCGCGTGGCTCTGGATGACGGCTCGGTCTTAAACGTGGGTTCGGATTCATCCGTGAAGGTCGTCAAGCACGATGCAGGCGCCCAACAAACGGAGCTTGAACTGGCTTACGGAAAGCTCCGCACACAAGCGCAGAAAATCACGAAGCCCGACGGAAAGTTTGAAGTTCACACCGCGGCAGGTGTCGCAGGCGTGGTGGGAACGGATTTCTACGCGTCCTATGAAAACGACGTAATGAATGTGATCGTCTATGAGGGCGTCGTACGCGTGTGCAACCTCCAGGGGGTTTGCGTGCTGGTGAAGGCCGGCCAGTTCAGTAACGTGCGCCATGGTGATAACTCGGCTCCCGCGCCGCCATCGCAAGCGCCGCTCGATATGCTGGTCGTGGCGGGCAAGGATACGGAAGTAGGCCCGCGGCCGGGAATCGGGATTGAGAATGCATCGCATTTCGGCACCAGCCTGGGCATGGGAATTACGATGGGGATCATTGCCGCTGTCCCGATTGTGGTGTTCACGGTGATCGCAACACACCACAGCAGCTTACCCGCACCCGTGACTGGCGGGTGTAACCCGAATACCAATCCGCTTGGCTGCGGCTAAGACTCCTCGATGCAGCCGGTCATCCGTGTTGCTTGATGATTGGGCTCTGAGCGGATGCAACTCGTACGGTCTCCCGACCGTCGAACTACTGTCATTCAGAGTTGTCATTGGATTCGAAATTTTGTGTGGTTGTCGTCGGTAGCGTACACTGGATGTTTCGCGGTGCCGTCTAATAGTGAGTGAGGCAATCCTTGAAAATATCCGTAGGTTGTCACCGTAGTTCCGTGTTGTGCGCTCTCGGTCTGGCTGCTTTCCTGATTCCGGCCTCATCGACTCTTGCGCAGGCAGCGCCGCAGGGCATCGCGGTGAAGAAATCTCCGCTGCTCGCGACGATGCACGCCGAACTGGATCGTTCGATGAAGGTGTTCCAGGCGCAGGACCCTCCGGCCTACTACATCGGCTACACCATCACGGATACGCAGCGCGCCGAGGTGTCGGGTTCGAACGGCGCTCTCCTGAACAGCAAGGAAGACCGCAATCGATGGCTGGAAGTTTCAGTGCGCACGGGCAGCTACGATCTAGATGATACGCACAAGGTCGGCGAACGCCAGCAGACCAGCGGGAGCCCCGGCACGTCGGTTCCGCTTGACGACGCTCCAGACGTATTGCGACGCGCAATCTGGCTCGAGACCGACACCCAGTACCGCGCCGCCGCGGAAGCCCTGATAAAGATCAAATCGAGCAAGGAAGTGAAAGTCGATTCCGTTGAAAATCGAGTGCCCGATTTCTCGCACGAAACGCCGCATAACTACGTTGGTCCGCAAGTTTCCCTGACACTGGACCGCAAGCCCTGGGAAGAAAAGGTTCGCGCATACACAAGCAACTTCCGGTCATCCGCCGCGATCATCAATTCCATCGTGACATTTACGGCGCAAGCCCAGAACGCTTTCCAGGTCAACAGTGAAGGAACGGAGCTGCAATTCGGCCAAATCCGATACCGCCTGGAATTATTCATTCAGGGCAAAGCGCCGGATGGGATGGACATCAACCGTTACTACAATTTCGATTGGGTGAATCCTTCGGAAGCCCCGGATGACAAGGCCGTCTTCGCCGCCGAAACGACCATGCGCAAGGAACTGGAAGGACTTGTCGCTTCGCCGCTTGTCGAGCCCACGGTCGGGCCTGCTCTTTTGACCGGCCGCGCCGCGGCCGTTTTTTTTCATGAAGTCTTCGGCCATCGAGCCGAAGGCCATCGCCAGAAGGATGCTGACGAAGGCCAAACTTTCGCGAAAAAGGTGGGCGAACCGATCTTGCCCAGCTTTCTGAGCATCGTGGACGACACCACGATGAAGCGGCTCGGTCGCCAGGAATTGCTCGGCTATTACCAGTTCGACGACGAAGGCGTTCCGGCGCAGCCCGTGACCCTCGTCGACCACGGCGTGCTGAGGAATTTTGAGATGTCCCGCTCGCCGCTCGTTGGTTTCCCTCATTCCAACGGCCATGGACGCCGGCAACTCGGCGCTACTCCAGTCTCACGGCAGGGCAATCTGATCGTCGAAAGCAGCAAGAAGCTGACGAATGCTCAGCTGCGTGCAAAGCTGATCGAGCTTGTTAGAGCGCAGGGCAAGCCGTTCGGTCTCCTGATTGACGATATCGCTGGCGGCTTTACCTTCACGGGCCGCGGGCAGCCGCAAGCCTTCCAAGTCACTCCGCTTGTTGTTTACAAAGTGTTTCCCGATGGCCGACCGGACGAGTTGGTTCGCGGCGTGGATATAGTCGGAACTCCCCTGGCATCGCTTACGAAGATCGTAGCCACCGGAGACACGACCGAGGTTTTCAACGGTTACTGCGGCGCCGAGTCCGGCTACGTCCCTGTGTCCGCTTCCTCCCCCGCCATTCTTACCTCCGAATTGGAAGTACAAAAGAAACAAACATCCACGGACCGGCCGCCGATACTACCGCCGCCCGCGCATGATCCGCAGAGCACGGGAGGCCAGCAGTGAGGCGCGCACACATAGTTACAGGACTCGCAATTCTCGCTGTATCGCTTAGTGGCGGTTTCTCCGCCTGGGCCCAAACTCCCTCGGACAATGACCACACGCTGCAAGCCATGCGCGACGAAATGGCTCGATCAAAGAATCGCCTCGAGCTAAAAATTCCCGGCACGGAACAGCCGCAGCGCCCCTACTATGTGGAATACAGGTTGCTGGATCTCGATGTCCGCGAAGTCGTCGCAGAATTTGGCGCGCTAGTCTCCGCCACCCACACCCGCAATCGGTTTATGGATGTGGACGCGCGCATTGGAACCTACAAACTGGACAGTTCCAATTTCGTCAGCGAGGATGGCTTTCGTGGTTTTATCGGTCCGACCGGTTCCGTCGGCATTGACCGCGACTACAATTCTCTGCGCCAGGATCTCTGGATTGCCACTGACCAGGCCTTCAAGGAGGCCGTCGACACGTACTCCCGTAAGCAGGCCTACCTGAGCAGCCTCGCCCGCCCCTCCGACATCGACGACTTTTCGAAAGCCGCACCCTTGCAGCTCATCGAACCTTTGGTCACGCCGGACTGGAGCAATCGCAATTGGGAGCAGGAAGCCCGCGAGACTTCCGCCGCCTTGCGGGCCTTTCCGCAAATCTACGAATCCCGAGTCACCTACTATCTGGTGTACGCCACCGAATATCT
This sequence comes from Candidatus Solibacter sp., assembly GCA_035499815.1. Classification (GTDB taxonomy): domain Bacteria; phylum Acidobacteriota; class Terriglobia; order Acidiferrales; family UBA7541; genus Acidiferrum. The sequence continues at coordinate 80,402 of DATJXZ010000004.1, read as the reverse complement.
GATGACCAGCGAAGGCACGGAAATCCGCATGAACCATTCCTACGCTGCCATCGAAGCGGGCATGAACACGCTTGCCGATGATGGGATGCAGGTCAATCACATGTACGCCTCCTATGCCCCGAAGCCCGCGGATCTTCCGAGTGTGGACGCGGTTCGCAAGTCATTGAATGTTACCGGTAGCGAACTCATGGCCATGCGCGCCGCCGCTCCGGCGCAAGACTATACGGGGCCGGTGCTATTTGAAGCGCGCGCCGCTGCTCCGCTGCTTGCCGAGGTGTTGACGCCCGCCGTCAACGGCGCCCGGCCCCCTGTCTCTTTTACGCCGGTGATGGAGCAGCTTCTTACCGGACTCGGTGGAAGAAGCGACTGGGTTGGCCGAATGGGAGCTCGCGTGTTGCCCACCAGCGTTTCCGTGGTGGATGATCCTTCCGCGAAGGACTTTCACGGAACGCCACTGCTCGGCGGCTATGCCATCGACGATGAAGGCGTCCGGGCGCAAAAAGTAACGATTGTGGATAACGGCATTGTCAAAGCGCTCCTAATGTCCCGCCGCCCCGGACCGGATTCGGATGAGTCCAACGGCCACGGACGCTCGGCCTTTCTCAACGACGCCAAGCCCACCATGAGCAACCTCTTTTTCACATCGACGGAAACGCAATCACCCGCGGATTTGAAGAAAAAGTTTCTCGACGACTGCCGTTCGGAAAAATTGCCTTACTGCATCGTCGTCCGCGAGATGGATAATCCCTCGATCAGCCTGCTTCACCGGGATGATTTTTCGGAACTCCTGGCCAGCTTCGGCGGCGGCGCCGGGACCGGTGATCGTTTGCCGCTGATCGTTTACAAAATCTACCCCGATGACGGCCGCGAAGAGATGATTCGCGGAAGCCGCATCATCGGCTTGAACACGCGCATGTTGCGCAACCTCGGGGGAATCGGCAGCGACGATTTCGTCTACAACTACATGCAGAGTCAGGATTCTGGTTTTGCGGGCACCGCACTCGGCGCGTTCGGCTCGGCGCAGAATGGTTTACCGGCTTCGGTCGTGGCGCCGTCGCTGCTCATCGACGATCTCGAAGTGCGCGGTGCGCGCGGAGAGCCAAAGCGTCTGCCCCTGCTTCCGCCTCCGCCGATGACGGCGGATTAATCGCAATATTTATGGGCTCCTGAGCCTGCATATCTTCAGAACATGAATGACCTGACCCGCCGCGGCTTTATTTTTGGGACTGCCACTATCGCCGCTTACGGTCTGCTCCTCGGCGTTCAACGCGCCTGCCAGTTTGCGCTCGCCGCCGACAAACCTGCGCCGCGCGATTCGGGCCCGGTGCAAATCGTGAAATTCACTGACGATGGCACGCGCCTGGGCGTCGAAACTGTGCCGAGAGTGGTCAAGAGCGATGCCGATTGGCGCCGTTCGCTCAGCTCCGACGAGTTTGATGTCACGCGCCACGCCGACACGGAACGCCCCTTCAGCGGCGCCTATTTCGACAACCACAAACCCGGCCTTTACCGCTGCATCTGTTGCGGAGACGCTTTGTTCAGCTCCGATACGAAATTCGATTCCGGCACGGGTTGGCCCAGTTTCTGGGCGCCCATCGCCAAGGAAAACGTCTCCACGAGAATCGATTTGAGTTTTGGAATGCGCCGCGACGAGGTGACTTGCGCTCTCTGCGACGCCCATCTCGGCCACGTTTTCGACGACGGGCCTCAGCCCACCGGCCTGCGCTATTGCATGAACTCGCTGGCGCTTCGCTTTCTCCCTCGCGCCAAATCCTGAAATCCACGAAACAAGATACAAAATCTATCGGGAGCCCGAACCTGTCAGTTTCTTATTGCTTTACTTCCGCAAGAAGGCCTTCGTAATCATCAATCGAGACACGATCGATTTTGCCGGGGATGATGACGTCGATTGGCTCGGTAGCGTGCGTCACGGCGACGGTTCCCATTTTTATGGTCCGCGGTCCGATATGGGCATATAGAGGAATAGCATCCTTCCAGTTGTCCGGGACTCCCGCGCGGGTAATTTCTCCCTTTATGTGGGTCTTTCCAGCCGTGCTGGCTTCTGTTGCAACATGAAAGGTGTATTGCGGTTCACCCATCCCATAAACGTACTGGTTGAAGAACCAGTCCATCTTGTGGTTGCCGTCGAGGTCCATCCCTCGAGTCATGTGCTTTTCGACGATCGCTTTGAAGTCTTCCGTCGAAGCCGCCTTATTGTCGAAGGTCTTGCAATAATCCTGCATCATCTCTTGAAACAAGCGGTCTGGGTTCTGGTCGCGCGGATTCATCATTTGCATGCGCAACATTTGCAGGACGTAGCCGCCTTTCGAGTAAATCAAGTCCTGGTAGGAGCCTGGGTTCGTGATGGAGGAGCGAATTCGCTGGCCCATCCAAATCGGTCCCAGCGACTCCACCTCGTGTCCATAAATGTCTTTAATGCGGAGCAGTTCCTTCTCCTTTCGCCAGCGGTTCAGATACTCCTTCATGTTCTGGCGATACTCCACATAGAGGTCGCCCGAAAATTCAGCGAATCCTTCGGAGAGCCACTGGTCGTGGTAGCTCTTCCATCCGACGCGGTGACCCCACCACTGGTGAGAGGTTTCGTGGCCGCGGAAAAAGTCGGTTGCACCGGTCTGATCACGGATCCCGATGGCGTTTCGCTGCGTGGAATCCAGGAAGGAGGCGGACCAGAGGTAAAGCAGTCCCGGCCACCCTTGTCCGTATGAATAGCTGATGGGCAAACTGGTGACGGAAAGGTGTTTGTAAGGAAAGGGGCCAAACCATACCGAAAAAACGCGAACGGCGTTGGCAATCTCTGTGCCCATGGTCTTGGCCATGATCGACGGCGACATCGAGCCTACTGCCGCTTCCTGCGCGCCCGGGCCCTGCTCAAAATAGCGCTGCACTTGCTCCATCACGTCGTCGGGTTCGCGGTTCGCGTAAATATCGATAGCAACGTCTCCGGCCTTGTCGTTGGTGACCTTATAGTCTCCGTAGGCGAAGCCGGCAACGGCCAGAGGCATTTCGCTCTTCCAGGTCGTAATGCGGTTATTTCCATCGACTGTGTCGCTTGTTTTCTCCCCCGTGGCTACGAGCACGGATTTTTTCGGGCTGTGGAACGTAAGGTTGAAATCGGCTCGCGTCGAGAAGCTGTTTGGCAGATCCGGATACCAGCCTGAGCTCTCGCAGAAATAATTTCCGGCGCCCGCTTTGCGAATCGCGCGTTTTCCGCCGTAGCGGAATTCAAGCGACAAGGGCGTCCCGACCGCAAGAGGGCGGGCGAGAACCACCGCCACGTAATCGCCATAGGATTGATAGCGGTCTTTCGTTTCCCTCGACTGATAGAACTCCAGCGAATTGTTCTGCGAGTCCTTCACGGATTCCAGCCGGAGATTCGCGTCCAGGTCAAATATCAGAACGCGCTGGCCAGCTCGGCGGGGGTCTAGATCAAGAGTGGCGGTGGCGTTCAGCTCCGCGCCGGAAGTCACCTCCGCGTCGATTTTGTAGCTTCGGATGGCGAAGTCTTCCCTGGCTTGCGGATCTTTCCACGCGTCGGCGCTCGTGCGTCCTCCTGCGGGAAAGCTCATCCAGGTATCAAAAATTTTGAGCGGTCCCACATCTACCCAGCGGCCAACCTCGATATCTTCCGGCTGGAGCGCATCATCGTGTACTTCCACCCAGCTCTTTTCCGAAGTCTTCATATCGGCGAGAAAATACGCCATGCGGGTTCGGTCCGCTGACAAGATGCTTTGCATCAGGCGGGGCAGGGCCGATTCGCCCAAATTTTCACGCTCTTTTTGCCGTTTGGCGTAGAGATCGTCGCCGGCTGGCCCCGCAGCCTGCCATTTGACCTGCTTGGCGACTTCGTCGAACAGGCCGTCAGTAAAACTGAAAGTCGCGTCACTGAAGTCCACGTTCAGTTTGTCTTGCTTTGTAAATAGTCGAAGCTGCTGAGCCTCCAGGGGATTTGGCGGGTCTACCTGCAAACGTCCTTTACCATGGAAAACCGCGCCGAAAACAACCCCACTGGCCGGCTGGGTAAATTGAATCGTGCCATCAATGAGTGTGATATGAACGCGGTCGCGAACAATTTCAACATTTTCGGCGTGAGCCGACTTGGCGGGATCCATCGCAGGCGTAGAGAGCGCATTCCAGACACTCGCCGCCGGCGATCCAGTCACGGCTTGCGCCGAACCTCTCGGCGCCAGAAGCAAAATTCCGGAAAGAAAGAGAAATGTGACGCGAGAAGGAATGATCATCGCCCTGGCTCCCAACACGCATCGGGAAAATACCTCTTCTTAGCGCCCAGGGCAAGTGCCGGGAGCAATACGCATATACGAATGCATACGTCCCATGAATGGAACTTTTCAGGCACGATTCTTCAAGACCGCCGCGACCCAGACCCTCCCTTCTCTTCTTCCGAGGACCTCTTTGCCCGCATGGGGAATCTCAGGGCAATTGAGGTAGTCTAGTCGGACGGTCATGCCTGCCAGGCAAAGTGACGAACCACGCGAGAAGAGAACTGCGGCGCTGCTGAGCGTCGGCTCCGCGGTACTGCTCATTTCGTTGAAGGCGTTTCTGGTTCTCCGGACGGGCAGCTTGGGTGTCCTCTCGGAAGCGCTGCACTCCGGCCTGGACCTCATCGCCGCGGTCATCACGTTTCTATCCGTGCGCGTCTCGGATGAACCCGCCGATGAACGCCATCCATACGGCCACGGCAAGTTTGAGAATTTTTCCGCTTTCGTCGAAACCGGACTTCTGCTGCTCGCGGCGCTCTACATCATTTATGAAGCGTTTGCCCGGCTTTTCTTCCGCAGCGTCCATATCCGCCCCAGCGTTTCCGCCATCGCGATTCTGGTGGTGGCACTGGCCATTGATATGACCCGCGCCCGCACACTCAAGCATGTCGCGCGCAAGTATTCGAGCGAGGCTTTGGAGGCTGACGCTCTTCATTTTTCCACTGACGTCTGGAGCACCACCGTGGTCATCGCCGGCATCGGGCTAGTCTGGGCCGGCGAGACCTGGAATCTGCCGTGGCTGGCCTACGCGGATTCGCTCGCAGGTCTGGCCGTCGCCGCCGTAATTATCTGGGTCGGTTCGCAGCTCGGACGGCGCACCATGGACGCCCTGCTTGATGTCGCGCCGAAGGGTCTGCAACAGGAAATTGCCCGGGCCGTCGCACGAATGGAAGGGGTGCTGGAGGTTGATCGCGTGCGCGTCCGTCGCGCGGGGAACCAGTACTTCGTCGATGCTACCGTCAGCGTGCCGCGCTCTGCCAGTCTCGAGCAAGTGCACGCGCTCAGCGACGCCATCGAAAAACGCGTCGGGGAGATCGTTCCCGCTGACGTTATGGTGCACGCCGAACCTCGCGCCCCTCAGGGCGAACATCTCTTTGAAGCCATTCGCGCGGTGGCCCAGCGCATGGGTCTGGCGATTCACGATGTGACCGCGCTGCAGCATGATGGCCAACTCTTTATCGAGCTGCATCTGGAGGTGGACGAAAACCTGAGCTTGCGCGACGCCCACGGCCAGGCCACTCAGCTCGAAGACGAAATTCGCAAGCTCCGCGACGGCTCAACAGACGTGAATATCCACATCGAGCCGCTCGGCCGCCACATTGCCACGCCCGATTCTGGCGCCGGAGAAATGAAACAGCTTTCCAAAGCGATCGAAGGGTTTCTGAACAGTCTTCCTTCCGAGTTTGATGAGCTTGTGAATTGCCATAATGTGCATGTCCGGCAAGTCGAACATCACATCCTCGCTTCCTGCCATTGCGCGATGCGTGGCGCGCTGCCGATCACTCAGGTTCACGACGTGACCGCAATCCTGGAAGATCGCGTCAAGGAGAAATTTCCCCAAATCTATCGCGTCACGATTCATCCTGAGCCCGTGGAAGAAAATAATTCGCCCGCCTAGGCTGATCCGCGCCGGGCGTCGCGCGCAAAGACCTGGCCAGCCAAAGCGAGGATCGCTGGAAAGCACTCCAGGACATAGCGCGGCTCGGGCGTCTCCAGCGTAGTCAGAAATACAGTCCGGATAAGCGTGTAACCCAGAAGAAACACGACCGCCGCACGCAGCGCGGAATTCTCACGCCACAGCTGCCACGCCCCCCAGGCAGCTAGCGCAAGATACAGAATGTTCAGAAGGAAAAATCCCACCGTGACCGATTGATCGACGCGATCGTTTTCCCAGGCATCAGCGAGCGGAAAAACGTCTCCCGAAAAGGGCAGCAGCTCAATGCGCGGCGTGAACCAAATCGTGAAAACGCGCGCAAGTGGAATCCACAAATAGGTACGCAAGGGATGCCGCGCCGTTCGTTCGCGCTCCAACTTTCCGAACGCCGCATCCTCCTCCGGCGTTAGCGAATCGTCCTCGTTGTATTGCTCGAGGATCGCGCCTGTGCGAGCTTTTTCCTCCGGCGTATCAAACGCCCGCGCCGGGATATCTTCCAGGTTAATATCCTCTCCATTCAGCTTCCACGGGACGAGATAACAGTCCTTCAAGCGAAAGAGCCAGGTCTTCTCCCAGGACATGAAACCGTAGGGCACGAGTTCGCCTGGCAAGTTCGAGTTTTTCGGCGCGAGAAACTGCACCTCATGTAGCGTTACCGCATTCCGCACGGCCCACGGGGCGAGCGGCACGAGGCACCCGATCGCGGATAGCAGCGTCAATCGCAAACAAAAAAGAGATCGCCTCTTTCCAAGCAAAACAAACGCAATCACAATCCAGCCCACGGCCAGCAGAAGTGGTGTCTCAGGACGAAACAGTGTCCCGAGTCCGACCAGGAGGCCGCTGACTAAAGCAAGAAAAGACTCTGCATGGCTCCTGGCCCACGCGACTTTGATTAATGGTGTGTTATCCCCTCGCGCGACCCAGACCAAGGCGATCAGCGAGACGAACGCGGCCGCGGTGAAAAATCCCGCGAATGCTTCCGTCAATGGAACCGCGACATAATTCGCCGTGAACGGACACAACACGGCCAGCCACAGCGTGACTAAAAACACGCGCCGCCAATCGCCCAAATTCGGTTTCATTGAAAATAAAAGGGTCGCTAGACTCGCCGTGATCAAACAAGCGCACAAATCCACCGCCGCTTGCGCCAACATGACGTAAAATCGCGCGTCCGGGCCGGTTCGTCCCGTAAGAGCATAAATGATTGCCAAAAACGCGGGATAACCGGGCATGCGCAAGTCCACGGGTGGAATCGCCCCGTTGACGTTCATGGCGTAAACGTGGTGCTGGAGCCAGTTTGTGGCCATCTGTTCGTAGAGCACAGTGTCGCTGGCAGCACTGACGGGGTATTTGAGAATAAAGAATAGCCGCAGGCAGAAACCCGCTGCTAACGCGAAGACAGCGTGCGAGAAAATTCGCTTCATGAGCGAATCGCATCTTACAATAGAGAAGACGGAATCGCGCAGTCGGTCTAGGCTCGCCCACGGCCCAGTTCCCTGCCAAACCGCCAGGTTAAGAGGGTTGCTTTAGGTATTCATGAAAGAACGTAGACCTATCTTTTACGACGCGCAGCGCGCGCGGTGGCGCCGCACGCGCCGCGTCCTGGAAATCACAGGCGCATTGCTGACGCTCTTGCTGGCCTACTTTTTTGTCAGCGTCGTGGCCAGTGTCGAACTTCCGGCCGGACTCCTGCCGGATATCAAGCCCGCATTTCACGCCCTGAAATCAACAAAGAAGAAAGCCACGGTTGTGCGCGAAGGCCGCAAGCGCCGCGTGGCCAACATCGGCAAAGTCCCTGCAAGCTACGACCCGTTGCGCGCCGCGTTCTACGTCAGTTGGGACGCCAACAGCCTTGCTTCACTCAAAAAGCACTACAAGGATTTGGACCTGATAGTTCCTGAGCAGTTGCACGGTGTCACCTCCGATGGTGCTCTTACGATCGTCGATTACCGGCACAATCAGACGCGCGCCGTCAAAGCGACTCCCGCGGAAGCGATCTCCATCCTGAATGGCGACGAACTCCACGAGTGGATGCGCACGCTCAATCCTCCCGTCGAGCTGCCCATGATGGGGCTTCTCGACAATTATGACGGCTCAGTCTGGCGGATTGACGAGATGGCTGCTCTTCTGGCCAATCCCGTGGCCCGCCACACTCTCATTCAAAATGTCACACAATTTGCTGTGCAGGCCCACCAGTCTGGAATCGTCGTCGACTTCGAAGAAGTTCCAGAAGCGAGCCAGCCCCACTTTCGCCAGTTTGCAGCGGAGCTCGCGACTTCGCTTCATTTGGCCGGCTTGAAACTCATGCTCGCGCTGCCCGCCCGCGACAGCGACTACGATTACCAGTTCTTCGGCAAAGAGTGCGACGCCATTATTCTGATGAATTACGACCAGCACTGGCTCACTTCTCCTCCAGGCCCCATCGCGGCGCAGGATTGGTTTATTGAGAATCTCCGGCAGGTTCGCGAAGTCGTCCCTGCGCAGAAAATTGTCGTTGGCATCGCGAACTATGCTTATGATTGGGGCGAAACGGATAAGAAGGGCGTCTGGTCCGGCGCAGCGTACAGCGTCCAGGAAGCCCTGCTGCACGCCTACGAGTCGGAAACGGACGTCGAGTTCGACGAAGCGACTCTCAATCCGCGTTACTCTTACTCCGACGAGCAGAATCACGTTCACAGGGTGTGGTTTCTCGATGCCGTCACGGCCTACAACGAAGAACGCGCGAGCGAACGCATGGGCGTGCAAGGCACTGCTCTTTGGCGCATGGGATCTTCAGACTCTTCGATCTGGCCAATCTGGGACGCCACTCGCCCGGATGACGCAGCCCGCCAGAAAATCCAAGACATCCCTCCCGGCCCCGACTTGACCCTCGAAGGCAACGGCGACATTTGGCATTTCGCCGATACACCCAAGTCCGGCCGCCGAAGCTTCACTTATGAAGCGGCTACCGACCTCTTCACCGACGAAACCTATGAAGATTATCCGCTTTCCTATGACATCGACCAGATCGGCGGTTCATCACCCAAGAAGCTGGTTATTTCTTTCGACGATGGCCCTGATCCGCGCTGGACTCCCAAGATACTGGACGTCCTCAAACAAAAGCACGTTCCCGCCGTGTTCTTTGTCGTCGGCGAGCAGGCCAATCAGTACCCCGACATCCTGAAGCAGGAATACGCCGACGGAAACGAAATCGGTAACCACACCTTCACGCATCCGCAGTTCGATCAAATTTCCAAGACTGAACTCAAGTGGCAGTTGAATTTGACCCAGCGCCTCATCGAAAGCACTGTCGGCGTGAAGTCGATTCTTTTCCGCCCGCCCTATGGCATCGATCATCAGCCGGAGTATGCCGAGGAGGTCGCCCAGCTGCCCTTCGCGCAGGATATGGGCTACTTGATTGTTGGCCAGAGAGTCGATCCCGACGATTGGAGTACCTCCGATGGGAAAAACCAGATTCCCACGGATGAAATTGTGCAAAACGTCTTGCGCCAGGTGCAGAAGGGCAACATCATCCTCTTCCATGACGGCGGCGGCGAGCGAGCTCACACGGTGGCTGCTCTGCCGATCGTCATCGATGATTTGCGGGCCCGCGGCTATCAATTTGTTTCTGTTGCCGAGCTGATCGGCAAAACGCGGGCGGAGGTGATGCTTCCGCTCTCTTCGCAAGAGCGGCTCGAAGCCCGGGCGGATGGCTTGATCTTCGCCATCTTTCAGTGGTTCCGCTTCGCCATGGCCACGATCTTCATCGTCGGCATCGTGCTGGTCAGCGCCCGGGCTCTGGTCATTGGCATCCTTGCGCTGATTGAAAAGCTTCGACCCGATCGTGCCGCGATGCCCGTGCCGGAACCACCCGTAACTGTCTTAATTCCTGCTCACAACGAGCAGAATGTTGTAGTCCAGACAATTACCTCTGTACTGGCTTCGGACGTGAAGTCGCTTCGCGTGATCGTCGTCAATGACGGGTCGACGGATAATACCGGCCCACTGCTCGATGAATCCTTCGGCCACGATCCTCGCGTGCGCATCATTCACCAGGCCAATCGCGGCAAAGCCGCGGCTTTGCACCGGGCACTGAGCGAAGCACACACAGAAATCGTCGTCACCATCGACGCGGACACCGAAATCGAGCCGGACGCCATCCACAAGCTGCTGCGACATTTCTCCGATCCGACCGTCGGCGCCGTCGCCGGCAACGTCAAGGTTGGCAATCGTTCGACCTGGCTTACGCGCTGGCAGGCTCTCGAGTACATCACCAGCCAGAACATGGAAAAGCGCGCCTTCGATCTTTTGAATTGCATCACCGTCGTGCCGGGCGCGCTGGGCGCATGGCGCAAGAGTGCCATCGAAGCGGCCGGAGGCATCACCGCGGACACCGTAGCGGAAGATGCGGATCTCACGATAGGTATTCGCAGGCTGGGATGGCGCATCAGTTATGAAGAAGAAGCGATCGCCTGGACGGAGGCGCCGGACACCGCGTCCGCCCTGATTCGCCAACGGTTCCGCTGGACCTTCGGCACGTTGCAATCCTTCTGGAAACATGGCGACACTCTCGTACGCCCGAAGTACGGCACGTTGGGCTGGATTGCGCTGCCGAACATCTTTGTTTTTCAGCTCGTTCTGCCTTTCATCTCGCCGGTGATTGACCTCATGTTTTTCGGCTCACTGCTGCTCTGGGGTCTGGCGCAGTTCCGCGTCACAAAGCTGCCGCAGCTCTGGACCACCGCCGACGTTGAGAAGTCCGTCATCTTTTTCCTCGGTTTTTTGCTGATAGACGTGCTCACTTGCGTAGTCGCCTTCGCACTGGAAAAGAAAGAGGATTGGACGTTGCTGGTTCCCGTTCTTCTCCAGCGTTTTTACTATCGCCAGTTGATGTACGTCGTCCTCTTCCGCTCCGTAAAGGAAGCCGTCAGCGGACGCCCGGTCGGATGGCGTGGCGTGGAACCCGAAGGTCCTCGCTCGAGTGAGCCCGTCTTGCACGCGCAAAACTGATTGCTCACACCCGGCGTGGCTTTGCGTCTGAACTTTTGGGGCTCCCGATTTGTCTTTGAACCTCACGCGACGATCGTTCTTGAAAGCCTCTGCTGTGGCTGGCGGCTTTGCACTTGCATTTTATCTGCCGCATAATTTTTCTCTCGCCGCCAGCGGCTTGCCCAATTCCGGTTCCTTCGTTCCCAATGCCTGGCTTGAAATATCCGCGGACGGCGCTGTCAAAATTTGGTGCGGCCATTCGGAGATGGGCCAGGGCGTGCGTACTTCCCTTCCGATGATTGTTGCCGAAGAACTTTGCTGCGATTGGCATCGTGTTGAAGTCGTGCAAGCCGATCTGGACGCGAAATACGGCGATCAGCTCACGGGTGGCAGCGGAAGCGTTCGCACTTCCTATGATTCGCTTCGCAAGGTCGGCGCGGCTGGCCGGGAAATGCTTCTCTCTGCGGCGTCCACGCAATGGGGAGTTCCACGTTCCGAGTGTCGGGCTGAAAACGGTTTCCTGATCCACTTCGTCACGCAGCGAAAAATTCCATTCGAGCGAGTCCTGGCCGCCGCAATCCGTATTTCGCCGCCCTCAGATCCATTGCTCAAGAATCCCGCGGAATTCAGCCTCATCGGCAAGCCAACGCGGCGCACCGACGCCTTCGCCAAAGTTACTGGCGCGGCTAGGTTCGGCATCGATACGTCCATTCCCGGAATGCTCATTGCTTCCATGGAGCGATGTCCCGTCTATGGGGGCGCACCGAGCAATTTCAATGCCGGTGAAGTGAATTCACTGCCCGGAGTTCGTGGCGTGTTCGAGATTCCCGCCGTTCACCTCACTCACCAGTTCGGTGAAACTTCCGGCATTGGCAGCAGGAATTACAGTTGTTCCGGCGTGGCCGTGGTTGCTGATTCCACTTGGGCGGCACTGCAAGCCCGCAAACGCCTCAAGGTCCAATGGAATGAGCCGGCCGGCGTTCGCGAAAGTACGGCTGTTCTTCGTCAGAAAATGAAGGAACTCGTTTCCAAGCCCGGCGCTCTAATTCGCAACGATGGCGATTTCGAAAAGGCGCACGCGAGCGCGGCCAGAACGATCGAAGCCGCTTATGAGGTTCCGTTCCTTGCTCACGCCACGATGGAGCCCGCCAACTGCACCGCGCATTTCCGTGACGGTGAGTGCGAGCTGTGGGCTCCCACGCAAATTCCGGACGCGGCCGCCGCTTCTGTTGCCCAGGCACTTGCGATTCCCAAGGAGCGCGTCAAGGTTCATGTGACCTTCATCGGCGGCGGATTTGGACGCCGCCTCATTCAGGATTACGCCGTCGAAGCCGCCCTGATTTCCCGCGCCGCCAAAGCGCCCGTCAAAGTCATCTGGACTCGCGAGGATGACGTCCGCCACGATTTCTATCGCCCTCCCGCGCTCCACTCATTGCGCGCCGGACTCGATGCCAAAGGCAATCTCATCTCCTGGAAACATCGCGCATCTTCGCCTTCCATCGGAATCTTTTACAACGGCACAGGTATCTCTCCCAGAGCGGCCGCCGGAGTTGATTTGCTTGATTTTCCGGCGTATTCCGTTCCAAATCTGCGCCTGGAATTCGCGGCCGCCGAAACCGGCATGCCGCTTGGTTATTGGCGCTCCGTAGACGACTCCGGGAATCAGTTTGTGCGCTCTTGCTTTTTTGACGAGGCCGCTCACGCCGCCGGCCGCGATCCGGTTGAGTTTTTACTTGCCGCGCTCGGTCCCGCTCGGAAGATAGACCTCGGACACGGCAATGGCGTGATCGATGTCGGACGTCGCCGAGCCGTCGTTGAATTGGCCGCGCAAAAATGTGGCTGGAACACTCCTCTCCAGCCAGGGAGCGGCCGCGGCCTCGGCATCATGTACGGATGGGGCACGTACGTGGCGCAGATTGCGGAAGTCTCCTGCGATACGAAACGAGGAGCTGTCCACGTCGATAGGGTGGTCTGCGGCGTCGACTGCGGCCTGTGCATCAATCCGCTCGGCGTCGAGGCCCAGATGCAGAGCGCCATCAATTTCGGCCTCGCGCAAACTCTCAGAAGCGAGATTACCATTTCGAACGGCAGGGTCAATCAATCCAACTTCAACGATTATGAAGTCCTTCGTATGAATGACGCTCCGCCGAGCATTGAAGTCCACATCGTCAGGAATCAGGAACGGCCCGGCGGAATCGGCGAGCCCGGCGTTCCGCCCGTCGCGCCCGCCGTGGCCAACGCAATCTTTGCCGCCACGGGAAAGAGAATCCGCCGGCTGCCCATCCGCTCTGCCGATTTGAAGTAACTGCACTCCATTCCTCGCGTCGGACCAGTCTCCATCTGCGAGCGCTCCCCGCCGATTGCACGTCATCGCGGGCAATTCGCGGTTTGCGTTATGCCGGCGTGATGTAGACTCTCAGTTTCCATGGGCGATCAGCACACCTTCGCCAGTTATCCAAGCCTGCGAGACCAATTGGTCGTCATCACCGGCGGTGCATCCGGCATCGGCGCCTCTATCGTGGAGCAATTCGCTTTGCAGGGCTCGCGGGTCGCTTTCCTGGATATCGATCAGCAGAATGCCAAGGCGTTAGCGGAGGTACTTGCAACCGAATGCGCACACGCTCCGGAATTCTTTCACTGCGATTTGACGGATGTTTCGAGGCTGCGCGAAGTTATCGAGGGGATACAAGCCCGATTTGGGGCAGTCCGCGTGCTCGTAAACAACGCGGGAAATGACGCTCGCCACTCCACCGAGGAAGTAACACCGGACTATTGGGATCGCTGCATGGCAGTCAATCTGCGCCATCAGTTTTTCGCCATGCAGGCCGTAGTCCCATCGATGAAGAAAGCGGGCACCGGTTCTATCATTAATTTGAGCTCGATCAGTTGGATCATTCCCTCGACGGGATTGCCGGTGTACATCGCCGCGAAGGCCGCAATCGTGGGGCTCACGCGCACATTGGCGCACGAGCTGGGCCCGCACAATATTCGCGTAAATAGCGTGCTTCCCGGCGCCATCCTGACGGAACGGCAGAGGAAGCTTTGGTTCACGGACCAGTATCGAGCGGAGATTCTCCGCAATCAGGCCCTGAAGAGAATGATCCTGCCGGAAGAAGTCGCCCGGCTCGTGCTTTTCTTGGCATCCGACGATAGCTTGGCAATTACCAATCAGAGCTACGTGATCGATGGCGGCTGGGTCTAAGAGATCTGCACAGAGTCAGCCATTCTTGTAGCCCTTCCTGAAAGCGACTTCAACGCGGCACCTTCGCGCCAGCAGCTCGCCGAAGTTGTTTCTTGGATGGCTTTTGCAGCCCATTTCGTGTTTCGCAATGCCCTTGAAACAAGCAGCTGCGCGATTTGTCCCACGTGTTCTACACTGGGCACACCAGCGCGAGCGGGTTAATCAGGCCGTTCAGCAACGGGTGCTCCACACCGGGCTGACCGATCGGAACGATGAGCCCCACCAACCAACCAGAAAAACGTGACGCCAGGTGACTGGTTGGGGGAGTTGTAAACCGAACCATGAATCCTCGCCTTCGGGTCCTGGACCATGGTTTCCTTGTTCAGGCACGAAATGGAAAAATCCAACACGGAGGGAAATTTCCGATGAAAAAATCCGGTCCTTATTTCTTTTTAATCGCACTTCTGCTGTGTGTTTTTAGCCCCGAGAAGGCAAGCGCGCAAGACCGACGGATCGAAACCATCACCTGCGAGTCTCACCACCACCGGATCCAATACTGTTCCATCCCTGATCCCAGATCCGAAGTCGTCCTGGTCGAACAGCTGAATGGCCCACGCTGCGTTCGAGGCGAAACATGGGGAAATGACTCGACTGGAATTTGGGTGGACAAGGGGTGCCGCGCCCGGTTTGAAATCAGACCGCGGCGCGATGATGGGCCTGCATGGTGGAACTCCGGCAGCGGCCATGGCGGGCGAGGCGGGCCCGGCAATGGGGCCTGCTTCTACAAGAATGCAAATTTCACGGGCGATTATTTCTGTAGCGCGCGTGGATCGAATATCCCCCAGGTCCGTTTGGATGACGAGATTACTTCCATTCAAATTTATGGACGAGCCCGCGTTACGTTCTACAAGGATCCGAACTTCAGCGGTCCACAAGCAACCACAGATCGAAGCATTCCAGACCTGCATCGCTGGCGGATGCCCAACAATCCGAATCTGAATTGGGATAACCGCATAAGTTCTGCCCGCATAGACTAACCGACGTTGTTCAGCAAGAACGTCCGAGAACGGATCGGCCCCATCGCGCCTGGGGCCTTTCCTTTGCGGATATGGGGCGTCTAACCTCGGGTGGTTGCGGACGGGCCACGCTGCGTCACGCGTTCTATCCAGCTGTTGAGCGATATTTCATAGATTTTCAATCATTCCCTGGTTGTTGTACGATATCGGCCTGCGTTAGGAGGACCCCATGGCCATCACTTTCATCCTGAACGGAAAATCCCAAACGGTGGACGTCAGCCCGGACATGCCACTGCTGTGGGTGCTACGCGACACGCTGAACCTGACCGGTACGAAATTCGGCTGCGGCATCATGCAATGTGGCGCTTGCACGGTGCACATTGACGGGCAGGCGTCTCGCTCCTGCATGCTGCCGATCGCAAACGTCTCCGGCAAAAAGGTCACTACCATCGAAGGCCTCTCCGAGGACGGCAGCCATCCTGTCCAACGTGCTTGGATTGAGGAAGATGTTCCGCAGTGCGGCTATTGCCAGTCCGGGCAGATCATGTCCGCGGTCGCTTTGCTTTCCAAGAAACCAAAACCCACCGACGCCGATATCGATGATGCCATGAGCGGAAACATCTGCCGCTGCGGCACCTACCAGCGTATCCGTAAGGCTATCCATCGCGCCGCCGGCGCCTCTGTAAAGGCGTAAGCCACTTACTTCTACAGTCTCGCGAAATCTCTAGCAGGAGTTTGGCCATGGCAACTTATCTTTCCGCCGAGCCTAAATTTTTCGACCGCCGCGCATTCCTGAAAACTGGCGCTGCGGGCGGGGCAGCTCTGCTCGTCGGCTTTCATCTATCCGCTCACGCTTCGTCCGATCCCGCGCAGGCGCAGGAGAAGCAGCCCGTCAATCCCTTCGACGCATGGGTCCGTATCACTCCGGACAATCGCGTCACGCTCATTCTGGCGAAGTCCGAAATGGGCCAGGGCATCATGACGGCGCTCCCGATGATTCTTGCGGAAGAGCTGTGCCTCGACTGGAACAAGGTGCACATCGAGCAGGCGCCTACCGATCCCAAAATCTACGATCTCGGCACGGGTGGAAGCGGGAGCGTTGCGGGCTCCTGGTTGCCACTGCGACAAGCGGGCGCGGCGGCGCGCGAAATGCTGATCGCGGCAGCAGCAAAAAAGTGGCAAGTCGGCGCCGATACTTGCAAAGCGGAAAAAGGCTACGTCGTGCACGGCCACCCGGAGCGCTCCTACACTTACGGCGAATTGGTCGCCGATGCCGCGCGGCTCCCGATTCCAAATCTCAAGGAAGTCCCTCTGAAGAATTCGCGCGACTTCACTATCATCGGTCGCGACATGCATCGCGTGGATGCCGCTGAAAAAGCTATGGGGAAGGCGAAATTCGGAATCGATGCGCGGCCGGCGGGACTTATGTATTCAGTCATAGCCCGCTGCCCTGTTTTTTATGGAAAGTCCGCTTCTTTTGACGCGACAAAAGCGAAAGCTGTTCCCGGCGTTCGCGATGTTTTTCAAATCGAGACTAGCGGAAGAGGCGCTTCAACGAATGGCGGCGTCGCTGTTCTGGCCGACAACTCGTGGGCTGCCATGCAAGGCCGCAAAGCGTTAGAAGTGAAATGGGATGAGGGTGAGGCAGCGAAGGAATCGACTGAAGAGCTTCGCGATCAATTTGTGGCCAACGCCGCGAAGCCGGGGAAGGTTCTGCGGAGCGATGGCGATGCCGATGGCGCGCTCGTTTCCGCATCGAATAAAATCGAAGCTGTCTACGAATTACCTTTCGCAGCGCACGTATGCATGGAACCTATGAATTGCACCGTGCACATTCAAGAGGACCGGGCGGAAGCCTGGGTGCCCACGCAAGCGCCGCAGTGGGCACAGGCTGTTATCGCGGAAGCAGCCAAGCTGCCGCCGGAAAAAGTGGAGGTGCACACGCTCCTGATGGGCGGAGGATTTGGCAGGCGCTATCAAGCCGATTTCGTGATCGAGGCCGCGCAGGTTGCGAAGAAGGCCGGCAAGCCCGTAATGGTGTTGTGGACCCGCGAAGATGACATGCACCACGATTTCTACCGCCCGGCTTCGTATCACAAGCTCGAGGGCGCCATGGACGCCAATCGGAACCTCGAGGTCTGGAAGCATTTCCAGACTTCGACATCCATCGCCGCCAAGTGGGGCGAAAAAGGCGCGGAAGATAATGGAAAAGGCGAATTCGGCACGGCCGCGAGCATTCCCTATATGAGTTCCAATTTCCGCATCGAGTTCACGTTGGCACACTCCAGCGCGCCGCGCGCGTGGTGGCGATCAGTCGAGTCTTCCAGCACCGGCTTCGTCGTGGAGAGTTTCGTCGACGAACTTGCCGCCGCGGCAGGAGAAGATCCGCTCGCATTCCGTCTAAAATTAATTGGCGACTCGCGCAAGATCCCGCAGTTCGAGGCGGGTCCGGACGACCCGCCGCTGAACACGACGCGCATGAAAGGCGTACTGAAACTCGCCGCGGAAAAAGCCGGCTGGGGGAAACAGCTTCCGGATGGCGAAGGCCGAGGCATCGCCACATATTTCTCGTTCGACACCTACACTGCGGCGGTTGCCGAAGTCGCGCTGCGGCCGCGCGACTTGAGAATTAAGCGCCTCGTGTGCACTGTGGATTGCGGCCGGGTGGTCAATCCGAACGGCGTGCGCGCGCAGGTCGAAAGCGCGGCCATTTATGCGTTAACGGCTACGCTCAAAGACGCGATCACTGTGGAGCGCGGCCGGGTCGTGCAATCCAATTTCAACGATTACCACATGATTCGTATGAACGAGGCGCCCCCGATCGAAGTGTATCTGGTGGAGAGCGACGAAAAGCCGACGGGCATCGGAGAGCCTACGGTACCCGTGATTGCGCCGGCACTCTGCAATGCTATTTTCAACGCCTCGCGGAAGTGGAAGAAAAAAGTCCGAATCCGGCGGCTTCCAATTCAACCGGAAGACCTGGTCTAGCCTCGCGCTTTCGTCACTCCTCTGTTACATTTCGCATGAGATGGCCTCACTCTTTTCTCAACTTGCCGTGGCCGGAACCCTCGGGATCATTACGCTTGGTATCTGGCTACACTTGTTTTTTGGGCGGGGATGGTTCTGGCGCGTCAAGAAGTTAGTTGCGGATCAGTTGGTGGAGGAAACGCAGGCCGAATGGCCTAGCGTCGCCGCCGTAATTCCAGCACGGAACGAAGCCGCGACCATCGCGAAGGTCATGGCAAGTCTTGCGCAGCAAGATTATCCGGGTAATTTGAGCATCACCATCGTGGACGACCACAGCGAGGATGCGACCGCCGACCTTGCCAAGAAGGCCGCGAGCGAAAGTGGGGCGGAGAATCGGGTAAGAATACTAAGTGCATCGGTGCTCCCAGCTGGCTGGACGGGGAAATTGTGGGCGCTTAATGAGGGCGTATCGAAGGGGGGCGATTCGACCACGCGCACCTCGAGCGAAGAGCCGAACGAGCGGCCAGACTACTTTTGGTTCACGGATGCGGATATCATCCATGCGCCGGACACTTTGCGGCGGCTTGTGACGCGGGCGGGACGCGACAAGCTTGACCTCGCCTCGCTCATGGTCCTGCTCCAGGCGAAGTCATTTCCAGAGCGCGCCCTGATTCCTGCATTTCTCTATTTTTTCCTGATGCTTTATCCGCCGCAATGGATTGCAGATGAAGATCTTGGCACGGCAGGCGCGGCGGGCGGTTGCATCCTGGTGAAAAGCGAGGCGCTGGAGCGCATCGGCGGGTTGGCAATCATCCGAGGCGAAGTGATTGATGATTGCGCACTGGCTCGAGCAGTGAAGAATAGCGGTGGACGCGTATGGATGGGGCTCACGCGAAAGAGCGCAAGCTTGCGCGCCTATGGGAGCTTCAGCGAAATCCGCGATTTGATTGCGCGGACGGCGTTCACACAGCTACGCTATTCTTCGCTGTTCCTCGCGGGCACGCTCGCGGCGATGTTTCTGACATTCGTCGCGCCCGTAATGCTTTTGTTCGTGCGTGACCCAACGGCGAGAGTCCTCGGTCTCGGGGCATGGCTCTTCATGACATTGTCTTTCATTCCCACGTTGCGTTTTTACCGGCTCTCGCTGCTCTGGGCGCTGTCGCTGCCGATGATCGCCATCTTTTATTCTCTTGCGACAATGCTTTCTGCGCTGCGGCATTGGCTCGGCAGCGGAGCGCAATGGAAGGGCCGCTCGCAAGCGCCTCGTGGAATCTAAAATTCCGCGCAATACGTGGCGTTTCGACGCAATTCGCGATCCTTTGCGGATCACTCATCCGAAATTCGCCGTTAGCAAACTCGGCACGGCAATAGCAGACGACGAACGTTCGGCCGGACGGATTTGTTAACCTTCGCTCAGGCCCTCACTACCCCGATCGAGAGGAGAACCCCGATGAAAGCTTTGCTGACATTCGCTGCAGTCCTAATTCTCCCTGCGTGCGCATTCGCGCAGGATCAAGCCCCGGCGGCAACACCAGCGTCGGCCACAGGCCCCAAGGCCTGCGATGAGCTCAAGTCCGAAATCGCCGCCAAACTGGATGCGAAGGGCGTTAAATCGTACACCTTGGAAATCGTGCCGAAGGAGCAGGAAGTGACCGAGGGAAAAGCAGTCGGCACTTGCGAGGGCGGAACGAAAAAGATCATCTACAAGAAAACAGCGGCGGCCGCTCCAGCCAAAGATGAGACCAAGCCCTGAAGAGTGAGGCAAAACAAGACCCTGTTTGAGTAATGCGCCGCGGTTTGGTGAAGAGTGGAGACGGCGGCCGGGAAATTTGAGCGGCAAGTGCGTCAGTTTAAAGCGACCGCCAAATAAAGCGGCGCCAAGAAAACCTGCCCTACCGGTCGGCCACGGTCAGTGTTGTTTCGATCAAGTCTACCGAATTTCCGCCGACCATGATTTTGAACACCCCGGGCTCGACAACGCGGTGCATATCGCGATTCAAGAAAGATAGCGCATCAAAACCCAAAGGAAACTCGACCGTTCTTGTCTGCCCCGGATCGAGTGAGATGCGCCGAAAGCCGCGCAGCTCCTTGATGGGCCGCGTGACAGAGCTGATTTCATCGCGGATGTAGAGCTGCACGACTTCGTCACCGCGAACCTGGCCTGTATTGGTGACGTCCACGCTGACTTGCGTGGTGCCTTCCGGGCCGATGGGATCGGGTGTCACGTGCAAGTTGGCGAACTTGAATGTGGTATAGCTCAAGCCCCAGCCAAAGGGAAAAAGCGGCTCCGTGCTGTCATCAAGATATTCACGCTTGGCTGAGGGCTTCTGATAGTAGTAATCGGGAAGCTGGCCAACGGAACGAGGGACAGTGATCGGCAATTTTCCGCCGGGATTGTAATCGCCGAAGATAACTTCCGCCGCCGCGGTTCCGCCCTCCTGGCCGAGATACCAGCCATCGAGAATGGCCGGGACATTTTCCGCAATGTAGTTGATCGAATTGGGCCGGCCATGAATCAGAAAGACGACGACGGCCTTGTGAGTGGCCAGCATGGCTTTGGCGAGATCATCCTGATTCCCCAGCAAATCGAGAGAATCGCGGTCGCCCTTATGGTTCGGGGCCCAAGCTTCGCGCGAGGTCTGCTCGTTTCCACCTAACACGAGAATAATCACGTCAGCCTTCTGCGCAACCTTGACCGCCTCGGCAATGCGCTTGGCGTTCAGCGCAGGATCGCCAAGCACGACTTTGTCGGCGTCCCAATCCGGGAGAGTTTCCGTAATTTTGACGCCTTCGGAATAGAGAACTTCCGCCCGCGATCCAACGCGATCCTTGATTCCCTGCAAGATGCTGACGCCGCGGCCGGGTTTGTTGCTGTAGCCGCCAAGATGAAGGTCGGCGGCGTTTGGCCCTATGACGGCGATGCGCTTGTAGCCGGAAATGTCCAGAGGCAGGAGGTGGTCCCGATTTTTCAGCAGAGTGATAGTTTCGCGCGCGGCCTGGAGTGCGAGCTTCTGGTGGGCGGCATCATTGGTGATTTTTTCCGCATAGGCGGGATCCACGTAGGGATCATCGAAGAGTCCGGCGCGGAACTTCTCGCGAAGGATATTCGCCACGGAGCGATCGACGGTGGCTTCCGCAACTTTTCCTACCTTTACTTGCTCCACGAGGCTTGGGTAGGTGTCCGGAAAAGGCAGTTCGATGTCAACCCCAGCTTCCAGGGCCATTTTGGCGGCAGCTTCTTTCGTGCCAACTACGTGATGAACCCGGATGAGCTCGGCGATGCCGAAATAGTCCGAGACGACGACACCATCGAAGCCCCAATCGTGACGGAGGACGTCGATCAAGAGATGTTTATTGCTATGCGAGGGAATTCCGTCGATCTCATTGTACGAAGGCATGATGCTGGCGACATGCGCCTCCTCAACAGCGGCCTTGAAAGGCTTGAAAAAATATTCCCGGATCACGCGCTCTGAATAGTTACCCGGTGCCACGTTGGTGCCACCCTCCGGCTGGCTGTGGACTGCAAAATGTTTGGCGGTGGCCATCACGTGGGACTTATCGATGAAAGGCCCGGTTCCCTGCAGGCCTTCGATGGCTGCGACACCGAGGCGGGATACGAGATAGGGATCTTCGCCGAGAGTTTCTTCGGTTCGCCCCCAGCGCGGATCCCGGGCGAGACCTACGACCGGGGAAAGGCATTGCTGCGCACCTTGCGCGCGAACTTCTTGAGCGACCGAGGTAAACACATCGTGGATCAAGCCGGGGTCCCAAGTGGTGGCCAGGCCGATCGCAGCGGGGAAGGAAGTACTCTTTGGCGCGATGTGCCCATGGAGGCATTCCTCGTGGAACAAAACGGGGATACCAAGACGCGTGTTCTCTTTCACCCATCTCTGCATTGTGTTGGTGAACTCCGCCATCTCTCGAGGACCGGCAGCGACTTCACCGGGGCGAGACATTTCACCGATGCCATCTTTCAGGAGGATTGCCGCGTGATCGGGAAGAAAGTTTCCCTTGTCATCCACAAAACGCGATTCGGGAGTCTTCATGAATTGAGGGTTCTCCCAAACGCCTTCGAGCTGGGCAACTTTTTCCTCGAGAGTCATTCTGGAGAGGAGATCGGCGACGCGTTGTTCGATGGGCAGCTTCGGATTACGGTAGGGGAGAATCTCTTGAGCCTGGCTACGCACATACATCGGCCCACATACGAGGACGGCCGCGGATGCAGCTAGTGCAAAGCAAAAGGGAGAAAAACGCCTCATCGAAACCTCCGAGAAAAAATACCGATACTTGCAATCTAAAAAACGAGTGGTACTATAGCACGGCCGTTAACGTACACGGTCAACTTTTCCATCATTTTGCGCGCGAGTTGCTGGTGACGCAGGTTCGACGAGGAATCCACGAATGAGCAGAAATCTGTTTGAGCCTCAAAAGGAACACAAATTCTCATTCGGGCTTTGGACCGTCGGAAATCGAGGCCGCGATCCTTTCGGCGATTTTGTGCGGGATGCTATGCGACCGGACGACATCGTGGCTCTCTTGGCGGATGTGGGCGCCTGGGGAGTGAATTTCCACGACAACGACCTCGTACCATTGGACGCAACGCCGCAGGAGCGCGGCCGGATTGTGGCGAGCTTCAAGAAAGCTTGCGAGCGGCATCACATGGTGGTGCCGATGGCGACCGTGAATGCTTTCTTTGATCCTGTCTTTAGGGACGGCGCTTACACGGCCAATGATCCGGCCGTGCGTGCGTTTGCTCTACAGAAAGTTCTGCGCGCGATGGACCTCGGAGCGGAGCTAGGCGCGAAGATTTTCGTGATCTGGAGCGGGCGCGACGGAGTGGAAACGGACGCTTGTCGCGATCCCCTGGAAGCCATCAAGCGTTACCGCGAGGCGCTGAACTACATGGCACGGTATTCAGCGGACCGAGGCTATGGGTATAAATTCGCGCTGGAAGCAAAACCGAACGAGCCGCGCGCTCACATTTACTTTCCTTCGACGGGACATTATCTGGGATTCATCGCCACGCTCGACCAGCCGGAGAAATTCGGAGTCAATCCCGAAGTCGCGCACGAGCATATGTCGGGCTTGAATTGCACGCATGCTTTGGCCCTGGCGTGGGACGCGGGCAAACTTTTTCACGTGGATCTCAACGACCAGATGACGGGCTGCTATGACCAGGATTTTCGATTTGGCTCTTACAATCTGAAGTCAGCGTTTTTTATCGTGAAATTCCTGGAAGGCGTGGGCTACCAGGGTTCACGGCACTTCGATGCACACGCTTATCGCACCGAGGATTACGAAGGCGTGAAGGATTTCGCGCGCGGGTGCATGAAAACCTATCTCATCCTCAAAGAGAAGGCCAGGCTCTGGAGGCAAAACAAAGAAATTCAAGAAATACTCCGCGAGATCGGGACTCCTTCCGCGGCTGCACCCGAGATGAAGAGTTATTCCAAGGGTCACGCAACGAAGCTGCTTGAGCATACGTTTGATCGGAACCAGCTGGCAAAAAAACGGCTTCCTTACGAGCGGCTGGATCAGCTCACCGTAGACTTGTTGCTTGGAGTCCAGTAGGGCGTTACATTTCTTCACATTCATGAACGGATTGCGAAGCAGAGCGATTTGCGGCGTGCTCGTGTTTGCAGCGTTCGGGGGGAGCCGCGCCCACGCCGAAACAGGAGCCGACGCCTGGTTGCGGTATGCGGCACTGGACAAGCAGGCCGCGCAGGCGTACTCAAACTTGCCTGCCAGCATAGTTGTGCTTGGCGAGTCCCCAGTACTCGAATCCGCGAAGGCCGAGCTGATTCGAGGCCTGCGCGGAATGCTGGGAAGAACGCTACGCGACGACAAATCCTTGCCGCAAGAAAGCGCCATCATCCTTGGTACGGTTGCCGCTTTACAACAGGTGGTACCTCCAATTCCGGGCACTGCCGGCTTGCGCGATGATGGTTTCTTGCTTTCCGAAGTAAAAGTGAACGGATTCGACAGTCTCATTATTACGGCAGCAACTGATCGCGGCGCGCTCTATGGGGTATTTGCGCTGCTCAGCAAAATCGCCCGCAACGAGAGCATTTCCGATCTGCATGAAGTGCAGCAGCCCGCTGCACCCATTCGCTGGACGAATGAATGGAACAACCTGGACGGCAGTATCGAACGCGGGTACGCCGGGCGATCCATCTTTTTTGATAATGGTGGCGTTCGAGCCGATTTAACGCGTGCAGGCGAATACGCCCGCCTGCTCGCTTCCATCGGAATCAACGGCTGCGCCATCAACAATGTGAATGCGAACCCGCACATTCTCGAAGACAGCTTTCTCCCACAGCTCACTCGCATTGCGGATGTGTTTCGTCCTTGGGGAGTTCAGCTATCCATCTCCGTAGACATGAGTAGCCCCAAGGTGATTGGAGGCCTGGACACTTTCGATCCCGCGGATCCACGCGTGGCCGAATGGTGGCAGAAAAAGGTCGACGAGATTTACCGGCAGATTCCTGATTTTGCGGGTTTCTTGGTCAAGGCGGATTCGGAAGGCCGACTCGGTCCGGCCACGTATGGCCGGACTCCCGCTGATGCGGCCAACGTAATCGCGCGCGCCCTTGGGCCACATCACGGGATCGTTTTCTACCGCGCGTTTGTCTACAACCATCATCTCGACTGGCGCAATCTCAAAAACGATCGCGCGCGCGCGGCCTATGACATTTTTCATCCGCTGGATGGCAGGTTCGACAACAACGTAATCATCCAGATCAAGTATGGGCCGATTGACTTCCAGGTCCGCGAGCCTGCCTCTCCGCTTTTCAGCGGCCTCGAAAAAACAAATGAAGCCATCGAGCTGCAAGTCACGCAGGAATACTTGGGCCAACAGCGGCATTTGTGTTTTCTCCCGCCGATGTGGAAGGAAACCCTCGACTTCGATATGCACGCAGGGGCGCACCCTACGCCGGTGAAAGATATTATTGCTGGCAAGACTTTCCATCGGTCCCTAGGTGGATACGTTGCGGTGGTGAATGTCGGCATGGACACAAACTGGTTGGCACACCCGCTGGCGATGGCGAATCTCTACGGGTATGGCAGGCTTGCGTGGAATCCAGATCTTTCTTCTGAGCAGATTGCGAAAGAGTGGACTCAGTTGAGTTTTGGAAATGACCATGCGGTGGTGAAAACGATTTCAAAGATACTGCTCGCGTCCTGGCCCATCTACGAAAGTTACACAGGTCCATTAGGCGCGGGAACACTGACGGATATACTCGGCAGCCATTACGGTCCGGGAGTGGGATCGTCCGAAGGAAATGGCTGGGGGCAATGGCACCGCGCGGACCACGAAGGTGTCGGGATGGACCGCACGGCGGCAACGGGCACGGGATACGTCGATCAATACCGGCCGGCGGTTGCGAAGATTTACGAATCCTTGAAAACGACGCCGGATACTTTGTTGCTCTTTTTTCATCATGTGCCTTACACCTATGTCCTGCATTCGGGAAAGACAGTCATCCAACACATTTATGATTCGCATTACGGGGGCGCGGAAGCTGCGGCAAACCTGGTCGCAGAATGGAAAACATTGGAAGGCCGCATGGACGAGGAACGGTATGCGGGCGTTTTGAAACGGCTCGAGTATCAAGCAGGCCACGCCATCGTTTGGCGGGATGCGGTCTGTAATTGGTTTCTCCGGACTTCGGGGATTCCCGACGAGCACGGCCGTGTGGGGCACTATCCCGGGCGCGTTGAGGCGGAAAGCATGCTGCTGCAAAGTTACACGCCGTTCGATATCACTCCGCCGGAGGACGCATCGGGCGGGAAAGCCGTCGAGTGCGCGCCACCCGCACAGAAATGTTCCGCAATCTTTCACTTTGATGGAAAAGCAGGCTGGTACGAAGTGGACGTCGAGTATTTTGATCAGAGAAATGGCAAATCAGAGTTCCGCGTATTAGTTGGCGAGCAGGTCGTGGATGAATGGGTGGCCGACGATAATTTGCCGGCAACAAAACCGAACGCGGACTCTTCGACTCGGAGGCGGATCACAGGTCTCGCGCTTCGTCCCGGCGACACGATCCGCATCGAAGGCACCCCGGATGGCGAGGAGCGCGCAGCCGTGGACTACATCGAATTCCAACCTGACATCCAATGAAGTAACGAAGTGGCGGCGAGCTCTTAGCCTTGCGAGACGCTATGGCTTTTGAGCGCGGAGTCGCTCGCTTTGGTTTCTGCCCGCCTCATCTCGCGGAAAAGATGGAGATTCGTGGACATCACCACGCCGGGGCTGAGATGCGCGGCGGGAGGGAGGTGAACATGGTTGGTGAGGTTGTCGGCAAGGAGGCGCACAGCAGTTTGGCCCTGCCGGTGCGGATGCTGGTAAATCGACGCAGTAATAATCCCCTTTTGAAAGTAGGGGGCCATCTCCGCGAAGAGGTCCGTCGTGATTAGTTTCACTCTGCCCTCCAAACCCTGCTCACCGAGAGCGCGGCACACTGGAAGGCAATTAACCGTATTCACATACAGACCTTCGATTTCTGGAAAACGCCGCAGGAGATCCGATGTTTTTTGGAAGCTCTCCTCTTCATCCTCGTGGCCTTCAACGACGCTCGCGATTGTTCCGCCGGGACAATGGCGCAGAAATCCCTCGGAAAAGCCGTCTGTCTTTTTCCGATGATCTTCCGTTGAGAGCATGCCAGCAACAACCGCAACTTTGGATCCTCGAGGCACAAACTTGCCCATTAATTCCCCGGCAAGGCAGCCATTCAATTTCGGCTCGACGCAAACGATGGTCGAGCGGCGGCTCTCCGGAGCATCCGTGGAAACGCAAACGACACGCACGCCTTTTTCTTCGGCCTCGTTGATCAGCGGAGTCAATTCCCTGGGGCTTCCGGCAGTGAGAATGATTCCATCGACACTACTTTCCACTAACTCCTTGAATACTTCGATATCGCCCGCTCCTAGGGTTTGCACTGGACGGTTCACAAACTCGACACCGAGTTGCTCGAGATGGTGTTCTTCCTCAACGACTCCGCCCCAGAGCTGGTCGTAGAAAAAATGGATTTCTTTCGGTATGCAGACGCCGATGCGCACGCCCGCTCGCGCGGCGGATAGGGCTCTGGCCGCAAGATTCGGTGAATAGCCTATTTGTTGCGCGATTTGCAGGATTCGCTTGCGAGTGGCTTCCTTAATTCCGCCGCGCCCGTGCAGCGCACGATCGACCGTCCCGATCGAGACGTTCGCCATTTCGGCAATTAAGTGGATTCCGTGCTTCTTCTTGCTCATCTGCGCGCTCCGCGATCCCGCATGGCGATTGCAATGCGCACTCCCGCTTCGGTCTGGCGCTGCCACGCAAGATCAAACACTACTTGTCACAAAATGGCCAATTAGTTCCAAATGTTCCGGGCACCCATCCTGAACTTCCACCCCATCCATGCAAATTCAGGATACGGGACACGCGGTCCGCGTACGTTAACACGATTTAATGAACTTGGTGGGAGGAAGAATGTGTTCGAGCATTTTGGCGCAGAAGTTTCCCGCCTTTGTCCTCCTGCAGGTTCGGGAGTACAATCTCGCCCGGCCAATTCGCTGAGCCAGAAATAATGCCAACCCTCTGCGGATCAGGCTCGTGCAGTTCAAATTGGAGTACAGGAATTTTCAGCTCGTTTTCTTCAACTGGGGGCTCTTCTCATGCGTTCTGTCTCTCGGCGGCGTTTCCTGCGGGATGCATCCAAAGTTGGAATGACGGTAGGTGCGGAGCTCACACTCGGCCGGCACTTACTCGGCAAAACGCCGCCAGGCGATTCCGGTCAGCCCGTTCGCATCTATGCCGATACCCGGAGAACGCTTGCTCCACTGAACAGAGACCTGTTTGGTTCCTTCCTCGAGCATCTCGGCCGCGCCATTTACGAAGGCATTTACGATCCACAATCCAAACTTTCCGACCCTAACGGCTTCAGGAAAGATGTCATCGACAACATTCGCAAGCTCGGGGTTCCGATCATTCGCTATCCAGGTGGGAATTTTGTTTCCGGCTATCACTGGCTGGACGGCGTCGGCCCCAAAGCGAACCGCCCGGCCGTGCTGGACAAGGCCTGGAATACGATCGATACCAACCAGTTTGGAACGGATGATTTTCTCGCTTGGTGCCGCCTTGTCGGCACGCAGCCGCTTCTTGCCGTCAATCTGGGCACAGGGACTCCGGAGCAGGCCGCTGCTCTCGTCGAGTATTGCAATGTGGAGAGCGGCACCCGCTGGAGCGAGCTTCGCCGTAAGAACGGGATTGCGAACGCTCATAAGGTAGAACACTGGTGTCTCGGCAATGAAATGGATGGTCCCTGGCAAATCGGCCACATGACTGCTACGGAGTATGGGTTGAAAGCAGAGGACGCTGCCCGGCAAATGCGCTATGTTGATCCTTCGTTGAAGCTCGTGGCGTGCGGCTCAAGCGGCCCCGGAATGCCTACCTATCTCGAATGGGACCGGGAAGTTCTTGAGCAGTGTTACGACTACGTCGACGCGATCTCCTTGCATCGCTATTTCGGCAATACGGAAGAAACCGGCGGTGAAAGCTCAAAGTTCCTCGCCATGAATCTGAGCATGGAGCGGCAAATTGACGAAGTCGCCGCAGTCTGCGACGTCGTAAGAGGACACAAGCGCTCGCCCAAGAAATTGTGGCTCAGTTTCGATGAGTGGAATGTCTGGTATCGGGCCAGGAGCGGCTCGGCCGTGAACGGCGTCCGGCAAACTGCCCCTCATCTCCTGGAGGAGGTTTATAACCTTGAGGACGCTCTCCTGGTCGGTGGTCTTCTTAACGCCCTGATCCGGAAGTCGGACCGCGTGAAGCTGGCTTGCCTGGCGCAACTCGTCAACGTCATCGCTCCCCTCATGACGAACGAAAACGGTCTGCTGAAACAGACAATTTATTATCCATACAGCTGGGCGCTCGAGTTCGCCCACGGCGTAGCTCTCGAACTTCTGGTGGATTCTCCCACGTATGATGTTTCGGGGTTGGGCGCGGTCCAATATGTGGATGCAGCCGGAACATACCAAGCCGAGACAGGCAAGGTCGCGCTCTTCTGTTTGAATCGCGACTTGGCAAAACCTCGCGAACTCCAAATCATTTGGGAAGGCGCCTCCCCACGTGCTCTCGAATCTACAGTCCTAACCGGCGGCGACTTGAAGGCGGCAAACACCTTTGAATCCCCAACCCGCGTGACTCCGCAGAAAGGGGAGCTGCCTTCGACCGCAGGCGGCCGCGCGACTGTTGAATTGCCCCCTCGTTCTTATACTGTTATCGAATGGAAGCTCTAAGATGCCTGGTGCGCGAATGAAAACACTTGCGCTCGCGAATCCATAGCGGGACACTTTGGCCACTGGTATCATCCCCACAGGGACGTGTCTAATGCGGCGGCGGTATTCATGGGTCTTCTTCACTCTATTGCTCCTGGCTCCAGCCTCATGTCTCGGCCAAGAACCTCTGAAGGTTGCTCTCTCGGGATCCATCCGTGAGGCTGGAACGGGTCATGTCATCGGTGATGCACGCATCGAACTTCAGAACGCGATGGGCACCCCGATTGGGTTCGCGTACTCCGACCGCAACGGTACATACCAATTCGATGACATCCCCGGTGATTGCTATGTTTCTGTTCAACACGATGGTTACGAGTCCGCCCGCGAGTTCGTCCGGCCAACCGGCGCCGGCCATGTGTATCGGGATATCCTTCTGCGAGCGACTGGAGGCGCGGCCGTGCCGAAGGTCGCGCCGGCTGTTTCCGAACACCAGCTAAGCATTCCGCGCAACGCGAGAGAGTCATTCGATAAGGGCGTTCAACTCATCGTGGAGAAATCGGACTATCGGGGCGCTGTCGCGCAATTTGCGCGGGCAATTTCGAAGTATCCGTCCTATTACGAGGCGTACGCAGCCATGGGACTGGCGCAGAACAAAATGGGCGATGCCGCGGCCGCGGAAGTCGCGCTTCGAAAATCAATATCCCTAAGTTCTGAGAAGTACCCCCAGGCGATACTCGACCTTGCTTCCATGTTCAACAGCCAGAAAAAGTTTTCCGACGCCGAACCACTTCTCCGTAAAGCTATTGCTCTCGATGCTTCATCCTGGCGGGCACAGTTTCAATTGGCCGTTGCCCTCAGCGCCCAGAATCGCTACAAGGACGCCGTAGCCAGCGCGACTGCAGCACGTGATTTGAAGCCGGATAATCCTCAGATTTATTTGTTCCTGTACGATCTTCACATCCGGGCCGATGACTTTCCGGGTGCCCTGGCTGATACCCAGAGCTACCTGAAGCTCGCCCCCACTGGCGCCCTGGCTGATCGCGTCCGTAGCATGCAGGAAAAGATTCAGCAAGCACTCCAGACCTCCGGGAATAATTCCGTTCCAACATCCGAGGCGAAGCCTGCGCCGCCCGTTGAGTCTGCCGCGAAAGCTGTCGCTTCTCCCCCGGCCGGCTCATCGGCAGCTGGGCAGCCGGACCTGGCAACTTCCCAACCATCCGCTCCGCCCGCCGCGGACAATACCGAGTCGGCGGCTGAGGATACTTCCGAAGAGAGCCCTGATACTCCCGAAAACAATTCGGGTATGCCCCCTCGGGTCGATGATCTCGTGCCGGAAGTCGCCGTGAATGTGCCTTGCATTCTTCCCGCAATTTTGCGCGGGGCCGGCCGCCGCGCCGAGCAACTGCTGAACAGCATGCAGAAATTCGATGCCTCCGAGCGCGTCGAAAGCTACAGATTGAACGCCGCCGGGGTTCCCGGCGGCGCGGATGTGCGCTCCTTCGATTATGTCGCCGTGGTCTCCCGGGATTCTCACGGCGAATTCCAATTGCAGGAATACCGGAATGGAGAAATTGTCTCCCCTCGGCAGTTCCCGGCTGGAATAGCCACCGCAAATCTGTCGGCACATGCGCTGATTTTCCATCCCCGGCTCGCGCCAGGTTTTGATTTCGCCTGCGAGGGACTCGGCCAATGGAAGGGGCGCTCGACTTGGCTGGTTCATTTTGAGGAAAGACCAAACCAGCGAGACGCCTTTCGGTCCTATATTGTGGACGGAATTCGCTATCCAGTTCGTCTGGTAGGGCGCGCCTGGATTGATGCCGGTAACTATCAGGTGGTGCATCTCGAATCGGATTTGGTCAAACCGGTCGAAAACATTCGTCTCACTCGCGAGCACATTTCCATTGGCTATGCGGCCGTTAGATTCCGCAGCCGCCAGCAGCTTTGGCTTCCTCAGACTGCGGATCTCTATTTTGAGCTCAAGCGCCGTCGCTACTACCGCCGTCACACTTTTACCAACTTTAAGATCTTCTCGACCGACAGTACGCAACAGGTGCAAGGCCCCAAGGAGTCCTACTGCTTCACCAACACTTCCGACTCGTTGGTCACTGGAATCCTCAGCGCTATTCCCCTTTCAGGGAAGGACCTGAAACCGGCTTCGCTCACTCTCGCCATCCCCGCAAAAAGCACCGTTTGCAAGACGGTTGGCGCGGGAATGGACGTAAACATTCCGATTGAATTTCTGGCTTCCTCGAGCTTCGCTTATGACGGCCCCGCCGGTTCCGTCGAAGACGTGTCTTACTTGCCGAATCGCACTCCCCCGCAGCTCATCTCGAAGGAAAATATCCCCGCCGCTCAACGCCCCTGATTTATCGGATCTCGGGGAACGCTAAGGCCGAAGACACTTTTTCTGTTCAATGATTGCTCGCTCCAGGCGCCTCTTTTTCTTCTCGCACGGTGATGATTCGATCTATCTCGGGTGATACGATTTTCTGAATCGTTCCGCTTGGCCAGCGAATTTCAATCGAATTCACGGCAGTCGCTTTTCCCAGGCCAAAGTGAACGCGCTGGTCCGAACTCGAGCCATAAGAACCTCCGCTATATACGTCTCCCCGCTGCCGGACTCCACCTGCGGTCAGAAAGACCTTGGCTCCGTTCGCATCCCTCGGACTCTTGGGACCGCCGATGAGCTTTATTTCCAGCCAGTGATTGCCGGTCTTCAGCACGTTTCGCAGTAGAGTCGGCCTCGAATCAATATTGTTGATCACTACGTCGATCTCTCCCTCATTGAAGATATCTCCGAATGCCGCTCCCCGTGCAGAGATCACATCCGCCAGGCCGCTCCCTGTGGCCGGCGGCACTTCCTGGAATTTCTTTCCATCGAGATTGCGGAAAAGTTGCGGGCGCTCCGCCCATGTTGTGCCCCAATCTTGTTTATCGACTTCCGGGTACACGTGCCCGTTGGCGATAAAAAGGTCCAGCCAGCCGTCGTTATCGAAATCCAGAAACCCCGTTCCCCAGGAAAGGAACGGTGTTGTAGGGCCGGCCAGGCCCGCTTGGTACGTCACATCCGTAAAATTCCCGTGGCCGTCATTTCGATAAAGCGTTTTGTAATCATCCGAAAACGTCGTCGTTAAAAGGTCGATCCTGCCCGTGTGCTGGTAATCGCCCACGGCAATCCCCATAGACGCTTGCTCCCGGCCGTCATCGCTAAGGGCAAAGCCCGACGCATAGCTCTCATCTTCGAACGTCCCATCATGTTTATTCCGGTAGAGATAATTTGGCGTCGAATCATTGGCCACTACTAGGTCCACCCATCCGTCGTCATCCACGTCCACGAAGGCGGAGGCCAATCCATAGTAATGGCCCGGATCGGAAACTCCCGCCTTCACGCTCACATCTGTGAATGTTCCATCTCCATTGTTGTGAAATAAATGGTCGCTCTCTCCCGGCAAACCGATTGGCCCGCACATCACTGCGATGCCTCGAAATTGGCAGAAATTGGGCGGAATCCTCCCTTGTCCTGCGATCGGCGGATTGTTGATGTCGTACTTCACATACCCCGGCACGAACAAGTCCAACAAGCCGTCGTGATCGTAGTCGCCCCACGTTGGCCCCGCCGACCAGCTTCCGAGCGCGACGCCGGCTTTCTCGGCGACGTCTGTGAACGTTCCGTCATGATTGTTGTGATAAAGACGATTCTTCCCGAAATTCGCCACGTAAATGTCTGGCCAACCGTCGTTGTCAAAATCGCCTACGGCCACGCCGACTCCCCATCGTGCATTGGCCACTCCCGCCTTCTCGGTGACATCCGTGAATGTTCCGTCGTGATTGTTGTGGAAAAGCATGGCGCGCGGAGGAGCTTCCTTGCCCTGCAACGCCGCGACCGTCGACCCATTCAGCAGATAGATGTCCAGCCAGCCGTCATTGTCGTAGTCCAGCAGTGCTACTCCCGAGCCAATTGTCTCCAGTATGGTTTTCTTCTCCGGAGTTCCCGAGCGGTGCAAGAATTCATCGAGCCCCGCAGCTTTAGTAATGTCGCTGAAAACGACAGTCGCCCCATCCACAAATCCCCCAGCCGTAATCGGTCGCGAAAGCGCATCCTTCACCGCCGGATGCGCGCCGCCCGTCGCAACTCCCATGCCCGACGCTGCTTGTTTCCTCTGCGAGTTGGGCGAATGCCGCGGCTCTTGCCCCCGAGTCGTTGCGATGGCAAGCAAATACACGGAGAGAGCGCACACCATCACGCCCGCGGCGAGGATTATTTTCATTCGGCGTGGTGTTTCAGCCCTCCGCCTCGGCAACCTCATGAATCAATCCTCTCTTTCCGCACTCAATCGCTCATCATATCCGCGGATACTGCTGGCGCAATTTATGAACGAAGCCCTCGCTTGCCGTTTCTCAGCCGCAATGAACAGTACCAGAACGGGCCCCAGACTTATGCCCCTCGGCTGCCCCGGATTTGTTACAGAAGGAAGCATCTGGGCCACCGCTACGATAAATTAAAAAAAGTGCTTGACAAGAGTGTAGCTCAAATGAAAAGCTCCGTTTACGTTAACGGCGTTTCCAATCGCCGTGGGGTGTGGAGGCATAACTATGCGTGTTTTGTTTCAGACTGCCAAGAATATCGTTTTTGCGGTCAAGCCGTCTCGACTTCGTTTTCTGATTGTTCTTGCGATTGCTCTGATCGGAATTTCCTTTTCGACGTTCGCTCAGCAAGCCACCATCGTCGGCACCGTCACCGATCCTTCCGGTGCCGTTGTCCCGAACGTGGCTGTCACCATCACAAATACCGACACGGGCTTAAGTCGTGTGTTCCCCACAAACGATGCCGGCCAGTTCGTCGCGCCTGATCTTCAGATCGGCCACTATACCGTTAAGGCCGAAGCCAAAGGCTTCAAAGCTTCGGAACAAAAGAACATTGTGCTGAACGTCGGTGACCGTATTCGTGCCGATTTCCAAATGCAGTTGGGCGCGGCACAGGAGACGGTCACTGTCGAAGCGAATACCGTCCAGGTCCAGACGGATTCCGGTGAGCGCAGCAACCTCATCACGGACCAGCAGCTTTCGCAGATCGCCGTCAACGGCCGCAGCATTTATCAATTGGCAGCCCTCACTCCGGGCGCCGTCAGTCAAATTACCGGTTTCGTCAATACCCCCGTCGGCGGCAACGCCAGCGTTGAATTCAACGGCATGCGCCAGAACCACAACATCTATTTGCTCGACGGCGGTGAAGACGATGACCGCGGCGGCGCGGGCGGCATGAGCATCGCGCCTTCGACCGACGCCATCGCGGAGTTCCGCGCCCTCACCTCGAACTACAGCGCGGACTACGGTCTCTCTTCTGCCGGCACGATGACCATGGTTCTGAAGTCAGGCGGCAGCACGCTGCACGCTTCGGCTTGGGAATTCAATCGCAATGATTATTTCGACGCGCGCAACTACTTTGTAAATAAGCAGGAGCTGCGCCTCAATGTGTTCGGCTTCAACGTCGGCGGCCCGGTCACATTCGGCCACCTCTACAATCCCGATAGGAAGAAGACGTTCTTCTTCTACAACATGGAATGGCGCAGATTGATTCAGGGTGGCGCGACCAACCAGGCGGTCCCGGGTGCTGCAGTCTATCCCACCGCAGCTGGCGCTGACCTGAGTTCTCTCGGCACACCGATCAACGTTCCGACTACGGCACAAGTGGCCCCATCCGTCTTGTTTGCGAATTGCCCGGGTGGCGCCGCTCCTGCTGGTGTTGTGCAGGGCTCGACGTTCCCAGGCGCCATTATTCCCGCCTGCATGATTAATTCGAACGCCGCCGCTTTGCTTAACGCACATATCTTCCCTGCCGCCAACGGTACCGACGTGACCGGCAAGATTCCTCAGTTCAAGGGCGGGGCCAATTCTGCCACGCCTCTAAAGGAAGAAATCGTCCGCATCGATCACAACTTCTCCGACAGATTTTCTGTATTCGGACACTTTATCGCCGAACAAGTTAGCCAGGGTTTCGCCATCAGTCAGTGGAGCGGCGACAACGTTCCTACCGTCGGCGACACCTTCGGCAACCCATCGCGTAGCGGCGTTATTCACACGACCTACACGATCCGGCCGACCCTCATCAACGAAGTCGCCTTCAACTACAACGGAAACGTTATCAACATCGTTCCATACGCGGCCTCGGGCCTTGCTAGCTTGGCCCTTCCGACCGGATACGATGGCACCAACAGCCGCCTTTTTACTGGGCCGAACAACCTGAACCGTATCCCCAATATCGACGTAAGCGGAGGGTCCATTAACCCGAACTTTGAAATCTCCAGCTGGCCCTGGCACAACAAGGCGGATGATTACCAAATTCGCGACGACGTTTCTTGGACCAAGGGCGCACACCAGCTCAAGATGGGCGGCAGTTGGGCTCTCTACAAGAAGGTCCAGGATCTTTTCGGCCAGACCCAAGGTGGGTACAGCTTCAATGGCACATACACTGGTATCGGCTACGGAGATATGTTGCTCGGCTTGGGGAATTACCAGGAGCTGGCTGTGCAAGACAAAGGCCTCTGGAATAACGTTTCCTGGGCTGCCTACATCCAGGACAACTGGCGCGTTAACCGTCGCCTGACTCTAAACCTCGGACTTCGCTGGGACGGCGTTCCACACACCTACGAAGCCAACAACCGCATGGGCAATTTCTACCCCAGCCTTTATAATGCGGCGGACGCAGCCGTGTTTGACACCAGCGGTAACATCTGCAACGCAGCGGATATTCTTTGCACCGGCGCCAGTCCCGGTCTTGGTACCAGCCCGAACTCAATTCTTGCTGGTATTCCGCTCTATTTGAACGGCATTGGCATACCCGGACAGAACGGTGTTCCCAAGGGTCTTG
The DNA here is from genome assembly GCA_035499815.1 of Candidatus Solibacter sp. GTDB lineage: Bacteria > Acidobacteriota > Terriglobia > Acidiferrales > UBA7541 > Acidiferrum. The sequence goes on along the minus strand of DATJXZ010000004.1, from coordinate 44,191 downwards.
TGGACAATCACTGGGCCGCTTTTGGTCCTCGTCTCGGCTTTGCCTATGACCTTACAGGCAGCGGCAAGACCGTTGTGCGCGGCGGCTTCGGCATCATGTACGAACGCATCCAGGGTAATGACATGTACAACGCCGGCCCGAACATTCCGTTCAGCCTCCAAGTCAACGTCAATGCCGTCGATCTGTCGAACCCCAGCCTCGGTCTTGCATCTGGCGTCGTGACTCCTGCTTCCGCACTTCCGACTCACGCTGCCAGCATTACTGGTCTGGATATTGCCAACTACAAGCTGCCCTCAAGCTATCAATGGAGCATCGGCGTGCAGCATGCGCTGAGCAGCAGGTCCGTCTTGACTGTGAGTTACGTTGGCAACGTTGGCAGGCATCAGAATTTCTATACCAACATCAACCTGCCCACGGAGAGCGATCTCGGAGCCCTCCTTGCCTCGGGTGCTCAGTATCAGACGGCACCTGGACTTGCATACCCAGGCTTCACCAGCATCAAACCATCCGAAAACGAGGCCAACACGCACTACAACGGCCTTCAGATGGACTTGAACGCACAACTCAGCCACGACTTGACGTTGCGGGCCCTCTATACATACTCCAAGGCAGTTGACCCGACCACGGCTGGCTCTGGTGGCGGCGATTTGGGTACGGTCTCTAACCCCTATGCTGGGTGGTTATACGATGTTGGTCCTAGCGGCTATGACATCAGACATGTCGCTGTCGTGGACTTCATCTATGACATCCCTCTGTTCCGCCACACAGAAAACCGTCTCCTCAAGACTGGTCTTGGCGGTTGGCAGATCTCGGGCATCGTGACCATGGAGTCCGGTCTTCCCCTCAACATCGGACTCGGCAACAACCAGGGCGGCAACTTCGTCGGCGGTTCGAACCGTCCGGACCTGGTCAGCACCGTTGCTTATCCGCACACAGTAGGGCAGTGGTTCAACCCCGGATCCCAATCAAGTCCTCAATTCGCCTTCCCGGCACCCGGCGCTTGGGGAACTCTCGGACACTACGCTCTGCGTGGACCCGGCCGCGACAACTGGAACGTTTCCCTGTTCAAGGACTTCGTGATCAGCGAAGCTCGTGGCAGCCGTTTTGAACTGCGTTTGGAAACCTTTAACACCTGGAACCACACGCAATTCCAAAACATTGGAACTACCTTCAATGGCTACAACACGGATGGCTCCATCAAGGGCAACTTTGGACAGGTGACATCAGCCTACGACCCGAGAATTCTTCAACTCGGCGCAAAGATCTACTTCTAATCACCCCGGAAGCATCAACTCCGCCCCGCTCGTGCAGGTCGCGAGCGGGGCGTTTTTTTGTGGCGCTCCTTGCTCCTTGGTTCTTTGCGCGCCTCTTCCCGTGCGAACTGCAATCTTCCGCGTTATGATTGCCCTTTGAGCGCTTTTTTCCAATACGTCAATCTTCCCCGGCGCGCCCCGCGCCCTGCGCCACACGGCAAGTCTGGCGCTTCGCACCTGGCGGCGTGCCTGAGAGCCGCTATGTTTCTGGCTCTCTTGTGGCCAGTCGTTTCTGTCGCGCAATCCCCCACTCCCGGCCCTGCCGAAGCCATCGCCCTCGAACGACAAGGCAGGCTCGAAGAAGCGGAGCAAGCTTGGCAGGCTGTTGTCAGCCGCGACCCACGCGACGCCGCTGCCTTCGCCAGCTTGGGCGTCGTTCTGTCCAAAGAACAAAAATTCCCTGAAGCGGTTTCCGCCTATAAGAGCGCCCTCGCTCTCAATCCCAAGCTTCCCGGAATCCAGCTGAATCTCGGCCTCGCGGAGTTCAAGCAGGGCCGCTTCGAAGAGGCCATAGCTCCGCTCGACGCTGCTCTCGCCGCCCAGCCGGACAACATGCAGGCACGCACCCTTCTGGGCCTGAGCTTCTATGGCGCGAAGCGATTTGCGGAAGCCTCCAAGCACCTGGCGCTCGCCGCAAAGGCGGATCCGGATAATGCACAGTTGCGCCAGGTCCTTGCACAAAGTTGTCTGTGGGCCAAGAAATTCGATTGCGCCCTCGAAGAGTTTCGCCTCATCGCCCAGCGCGATCCAAATTCTGCCGCGGCCCACGTCCTTACCGGTGAAGCCTTGGACGGCCTGGGAAAAACCGCCGAAGCCATCACCGAGTTCGAGGAAGCCATCAAAGTTGCCCCGCAGGAGCCCAATATCCATTTCGGCCTCGGCTATCTCCACTGGAAGCTGAAGCAGTACGACGAAGCGGAAGCCGGCTTCAAAGCCGAACTGTCGGTTGATCCGGATAACGCCCAGGCCCTGGCGTATCTCGGGGATGTAGCCATGAAAAGGAACGATCCCGAAACCGCCTTCACATTTCTCAAAAAGGCCATCGCATCTCGCAAAGACATTCGCATCGCTTATCTCGACCTCGGAGCCATACTCGCCGAGCAAGGCCACAATCAAGACGCCATCGTCGCGCTAAAGCGCGCCGTCGAGTTGGATTCCGAACAGCCTGACGCGCATTACCGCCTCGGACGCGTCTACCGAGCCGCGGGCCAGGAGGCGGCCGCCCAAAAAGAGTTTGCCAAGGTCCGCGAACTCCACGAAAAAGCGGACGAGGACGTCGCCCGCAAGATGTCTGCCGCTCCCCCGCCGCTGAAACAGTAGTCGGACTCCTTACAGCCTCCTGCCGCCTGCCCTTATTCCGAAATCCAGCGACAGTTTGTCTTTTTCAAAAGATCTCCCGGAACATATTGCGATGTCCCTCGGCAGGAGATTGCTCTCCAACCGGCATTACAAATCTTTTACATGAAAACAACTTGCAACTGATATACGACTCATCTAGTCTTATATCCATTCTTGTTGTAAACCAGTCGCAACTAAACCCGAGGTGATCGCTCTTGGCTCTCTTAACTCTTCTAAATCGCTTTCTGAGAGGCACGCGGCTCCTTTTCTTGCCTCTCCTATCGTTTGCTTTCTACTTGGACTGTCCTCATGCGTCCCTTGCCCAGGAACCTCCATACCTCGTGACCTATTCCGACGCCTTGGAGGAGCCTGGCAACCTCGAAATCGCCATAAAAGGTGTCCAGGCGGCCCCTAAGAACGGCAACTCCTTCACCGGCGCCACGCTGGAATTGGAATACGGCGCGAAAGGCTGGTGGACCACCGAGGTCTATCTCTCCGGCCAGCACACTCAGAACGACAGCACCGTATTCACCGGCTTTCGCTGGGAAAATCGCGTCCGCCCTCTGCTCCGACAGCACTTCATCAATCCCGTCCTCTACGTCGAGTACGAAAATTTGAACAAGGCCGACCGTAGCCTGCTTGAGATCGTCGGCCATGACAGCATCTCCGATCTCCTCCTTTCTAACGCGCAAGGCCGAAAGACTACCGAGCGATCCCTGGAATTCAAACTCATTCTCTCCAGCAATCTAAAGGGCTGGGACATCTCCGAAAATTTCATCGCTGAAAAAAATCTCAGCAATGAGCCCTGGGAGTTCGGCTACGCCCTCGGCACCAGCAGGCCCCTGTCGTTCAAGGCCAGTTCCAAGTCTTGCTTTTTCTGCCGGCAGAACTTCGCTGCTGGCGCCGAAATGTATGGCGGACTTGGCGATCGCTACAGCTTCGGTTGGAGGCAAACTTCGCAATATCTCGGACCGATGGTGAGCCTTGAGATTCCGAAAGGTCCCACCATTACCTTTTCTCCCAGCTTTGGGCTTAACGCCAACAGCGTCGGCGTCCTCTACCGCTTCAAGGTGTCGTACGAGATTCAGCAGATTTTTAGCCGCCTCCACAAGGGGGCGAACTGATGGCCGCGCAACCCGCCACATTCAGCAGAAATCTTTTCGTGCTTGCGTTTGCTCTGTTCTCTATGGCTTTGGCCTCTGCCGCTGCGGATGGTTCCTGGCTAAAGCATGTGCCGGAAGCCGACCGCGCGCGAAAAAATCCCTACGCGGGGCAAGCCGATGCCATTGCCGCGGGCGCTTTGGTCTTCGAAGACCACTGTGCAAAGTGCCACGGAGCGGACGCTGAGGGCCGCGGCAAGAAACCGAGTCTGCGCAGTTCCCGCGTGCAAGGCGCAACCGACGGCGAAATCTTTTGGCTGCTAAAGAACGGAAATCTTGCCAAGGGCATGCCCACTTGGAGCAAGCTGCCCGAGCAAACGCGTTGGCAGGTGATCGCCTATCTGAAGAGCTTGGGCAAGAGCGGTCTGTTTGGCTATTCGGGAAAATCTCCGCTGGAAGTGGGCAGATGACGGGACTCGTGCAATGCAAGAGGTGGAGCGCTCAGTTCGCCGGTCTCGGCGCGATTTTGCTCTTGGCCATGGCCGGATGCGGCTCCGGGCAGGCTACCAAATTCGAGACGGAGAAAGAATTCACTCCTGCGGAGCAGAATATCGGGGAGCGAATTTTCGTCGATACGCGATTCGCCGAATATTTCGCTGAGCATATGACCGGTGTGAACGCTCCGCTGCCGGCCGGCGATCCGGTCGTGGCTACGGTACAAACGCCGGCTGGCGTTCTTCCTGGCCCATTTGCAGGGCAATCGATCAACTGCCGCTCATGCCACTTCGTCGTCGAGTTTCAGGGTGTTCAAGGCGCAGGAAACCGTACTTACGCCGACTTCACGGATCATAGTCCTATCTCGCGGGTCATCAACGGTTTCTCGGCCACTCCCAGAAACGCCATGCAGATGGTTGGCTCCATGCAGCCTCATGACGGGCCGACTTTTCTTCACTTTGACGGTGAGTTTACTGACCCGGCCGATCTCGCAAAATCCACTCTAACTGGCCGCAACTTCGGCTGGGCGCCGGATCAGTATCCGCAAGCCATCGCTCACATTGCCAACGTCATTCGCAACGACGACGGAAAGAATCTGCCCGCCTCCACCTACGGTTGCGGCTTGTCCTACGCCAAGATACTGCTCGCGACCGACCCCTCCATTCCGCGGGATTGCCGTCTTCCCGCTCAGTACCGCTTGGATGTCGCGTCTGCCAGCGACGAACAGATAGTCCAGGACATGGCCCAAATGCTGGGGCAGTATCTCGAAGGTTTGCTGTTTCAACAAGATGAGTTCGGCCGCTACATCGGTTCGCCCTACGACGTATTTCTGCGCATCAATCATCTCCCTGTGCAGCCGAACGCCGGAGAGACCTTGCCCCAGTATAATCAGCGGTTATTCGGGCTCTTGCAGAACTTGAACAATCCGGTCTTTGTGGATGGAACATATGGCAGTTTCAAATATCATGCCCAGCCGTTTGCCTTCGGAGCCACGGAACTGGCGGGCCTCAAAATCTTCCTCAAAGTCGCCGTGAATGCTGCGGATGGCTCACAACACGCTGGAAATTGCGCTGCCTGCCATCTGGCGCCAAACTTCACCGACTTCAAGTTTCATAACACCGGCGTGTCCCAGGAAGAGTACGACGCCGCGAATGGCTCGGGTGCCTTTGCCGCTCTCGTTGTTCCCACACTTGCCCAACGCAACGCCAATTTTGACGCCTACATGCCTGCTTCCGCGAACCATCCCAACGCCTCCGAGCGTTTTCGCCACCCTGCGGTTCAAGGCAACCCGATTTATGCGGACCTCGGCCTGTGGAACGTGTATCTCAATCCGGATATTCCCAATCCCCAACCGAATTTGAGCATGGTCGTTTGCGCGATCGTGCAAAATTGCGCCGTGGATCAGGGCCTTCCCGCCACCATCGCGCAATTCAAGACGCCCACGCTTCGTGATCTCGAGGATTCCGCGCCCTATTTTCACAACGGCAGCAAGCCGCATTTCACGGACGTCGTCGAGTTCTACATCATGAGCTCGCAGCTCGCCCGCCAGGAGCTTCTGCGAAATGCGCCGCCGGAATTTCAGGGCATGTCGCTCAGCGAGGATGATGTCAGCGCGCTTGCAGCCTTTCTTGCGTCGCTCACGGAAGATTACGACGACGCTTAGAGTCTCGGCGTGTCTCTTGACCTCGCGGAGCAAATTACGGTGAACTAAAATATAGTTGCCTGCCGTAGATCTCTGCGGACTTGCAAATTGCGCCTCGCACAATTAAGCCCTTTCTTTGCCGGGTGTTTCAGGCTATTTTCTCAGAGAGTTCATTGCCCTCTGGGAGCTCGCATGCTTTCTGAACCTGTTCCCGAACCGAAATCGCCGTGGAAGAATCCGCTGCTGTACTCCTCCATCGCCCTCGCCATCGTGCTTCTTGGCGTGGTCATTGTTATGTTTTCCCGCTGGCAGGACAACCGCAACATCGAACGCCAAGCGGCTCGAGAGCGCGCGGAAAAGCAGCGTCAGCAGGACCAGGCCGCTGTAGAACAACTAGGCGGCAAGGAGTTCACCATCCTCGATTTCTACGCCAGTCCGAAAATCATCCGGCGCGGCGAGTCCGCGCAGTTGTGCTACGGCGTATCGAAAGCAAAGACAGTCAAGCTTGAACCGCAGTCGCAGCCCGTATGGCCGTCTCCTGCTCGTTGTGTAGACGTATCTCCAACAAAAACAACCACTTACACGCTAACGATTGAGAACGCTAAGGGTGAGACCGAGTCTCAGACCGTTGACCTGAAAGTCCGATGAGGCTTTCTCGCCGACACTTGTTTTTAATGTGCTTTGCTCCTGCTCCGCTTCGAATTGCTCCCAGCTCAAGCCCAGACTGAGTCAAATCTAACTGCGACTTCCCCTTGTCGTGGCAATTGCCCCGCATCTATAATGCTTGTTCGCGCGGGGTCCGGTGAACCATCCAGTAAAGCCGGACTCCGCGAACATTTTTTGGCTTCCGAATCCCTGGTGACGAACGACCATGTCTGACCCGCTCGCGAAAATCAAGCAGCGCCTGCAGGGAGAAATCGATCAGCTCGAGCACGAGCTGAACGTCGACCTCCCCAAAGAGATTGCCAAGGCACGCGCGCACGGCGATCTATCCGAAAACGCCGAATATAAATACGCGAAAGAACGCCAGGGATACGTGAACGCCCGAATTGCCCAGCTCAAAAAGCGCATGGGCGACCTCGGAATGCTGAACCTCACGAATATTCCGAAGGACCGCTCCGGGTATGGTTCGCGCATTCTCGTGCTCGATATTCATCGGGAAGTGAGAATCGAGTATAAGCTCGTCACCACCGAGGAAGCCGATGCCGAGAAAGGGCTGATTTCCACCACGTCGCCGATCGGCAAAGCCCTGCTGAATCGTAAGGTTGGCGACGAAGTGCAGGTCGCAACCCCGGCGGGCCAGAAAGAGTTTGAGATTGTGAAGCTGATTACGATTCACGAAGACGAGTAACCAGGCGCCATTTTCAGGCGTCCTAATTTTGCAGGAGAGTCATCTGCGAGGCGAAATGTATTGGGGAGCCGGCCCGGCGCTCGGGCTACTAACTTTTCTTGGTTACGCGGCCTTTGCCGCGGGCGCCATGCTCGTCTGGCGCAAACGCGAAGACTTTTCCATGTGGGCTCACGACGAATTCGGCGCGTTCCGCCGAAGCCTTTCGCGCTATACCGTGGTCGGCCCGTTTTACGGCGTACGCGAGGAATCGCGGCTGAAAGCCGTTCCTTCGCAGGTTTTCAGCTCCATGAGCCGATTCCCCCGCAGGCACATTAACCCCGCGTTTTTGCTCCTCTTCCTCGGCGTGGCGCTTTTCCTCCTCGATTTCTTCATCTAGCGGATGAACACAGTCTCGCTCCGCCCTTCTGGACAATCCCCGCGCGCTTTGCCATTCTCATCGCCATGAAACCTTCGCTGATCGTCCATGGCGGCGCCTGGGACATTCCCGATGAAGCCGTGGACGCATGCGTTTCAGGGTGCCGCGAGGCGCTGCAAGCAGGGTGGGCCATTCTCTCGCGCGGCGGCTCCGCCCTGGACGCCGTCGAAGCGTCAATACTGGTGCTCGAAGACGATCCCGTTTTTGACGCGGGTTTCGGCTCGCACTTGAATCTCGACGGCCGCGTGGAATGCGACGCCATCGTTATGAATGGTGCGACTCTTCGCGCTGGCGCCGCTGCGGCGCTGCAGCGCATCCGAAATCCAATCCGCCTGGCGCGTGCAGTCCTCGAAAACGGACCGCACATGATGCTCGTTGGGGAAGGTGCGGAGCGCTTCGCAAAGGAGCATGCCATTTCTCTTTGCGATCCCGAGGAACTGGTCAGTCCAGCAGAGCGTGAAGCGTGGCGGCAGTGCAGCCAGGACAAGCACGCGGCGGCCCACCACAGCGGCCACGAGCAAGGGACAGTCGGAGCTGTGGCTCTCGATGCCGAAGGGAGGCTCTTTGCAGCCACCTCGACGGGCGGAACTTGCTGCAAGCTTCCCGGACGGATTGGCGATTCGCCGCTCATTGGCTGCGGCTGCTACGCCGACTCTACGTCGGGCGGCGTTTCCTGCACGGGCTACGGTGAAGCCATCATGAAGGTTGTAATGGCCAAAACCGCCTGCGACCTGCTTCGGGCAGGAAGCGGTGCTTTTTGCGTGTCGGATTCCTCGCGCGATCATTCCAATTCCGCTTCGGCTTCTTGCGCAGCGGACACGGCGATGCTCGCGGCGCGGGAAGCGGTACACATTCTGGGCCAGCGCACACACGCGACGGGGGGACTTATCTTGCTCGATTGCGAAGGTAATCCCGGATTTGCATTCAATACGCCGCGCATGGCGTATGCCTACGTTGCCGCGGACGGGTCGTTCCGCTGTTCCGTGTAGCGACTCTTCCAGACGCTTGACCCCGCCAGCTTTCAAAGGTAGTCTTCCGCACAAATTCCCTCGCAGTGGTCTTTGCCCACAAGGAGGTTGCGCATGGCCTTTCTCTCGGCTCTTTGGCTTCCCATATTGCTTTCGGCCGTCATCGTGTTTATCGCCAGCTCGATCATGCATACCGTGCTGCCCTATCACCGCAACGATTACCGCAAACTGCCCGACGAGGACAGCGTTATCGCCGCGCTGCGTTCCGCCGGCGTCACGCGCGGGCTCTATAATTTTCCGCACTACACCCACAAGGAGATGAAGGAACCTGCGGCGCAGGAGAGATTCAAGCAGGGCCCTGTGGGTTTCCTGACGATCTTTCCCAGCGGCGCGATCAATATGGGAAAGTTCCTTGGCCAGTGGTTTGTCTATTGCCTGCTGATCAGCTTCTTCTGTGCCCTGCTTGCTGTCCACAGCGTGCCGCACGGCGCTTCTTACCGGCATGTGTTCCACGTCATTGGCATCGCCGCGTTTCTTGGCTACGGCCTGGGAACCTTTAGCAATGCGATTTGGAAGGGACAAACCTGGAGCATGACGCTCAAAGAAGTCTTCGATGGACTGGTCTACGCGCTGCTGACTGCTGGGACTTTCGGCTGGCTCTGGCCGCGGTAACTCTTTCTTCCGGCAACACTCAATAATAAAGGGGAAAAGATCTCCTCGGGCGAGGTGTGACCCCATACTGCACCTGTGACGCAAAGTGTGCGCAATGGCATGTTGGGAAAGAGGTTGCGGGCTCTTGGGCGTACCGGATTGGTGAGACGAAGGAGGTCCAAAGGTTGATGGAAGTAAAAGAGCAGAGGGCGACCCTCCCCGCTGATTTTTGTAAGTGTTGCATCTACATGGGTTACGGACAGAACTTTCGTAAATGTTGCATCTAAAGAAGTTATAAGTGCTTTGTTTTCCACATTTAGACAAGGGGCTTGTAAATGTTGCAGTTAAAAGAGTTACGAGAAACGCGTCTAGCGATTCGTGGCTGGTGACTGGCAGGTCATCGAAATAGGTAGAAGAGGTACATGAGGCAAAGGCGCAGGCTCGTTCGGGGACTGGAAAGGATACGCGGAAGCTGGGCGGGCGGAGCGAGCGAAACATGGAGAATGATAGCATGGGAGTTGATTACTGTCAAGGTAGAGTACTTATCTGGAATAATTCGAATGAGACGCGGGGAAGCACAGCGCATGGAATGGGTTACGGAAAATTTGGGAGTTTGGTGAGACGACGGGCAGCGGAGAGTGCATGGTGAGTGGGGAATGGGTGGAGGGTTGGCACGCCGAAGGTGCGAATGATGTCACGGCCATGTTTCAGGTTGGGGTGGGTGTGGACCACGTGGAGGTCTGCAGTGGCGAGGAGCAAGAGCCGGGCTAAAGTCCGGCACCTACAAAAAGCATCAACAAAAAGGCATCAACAAGAAGGCACTACATAAGGCCCGTAATAGGCGAGGCTGGGGAACCACGAGAGACAACGAAGTCGGGGCAAACGAGGCAGGTAAGGCAACGAAATTGACCCGGAATGCTTCTGCTCTTACGATAGAAAGGGCGGGGTGGAAGAGAAGGGATGGAAAGAGCGCGGCCGAGGATGGCCGCGTTTTAGTCATTAGGCGGCTAGCGATCGGGTGTAATGCGATGAAGACGAAGAAAAGACGGGGCGGAGTAGCGCGACGGGCTGTGGTGATGGCTATGTTTTCGGCGGGAATGGTGGCGGGGGCCTGGCTGGCATCGCCGCGAGCGGCGTCGGCGCAGACGGCCGATGATGTCGTGACCAAAATTCTGGAGGCGCGAGGTGGCGTCGAAAAAGCCAAAGCGATCCAGACGGAGCGCATCACCGGGACGATTTATTTCAACGCGGAATTGTATGGACCGTTCCTGGCGGAATTCAAGAGGCCGGGGAAGATGCACAACGAAGTGACGATTCAGAACAAGACGGTTGTGCGGACATTCGATGGGAAAGATGGCGGGTGGGTAATCAATCCATTTGTTGGCAAAAATGCGCCGGAGCCGATGTCCGCCGACGACATCAAGGATGCAGCGAACGAATCCGATTTTGACGGGCCGCTGGTGGACGCCAAAGCCAAGGGAAACGTGATCGAGCTGGCGGGCACGGAAAAAGTGGAAGGGCGGGACGCATATATTCTGAAAGTGAAGCACAAGGACGGGACGGTTTCGTCGTATTCGTTCGACGCGAAGACTTATTTGCTGGCCAAGTGGAGCGGGACGGATAACGTGAATGGAGAAAGCGTTACTCGAGAGACGTACTTTCACGACTACCGGGACGTGGGCGGGCTGAAGTTCGCGTTCGAGCTGGATTCGAACAATCCGGGAGCGGCAGTGGCGCAGAAGATTCTGGTGGACAAGATTGAAATCGATCCGGAAATCGACGACTCGCATTTTGGGAAGCCGCAAGAGCCCGCGACAGCGGAGCCGGCTACTCCCACCCCGCAGTCACCGGCCGCCTCTTCAAAACGATAGATCAGTGTTTTGCAACGCGGCGCGAAGGATGAAGATGATATAGATCGGCGACGGAATAAGTGACGCCGCTGAAAAAAGTGACGCGCGGCAAGTGGCCGTAAACTGCTACGTAGGCGCCGCCATCCAGCACCAATCGGGAAGACATGATGTAAGTGCCCGCGCCGAGAAGGGTCATCGTGGCCGGATTATTTGCATTGGTCCGACTGAAACCGGCTAGTTCACCAGTTAAACCCCATTTGCCGCCGAGCGGATGGGAGTAAGAGATCGCTGTAAAATAATTGCGGTCGAATCCGGCGATTCCCTGACGTCCTACAAACTGCGCGCCTTCATTCACATCGAAATGACTCTTACCGAAGTCCTTGCTCAAAAGAACTTGAACGGAGTGTCACAACGCGCCGGCGCCGAGATTGGCGGTTGCGGTTGGGAGGGCCGCGACGTACAAAACCGCCGTGGAGGGAAGGGCTCTTGATTGCGAAAAGAATCGATATTTGAAGCCGGCAGCGGAATCTCCCCGTCCGGCGATGGCGGAATCGCGCTCAATGGGAACATTGAGGAACCATAACTCGAGATTTTTGAGAACGCCCCATTTCAGCAGGCCGTTCACGTTTTGGTGGCCGCTGGCGAGCTCGAATCCATATTCTATTTCAAATACGCCGCTCTGGACCGATTCAGCAGTGCTGGCGAACGTGGGGCGGTTGGGAACGGCGGTGATTTCATCCTGTTGGTTCCCTGCATTCTGATCCGCGGGTGGGGCTTGAGCGTTCGAGTTGTCCGCCGATTGGCCCGCGCTTTGTGTTTTTGCCGAGTTCTGGTCCTGGCCGCGTGCATTCGATGCAGAGAGGACGGCGAACATGCAAGCTAGCGCGGCGGTGCGCGACGCTCGGATTCATTGATCTTTCATTGCAGGTTACACGTTTCTGGGAACAGGGTAACAACTCTGCGAGCAGCAAGGCGAGATTTATTGGGACAAGAAGGCATGAGTTGGTCACTGCGGCGGCAGATCGTTGGCGCTGCTGCGTGCATGGAGGCGTGCTGAGTTATTCTTGAGTCATGGCAAATGCCGGCGAGGCGCGTGTTAGGCGAGAACAAGCGGGGCTGTGCGCAGATTGCGCACATGCGATTTGCGTGCAAAACGATCGCGGCTCGATCTTCCTTTTATGCGAACTCTCCCGCAGCGACGCTCGATTCCGCAAATACCCGCGACTGCCGGTAGTCTCCTGCCCCGGATACGAAAAGAGCGCCGAACAGGCAAGGACATCGCAAACTTAGCGCATCCTCATCTATACCATCATGTTATAGTAACTGGCGGGTTCATCCTTCCGTCGAGGTCATCTCATGACTTCGGGCTCGGGCGCTCATTTGGCAGCAACACTCCTGCTATTTCTCTGTGCGGCGAATGCCGGGGCGGAAACACTCAAGATAACCAGCAAGCCTTCCGGGGCAACCGTGGAAATAGACGGGGTAGTTGCGGGCATGACGCCTTTTGAAAAAGACTACCCGGGCGGGTACTTTCACAAGACGAGGACCTCTATGGGGGCGCGGCTGGAACACCCGATGGTCGCGCGTATCAGCTTGGCAGGATTCGCCAGCAAAGAAATTCGGATGACCGATGGGCCGATGAACTGGATTTCGCTCAATGGGCGGAGTCGTGGCGAGTATTGGCTGCTGAAGAGCGATCACTTTGAAGTAGAGCTGCATGCTATCGGGGAGGTGTTCACGGGAGGAGTCGCGGCCAAATATTCCAGTGCGGGAAACGTTGACCTTCAGCCCGAACTTTCTCTTGAAGACCTGGTGCGGAGAACCAAACCCGCGGTGGTATACCTAAAGGGGCTGGACAAATCTGGAACAGGTTTCTTTGTAACAGATACCGGCGTGATCGCGACGAACGCGCACCTCGCGAGAGGCGAAGAGTCTCTCCAGACGATTCTGCCAAGCGGGCAGGAACTTGAAGCGAAGGTCGTATATATCGATGGCGATCTCGATATCGCGCTGGTGAAGGTTCAGGGAAAGGACTTTCCGCATCTGGCACTTGCCGACGCCGGAACCGTGCGACAGGGCGAGAGCGTGGTGGCGATCGGTAATCCAGGGGATGCCATGCTGTTCAGCGTGACGAAGGGAATCGTCAGCGCGGTTGGGCAATTTGCGGATGCCGGCCCTGGAACTTGGATTCAGACGGATGCACCGATTAATCCCGGGAACAGCGGGGGACCGCTGCTAAACGAGCACGGAGAAGTGATTGGCATCAATACACAAAAGCTGGTTAAGAAGAATGTGACAGGGATCGGATTTGCTCTCAGCTCGTCGGACCTTATCGAGGTGTTGCACAAGTTCTATCCGAGCGTCGTGCCGCCGGTCCAAAAACCTCCTGTCACGATACGTGCGATGGAATCCATGAGCGCGCCTTCCTCGAGTGCGGGTGTCGGCACAGTAAAGTTCACAGGGCCGGTTGGGGCTGAGATATGGATCGATCATGAGTTCGTCGGAGCTATTCCGTCGACACTCAAGCTTATGCAGGGAGCGCATCTGGTTGTCGTAAAGTTCCGGGGACACGCAGATTGGATTCGACGGATCAGCGTTACGAAAGACAACGAAATTTCCTTGAATCCTGAACTAGAACCGCCTTTTTAATTTTCTAGGTATTCAAGCGGGCGACAAGAAAGTTCCTGGGGAACGCTACGCAGAGCATTCCCCGGGACACCTTGTGAAACTCGAGGGCCTACTGCTGGGGCTGCTGAGGGTTTGCTGCGTTCGACGGCGTGTCTGTTGGCGACTTGGCGGAGACGGGAGTCAGGCTCGCGGAGCCGGCGGCCGCCAATTCGGACGGCTTGTATTTCGGAGCGCTGATGTAGCCGTGGACGAAGTTCTTATCGATCTTGTTCACGACGATCTGGACGGACTCTCCATCGTTTTCGGTATGAATCCAGATGGGCTCGTAGAGGTTTACATTTTTCTTCTGGAGTTCGTTGTCATCCACCATCATCGCAAGATTGTAGTGTTTGTGCTTGGTGTCCGCTTTGCGCAAGGAGATCGAAACAGGCCCGACGCGTTCAAAGCTCTTGGCTTTCGACAGATCGAACTCGAAATAGCTGCGCTCGCCGCGCTTTTCGAGGGCCACAAGCTGGTCATGATTCTTGGCGATGGAGCCATTCAGATTGTCGCGCGTCGAATTGAGGTCGTCGCGGGTCGAGTTGATGGAGCTCTCGAGGTCGGCGCGATCCTGGGCGACTTGGTCTTGCGTTGCCTTCAATTGTTTCTGCTGGTCGGCCAGTTGAGTCTGAAGTTCCAGGTACTTTTTGTCGACAGCTGGATGCCGCCGGACAACATGGTGCTTTACGTGGGTGTGCTTGGCGGCTACAGCCGGTTTGGCCGACGGCTCGGGCGCTTGCGGAATGACATCGGATGAGAGCACGGGGGCAGGGGCGGGCGAAGTGGATGGCAAAGGAGCCTGCGTCGCCTTCGCTTCATCGAGTTTTGCGGTCAGCGCGTTGACCTGCCCTTGCATTTGCGTCATGGCCGCGTTCGCGGAAGTGGCCTGCACACTGAGCTGGTTAAGCATTTCCTTCTCGTGGTAGCCGTAGGCGAAAGCTACAGCAGCGATTCCCAGCAGCACGACTACGGCAAGTGCCAGCCAGCGATTGGAGCCGTCGCGGAGCACTGTCCAGCGATCTCCATTCTGGTTCGATTCTTGGTACTCATCCATGATTACCCTCCTAGATTTCGATTGCCCGATAAGCGGCCTCGGCGCGTCACGAGATGACAGGCAGCTCTGATCCACAACAGGCCACTTCTGAAGAAAAACTTGCACTCCCTCTCAGGGGACAAATATTCCGTGAGGTCAAAGAGCATGCTGGGGGCCGGAGGACCATCGATTCACTATGTTCTAAGACGTTTATCTTCATGAACTAAGAGGAGTTTCCGGATAACGAAATATTTAGGGTTAGTACTAGTCCTGGAAGATTTTCCCTGGTAGGGCGAAGAGTTTATCTGTGCTTGAATCGGTCAGAAATAGCACTGCGGGCCTAAAATCTGCACGTTCGAGAAAGACTTTTCTAAAAGGAAAACAAAGATCTCTGCCAACTAGCCCGAGGGTTGTGAGGCGCAAAACGGGAAGCCGATGAGGACTGACCCATGCCCATGTGCGAGATTGCCGGGGTACGAGGGCGTGTGCTAGCATCCGCGGAGTTGGGGAACGGACCAGGGGGTAGTTGCTTGTCCGGCGCCACACTGAGGTACGCCGGCGTAGGGGCCACGCTCTCCTTCATCTTCTGAATCGCATACCCAGGCGCAGGCCCGCGCCTGAATTCTTCGGGACGGACCTCGCCTGTTGGCTCCGGCATCGCCGGCGCCACGCAAAGGGAGGTCTATATGAAGAGCTATCTCACCAGGGAGATTCGAAACGTTGGCATTGTCGGCCACGGCGGCACCGGAAAGACGCAACTGGTGTCGTCGTTGCTCTTCACCGCGGGAATGACCCCGCGCTGGGGAAAAGTTGCGGAAGGCAGCACGACGACGGATTGGGACGAGGAAGAAATCGCCAGGAAAATCTCGATTCAAACGGGACTGGCTTACGCCGAATGGCCTACCTCCGGCGGACAGGCGGGCGGCTCCGAGAAAGTTAAAATCAATTTCATCGATCTGCCCGGCTACTCCACTTTTATTACGGAAACGAAAGCTTCGTTGATTGCGGCGGACGCGGCGCTCATCGCGGTGGATGCGCACGTCGGCTCGCAGGTGACCACGGAAAAGGTCTGGGATTATTGCACCGAATATGACATTCCACGGGCATTTGTTTTGACCTGGATGGACCGCGAGTTGGCCAGTTTTGAACGCTCCATGGAATCGCTGGAGCAGGTTTTCGGCCGCAACGTGGTCGCCTTGCAGCTGCCCATAGGTTCGGAAAAAGGATTTCGCGGAGTAATCGATCTTGTGGGAATGAAGGCCCACATTTACAAGCCAGACGGTGACGGGAAGCCATCGATCGAGGAAATCCCCGCCGCGCTGGCCGATGAAGCGAAAGAAGCGCACGAAAAGCTGGTGGAAATGGTGGCCGAAGGCGACGACGAGTTGATGGAGGAATTTTTCCGGGAAGGCACGATTCCGATCGCGGATTTGATTCCGGGCGTCCGGAAAGCCATCGTGGCCGAAAAGATTTTTCCCGTGCTGATGGTTTCGAGCCTCCGAAACGTCGGAACGGCCAGCCTGTTGACGTTTCTTGCGGACGCATTTCCGCATCCCGATGAGCACGCACAAGTGGGCTTTACGGAACCGGATGGCAAAGGCGAGCGCGTCGAGCGCAAGTACGACGACGGACAACCGCTGTCGCTTTTCGTTTTCAAGACGCTTGCGGATCCCTTCGCAGGGCGAATCAACTATTTCAAGGTGAAAAGCGGCGTGCTGAAAAACGACGCCACGCTGATGAACTATAACCGGGGCACTCTCGAGCGCTTTCAACACACGCAGGTTGTACAGGGCAAACTACTGAGTGAAGTCGCCGAGCTGCACTCCGGGGATATCGGCGCAATCTCGAAACTGAAAGAGACAACGACCGGGGAGACGCTCGGAGATAAAGCGACTCCGGTCTATTACAAACCGGCGCAATTGCCCGAGCCTTCGATCACGTTCGCGATCGAGCCGAAGACGCGCGCGGACGAAGATAAGATCGGCGTTTCCATTCACAAGATTATCGAAGAGGATCCGGCGCTTCGTTTCATGCGCGATCCACAGACCAAGGAATTTCTCCTGGCTGGCTCCGGGCAGCAACATATCGAAGTGGTGGTGGCGAAGCTGCACAAGCGGTATCACGTGGACCTGACGCTGAAGCCGCCGAAAGTGCCATACCGCGAGACGATTCGCGGCAAAGCGGATGCGGAAGGAAAGCATAAAAAGCAGTCCGGAGGTCACGGGCAATTCGGCGTCTGCCGCATCAAGATGGAACCGATCGAGCGCGGCAAGGGGGTCGAATTCGTAGACGATGTTTTTGGCGGGGCGATTCCGAGAAACTGGATTCCATCGGTGGAAAAAGGAATTCGTGATGCGGCCGAGAGAGGGTATCTTGCCGGCTTTCCCGTGGTGGATTTTCGGGCGGTGCTGTACGACGGGAAATACCACGACGTCGATTCGTCTGATATGGCGTTCAAAATAGCAGGCTCGCTGGCGTTCAAGGAGGCCATGAAGATGGCCAAACCCGCACTGCTCGAGCCGGTGATGCACGTCGAAGTGTATGCGCCGGATCAGTATTCCGGCGACTTGATGGGCGACCTCAGCTCGCGGCGCGGTCGCATTGCAGGCAGCGAAGCGCGCGGGCACAACGTCATCATCAAAGCGCAGGTGCCTCTTTCGGAAATGCTGAGTTATGCGACGGACTTGACGTCAAAGACGCAAGGGCGCGCAACGTATTCGATGGAATTTTCGCACTACGACTATGTGCCAAACGAGCTGGCGCAAAAGGTCATCGAAGCGCACAAACCGGCTCATGGGGAAGCGGAAGCAGAGGAAGGATAGTTCCTCAGACTTCCAGTTAACCAGACAGCAGCCTTTTCCCGTTCTTGATGTTCAGGAAAACTTGGGCAAAAACATGCCGGTGTGCCGCTGATGCTCGTCGAAGGCGGCACCGAATTCCTGCGAGAGGAACGACTCTTCGCGGCGGGCTTTGATATAGAAAGAAAGCCACGCGGCAACTACGGCGAGTAATCCGCGTACTTCACCAACCATTACTGCCGTGCCTACCAGCGCAATCAAGATTCCCGTGTAAATGGGATGACGGATCGAACGGTATGGCCCGTTGCGGATCAGTTCATGGCCTTCCTTTAGCGTGACTACGCCGCTCCAATTCGATCCCAGGTACCAGCGCGCCCAAATGGCAAGAGCCACCCCCGCCGCCGTTATGCCGACTGCCACCCACGCCCATACCAATTTCCGGGGGATGAATTCGATGCCCAAAATCGGATACCGCCCCGTTTCCGGTCGGAACAGAAACCAGAAAGATACCACCATGATCAGGATGTACCCCATCCTCTGGATGTACCCTTCGTGCTTTTTCGTGGTCTTGCGATGGAACGCCGAAATCAGCCAGTACAGTGCCAACGTATACCAGCAGACCTCGAACCAGGGATAGGGAGCGGACAGCGACATCGCAGCAGCAATCATAGCTGTTTGTCCGCTGCATGCGCCAGACGGCGGAAGATTTCTCCGGAAGGCCTTATTCGTCGCGCAACGCGACCATGGGGTCGACGGACGCTGCGCGGCGTGCGGGAAGGAAGCAAGCAACCAAGCCCGCAGCGAGAAACGGCAGGCAGGCAATTAGAAAGACGCGCGGATCATTCGGCGATACGTCGAACAGCAAGCTTTGCAGCAATCGTGTCGCACCCGCCGCGGCAAGCAATCCGCAAACAATTCCCGCGAGGACGAGCCGCCCGCCTTGCGACAAAACGAGCCTCAGAATTTGTTGAGGCAAGGCGCCAAGAGCCATTCGAATCCCGAATTCGCGCGTGCGCTTCGAAGTAAGGTACGCCAGCAATCCGTACAAACCCGCGACGGCCAGCAGTAGCGCAAGAATTCCAAAGACTGCGAGAATTCTCGTGAAAAATTCTTGCCTCTTGAAGTTCGTTTCGAGAATTTCACGTGGCGTTTGCACGTTATACAGGACCAGATTCGGATCAAGCGAGTGAACCTGGGCAGTTAATTCGGATACGACGGAATGCGGCGCAAAATTCGTGCGCACCAGAATGCTGAACGAGAATTGCCAGGGCAGCGCGTCGTAAAACTGCGCGAGAGGCGTGTACATCTGCGGCCTCGTATCGTTATCTTCATTCGTGCGCACGTTCCCAACGATGCCGACAACTTGAAAGGGTTTTGAGACGGTCAAGAGAAACGGGTAACTTTTGCCAATGGCATCTCCCTTCCAGCAGATATTCGCGGCGGCCCGGTTAAGAATCACCACGCCAGGAGCTGCCTTCGAATCCGAGGCAGTAAAGTCCCGGCCTTGCAGGAGCGGGATTCGCAGAGTTTCGAAGTAGCCCGGGCTGACCATGACCATCGGAAGGTTTCTGCATTCCGGTGGGCCAGCCTTTTGTGACCTTGGGCGCCATCGGACGGGATCGCCGCCAACAAGGGCGACCGAAAGCGCACCGGGCATTGCGCGAACTTTCTCGAGAATCGGCTCGAGCATCGCCGCTCCCTGCGTTTTTGTGTATCCGTCGCGAGAAAGATCGAGCGAGGCGCTCAAGACGTGATCGGTATCGAATCCCAAATCGATTCGCGCGGCATTCCGCATCGTTTGAATCAGCAACGCCGCCCCCACAATCAAGACGACCGACAAGGCGATTTGGCCGATGACCAACACGGACTGCAGCCGTGAGCCTCCTCTCGATCCAGCCATGGAACTGCCAGCTTGTCGCTTGAGCTTTTCTCCGAGGTCTTTCGGCCGGATTCGCACCGCAGCCAGAAGACTGAACCCCACCGCTGTCAGCAAAGAGATACAGCCGACGAATGCAACCACCCGGAAGCTCAGGACCGAAGAAGCGATGCCCACCGGCAGCGGTAGCCCCTCAGGCGCCGAAACGAAAAGAAGTTTTGCGGCCCAATCTGCGGTGAGCAATCCGGCCGCCGCCCCAAAACTGGCCAACAGAAATCCTTGCACGAGACGCTGCCTAAGCAATGCCCAGTTCGATGCGCCAAGCGAAGCGCGGATGGCATATTCCCTTTCTTCCTCGTCCGCGCGAGCTAGCAGAAGTCCGGCTACATCCGCCGTGGCAACCAGCAGCACCAACCCCGCGATACCCAGCAGCAGCCACGACAGTCGGTCTTCTTCCTGCGTGAATCCCGTTCGCGCTGGCGCGAGTTTTGCCCAAGGCTTTTTCCACTCGTTCATTTCCCATGGTTCGTTGGGCGTTGGTGGCTTGCTCGACGATGAGACGACTTCGCCCTCCATCCCGTCCCAAATCCGAATGGTTTGTCCCGCCGCCAACCGCGCGGACACAGTATCGAGTTCCGCTTGCGCGGTTTTCATCGAAATTCCTGGCTTTAGCCGGGCGAGGACATTGAAGAAGTCGTTCTCCAGGCGGTCGATCTGCGTCGCCATCATTGGCTCCGCTTCGATTGCCATGGAAAGTGGAAGCCAGATTTGAGCTCCTCGGTCGAATTCCTGGAGCGATGCAGGCAAGACGCCGATTACGGTGAAGTCGCGAGAATTGATACGCAGGATCGAACCGATTGCATCGGGACGCCCGTCGTATTGGCGCTTCCAATAGCGGTCGCTGAGAATCGCTACTGGGTTCGATCCCCGCGCGCCGTCGTCCGAAGACGTGAACAGCCGCCCGTATTCCGGGTTCACGCCAAGAATCTCGAAAAAATTTCCGCTGACGATTTCGCCCGTGAGCTGGTCCGTTGTTCCACTTAGCTCGGAAACCTGAAGCCTCGCAAACCGGTACGCGGCGAGGCCGGTAAAAGAAGCAAGATTCTCGCGATATTCGCGGAATTCGGGATATGAAAACGCGCCGGTTTCGGGGCCGCTTTTTTGTTCAGTAGTGTAGAGTCTTACGATTTCATGAGCGTTGTGGCCAGGAAAGGACTCGACCAAAACAGCGTCCACGATGCTATAAATCGCCGCATTCGCTCCGATGCCCAGCGCGAGAATGAGCACGATTGTCGCGGTAAACGCCGGATTCTTGCCGATGAGCCGCAGGGCATAGCGAAAATCCAATCGCAAGGAACCCATTTCCACTCTCTCCTTCGCAAATCGGTGCAAAGGGACATCGGTCCCGGCGCAACCGAACCTGGCTATACGATACTGCGAAATCCGTGAGGCCGGCGCTCGCAAGTTCGAGCAGTTTCGTGGCATGTTCTTTGCTTGCGGTAATGCCAATTTGGGGCTTGCCGCTATCACATTCCTAACCAAAATGGTGCCCTCATGAAGAAGCCGCCAACCACAAAAACTAAAGCCCAGAATCACGCCGCCGGACGCGGACCACAAACAACCGCGATACACGCGGGTGAGCCGAAGCGGCACGGCGTCGGCGGACCAGTGGTCACCGACATTTGCCTTACTTCAACTTTTACCTTTTCCTCGACCGAAGAGATGAAGCTCTGGGCTGAAGGCAAAAGCAAGGCTTATATCTATACGCGCTATGGCAATCCCACACTCGCGGTAGCGGAGGGGAAGATTGCGGCTCTCGAAGGCGCCGAAGCTGCGGTCGTTACGTCCTCGGGGATGGCCGCCATTTCCCAAGCATTGCTCAGCGTTTTGAAACACGGAGATGAATTGATTTCCACTGCGCAGCTTTATGGCGGAAGTTACCGCTTGATGCGCGACGTTTTTCCCGACATGGGTATCACCACTCACCGTGTCGGAATGGATCTTTCGGGTATCGAAAATCTCGTCACGCCTCGCACAAAAGCCCTCTACGTGGAAACGCCGACGAATCCGACTCTGCGATTGGTGGACATCGAGAAAGCGGTTGGGTTTGCGAAGAAACACAAACTCGTTTCGATCATAGACAACACCTTCGCCACGCCGGTGCTGCAGAATCCCATCGCGCTGGGTTACGACATGGTGGTGCACAGCGCGACAAAAGCGCTCGCGGGCCACTCGGATCTCATCGCCGGCGTGGTCGCTGGAAACAAAGAACGCATCGAACGCGTTCGGCACATGGTGATTTATCTTGGCGGTTCAATGGATCCCGGCGCTGCGTTCTTACTGATTCGCGGAATCAAGACGCTCGGCGTACGCGTCGAACGGCAGTGCAAAAACGCGATGGCCGTTGCGGAGTTTTTGGAAAAGCATCCGAAGGTCGCGCGTGTGCACTACCCTGGATTGAAGTCGCACTCGGATCACGACTTGGCCAAAAAACAAATGCGCGGTTTCGGCTCGATGCTGGCCTTCGATCTGAAAGGCGGATTGCCCGCTGCGCGACGCTTCTGCGACCGCGTGCGATTGTTTTTGCTGGCAGCGAGCCTCGGCGGAGTCGAATCACTCGTGATCCTTCCAATTTACAGCTCGCACTACAACATGAGTTTGGAAGAGTTGAAGCAGGCGGGCGTGGAGCCGGGGACGGTGCGCGTTTCGATTGGGCTCGAGGATGCACAGGATTTAATCGCGGACTTGAAACAAGCGCTGGCCTGACGGCATGCTTGCGGCCCAGGGCGCGGCTAGCGCGTCGTTGGAAGGCGAGCACAGCCTGAAGTCTGTGCCACTCGGAGTCAGAGAGCGCCATTAAAAACAAAAACGGGCGGAACGCCGAAGCGCACCGCCCATTCTGTATTTTTGTGAAGTGGAATTAGAGGGGTTGGACGTTCGAGGCCTGCAGGCCCTTGGGGCCCTTGGTCACTTCGAATTCAACCGCTTGGCCATCATTCAGCGACTTGTAGCCATCAGCCACGATCGCGGAGAAATGGACGAAAACGTCCTCACCGCTCTGGCGCTGGATGAACCCGAAGCCCTTGCTGGCATTGAACCACTTCACTGTTCCTTGTTCTTTACTCACTGCTGTACTCTTTTCTGTCGGTTGGGTTGCAACCGAGCATTACTAAATTGAGCTATTTGGTGCCTCGAAATCCGAACCCCTCTTAAGAGTTACGGCCGCATTCAGACGTAAAAAAAGGCCGCAAGTTTGACCTTGCGACCGCTTTACACATCCAAAGGCGATACAAGAGCAACAAACGCAAACACAGACTACCACAGGTCCAGGTGTTTGCCAAGAAGAATCTTCGGTTTTTTTTGAAGCCACAGTGTCGCGAGGCCAATCGGCGAATCAGTCCGGGAGCGTGGCTTCGCTTGTGATGGTGAACTGAGTAGCGACTCCGGCGACGTTCGCGAGGCCGGCGGGTGTAACCGGCTGGCCACCGCCGATCCAGGCGTCTACGCGGCCAGGGACGATGCGATGCTTTCCGGACTCGTCCACGATTTCCAAGTCGCGCCCTTTCAGAAGAAACTTCACGGTCTTCTTTTCTCCACGGCCGAGATGGATACGCGCGAATCCCTTCAGCGCGCGCAACGGTGCGCCTCCGACGCCGGGATGCGTCAAGTAGAGCTGGACGACTTCATCAGCCGCCATGGAACCCTTGTTTTCCACCGTGGCGGAAATGGTGACGGATTCTTGAGCGGAAATTTTCGGGTGATCGACTTGCGGGTCATCGTAGGCGAAGGACGTGTAGCTCAAGCCATAGCCGAATGGATAGAGCGGCTCACCGTCGAAATAGCGGTAGGTGCGATTGGCCATGGAATAGTCATCGAACGGCGGCAGTTGATCGATGGACTTATAGAACGTAACCGGTAGCCGGCCAGCGGGGCTGAAATCTCCCGCGAGCGCCTGAGCGACGGCCGTGCCACCTTCTTCACCGGGATACCAGGCTTCGAGGATGGCGGGAATATTGGAGTTGGCCCAATTGATGGCGAGAGCGCTGCCGTTCATAAGAACAAGGACCGTGGGCTTACCTGCGGCGTAGACGCGATCGAGCAGCTTTTCCTGGGGTGCCGGCAAATCAATCAGCGTGCGATCGCCTCCGGAAAAGCCTTCGGCAGTGACGTGCATCTCCTCTCCTTCAATTCGTGGAGAAAGTCCGAGGACTATCACGACAAGGTCGGCGTTTCGGGCCGCGTTGACAGCTTTGCGGCCTTCATCATCGGGGAGGCTCCAGATCAGGCGCGATTCGGAGCTGCGGACGTCCTGGAAATATTCGATTTTGACAGCGTAGGGATGATCCTTTTCCAAATGGATTTTTTGCGTGAGCGTGGAGGCGGGATGGTGCAAAGTCCAGTCCTCGACAACCAGATTGTTGTCCAACCAAAGACGATAGCCATCCTGGCCGGTGAAGCCGAGCAGATAATCTCCTGTTTCCGGCGGAACGAGAAAGCCCGTCCAGCGCACGGAATAATTCTTGAGGAGTTGCGCGGAGATGCCGGTGTCGCCCCAAGCGAAATTGACCATGGTGTCGGTACGGCTCATAACCGGAGAGCCTTGAAGCCGCATATTGGAAAAGTATTCGCCTCTCAATCCGTGTTCCGAACACGAAGCGTCCACGCAAAGCGCGGGGACTGGAATCGGTTCCGTAACCGGGCCGACAAGGCCACTTGCCTCTTCATAGATAATTTTGGATCGAGGAAAACGATTGCGAATTCCGGCCAGGACGGTGACCGGCTCGGAAGGAGTGCCGTTATAGTTGCCTTCGATGGCATCAAGACTGTCCGCGTTTGGTCCAATGACGGCGATGGTTCCAGGCGTCTGCTGGAGTGGAAGAAGGTGGCCGCTGTTTTTCAGCAGCACGATGGACTCCTGGGCCATGCGCAGAGCGCGCTGGCGATGCGCCTCGGTGTCATTCTCCTCGGGAGTAATGCGGGAGTAGGGATCGGCGGAACGCGGATCAAACATGCCGAGGCGAAAGCGCGAGGTGAACAGGCGGCGCAGCGACCGGTCGAGATCGGCCTCCGTAAGCAAGCCTTGGTGGACCGCATTGAGGATGGCGGCGTGCTCCGTGCTCATCTGGTGACGATAGTCGCCGCAGATGAGATCCATGCCAGCCTTGAAGACGATGGCGACGCCCTCTTCGGCATTGGGAGCGAAATGGTGTCCGCCAAAAACGTCGGAGACGGCGCCACAATCGGAGACGACGTAACCCTGAAAGCCCCAATCTTTGCGGAGATGATCTTGAAGCAGGTCGGTGTTGGCGCAGGCGGGCTGGCCGTTTAGGGAGTTGTAAGCGCACATGACGGATTCGGCTTTGCCATCCATTACGGTGGCGCGGAAGGCAGGTAAATACGTGTCTTCCATATCGTGCCGGGAAGCGCGCACATCGACAATGTGACGCGTGGATTCGGGTCCGCTATGCACGGCGAAATGCTTGGGCGTGGAGACGGTTTTGAAATAGTGCGGATCGGTTCCCTGCAAGCCGGTGACGAAAGCGACGCCGAGATGCGCCGTGAGGAAAGGGTCCTCTCCATAGGTTTCCTGCCCGCGGCCCCAGCGTGGATCGCGGAAAATATTGATGTTGGGAGACCAGACGGTGAGTCCGCGATACCAGTCGGTCGAGCCATCGGGATGCACGGCGGCGTAATACTTGGCGCGGAACTCCGTGCCGATGGTGTCCGCGACTTCGTGAAGCAGGGGTTCATCGAAAGTGGCAGCCATGCCGATGGCTTGGGGGAAAACCGTGGCGATTCCGGCCCGGGCTACGCCATGTAGGCCTTCATTCCACCAGTTGTACTCGGGAACATGTAAACGAGGAATGGAAGAGGCGGTGTGGCCGAGCTGCGAAATTTTTTCCTCGAGGGTCATGCGGGAGAGGAGGTCGTCGACGCGCTGCTCGAGGGGGAGCTTGGGATTGAGATACGGCGCGTCGGCGGGAGCCACTGGCGCTGCGGGCGGTTGCGGCTCCTGAGTAGCCTTCTGCGCCCGCGCCGCAGCGGAGAGCAGAAGGCAGGCTGCGAAAAATGCCGCCGGTAGAGCAGTGGCCTTCCTTGCAGTGATCCGTTTGCGATTCATATGTATGAGTCCGCCGTTAGAGCCGCTCCCTCGAAGGAGGAGCAAGCCAGAATGGAGCGCGTGTACGTGCACGCCGGAATGGCACAGTAGCACTCGAAGGGGCATCTGTAAACGCGACGATCCACTCAGGCCAGACTGCGGCGAACCGCGAGCGGAGAGCACAGAAAAGGGAGTCCCCCACCCCGGTTTTTTGTAAGTGTTCATTCTAAAGGGTTTTAAGTCCTGTGTTTTGTATGTGCGGATTCTAAAGGGGTTGCAAGCTGTTTTTTTGGAAGTGCGGATTGTAAAGGAGATAGGGCGTAGAAGTTGGTGGTTAGTGGTTAGCATTGGGAGCAACAGTGGGTTCCTTCCGACGAGGTCGGAACCTTCGGTCGCGAGCCGCCCGGGATCTTCGATCGCTACTCGCGGGATGGCTGCTTGCAGGAAGGGTTTGCCGGAGGGAGAGATGCCGCGTTTAGGCCGGGGGAGAAAAGGCGCGTTGAGGGATGCGGGCGGGTTGGGTGTTACGGTCATGGAGAATGATAGCAGGGAAATGGATTACTGTCAAGGTACAGTACTGCGTGCTTATCATTCGAATTGAGACGCGGGAAGTGGAATGGATGGAAGGGGTTGGCAGGAAAATGGGAGTTTGGTGAGACGGTATGCTGGTGGATAATTGGGGGAACGTCCCTAGGTTAGTCCCTAGGTTTCCCCCTAGGTTTCAACGTGCATCGAACCCGGATAAACGTTCGCCAGGCTTTCCGTCAGGCGCGGCGGCAGATTTTCATCTAAGAGAAGCTTCACGCGTTCGAGATTTCCAGTTTGCGCTCGCGATCAGCGGCATAAGCGAGGCACGCACGGATATCTTCCTCCGTGAGATAAGGGAATTCCCGCAGAACATCGGTGTGTGTCATTCCGCTGGCCAAGTATTCCAGCACGTCATACACGGTAATGCGCAGCCCGCGGACGCAAGGCTTGCCGCCACGTTTGCCCGGCTCGATCGTGATGATGTCGGAGTACGTCATACGCCCCACTTTAGGGGAAAAACAGGTTCCCAGCAATCGGAAACCGTTGTCCAGGGTCGTTGCAAGGGAAGTTGGCTCGAGCCCGCATGAGCCTAAACCCGCACAGGCAAAACCGTCGTATGCGGCATCAGCCACAACACCGAGAATCTTGAATGCTGTTGGCGTTAGCACGCTCAGACCTAGGATACGATGGAGGGTACATCGCGCAGCGTGCGGGAACGCCGAGGAGATGAATCATTATGAGCGGGCGATGTCTAGTTTTATTTTAGGGACCGGGAGGCCCATCAGTCTTGAACCCCCGAACTGCAGGGCATCTAGTGATTCTTTTGCTGGTTGTCGTGGCGGCACGGGCCAATCAGCGTTCCGTTTCGCGCGGCACTTTGATAGTTGTGATGCCTACGCTAAATGGTGTGATAGTTGCTTCCGATTCTCGCTCTCGTATTCCCTTTGGCAACAACATATTGACCTGTGATGACACGAGAAAGCTATTCCCCCTCAAACGGCATCGAGCGATTGTGGCGGTCACGGGCAATGCGGAAATAAACGCACCAGTCTCTTCCGACCTGCGCAAGTGTGAGGATGTAAAGCCTAAAATCAAGTTTGGAGAACTCGTCCAGAAATATCTAGATGCGCAGTCTGGGGAGATAACGAAGAACGTGTTTGAATCTGCGCAGAAGCCTATAATTGAGTTCTTCTCAAAAGCCCACGGCAACTTCATAATCGCTAAGCCGGATAGGGTGTTTGTGGAAGTTGTATTCACAGAATTTATTCCGGAAAATGAAACCATCGTCGAAGCCAGTTTTGGTCTGTGCTTGGAAAATAGACACGTCACGCCGATATGTCAAAGCTATTGGGAAACCGTGAAGCAAAACGACCAGTCCGGATTCAAGGTGTCTGGGGATGGCGATTGTTTCGAACTAGCCAGAACAACGGAAGGACGACAGATGATTGGTCCGGACTACCTGAAAGATGTGGATGCTCTGATGAGAGATGGGTCGCTCGTTTCAGGTGTATCACACAGTCGAGCACTTTCAATTGTGATGGATGTCTTGCAAACGACTGAGAAGTACTCTGAAATGTCGGGGTGTGCGTCTAACAGCGTGGGTGGACCAGCTTGGGCTTATCTCATCGATACAGCACATGACCACCCTTTTCTTCTGCTGCCATTCAAACCAAAGTGACCGGTCTAGTTCTGGGGACGGAGCAAGTCGGTGGGGGCGGGAGGCTTGACCGTCTGGGTTGGGAGGTGCCCCGGCCTCCGGAAACTCTTCACAGGATCCTTGAGCAACTCCTGCGCACAAAATCATCGCGCTCTAGAGACAAAGGACCCTGAGTAGAACCTTGATAGGCCACGCTGGGCTTCAGCAAACTAAAATCGGCGGAAACGTCTCAAGAATCTGGTTTCTGGTGGCCGGTGAGTGCACCGAATAATGGAGTAGAATTTGTTTCGCCACTCTGCCCGCACCAAATCTAATCTGCGGGGTCCCGATGACCGGAGAACGTAGGGACGTGGTTCTATTTCTTGTGAGGGACTCGCCTAAAAGTAGCGTTCGCTCAACCAGTATGTAGGGGGACCACCCGCCAGTATACTCATCGTTTGCTGACAGCCATTTTGCGGGCAGCGGTAGCTTTCTAATTGGGTCTCGGAATTGAATGCCTCAAGGAACATCGAGTGCCTATGCTCCCCGCGTATCACCTGTACGGGGTTCCTTTTTATCCGCGGGCTAGAAGAGCCTGTGCCAATCTAGTGGTCATCGTTCCGAGCGATAGTGAAATAGCCGTAACTCGGCAAGTAGTGCTGGGAGCAGCCGTCTACTACGCACTCGCAATCGTGAATTTCCTCTGTGTCCTCATCCGATGTAGTTTGTGCCGCCAAGGGAGAGATAACCATGACTTCGTTATGCTCAGGACAGAGCACCTGAAAGTGGCCGAGCCCTAGATCGGTAATAGCGCCAAAATCTTCTGCTTCTGCCCAGATAAAATACATAGTCAGCAAAGCTGCGCGGGAACCGAATGAAATCCGACGACGGTCGGGCAACCTAACAGGCACGGGAGGATGGGGGCTGTAAAGAAGGACGAGGAGAGATTTCTCTCTGCGCAAGCCGACACGTTTCATCCCGCAAAAAGCACGGGATGAGGCAGAGTGTGCAGGAGCAAGCGTGAAAGAAAAAGCATCGGCTTGCTCCGTTCTAAATGACGGTGCATGCGTCGTCAGAAGGAGGAATTCTGTTTGGCTGCGAGGAAGGCGGCGAGACTAGGCCAATGGCGCTGTCCGGGCGTGTACCGAGTCTGACACCCCTGCAAGGAGCAAAGGCGTTGACCTGGACTGTAACAGCTACTTAACATGAGAGGATGCGCCGGAAGCACCCGACGGGACTATACGCAGCTCTGCTGATCGCGCTTGCCCTGGCTGCGGGCGGCTGCGAAGATGCCGCGAAACATGGCGTGCAAGCGCACGTACCGGCCTTGGATCCAGCCAATGCGGCGGCCGCGCAGGTTTCCGCTCAGCTGGGAGAACTTCCCTTAGGAAAATTATCGACGGAGTGGTTGAACGCGCTGGCGCTGCGAGTTCCCGGACCGAAAGAGTATTTGATCGCGCAGGTCGAAGCAAAATTTGCATCGGGTGAGCAGAACTACAAGGCGGGGCATCTGGAAGCGGCGCGGCACGATTTTGACGACGCCGTGGATTGGATGCTCGAAAGCGGTTACGACCCCAGCAGCGATCCGAAGCTGAGCGAGTTATTCCATAAGGTCGTCGACAGCGTCTATAACTATGAGCTGGAGGCCTTCCGGGAGGGCGACGGTTTTCAGGAAACGCCGGCGGTGCCCGCTCCCATCGACGAGGTAGCGGAAATGACTTTCCCGGTCGATCCGAGGCTGAAAGCGAGAGCCGAGGAAGCCGCCAAGAACGTTTCCCACGACTTGCCTCTGACGGTGAACGACGAAGTACTCTCCTTCTTGAATTTCTTTCAGACACCGCGCGGGCGCGCCATTGTCGAAACGGGACTAAGGCGTTCTGGCCGCTACCGCGAAATGATTTCGCGGGTGCTCCATGAAGAAGGAATTCCGCAGGATTTGATCTATCTGGCGCAAGCGGAAAGCGCCTTTCAGCCCTTGGCGTTATCGAGGGCCGGAGCCCGGGGAATGTGGCAGTTCGTCGCGTATCGCGGGATGGAATATGGCCTGCGGCATACCTGGTGGGTGGACGAGCGGCAGGATCCGGAAAAAGCCACGCGCGCGGCCGCGCAGCATTTGCGCGATCTTTATGCGCAATTCGGCGACTGGTATCTGGCGATGGCGGCGTACAACTGCGGTCCGGGAAATGTGCAGAAGGCCATCGAGCGCACGGGCTACGCCGATTTCTGGGAACTTTACCGGCGCAACGTGCTTCCGCGAGAGACGAAAAATTACGTGCCCATTATTTTGGCGCTAACCCTGATCGCCAAGGACGCGGCGCACTACGGCATAGAAGCGGATCCGGAGCAGCCCGTGCCCACTGATGTTGTGAAACCCGGCCGCGCGATCGACCTGCGCCTCGTGGCGGAAACCATTGACGTGGACGTCGAAACTTTGCGCAATCTTAATCCCTCCTTGCTGCGTCTCGTGACGCCCGACGATCCTTCTTTTGAACTGCATCTGCCGGCAGGCACAGCGGAGCGATTCTCCGCGGAGATTGCGGACATTCCCCCGGACAAGTGGGTGAGTTGGCGCCGCCATCGAATCGAAGCGGGCGAGACACTGACGTCCATCGCCAAGAAATATCGCGTGACGGCCGAAGCCATCTCGGCAGCTAACAATATGGAGCGGCATGCGGCGCTGGATGTTGGAGAGAAGTTGATCATTCCCGCCGCTCCTTCCGCGGAAACCAAGCGCCGGCTGGTGCATTATCGTGTTCGCAGAGGAGATACGTTGAGTGGAGTGGCGGACCGCTTCAGCGTACCGGCGGAAGATTTGCGCAAATGGAATCACCTGAGGGCCAATCGAGTAAGCCGTGGAATGGTTCTGCGAATTTATACGGTAGGCGGCATGCCGGAGGCAGCACCCGCAAAGCGGCACAGGAAAATGAGCACGAAGCGCCAGACTCCCAAACCGGGCACGTCGGCGAGCCCAGTCTCCGCTGCGATTCACAACTAAGCTGTTTGTATTCAATAAGTTGAAAAAGTACGGCGAAGGCCGACTCTGCCTCTCAACTAGATACGAAAGATAACCCTGCTGCCTTGGAGATTGCATATTTACGGCAATTATGCAGAATGCTTGACAACGTTGCGGGAGTACGATAACAACGGCGCTGCGGCGGAGGGGAGTGGGCGACTCCAGCTGAGGCAGCGTCCCACGAGCCAAAGGCTCGTGGATTCCCCCCTCGGGAGGATGCAATGGATTTCGAGAAAGACAATTTCGAAGACGACAACGAGCTGTCGCGGCTGGAGGAAGAAGATGAGCTGGGCGGCGGCGACGAGATCGTGGAGACCGAGGAGGAAGAGATCCTCATCACGGAAGAGGAACCGGTAGCGGCGGCGCCGGCGGCGAAAGCTGCGCCCAAGCCCGCTGCGAAGCCGGCCAAGAAGGCGGCTTCGAAAAAGAAGGCCAAAGCCAAAAAGGCGAAGCCCAAGGCAAAGCCGAAGAAGAAGGCCAAGAAAAAAGCCAAGAAGCCCGCCAAAAAGAGGAAGCGCCGCTAATCGCTGGTGTTCGACTGAAATCTTTAGAAAAAGAAAAAGCTTGGGTGATTGCCCAGGCTTTTTCTTTTTGAAAACGAAGCGCGACCAATCTGGGACCCGGCTTGCGCGTCGGCCCTCCCAAATGCGCACGAGGTGTCTGCCGATTCGGGAACCCAAGTGGGCGCGAAGAGCTGGCTTGCCGGAAGCAGTCGATGCCGTTAGCATAGCGCCGGATGTTGCGGGCGCTGGAACAGATACGGCGGATGCGAGGCGGGGCGCAATCCCATTTGATGCGCTGCTCGGACGGGAACTATTACGTCGTCAAGTTTCAAAATAATCCGCAGCATCGCAGGATTCTGGTCAATGAACTGCTAGGTACGAAGCTGGCGGCGCGGCTGGGGCTTCCGACGGCGCCGGTGGCGATTGTCGAAGTCTCCGAAGAACTTATCCGCTTGACGCCGGAGCTGGCGATGGAACTGCCGCGCCAGCGGATCCCCTGCGAGGCCGGTTTGCAATTTGGCTCGCGCTATCCGGGCGACCCTCGGCGGCTGGCATTGCACGATTTTCTGCCCGATGAACAACTGCGGCAGGTCGCTAACCTCCACGAGTTTGCGGGCATGCTCGTCTTCGACAAGTGGACGTGCAACACAAACGGACGCCAGACGCTTTTTTTTCAGCAACCGTTTCGCGAGGAACGGCCGCCGGCGGGTTCCACGGCGGCGGGTTCCCCGTCGGAGAACGCGAGCGGATCGTCTTACAACACCTTGATGATTGATCAGGGGTTTTGTTTCAACGCCGGAGAATGGAATTTTCCCGACGCGCCGCTTCGCGGGCTATACGCGCGAAATCGCGTCTACGAAGGCGTGACGGGGATGGAGTCTTTCGCGCCGTGGCTCGAGCGCCTGGAAATGCAAATGACCGAACGGGCGTTCGACGAATTCATCCGGCTCATTCCGCCGGCCTGGTACGACGACGATCTGGACGCGCTGCTGCGTCTCTCCGAGCAGTTGCTGCGCCGCCGGCCGCGTGTGCCCGAACTGATCCTGGACGCCAAAAAATCGAATCGCCAGCCCTTTCCCAACTGGATGTGAACCATGAATGAAACCACTGCTGCATTGCCACCCGTCGAACACAATTGCGCGTACCGTATTTTGCGGTATACGCCGAATCTGGTGCGCGACGAATGGGTGAACATCGGCGTCCTGCTCTTCGATCCCGATTCCGGCGAGCGGCGCCTGCGGCTCATCGAAGAACAGGAGGAGTACCGGCGCGTGCGCCGCTTGCATCCCGAGGCCGACGAAGCCCTGCTCCGCGGCTTGCGGGACAATCTGGAGGATCGCTTCGAATCGGCGCGCAGCTCGAACGGCCACACAGGCGGTTTACAGGAATTGCTGCACAAATGGGACGACACCCTGTCCAACATCCTGCAACTCGCCCCACAGAAAGGTGTCCTTTCAAGCGATCTGGACGTGGAACTCGAGCGGCTCTATGAAGACCACGTCGCCGTGCCGAGCCTGACGAGGCGCGCCGGCGTGCCGGGAACGCGCGCGCAGATGCGTTCCTACTGCTCCCAAGTATTTCGCCAGGCGCGCCTGTGGGACAAAATCCAGAAGTCCGTGCGCGCCGCGGAATTCACATTTCCGGGCGATCCCATGCGCATCGACTACAGCTACCGGCGCAACGGCACGCGCGGATTTCTTCACACGCTCCCGGTCTCGCGCTCACCGGGAGATGCCAAGGTGCTGGCTTATACGGCGGAGCGCATCGCCGCCAGGTCTTCGCTCAAGACCGAGTTTGCCGCCATCACCGACATCGACCTCACGGAACCGAACGACCGCAATCGCTTCGTGGACCGCACGCTGCGCGACGCCGGTGTCGAGCCCGTTCCACTCGATCATTTTGCCGTGTGGGTTGGCAAGCTGAAGCCAACGATGCAGTGAAGGCGCCGTGGTTGCCGCGGAGTTGAGGCAGGAGAGGAGTGCGGCTTGCACGCCGCGTGCGGATTCTAGTCCGCGACGCTAAGAACCAGCAGGGTCGCGTCGTCATGCCAGTGACCGCCGCTGAACGCATTTGCGGCGGCTAGGATTTTTTCCTTCAACGAGCAAGCCGCCGCGGCGCGGTGCGCTACCAGCAATTCGAGCAGGCGCGCCTCGCCAAATTCGTCCTCCGCACCGTCAGTTGCCTCCGTCACCCCGTCCGTGAACAGAATCACGCGATCGCCCGGTGCAAGCTTCGCCGTGCCCGAAGCGAACTTCTGATTCGGAAAAACACCGAGCACTCCCCCGCCGGTCTCCAGCCGCTCATGCGAGCCATCGCGGTGCAGCACGATGGGCGCGTTGTGTCCCGCGTTCGCATACCGCAGAAGCTGCGCCGTGCCATCCAGTTGCGCGTAAAAGAAAGTAATAAAGCGGTCGTTGCCCGTGTTGTGACAGACAAGCGCGTTTAACCGCGCGCACAGCCCCTCCGGGGAAAGCGCGGGTGAAGCCAGTCCCCGCACGGCAGCCTGCAGGTTGGACATCAAAAGCGCTGCCGGCAATCCTTTTCCCGACACGTCGGCGATGCACAGGCCCATCGTGGATTCATCGAAGGCCAGCACATCGTAATAGTCTCCGCCGACGCTCTGCGCCGGCTGCCACGCGCCGGCGATTTCGTATCCCGCTTGCTGGGGAATGCTTTTTGGCAAAAGCCCCTGCTGGATGGACCGCGCTTCCGCGACTTCGCGTTCCTGCTGGTGAAACTGCTGAGCGATTTCTTCGTGGTTCCGGTTTTCCCGCGACGCCTGCCGGTGCTTCGCACGCCGCTCTCGCCCCAGGGCAATCTGCTTTTGCAAAATCTCCAGCAGCCTCGAGTTGGTCCAGGGCTTCTCCACGAAATCGGCCACGCCATACTGCATGGCCTCGACAGCCAGCCCCACGGTGGCCCACCCCGTCATGACCACGATCGCGGGGGCGTCCTCAATCTCTTTCAGATGGCTCAACAGGTCCAGGCCCTCACGGCCCGATGTGGTGTCCCTGGCATAATTCAAATCCATCAACAGGAGATCAAATTCGCGAACCGCGATGGCCCCCAACAGTTCGGCCGGCGAAGCCACCGCCTCGGTTTCATAGCCCTGCCCTTTTAGCAAGAGGCGAAGGGCGTTCAACACATCCGGCTGATCGTCGGCAATCAGGATTCGAGGGGTTGGCATATCCATACGGAAGCGGACTCAGATAAGAATTGGCAGAAGAGATTCCACCATTAGTCTGATGTAAGCCGTTTGTTTTGGATACGGAGAGAAAAATCGACATCCGACCGAACTTGGCAACTGACCATTTGCGGGAATATCTGTCCCATATCCGGACAAATGTCCGATTTCAGGAATTGGGGCGATCAGACGCATGCTTAATCTAGACCAAGCCAGCTTCGCCTAGTTTGTAATAATCGCGCGGCT
This sequence comes from Candidatus Solibacter sp., assembly GCA_035499815.1. Lineage (GTDB taxonomy): Bacteria > Acidobacteriota > Terriglobia > Acidiferrales > UBA7541 > Acidiferrum. The sequence continues at coordinate 9,484 of DATJXZ010000004.1, read as the reverse complement.
TTATTCGGGCAAGGAAACTCTAAAGTACCGGTTCCGACCAGTTCTCCAGCGTCTCTTTCACCTTGTGCATGAACTGGTGCGCGATGGCACCATCAACCACGCGGTGATCGTAGCTCAGCGTGATGTAGCACATGGACCGGATGGCGATAGAATCATTGATCACCACCGGGCGCTTTTCAATCGCCCCGAGTCCTAGAATCGCCACATTCGGCTGGCTGATCACCGGCAAGCCGAAGAGCCCCCCGAAAACGCCCGGATTGGTGATCGAAAAGGTGCCTTCCTGCACTTCTTCGGGCTTCAGCTTTTTCGAACGCGCGCGCTCCGCCAGATCGTTCAGCGTGCGCTGAATGCCGAGTACATTTTTCTCATCGGCGCCCTTCACGACCGGTACGATCAGCCCCCAATCGAGCGCCACAGCGATGCCGATGTTGATCTCCTTGTGCAGCACTACGTTTGTTCCGTCGAGCGACGCATTCACCGTGGGGTAAGCGCGCAATCCCGCGACCGCGGCCTTCACGAAGAATGGCATGAATGTCAGCTTGGTTTCATAACGTTGCTCGAACTCCGCCTTCGCCTTGGCGCGCAGCGCGGCCACCTTGGTCATGTCCACTTCGTCCACCGAGTAGACGTGCGGAGAAACTCGCTTCGACGCGAGCATGTGCTCGGCGATTCTCTGCCGCATGTTGCTCATCGGTTCGACCTGGTAGTTGCCAAAATACATCTTCTCGCGCGGAACGGCCGTTTCGAAAGCTACGTGCGCCTGTCCACCGGAAGAAGCCGGTGGCGCGGGAGCCGCCGCAGGCGGAGGCGGTGGCGGCGTGGAACGCACCGGCACCGCGACTGCCGCCGGAACGCTTGGAGGTGCCGCAGCGGGAGCTCCGCCACCTGCAATTGCAGCTTCGATGTCTTGTTTACTGATGCGCCCGCCTGCGCCCGTTCCGGGTACAGTCGCCAGATCAATGCCATGTTCCGCAGCCATTCGGCGCACCAGCGGTGAGCTATGAATGCGCTCGCCCGCGGGTCGCTGCGGCGCGGCGGCGGGCATTGCTGGCGCCGATACCGCTGCTGCTGCGGGTCTCGGTGCCGGAGGAGGAGGCGGCGCAACCGCTGCGGCAGCCTGCGCGGGCGTTGGCGCTGCCGCTTTCGCTGGAGCCGGTGCTGCCGCCGCTCCGCCGCCTGCGCCGTCAATCACCGCCACGACCGTCTGAATCGGCACGGTTTGCCCTTCGTTGACCTTGATCTCCTTCAGAACGCCAGCCGAAGGCGAGGGAATTTCCGCATCCACTTTGTCCGTCGAGATTTCAAACAAGGGCTCGTCCCGTTCGACCTTATCGCCGGGCTTCTTGAGCCACTTGGTGATCGTCCCTTCAAAAATGCTTTCGCCCATCTGCGGCATGACTACGTCTGTGGCCATTTGCTTTCTCCTCCGGGTCAACAATTCAAATGTCAGGACGCCCCTGAAAATATCGCCTAATACCGCGCAAGCTCCTTCGCGGCGTCAAAAACTTTCTTCGCGTTCGGCAGAAAATGTTCCTCGAGCGTCGGCGCGTAAGGCACCGGGGTATCCAGCGCCGTCACCCGCATCAGCGGCCCATCCAAATCGCCGAAGGCTTTTTCGCAGAGAATCGCCGCAATCTCGCCGGCGATTCCGCCCGTCCTGGTGTCTTCGTGCACCACCAAACATTTGTTCGTTTTTTTCACCGACTGCAAAATCGTCTCTTCATCGAGCGGCAGCAGCGTCCGCAGATCGATCACTTCCGCCTCGATGCCCTCTTTCGCCAGCGCCTCGGCTGCTTCGAGAGAGGTGTGCATCATCGCCGCGTAGGAAACAATGGTCAGGTGTTTGCCCTCGCGCCGCACAACAGCCTTGCCGATCGGCACAGTGTAATCCGTGCTCGGAACTTCGCCCTTAATCCGCCGGTAAAGAAATTTGTGCTCGAAGAAAAGGACCGGATTGTTGTCGCGAACCGCCGCCTTCAGCAGCCCCTTCGCGTCGTAGGGCGTCGAAGGGTAAATCACTTTCAGTCCCGGCGTGTGCACGAAATACATCTCTGGATTCGCCGAATGAAACGGCCCCCCGTGCACGCCCCCGCCCGCAGGTCCGCGCATCACCATAGGCGCCGGCGCGTTCCACAAATAATGCCCCTTGGCCACGAAATTCGTGATCTGGTTGAACGCACACGCGATAAAGTCGATGAACTGCAGCTCCGCAATCGGCCGCAGCCCCATGTAGCTCATGCCGCAAGCCGCGCCGATGATGGCACTTTCGCTGATGGGCGTATCGATCACTCGTTCCCAGCCAAACCGCTCCAACAGTCCCTCGCTGGTCTTGAACGCCCCGCCATACACGCCGATGTCCTCGCCGAGCAACACTACTGCCGGATCGCGCTCCATCTCTTCGAACATGGCCTGCTTGATCGCTTCAAGGAACGTAATCTGCGTTCCGTTTTCGGCCGTACGAATGGGCGCCATAGTTACCTCCGCGCCTTTCTCGTGGCTGCCGAAGCTGCGGCCGCATTCGCGGCATTCTTCGCGGCCGGTTTGCCGCTGGCTTTGGATCCGTTCTTCTTCGAAGCCTCGGTCTCCGGGGCCTCAATCGTAGTTTTAATGTCTCCAAAATGAATGGGCGCGTTCCCGCCACCGGAATTCTTTCCCGACCCGAATCCCGCGACCGTCCAAACCGCTTTGACGCTCGACTTCGGCGGCGTCACCTCCGCAAGGGGCCGCTCCCATTTCGGGCGGATCTTGTGGCATTCGTCGCCGGTGCAATAGACACCAGTCTCGGCAAACTCCGGCGGCGGCATCGGAGAATTCTCGGCGAACTCCCGTTCGGAGGCGAGCAACGTCTCAATCTTTTCCTCCACTTCCTTCCTGCTCTTTGCATCAAGCAACTTCTCGTCCATCAGAAACTTTTCATACAACGTGATGGGATCTCGCGCTTCCCAGTAAGCGCGCATCTCCTTCGGCACATATTCCGCTGGGTCATGCTGCGCGTGGCCCAAACGGCGAAACGACTTGGCCTCGATCAGGATCGGGCCCTCGCCAGCCCGTGCCCTCGCTACCCCTTCCCTCGCCGTCGTAAAAACTTCGACCACATCGTTACCGTCGATCGAATAACTCGAAATCCCATACGCCTTCGCGCGATCCGCCAGATTTTCAAGTGGCACCTGCCGCTTCACCGGCGTCGAGTAGGCCCAAAGATTGTTTTCCAGGATGAGCACAAACGGGGCCTTCTGCGTCGCGGCGAAGTTCAAGCCTTCGTGAAACACGCCGGTCGAGCTTCCGCCGTCCCCAATCCATGTCATGGTCACAATTTTCTGCCCCAGATAGCGCCCGGCGATCGCCACGCCGGTCATCACGGGGATCAAATCGCCCAGCATCGAAATCGGCGAAACGATGTGCAAGTTCTCCAAATCACCGAAATGGCTTGTGCCGTCCTTTCCCTTGGTCGGTGAATCGTACTTGGCCATGTGCTGCATAAAGACGTCTCGCGGCGGTACGCCTTTCACCAGCAACGCCCCGATGTTGCGGATCATCGGCGCCAGCCAATCCTTTTTCTCCAGCGCGTACGCCGTTCCCACCGAAATCGCTTCCTGTCCCAGGCTCGAATAAAGCCCTCCGACAATTTTGTTCTGCCGGAAGAGCTTCACCATGGTGTCTTCCACGGCGCGGTTCAGCCGCATGTAGTAGTACAGGTCCAGGTATTGCTGCCGCGTCAGTTCCTTCTTCATTCCCGCTCCCGTAGCACGGACTTCAGTCTGCGCTCCAAGTCAACCATGGCAACCTGCCCACAATGTCCGCGCGCGCCCACTAAACTGCCACCTCTACACCCACGTCGGCCTGTTCCAGCTTCTCAAGCAATTCTTCCCTCGACCGTGGCTGCATTCCCATTCCAAACACTAGTCCAAAATGTTCCGCAATCCGTGGCTTCACTTCCGCTACATTCACAGCACGTCCCAGCAATTTCTCCAGCGAAGTCGCTTTCCGGCCAGCTATACCGCAAGGGACGATCAAATCAAAATTTCGCAAATCTGTCGAAACGTTGTACGCAAATCCGTGTGACGTCACCCACCGGCTGATGTGCACGCCGATGGCTCCCAGCTTCTCTTCCTGCCCGTCCGTCGTGCTAACCCAAATACCGGTCCGGCCTTCCACGCGGAACGCCGCAATCCCAAACTCCGCCGTCGCTCGGATCATGACCTCTTCCAGCATCCGTACGTACCACACCACATCCTTGCGCATCCCGCCGAGCTGCAAAATCGGATAGCCCACGATCTGCCCCGGTCCGTGGTACGTGATGTCTCCCCCGCGGCTGGAATCATAAAACTCCACATTCCGCTGCCGCAGGATTTTCTCGGAAACCAATAGATGTTCGCGCTTCCCATTCCGCCCCTGCGTAATCACCGGCGGGTGCTCGCAAAGCAGCAGCGCATCCTCAATCGCATCCGCCTTACGCGCCGCCACCACGCGCTTCTGCAGCGCGTACGCTTCCGCGTATCCCATCGATCCCAGGTCGAAAATCAGGCAGCTCCTCACCAGTCACCTGTCACAAATCGCCAGTCACTTCTTCAAACGTTAATCTGCAATCCCCGCACGCTCGCAAACGCATCTCCCATGCCTTCCCACACCGTCGGATGGGCGTGAATCATGTTCATCATGTCGTCGATGGTTCCCTCGAGGTTCAACGTCGCCGCCGCTTCGGACAAAATCTCCGTCGCCAGCGGCCCGATAATATGAATCCCCAGCACCTCGCCGTACTTCTCGTCCGAAACCACTTTGATGAACCCGTTGTGATTTCCCAGAATCGTTGCCTTGCTGTTCCCCACAAACGGAAACTTCCCCGTTTTCACGGCGTATCCCGCTTCGCGCGCCTGCTTCTCCGTCAAACCAATCGAACCGATCTGCGGCTCGCAATAAGTAGCATTGGGGATGCGCGTCTTCAAAATCTGCTGCGTCTTCTTCCCCGCGATATGTGTGACGGCTACAATCCCCTCCATCATCGCAGCGTGCGCCAATAGCGGCATGCCCGCAACGATGTCCCCGATCGCGTACAAGCCTTTCTCGTCGGTCTCTCCGTTGGCGCCGGTCAGCACAAACCCGCGCTCCAATTTAGCCTTCGATTTCTCCAGGCCGCAATTCTCTGTCATCGGCTTGCGCCCCACGGCCAGCAACAACTTCTCCGCCTGCAGTGTTTGCGGCTTTCCGTCTTTATCCTTGAAGGAAACCGTGACGCCCGTCGCATCCTTTTTGACCGAGTCGACCTTGCTACCTGTGAAAATCTGAATGCCCTTCTTCTTGAAGTCCTTCTCCAATTCTGCCGAAACTTCTTCGTCTTCCAGCGGCACCACGCGCGGCAGCGCCTCCAAAATCGTCACCTGTGTCCCAAACGTGTTGTAGATCGAAGCAAACTCCACGCCGACTGCTCCCGCTCCAACAACAATCAACGTCTTCGGAATCGCCGGCAGCTCCAGAATGGAGCGGTTTGTCAGTATGGTTTTGTGGTCCGGCTCGATTCCCGGAAGGGCGCGCGCCTCGGATCCGCTTACCAGCAAAATATTTGTCGCCTCAATCTCGCTCTTCTTCCCGTTGTTATCCACGCTGACGCGGCCCGGTCCGGCGTACCGCCCCCACCCTTGCACCCATTCCACCTTATTCTTCTTGAAAAGGTACTCGATACCTTTGGCGTGTTTCTTTACGATCTTGTCTTTGCGCGCCAAAATGTTCGCCCAGTTGATCTTCAGCCCGCTCACTTCAAATCCCAACTCCTCGCCGTTCTTAAAGTGGTCGTACACATCGGCATGATGCAGCAAGACTTTCGTCGGAATGCATCCGACGTGCAGACAGGTCCCTCCGAGAAACGGATCCTTCTCCACAACGATCGTCTTCAATCCTAGTTCGCCCGCACGGATCGCCGCCACATAGCCGCCGGGACCGCTTCCGATAATCGCCACATCATACTTTGCCACTCGTGATCTCCCTTCCGCAGCGGCCCAAGCCGCTCAGCCGGTCATTCCACGTTCCGCCATCTCTTCGGCTGTCGCGCGTTTGCGTGTTCTTGGGACCGCTTTGGGGTTGCACTTCCTATCGGTCTGGCTGCGTATGTCAACGAACTTTGCGGAACACCTCGCCGGCAAAGACCCTATCCCTCTGGCGGGAGCGCCGGCAACCCCGCAAACCCTGAATTTTAGCAGCCGCACGCGGCCCCCGCAACCTGACTCCGTCCACCGGGTTCGCGCAGGTCGCTCTGCTGCATACAGTGGTTGGCAGCCCACGGCGACGAATCCCGAGTTTAAATTTGCAGTATTCGCTCCCCCGCTCCATCCAGCAATGCTTTACACGGTTATCTACATAGTGTCTAAGCTCTGTGGAAATCTTTCTCTTGACTTTCTAATTTACTGTTGTATATATTCCATCTCCACTTAAGTGTTGTCCGGGCCTGAGCCGCCTGACCGGCGATCCCAGCAACCCCGAACTCAAGGGAGGAACAGGCACATGATGATGAGATTTGGAGAGCTTTGGCATTGCACGAATCCAGCCTGCCATTGTGAAATCCTGGTTCAATCAGACAGCGTGAGCGACGGCTCCAATCCGCGCTGTGTCTGCGGCGCGCCCATGAAGAAGAAATACGTACCGCCGCATCTCACCTATCTCGAATTTCTCCGCATCGAGGAACCGCTCTCAGCGCCAGGCGCCTCGGGCAAGGGGTGAGTCATGCGCGCGGAAACCATTCCCCGGTCCGCCTCGCATCACGCTAAGCCTCTTGTCATTCGCGGAGGCCTGGCGCGGACGTTTGGGGGCTTAATCAGCTTTCTTGCTTTGCTTTTCCTCCTGCTGGGGCTCTACATTCTCCGCGAAGCCTTCGCACACCCATTGGACGCGCAAGCCATTGGCGTCCTTGCTGCAGCTACCAGCATTACGCTCGCGGCCATTCTGTTTTATTTTCTTCTTAAGCCTAAACACAAGCACGGCCCTGGCTCGCGAACCACCTATTTCAGGCGCGCGGGATAGCCGAAAAGTATCGCTCCTCCAGTATCTGCCGGTGATGTAGCTCATGCCCCGCCGTGATATAGGCCAGCGCCCGCACGCTAACCTCATTCTTGTTAGCCGTCCCGCGCTGCAGCCACATCTCTTTTCCAAACGACCTAAACAGCGTTAGGCTCGCGCTTCGCACTTGCGCAAACTCCTCCGCCAGACTCGAGAGCGGCCGCTCATTGAATCCGCCGCCGCGCACGTAATCGTCTTGTTCGAATCCTTCCATCGGAGTGCGGTCCCCGCGCGCGATGCGCAGCGCACGGTATGTAAAAATTCGCTCGGAGTCGCTCAAGTGTCCCAGCACTTCCTTCACGCTCCACTTATCCGCGGCATACCGAAAGTTGCCTTCCCGTTCGCTCCGCCCCGCAAGCAATTGCATCGTCTGTACCCGCTGGGTATCCAACGCGGCCACAACATCATTTCCAGGCACAAGCGCAATGTACTTCTCGTAGTACGCCGCATACTCCCCGGCCTCCGGTCTTTCCACTTTCATTTGCTCTCTCCTTCTGCGCAGTATACCGCGCCCCCTCCTGCAGCAGCCTGCTTTCCAATTTTCTCTTTTTGATTCCGCAGTCAAGGTGGCTCGCTCCGCCATACTGCGGGACCGGGCGCAAAAGCGGTTCCCACCGCGTCCCTGCCGAGGGATGCTATCATCCATGAAATGCGCGTTGCATTTCAGGGTGAACCCGGCGCCTTCAGCGAAGAGGCCGCAATCCAACTGCTCGGCGAAGGCATCGTCACTGTGCCTCGCCCTACTTTCGACGCTGCTTTTCGCGCCATTGGCGAAGGCGTTGCCGACGCTCTCCTCGCCCCTGTAGAGAACACTCTCGCCGGTCCGGTCGTCCGCGTCTACGATCTTCTCCTCGAAAGCGCCCTCACTATCACTGCGGAAACCATTCTGCCAATCGAGCACTATCTCATCGGCTGTCCCGGCGCGTCGCTCGAAGGCCTCCGCTCCGTCGCTTCCCATCCCATGGCGCTAGCTCAATGCGAACGATTTTTCGTCATGCATCCGCACCTCAAGCGCGTTCCCGCCGAAGACACCGCCGGAAGCGTGCGCGAAGCCATCGCTCTCGGTGACAAAACCTGCGCGGGCATCGCCGCCCGCCGCGCCGCCGAACACTACGGCGGCCTCATCCTTGCTGCCCGCATCCAGGACAATGCCGAAAATTTCACCCGTTTTTTCTTGCTTCGCCCCGCCAGCGAATTCCCATCCCCGGCTCCCGACGCGCACAAGATGTCCATCGCCATGCGCCTGGCGCACCGTCCCGGCGCGCTTCTCGCTTCACTCGAGCCCTTCGCAAAACATGGCGTCAATCTCCAAAAAATAGAAAGCCGTCCCATCCACGGCCGTCCCTGGGAATATCAATTTTTCCTGGATCTCGAAGCGGAATCCTCTTCCGATCTCGAATCCGCTCTCGCCGAGGTCCGCAAAGCCACCAGCGATTTGCGCGTCCTCGGCCTCTACGCCGCCGCCCGTACTCCGGGCGCAACTTGGAAGGACAGCGAAAAGATAAGGCCTAGTATCCGGCCGCGGATGAATTAGGCCTCGCAGCCCGCCCTCTTCGGGCCATCTACCGGCAGCGGTTACTCGTACCGCAACGCAATAATTGGATCAACGCGCATCGCCCGACGCGCCGGAAGATAACACGCCGCAAGTGCCACCACGACAAGCAGCCCCGCAGTAATCAAAAAGCTCGGGGCATCGAACGCTCCGATTCCATACAGTAAGCTGTTTATGCTGCGCGCGAGAAACGTGGAGAATGCGAGCCCGGCCACCACGCCCGCGCAAACCATCGCCATCCCGTTTGCCAAGATCAGCCGAAGCACATCGCGAGGCTGTGCGCCCAGCGACATGCGGATGCCAACTTCCTGCGTTCGCTGGCTCACCGAATACGACATCACGCCGTATGTCCCCATCGCAGCGAGCACCAGCGCCAGTATCCCAAAGCCGCCCAGCAACTCCGCTCCGATCCGCGGCGCCGTCAGCGAATCCACAAGCACCTGCTGCACCGTTTGAACATTCAGCAGCGGAACCGCCGGCCCCAGCGCTTGCACCGTGCTTCGCACACTCGGAATCGCCTTCTCCGGATTGCCCTTGGTCCGCACATACAGCACCACCTGCCCGGAGTAATGTTGTTTCAGCGGCAAGTAGACGATCGCCTGCGGCGGCTCGCCCATCGTCTGGTATTTGACCGTCGCCACCTCGCCCACGATCGCGATGTCCCACGTCTCTCCCAAAAAATGAATATGCTTCCCGATAGGATCCACGCCCGGCCACATCTGCTCCGCAGCCGCCTGGTTCACGATTCCCGCCATCGCTCCTTGCATGTCGTCGTGTTCACTGAAGTCGCGCCCCTTCAGCATCGCGATTCCCGCCGTCGAAAAATATCCCGGCTCCGTCGCAATCACGGGCGTCAGCTTGCCGTTCCGCGGGTCCGTGATGTCCACT
>DATJXZ010000003.1:0-4004 GCA_035499815.1 Candidatus Solibacter sp. | reverse complement strand
CCGCCAACGTTGAGATCGGCGGTGGTGACGAAGGTGGTGGCTTCGTTGGCGCCGGTGCGCCAGACTTCACCGAACGGGACTACGCCGCCGTAAATTTTGCGGCCCTTGGCGCGCGGGCTGGAGTAATCGATGGTGATGGATGTGCCACCACCCAGGTCGAACTTCGCCTGCGCCGGCGGGCTCGGCCGCTTTGATTTGTCCTGCTGCCCGACGACTGCAATCGCGCTTGCGAAAACCGCGATGAGTGCCACACCAATTGCGAGTTTATTCTTCATGTTCGTTCCTCCCGGCCTACTTTACCACGGTCGAGATATGGTTTGTGCTGTGAAGGGCTAATAGCGAGAGAACACGTCTCTGGTGTTTCGCCCGAAGAAAGGGAACTTGTGCATCACCGGAGCCTACGATTTCAACCGATTCTGTTGTATGCTCAGCGCTAACGTCAACGACTGGTACCCAACGTGTCCGACGGCCATATGGAGTCTCCGGGAAATACTGTAAGTACTCCTCCGCAAAGCGGTCCGTTCAATAGACCCGCCTTGATCGTGCAAATTGACCAGGTAACTAAATCCTTCGGTTCGAAAACCGCGCTCAAGGACGTTTCGTTCTTTGTGCCCTCCGGCCAGATTTGCGGGCTGCTCGGGCCGAATGGCGCGGGGAAGACGACACTGTTTCGCTTGTTGATGGGAATCCTGAAGGCTACGACCGGAAATTTGACCATCGACGGGAAGGACGCGTTTGAGGACAGGGTGGAGGTCAAGCGGTTGATCGGTTTCTTGCCCGATGAGCCGGTGTTCTATTCGTATTTGTCCGGACGGGAGGTTCTGGAGCTAAGCGCGGCGATGCACGGGCTAGACGTCGACTCCGCGATGTTGCGGGTTATTCCGCTGATTTTGAAGTTGCGGCTAGCGGAGGATCTGGACCATTACGCGGAAGATTATTCGCGCGGAATGAAAAAGAAACTGGGATTGCTGCTGGCCATGTTGCACGAGCCCAAGCTTCTGGTTCTGGACGAGCCGACGAATGGATTGGACGTGGAATCGACACGACTGTTTTACGACCTGATTTTTGAGACGGCGCAGCGCGGGACCACCGTGCTGTTTTCCACCCACCTGATGGATCATGTGACTCGCCTTTGTTCGCACGCCGTGATTATCAATGAAGGAAAGCTTGTGGCGAATGGCTCGCTGGAGGAGTTGCGCGCTTCCTTCGGCGAAGAGAGCCTGGAAGACATTTTTCTGAAATTGACGGCCCGGCCACCCCAGCGATGAGGTACGCCAGCCGAAAACAACCCACCTTCTGGACAACCGTAGGGCTATTGTTGGGGGCCGCGTGGAAACGGTCCAAGGGCCGGCAGACCCGCCAAAAGCAGCTACTACAGAGCCGCTCAGGGGGAAGTGGGACGAACTGGGGCGGCCTGGGCTTTTTGTTTCTAGTGCTAGTGATGTGCGGAATCAACGTCGGCGCAGCCTATGTGGTGCAGATTGCCGTGCAGGCGGGACAACGGGCCGAGATCGAAAAGCAAGGCAAGGTCGTCGTCACGCAGACCTTTCGGGATTTCGCGAAGGACGCGGAGAGGAACGCAGAGGAAACAAAAAGAAACCTGGATGAGTTCTTGGATGACTATGCGTATTCCGCGGAGGCCGAGCGCTTGCAAGAGAGATATGGCGGGAACAAGAGCGCCATCGCCAAGAAACTTCGCGATGTCATTCACGCCCACGGGACGCGGGATCTGGTTACGCGAAGCGAGGCATCGCCCGGGTTGACAGCATTGGCCCAATCCAGCCCGCTCTCGGAAATGCTCGGTTCGCTAGTTCTGCTATGGTGGGCGGTTATGCTGATCTTCCAAGGAGAGGGTGTGGAACTCGATCTCCAGCGTCGCAGGCATCCTATGTGGGAGTGGATTTTCTCCCACCCGGTGCCGCCAGGGGCGGCCTTTTTTTCGGAGATGCTCACGCCTATCGCGGCGAATCCCATCTATTGGGGAGGGCTTCTTTTTGTCGGGTTTTTGTATGGTTTTGTATACGACCTGAACCTGGGAATTCTGGCCGCTTTTGTAATTGGCATTCCCGTAATTGTAGCAACGGCGTGCGTCGGAAAAAGCTTGGAAATCGGAGTGCTCCTGCGGTGCTCGGCACGAAGGCGAGGGGCAGTGATGGGGTTGATGGGGTGGCTTGGTTATGCGTCCATGATGCTGTTTTTTCTGGCCATTCTCCTGATTCCCAAAATCGTGAATGCGGCGCTGGCGCCGCTCGAATTTCTTGCGCGGCTTCCCTGGCCGTCGTTGCGCATGTTTCTGGGGGGAGCACCCGACGGCAACTTTTCGTTTGTTCGTGGCGTCGTCACCTGCGACCTGGCGGCCGGAATAGCGATTGCCGGCTCAGTGTGGTTCAGCGTTTGGGGGACGCAGCAAGGGCTCAGCGGCAATTTCTCAAGTGCGGATACGGGGCCTACGAGAACGAAAGGGGGAAAAGCCGCCTTTGGCCGGGAGCCGCTATATCGCAAAGAATTCTTGTGGTTCATTCGGGATCGCAGCGCGATTGTCCAGACCATCCTGATCCCGTTGACGGTGGCGAGTTATCAGGCGTTCAACCTGCGCGGTATTTTGGGTCACGCGCAGGACGCATGGAATTATCTATGCGGAGCGGCCATCCTTTTCGGCACCTACTTTCTTTGGGTGCTGGGGCCCAAATCGCTTTCCTCCGAAGGAACCGCGCTGTGGATTGCGCTGACCTGGCCCCGTGGATTGGAGAGCCTGCTGAAGGCGAAAGCGTGGTTGTGGTCGTTGATCGCCACCGGCTTGGTGGTGTTAGTCCTCAGTTATGCCGTGTTTCTGTATCCGGAGAGCTGGTACAAGGTTTTGCTCGTAGGGGTCGGATGGTTCGTTTTCAGCCGGAGCATGGCGGAGAAGACGGTGACGCTGGTGACCGTGACTTCCTCGTCTGGCGAACCGGAGAAGATTCCAGCCGGGCGGCGGTGGGCGGCGCAGCTCGGCATGCTGACGTTTTCGATTGGAGTCCTGACCCAGCGCTGGCAACTGGCCGTAGTGGGCATCGTGTATTCGTATCTGACGGCGGCGGCCATGTGGCAGAACTTCCGGGCACGGCTGCCTTATCTGTACGACCCGTGGTCAGAGAAGGTGCCTCCGCCACCAACGCTGATGCACGCGATGATTGCCATCAGCATCATGGTGGAACTGATGGCGGTGTTGTCCGGGATATTGTTCCCATTCATGGGGCCAGAGAGCCGCGCGGTGGTGATGGCCATGAGTTATGGCATTTCTGCCGTGGTGGTTGCGTTTGGAGTCTCGCATTTTTTGAGCGGCCGTGGCGTCACTTCGCAAGAAGTTTGGAATTGGAAGCCAACTCCAGGGGACCAAGCCCAGACGTGGCAAGTTAATCTTTTCAAAGAGTGGGGAATTGTGCGCATGTTCTTGCTAGGCGCGATGGGAGGGCTAGCGCTGGCTTTGCTGGCCAAGGGGTACACTGCTGTGCTGTGGCACATTCCCTCGACCGCGGAATTGCTGCGCAAAGCCCAGGAGGCGATGGCAAAAATACCGGACCTGAAGCTTTTCTACATGGTGATGGCGGTGGGGTTTGCGCCGTTTGCGGAAGAGTACTTGTTCCGTGGACTGCTCTACCGGGCGCTGGACCGCGAATGGGGAGGCTGGCACGCGGTGGTTGGAAGCGCGGCCTTTTTTGCCATTTATCACCCGCCGCTTTCCTGGCTTCCGGTGACGCTTTTGGGAATAGCTAACGCACTGCTGTTCAAGAAAACGGGAAAGCTCGCGCCAGCCGTGCTGCTTCACATGGTTTATAACGCGGTTGTGCTGAACTGATTGCCGCCGGCCGAGAAAGTGACGGCCATCACCGTGCATTGCGGGAGCTTTACACTTAGAACACACTTGTGTTAGTTTAAGAGAGTCGAAGAAAAGAGGAAAATTCAAGGGACGACGGTGGGGGGCACTTGAGCGACGCCAAAGTGATGTTGATCGAACAATTCCGGGC
>DATJXZ010000002.1:0-19037 GCA_035499815.1 Candidatus Solibacter sp. | reverse complement strand
TCCCAGACCAACAGGTCCCGCCACATAGTAGCCTTCATCGTCCGGGCCGCGGTGCACGATAGTGTCCGCCATGCGCTTCACGAGCTCGGGCGACACCCGCGCTTCACCATCCAGCATCAGTTTTCCGCAAATTCCACACATGGTTTTGTGCTTTTGCCCTGGACCCGGATACCTATTTCCAGATTGTCTGCATGCCGAAAAGGCGCCTCAATTGCTGGGCGCGGATGTATGCGAGGTATGGGGGATCTTCGACGCGGGACTGCCGCGTGAGGCAGGCTTTCAGATATCCGTAAAGAATTGCTGCAGAGCCGATCAAATATGGCTTCTGGCTGAGTCGACGCAGGCAGCTGGCCAGAAGGAAAAGAGGATGGTATCCCGACACATAGCACACTTTGCCGTGTTTAATGCGGTCCTGCACAAGACCGTCCGCGGTCCCCGTAAAGCGGTGGTGATGAAGGCGCAAGTCCTGAAAGCTATAAGTCTTCCAGCCAAGCATGTTGGCTTTAACTTCGTCGATGGTGTCCCAACCAGCGGACATCCAGAGCCCGCCGATGGCCTCCCAACAGGCCTTCCGGTAGATTTTGGTCGCACCGCGCACATGAAAGATAGGGTTTGACTCGAGTTTCATGTGCCCGTCGATGTCGTGATAAATATCGCCGCCGCCGATGCCAAGCGCGGGCTCCTGGCGGAAATACTCAAAGCATTTTTGGAAGTAGTCCGGGGCAAAACTCAAGTCTCCATCAAGCTTCACGACGAATTCCCAATCGGTGCAGCGGATGGCCTTGTAGCCGTCATAGAACGCTTCCATCACTCCACCGCCGGATTTACGAAAACCCCGGTTCAGCCTGTGGATGACGTGGATCCAAGGATACTGCGAGGCGTAGCGATCCAAGATGGCCGGAGTTCCGTCGGAAGATCCGTCATCGACGATGACCCATTCGGCAGGAGCCATGGTCTGCCGGATGACACACTCCAGCGTATCTGCGATGAATTCTTCCTCGTCCCGAACTGGGGTTATGACCACATATTGCGCCATGGTGGATGACCGTTGCCTATGAAACGTGGCGCTGGGGCGGTCGGTTACAGTTTCGCGGCTAGGACCAATCATCACAGGCCTGGAACCTCAAAGTAAGGACTTCTTCTCCAGTGCTTCGCAAATCGCAGTAACAATTCGTTGAGCGCTCTTGCCGTCCCACTTCTCCGGCACAGCGCCCTTGCCTCTCGACTCCAGTTGGCGACGCGTTGCTTGACGGATGCCTTCCTTGCGGGTGCCCGCAAGGACATTCGTTCCGACTTTCACCGTAATGGGGCGTTCCGTATTTTCACGGACGGTAACGCAGGGCACTCCGAGGCACGTGGTCTCTTCCTGAATGCCTCCGGAGTCGGTTACCACGACGGCGGCATTCGCCATAAGGCACATGAAATCCAGATAGCCGAGCGGTTCGATCATCCGGATGCGGCCATTGGCCTGAGCAGACGGGAGGGAGTCGCGGCCATTGCCGTTCTTGGTCTCGAAGAAACGTTCCAATCCGAATTCTGCAATTCTTTTCTGCGTTCTCGGATGCGCCGGGAAAACCACGGGACACGCGTGGGACAATTCCTCCAGCCCTTCGAGCACATTCGCAAGAGTGCCCGGCTGGTCAACGTTTGAAGGCCGGTGAAGCGTAAGCAACGCATAACGCATCGGGGTAATCGTTGAGCCGTGATTCGACGCTCCATTCCGGAGCCCCAATTTGTCCAGGATGGGGGATGCGTCCGCTTTGCCCCGGAAGGCAAGCAAGGAATCGATCATGGTGTTTCCGACAAAGTGCATCTTTTCGGCCGCAATGCCTTCTTCACGGAGATTTTGCAGCCCGCTCTCTTCGGTGACAAACAACATGTCTGCGACATGGTCCGTCAGGATGCGATTGATCTCCTCGGGCATGCCGCGATCAAAGGAGCGAAGGCCCGCCTCGACATGAACGATCAGCGGCCGAGCGCCCTTCGCATCGTAGGAGATTTTTGCGGCAACAAGCGCGCAACCGAGGGTGGAATTCACGTCACCCACGACAACCAGTGCATCGGGCTTTTCGCGAAGGAGCACCTCTTCAAACTTTTTCATGATGTCGGCAGTTTGTGCCGCATGGGAGCCCGAACCGACGCCGAGATGCACATCCGGCTTCGAGATGTTCAAATCGGAGAAAAACCGGTCGGACATGGCTTCGTCGTAGTGTTGTCCGGTATGGATCAGAACGGATTCCAATTGAATCGGCTTACTCGCATCGCCGGCCGAGGCGGCTGATTTCGCAATATGCTCGTTGTGTTCGCGAATCGCCGCCAGGATGGGCGCCGCCTTCATGAAGTTCGGACGCGCGCCAACGACGGTAAAGACCTTCGCGGTTTTTTTCGTATTCATGGTCTATCTAGCTCGCTTTGCAACCGCCAGCTGGAGCGGACTACGAGTTCGAAGGAAATTCATCGGACGGGGAGTGCTTCGCAAACGCATACAGCAACCAGCCATACTCGTACGGCCTCTGTTCGTGAAGCACTTCCAGCGGACGCCGCTGGTCCTCGGAATTGCTCGGCTTGATGGCGTTAACGGCGATGTCCCAGAATTTGCTTCTACGGTTCTTGGGAAGAATGCACCGCCAAATCAAGGTCTGGTTCGCGTCCCTGATATCGACACCCAGTTCATTGGAGCCGTATATCCAGGCGAGACCCTTATAAAGGGGCTCTTCGAATGATTTTCCCGTTGCATCTTGAACGGCGAATAAACACATGGGCGCCATGCCATGCTGGTGGACGGAATACACCGGATACCGGCTGGAGACTCGGCCGCTCCGGGCGTCGTAGAGCCACCACCACTGACCTAATTTGCCCTGGGCGCGGCAGATCGACGTTGCACAGGCCACGGCCGGATTCAGTGCATCCTCTACATGGAATGCCTTCGCAAACTTTGAAAGCGCGTAGGTGGGATAGACCTGATCCGCAAAGCTCCCGATGGCACCACGTAAAAATCCAGAAAGCGAGCTCTTCGTGCCTTTGTGGCCGAAGAATCCATGCTGGCCCTGATTCTCCATGATCACGCGGTACGTCTTCATCGCCAGGTCCATTAGCGAGCCGGTGAGCTTAGGATTGGTTTCCGCCGCGTGGGCCAGTCCCGACAAAAACCACGACAACTCCATCGTGTGGCGTTCGCGCGCGTCCACGAAGCGGTCCAGGGCGGTTTTGCAATCAAGCGAATGGAATATCTTTTCAACATCATTTGGCTCAAAAGCGGCGATCAGCCACAGCAGCAGACCGGTATCACCGGCCCCGTCAATCCACTTTGCGTCGCGAACAAAGGAGCTGTAAATCGCGCGAAGGTCAAAGGACGACTTGCCGCCGGCAGATTCCCACTCCTTCAGCCCGAGCAGGGTCATGATCGTGTAGCGGGGCGAGATTCCTTCGCTCACCAGGCCTTGGTTGGTGGAGAGCAGGCGATGACAAAACGCCTGCTTCTCTTTATCGAACATGGCCCCCAGCCCCCGGGCCGAAAACTGCAGCAAGCTCTGCACGTCACTCCTGCCCGGTCCGTGTTGCTGGGCCACGTCGTGCTTCGAGGTGGCGCGTGAATTTAGCTGGCTTGGGGCAGGCATTCGTGCTCCGCAATCGAGATAATGGCTTGAACGATGGAATTCAGGGCGGGACTCTGATCTTGTGAATCTTGCCGCTGCGGCGATCTTTTCTGAAGAACGATTTTGTTGCGGATATCTTCGATTGTTTCAATCAGGATCAGCCGGCCGGATTTGGCTAACCCCTGATCGACGGCGCCGATGCGTCCGCGAAAAATGCTGTAAACGGGGACGCCCAGCGCTGCCGCTTCGCGATTCATCGTCCCGCCGCCGCTGATGACGAAGTCGGAACTCCAAATCAGATTGAGGCCATCAATGGCTTGCTGAGGAATGATGATGCGTCCGTTTTTAATTGCCTCGCTCCAATGGGAGTTAAGAAAATCGGCCTGAGCGTGATTTCGCGGAAGAAGGACGACGCGGATTTCAGGATGCTCCAGAAGAAACCGGAGGCTCTCCTCGAAAAATGTCTCGCTTTCCGGATTGTGATAGTGGGCTTCCGTAGCGGGCGGCCTCACCGTCGTCATGATCTCGCCTTCACCCACTCCCAGCTGTTTTCTGAAATTAGGATCGGGTTTGAATCGTGGCACGTATACGTCTTCCTTCAAGCCGGGATAGCGGTGCAAATGCCCTGGCTGCTGAGACACGCGATCCTCCGGGATCACGTCAGGCACAAAGATCCAATTGGGCTGCAAAAATCCGGTGGCGGTAACGAATTCGTAGTCAAACATGACCACGGTCGGGATGCGGAGCAGCGAGGCGACCAGGAATTGTGCCCGGGAAGTGTGCGAAACCGCCAGATCCGGCCACTCTTTCATCGCGAGCGGCAACAGTTGAATCGCTCGCAACGCAGTCCCCAACAGTTTCAGAATCCACTTTTTCCCGTAATGTTTTCCCACCACCTGGCAATCGAGATGATGAAGCCGCAACAGCTCGCAAACCTGGTAGGAATCCCGGGCTGTGAGAAAGACCTCGTAACCAGCCTTTTCGAGACCTTCGATAATCGGCAGGAAGAACGGAACGTGAGGAGAATTGTCGAGATCGATCCAAATCTTTTTTCTGCCCGATTTCAGGGCCACCTTGCTCCCATTGGCACGATTCTTGGGAACAGTTTGCTCTTGTATGGAGTTTGGATTCATTTCGATGAGTTGTGCTGTGGCAGCGAAATTAACGTTTCGGGAGGATCTCTTGCAGGCTGCAGGAGAAGTTGTCATTTCCCCATCGGGAGAGAATTGCGGCTAATCTGGTGCGAAATGGATTCCCCGGCAGGACTCCTCGGTCAGACCCCAGCAGTCTGAGAGGAGGCCGCGGCACGCTGCTTCAGGTACGCTTGCAAACCTTCCTGCCAGGGTTTGAAGATGTTCAAACCGCGCGCTTTCAGAGCCTGATTTTCCAGAACCGAATATTTTGGCCTGGGCACCTTAGCGGGAAATTCGTTTGGACTTGCGACATGTAAGCGAACAGGCGTGTCCGTCATCGCAAAGATCTCCCGGGCAAATTCATACCACGAACAGCTGCCTTCCGCGGTCGCGTGATAAAGCCCGTAGTGACTGGAGCGGCTGAGCCGCACGATTTGTTGGGCGAGTTCGGCAGTAGAAGTCGGCGTAACAAACTCGGTATCGACCACCTTCACTTCGCCGCGCTCCCGGGCAAGCTTCAACATCAGTTCAATGAAGTTAAGCCCGCCCTTGGCGCGGCAGGGGCTCTTTCCATAAATGCCGGAAGTGCGCACGATGAAGTGTTTTTCGGTGGTCGCGCGGACAAAGTGCTCTCCCGCCAGCTTGGCGATGCCGTAAACGTTCAACGGCAGCGGATTGTCCCCCTCAACGTACGGGGCCATCTTGGAACCGTCAAAAACGTAGTCGGTGCTCACGTGCATCAGAACTGCGCCCAACTCGCGAGTGGCGCTGGCGAGGTTTCGGGCGCCAATGGCGTTCACGGCAAACGCTTTCTCCGGCTCGCGTTCGCAATTTTCCACGTGGTGCATCGCCGCCGTGTTGACCACAATCTCTGGCCGCGATTCCTGCAGCACGCGAGAAGTTGCATGAACGTCCGAGATTTCAATGTCCGCGTGGGTGAGGCCCTGAACGGAATCACCGTTCTGCGAAAAAGCGGCGACCAGGTCTGCGCCAAGCTGGCCGTTCGCGCCGATAACCGCAACTTTCATAGTTAGTGCGCCTTCACCATCGAATGAATTTCCACGTCCGTATCGATGGATTTGAATATCGCGATATTCGAATACATGGGGTTGTCCCAGTCTTTGAATTTTTCCATGTTGTCGATCAGGTTCGTAACGATGGACTTCAGGTCGTCGGTGGGATGGAAGCTCAGCACGTTCTTGGCTTTCTCGATGCTCACCTTGTAATTGCGAAAATCCTGAATGTGCTTGATGTTGAGGCGAATCGGAATCCCCATCCGCTCTTCAATGGCGGCCTTCACCAGATCGCCGACCTCGCCCACGGTGTAGTTCCCGGACGCGACGTTGAAGACGCCCGAAATCTTGCTGTTTGCTTCGATGGCCCGGATGTAGGCCGTGGCTGCATCCTGAATGCTGAGGATCGGCCGCCAGATGGAAGGGTTGTTGATGGTGATCACATGTTCTTTCATCGCGTTCTTGAACATGGTGTTGATGATCAGATCGAAACGCATGCGCGGGCTGTAGCCGGAGATGGTTCCCTTGCGCAAGGAGATGACGGAAAAATCGTTGTCGATCAGCTGCAGAGCGGCTTGTTCTCCCTGAAGTTTTGAGATGCCGTAGGGATAGCTGGAGCTGACCGGGCGTGTTTCATCGTACAGCTCATTTTCCGTATAGCCGTAAACGGAGCACGAACTGGCGTAGATGTACCGCTTCACCTTGGCCTTTTTGGCGGTGTATGCGAGGTACGACGGGGCCGCCGCATTGAACACGAAATTCTTACTCGGTGAATACTCCGCCATGGGATCGTTCGACAACCCCGCCAGAAAGAGAACCTGGTCGTAAGGCTCCAAGTCTTCCTGGGTCAGCTGGAAAATATCTTTGTTCAACACGCCGACTTGGCGGGGCAAGTTATTTCCAAACCAAAACAAGTCGACGACGTCCACCTTGTAACCCCGGTCCAGCAACTTCGGGATCAATGTGCAACCTACGTACCCTGCACCACCTGCAATGAGGAGTTTCACGCTGCCTCCTAAGAACTCGAGAGCGAGTAATCAGTATTTGAAATTCGCGGATTCCGGACGGGCCAGCCACTGGGACAAGGTTTGCGCGTTGCGATCCTTGTCGGAAAGAGTTACATCCTTCAGGGGCCATTGGATTCCGATTTCCGGATCATTCCAGAGAATTCCGGATTCCGCTTTATTGCTGTAAATTCCGGTGCATTTGTATTGAATCTCTGCGAAATCGGAAAGCACACAGAAGCCCCGCGCAAAGCCGGCCGGAGCCCAAACCTGGCGGCGGTTTTCTGCCGACACTTCGATGCCGGCCCACTTTCCTAGAGTCGGTGATCCTTTGCGAATGTCCACTGCAACCAAAAACGCGCTCCCCAGGGAAACACGCATCAGCTTGCCCATCGGCGGTTCCCACTGAAAGTGCAAACCGCGCACGACTCCTTTCGCCGAACGGGAGTGATTGTCCTGGACGAAATTCGTGGGCAAACCGTTGGCCTTGAACTCATCCTCCCGGTAAGTCTCGGTGAAGAAACCCCGGCTGTCCTGGAAAATTTCCGGAACAATGACCGCTACATCGGGCAGCGGCTTGGATTCAACGTTGATTTTCATAAGGTGTCCGAACAGGTGCAGTGGATAACTGCTGCGTTCATCGCCCTGATTTAGCGCACTGCCAAATGGGCTCTGGTCCTCCGCACTCAAGTTTTTGAGGAGCCCAGACTGGATTGTCTGCAGCTAGGCTACCGCCATCAAGCCCCCGGAAATCTGTGGCTAGCAAGGTTGGACGGATCGGGCGGAACTAACTCAACAGCAATACTTTACCAAAAAACCGGGCTTTCGCCGCAGGCTTCAAACGGCAATCTACCTGCCAAACCAAAATCGGCGAGACCTCGTCTCGTGGGAGCAGGCCTCCACCTAACTCATTGTAAAGAAAACTGTTAATCGCGCACTGGGCCGATGGTGAACGTGGAGCCCCGCAGTTTTTCATTTTCAGCCGGGCAATGGGGAAAACTCTTGCCACAATGGGACAAGAACCTTCTCCAGACCGAGATTGTCACAACTAACGCTTTTATTTTGTATCAGTTATGAGATTTTTTGACTCAACCCGTTCAATCTCAACTGGATCGACGGGATTTTATCCAATTTTCGCTGTGTCCAACCGTGTAACCCGGTTTGCTGGTGTCATTCGCCTGGACCCAGGAATGAAGGGTCGCTTGCACGCTGCATCACCGTCGCGTGGTGATGGACGCGTTTCAACAGCCATTGCGGCAAATGCATCCAGTCGTAACCGCCGTTCAATTTCGACGCCAGCAATTCCGAATCATCACCGGAATTGATCGGCAGGCGCGGGAGAAACAGGCAATGGTTCTTTGCCGACGCTCTGCCAATGACGCTGGAAACACCAAGTTCGAAGCCGTGATTTTCCAGCGCATCGGAAAGGTAACGCGTAAAGTCGCGGTCTTCCTCAGGGAAAGAGAAGGGGTAGGAGAACGACCGAACGGGAGCCCCTAGCCTCTGTTCGATGGTCTCCTTGGAATAACCCAATTCGTAGTCGATTTCTTCCGGCTCAAGGGAACGCAGATCCGGATGGGAAACCGTGCGCGATCCAAAAGAGATTCCTTCCGAATGCAATTCGCGCACGTCCTGCCAGGTCAAATAATCCGCACCCTCAAAACGGAGCGGTGAGGTCCGGATGCGGTCGGTGGTCAAAAACACAGTGGCCGAAAATCCGCACTGGTGCAGCACCGGCCTGCCCTCCGCGAGAATGTCCCGGAATCCGCCATCAAATGTGAGCACAAAGTACTTGGACAGATCTCTGCCATTGGAAAGGGCAGCCGGCAAATCATGAAGGTTCAGGGTGCGATAGCCGGCATTCCGCAACCATTTCATCTGCTGCACGAAAACGGCCGGAGAAGTGTTGATCTGGTAGTAGGGATGCGAATGCCCGAAGAGGTTCTCGGAGATACTGTGGTATCTGAGGATGGGAACACACTTGCGCCCGTTGCGGCCAAAAAGCCGCCAAACTGGAGCGCACAAATAGAGTGTGAGGAGTCGATCCAGCCGTGGCATGGAGTAGCTCAGGGGGACTGCACCCCGGGTAGAACCCGGCAGTTCAGCGCAGATTTCGAGTAAGGGATTCCGGTCGCTTAGATCTGCTTGCGGGAATTGAAATGTATTGCCAGAAAGTTGAAGCCGCTCGCAGACGCGGTTGCGTTCATCGGGTGGCCGCGACTTGCACGCCCAGGAATTTCCTGACTTCGGTTACAACCTGATTTTGTTGTTCGTGGGTCAGCTGCGGAAACAGAGGCAGGGATAGAATTTCTCCAGCGACACGTTCCGTGACGGGAAACGAACCTTCGCGGTAGCCCAAGTGTTCATAAGCCTTCTGCAGGTGCAGCGGAATCGGGTAATGAATACCCGTGCCGATGCCGGCCTCGTTGAGCGCATCCTGAAGCGCTTTTCTCTCCGCTACCCGGACTACGTAGAGATGATAGACGCCCTTGGTCCAGACTGCTTCCACAGGGATGCCGACGGAATCCTTGGCTTCTGCAAACATCTCATGGTACCGGTGCGCGAGTTCACGGCGCGACTGGTTCCAATTTGCCAAATGCCGAAGCTTCACAGACAGCCAGCCCGCTTGAATGGAGTCCAGCCGGCCATTGTAGCCTTCCATGTCGTGGTAGTACTTTTTGGCCTGGCCGTGATCGCGAATCATCCTCATGCGTTTCGCTATTGCTTCATCATTGGTGGTAATTGCGCCACCTTCTCCGCAGGCGCCCAGGTTCTTCCCAGGGTAGAAGCTGAAAGCGGCGGCCTTGCCGATCGAACCTGCTTTGCGCCAGGTATTGGTCCGCTTTGAGAAATATTCGGCGCCGTGGGCCTGGCAGGCGTCCTCGATGACAACGAGGTTGTACTGCGAGGCAATTTCAAGAATCGCGTCCATGTCAGCCATCTGGCCATAGAGGTGAACCGGGACGACGGCCGCAACCCTCCGCTTGGAGGCAATTTCAATCAGCTTTCCTTCTTTGGGATGAAATTCGCAGTTCTGTTGAATGTAAGCCCGCAGCTTCTCCGGATCCAGCGTGTAAGTCTGCTCGTGAATGTCGACGAATGCGATCTTGCATCCCGCCTGCGTAATGGCCTCACTGGTGGCAATGAAGGTATGCGGGACGGTGATGATGATACTTTCCGGCTCGATTCCCGCGGCCATGAACGCGAAACGCAACGCATCCGTTCCACTGTTCACTCCCACGCAATATTTGGCATCGCAAAATTGCGCGAATTCACGCTCAAAAGATTCCACGGCCGGGCCGCCGATGAAACCCGCGGTCCGAAATGCATCCTTCACGACCGCCAGGAGCTCTTCTTCGAGCTCCTTGTGAGGCGCCACCAAATCGAGAAAGGGAACTTTTGCAGGATTGACCATGACTTTACTTTTTCTCCTCATTCAGAAACCGCAAAACCTTTGCCGGATTGCCGGCCACGATGGCATTCGCGGGCACATCTTTGGTGACCACACTCCCGGCGCCGACGATCGCATTTTCTCCGATAGTGATCTGGCTCAGGATGGTCGAGCCCGATCCGATGGAAGCACCTTTTCGCACGAAGGTCTTCTCGACCTTCCAATCGGCCTCCGTCTGCAATCCGCCGGCAGCGGAAGTGGCCCTGGGGTAGGAATCGTTGATGAAGGTTACGCTGTGGCCGACGAAGACGTTGTCTTCGATGATCACGCCTTCGCAGATGAAGGTGTGGCTTGAGATTTTGCACCGCTTGCCGACGCTCGCATTTTTCTGGATTTCCACGAAAGCGCCGATTTTTGTTTCGTCGCCGATTTCACAGCCATATAGGTTGATAAATTTGGAAAGCTTGACGTCTTTTCCAAGTTTTACCGTTGGGGCAATGCATACGAACTCTTCCACAGTTCTATCGCCTCTCCGCGGTGCCGCATGGACTTGTCAGCGGCCTCCAGAATTTGCACCACTCGAAGTCCGGCGACTCCATCGTTAAAAGGAGTCTTGTTCTCCTGGATACAGCTCAGAAAATAGGCCGTCTCCGCTCGCAGTGCTTCCACTTGCTCGACTTGCGGCGCGTGCATGTCTCCCGAGCGGTAACTCACCAGCAGTTGATGCAGGTGGCTCGGATGGGCGGACATGCTCACGCCTTTGTCGTAGATCTTGATCTTTTCATCAGCCTCAAGGTCATTCCAGACCAGCATTTTCTTTTCCCCGCCGATCAGCGTCGTGCGAACTTTAACAGGGGACAGCCAGTTGACATTCACGTGCGCAATGATCTTTTTCGGAAAGTAGACGGTAATGAAAGCAACGTCTTCGACCCCGTTCAGGTGGCTCTCTCCGGTTGCCACCACGGCCTCCGGCTTTTCGTTGATCACGTAGTCCATGATCGCCAAGTCGTGTGGGGCAAGATCCCAGATCACATTCACGTCGTGTTGGAACAATCCCAGGTTCACTCGCAAGGAATCGTAATAGTAGAGGTCGCCCAATTCTCTCTTGTCGACCAGATCCTTGATTTTCCTCACGGCGCCGGTGAACAGGAACGTATGGTCGACCATGATCTTCAGATTTTTTTTATCCGCCAGTTCAATCAGCTCTTCGGCCTGGACGACGCTGCACGTGAACGGCTTCTCGATGAAAACGTGCTTACCGTTCAGCAGGGCCTTTTTGGCCAGTTCGTAGTGAGTCCAGACGGGTGTGACGACAGCGACCGCATCGATGTTTGGGGAGTTGAGGATTTCATTTTCATCAACGCTAAAGGCAACAGACGGATAAGCTTTGTGCAACCGCTCCGCACACTTTGGGTTTTTGTCACAGACCATTGCAACTTCGGAGCCGTCGTGCGCGTGAAAATTGCGAACGATGTTCGGGCCCCAATAGCCATATCCAATGACACCTATTCGAATCATAAGGCTCGCTCCTCGAGCAAAAGCTCAGTGCAGAAATTCGATGGACGGGGAATGGGAACTAAACTCAGGCGGATGCTCCGCGTTGAAGGTCCTCTTGCCGTGCGTCTGTCAGTAGAAGTTCGGCTCGCATCGCAGAAATCTCCGATCCGAAGCCAGCCATTCGCAACAATCCATTCACACTCTGGGAGACTAAGGAGCTAATGCGCTCCTTCACCCGTGATCACCGCCGCGGGGGTGCGCAGAAGAATCTTCAAATCTAGCCAGATGGACCAGGCTCGGGCATAGCGAAGGTCGAGCCGGACCATGTCGTCAAAGCAGGTGCGGCTGCGGCCTTCTACCTGCCAAAGGCCGGTAATCCCCGGCTTAATTTCCAGCACCCGGCGACGGTGCCAAAGATCGTATTTCTGAAACTCATAGGCCAATGGCGGCCGCGGCCCCACCAGGGACATCTCGCCGCGAAGAACGTTCCAGAATTGAGGAAGCTCATCCAGACTGGTTTTCCGCATGAAACTGCCGATTCGCGTGACGCGCGGATCCTTTTGAATCTTGAACACGGTCTTCCCGCTGCCGTTTCCGCTTTCCGTTTTACCGGCGATGAATTGACTTACGTACTCTTGATGGATCCGCGGATCACAATCCGCGCGCATGGAGCGGAATTTCAGAACCGTGAAAGACTTCCCATACTGGCCGAGCCTTTCCTGCTTGAACAGGACAGGGCCCTTGGAAGTCAGCTTGATCGCGGCGGCAAGCGCCGCAAAGACCGGCGCAAGGAACAAGAGCGCGAGCGCGCTGCCCAGAACATCTATGCCGCGCTTGACAGCCAGGGCAATCCGGCGCGTGTTTTCCTTTTCCTTCAATTCCGGATATAGCGTGATGTTCGCGGAATTGTCCCCTGGCTCTTCGCCGGATTCTTCGGGGAAAAAATGGAACGAGAGGAAAATTCTTCCGCTCTCCTCACGAGGCAAAGTCTGTTCCGCGACTCTCTGAATCTTGGTGAGAAACCTCTCGCGAACCACTGCATCACTGGCAGCCCCAAGATCCGTGCCAATGACTCCGAGAATGCTGTTCTCGAGGTACCAGCCGACGATGTCCGTTTCGCGCGTGGTATTGATCAGTTCGGAAGCGAAGGACGAAAGCAATCGCTGCGCCTTTTGGGTTTCCGCCGGCTCATTGAAATCGACCAGCACCAGAACGAATCTCTTGCGCGCTCTTTCCGCCCGGCGACGCTCCAAATACAGCATTGAAGAGAAAACGCTCTCGTCCAGCTGGGCTCGCTGATCGGACATTCTCTTTTCCTTCGAAAAGGTAAGCGTAAAAACCTCGGCATTCCTCCGGTCTGGTGCTCTTTTTGTCGCTGCGTTGGCAGAGCTCATTCGTTCTTACCGGCCTTTCTCAATTCTTAGCGGACCAAACCTGACGCAGGGGACGTGTTCAGAAGACCGACGCCGCTAGCTACTTGGCGATGCTCTTGGATCGGGGCGAGCCAAGACAATTCCGCCTCAAACGCAACGGATCTTTGGAGCAAACTCACGGACAAGATCACCCTGTGGCTGCCCTTGAACTTGATCAGGATGCCCTCGATACCGGCAAGCGTCCCGTGGACCACGCGCACGCGCTCGCCGATGGCGATATACGGCCAGGGCTGGTGGGCCAATCCGGAAGAAACCGCGGTTTGAATAGCGACGATCTCCTCGTCAGCCACGGGAATTGCGGTCTTGCCGTTCCCAACCACTTGAAGAACTCCCGGGGTCATGACCACGGGGCGCCGGTCCTGATAATCAAAACGGCAAAAGAGGTAACCCGGGAACAACGGCTGTTGGAGTTCTTTCACCCGATCCGACCACTGCCTTACGCTTTTGTACGTGGGGAGGAAACATTCCAGCCCGCGTCCTTCCAGTTGGGAGGCAACAAATGCCTCCTTTCTGGAGTGCGTGTACACCGCATACCAGTGATACCCAGCTTCGACCGCTGCCTGCTTTGGATTGAGGAAGCTCACTTTATGCGATCCATCCTTGGCCGAAAGGCTTGAGAAGCGCTCGTCGCGTAAGCTACCGCCACAACTCACCCAGGGGAGTTACAGACGCAGGAAATAATTGGCAATTTGTCTGCCAGACCGAGTTCTAGTCCGTGAAATCAGGATTAAATCGGTTCGTCTGTAAGTTCATCAATCTACGTCATTTGTTTTCAATTGGATTGTTTGTGAATGCCCGGAAAAACCCAGGTCATCTGTCTCCGCCGCCGGAAAGAGAAACAAGATGCCCACTCTCAGCAATTTCCTTCCAGAGAGTGCAAAACTCCGTCTGCGGACGCCATGAGCCATTTATATGACTGTAAATAAACAGCTTATATAAGGTTATGAGATAGTTTGCCGCTTTGGGGCGTATTGGGCTAGATTGCCGGAGGCTCCAAGGTATGCTAGGAGTGGCCCCTGGATTTCGGGGCTTCCACTCCCCCTTCAATTCGATCTTTCTCGGTGTCCACACAACCGCCCGAGAATGGCATTACGAGTTGACCTTCAGGGTTGCTTCATAGGGTGTTTGCCCATGAGGCAAACGGGATTGGGCAAAGGGAATTCTGTCAACTAACCCCGCTATAATCAGATTGGACCGTGACTACCTCTTTCCAATTGAATCGCCCCTGGGGCCGATATGGGGTCTGGGTAGCATTGTGTTGCCTGGTCTTCTGGAAGCCTTTGTTGGGATTGGCCGAATACGGCCTGAATAACAGCGACGCCTCCCATATACTTCTCATTCCGTTTATCGTCGCCTGGCTAGGCTATACGGAGCGGCAAAAGATCGTCGCCGGTCGGACGGATATCGCGGCAACGATATGGATTGCAGTGCCCGCGCTCGCACTGGGCGTGGTTGCGTTCACCGGAACGTTCGCGAATCCGAACGACTTTCTGTGCGTGGCAACTCTGTCTTTCGTTTTATTCCTGATCGCGGGCTACATCTGCTTTTTCGGCCGGTTTTCCGCGAAGAAGATGCTCTTTCCGCTGGCGTTTCTTTTGTTGATGGTGCCCTTGCCCGAAAAACTCCTGGACCGAGTTATCTACTTGCTGCAGGCCGGCTCGTCCGTTGTCGCCGAGGTCCTGTTTGATTGGAGCGGGACCCCCGTCTTGCGGGACGGCTTTGTATTTCGTCTGCCCACCATGAGCATCGAAGTAGCGAAAGAGTGCAGCGGCATTCGCTCCAGTATGGCTCTACTGATACTGGCATTGCTCGTCGCGCATGTTTCGTTCACAAAACTATGGAAGCAAGCCTTGTTCGTCGTGGCAGGCTTGCTGCTCATGCTTGTGAAGAACGGCATAAGGATTACCACCCTTACTCTTCTGGCCACTTATGTGAACCCGGATTTTCTTCACGGCAGTCTTCATAGGGACGGCGGGGTGGTCTTTTTCCTGATCGGGCTCGCTCTTTTGTGGCCTGTTTATTGGTTGCTCAGGCGGGGCGAACCAGCAACGGCGCCCGCGTTATCGACTCTAGGCAGCGATTGAGTGCCGCAGGCCATTCCGTAGAACGTTCGAAAGAAATGCCGGCAATTTGTCGGATTAGTGTTTGTCGTGGTCTCGCGTGTAGGCGTAATAGTAAGGGTAGCCCTCACCTTTGTCCACGCGATTGAGAACAACACCGAGAATTCGCTTCGAATCGAATTCTCCCGCAGCTTTTTGCGCCAATTCAAAATCGGTTGCACCGGCGCGAACAACGAAGAGCACGCCGTCGCAGAAGTCCGCGAGGATACTCGCGTCATGCACGGCGATCGCCGGCGGGGAATCCAGAATCACCCAATCGAACAACGGGCTGAGCCGGTCGAGCAAATTGGCCATCGCTTTACTGTGCAATAGTTCGCTGGGATTCGATACTTCGGGCCCGCCTGCAATCAAGCACAGGTTTGGCTCGTTGCCAACCTGGACGATTTGGAATTCGTCGGCCTCTCCGCGCAAGTAATCACTGAGCCCAGGCGCAACTTGGGCCCCCAAGGAGAGATGCAGCCGCGATGCCCGGAGATCCGCGTCGATCAACAAAACCCTTCGATTCGCCTGCTGGATTATGGACTGCGCCAGGTTTGCCGCAATAAACGTCTTTCCTTCCTCCGGCAGGCTGCTGGTGACCAGAATGCGTTTGAGCGGACGTGTAGAGGCAATCTGGTAGAGCCTGGATCGCAACGTCCGGAACTTTTCTGCCCCCGTCGGGTCCTGCGCCGCATTCACGAAGGCGCTAAACCGCGAATCGATTTTCCACTCGACATGCTGGCATTTCCTGAGAAGCTCTTCCATCTGCGGATTCGGCGATTTACGGGAGGCCGGTAAGCTTTTCTTTCCGGATACAGCAGGCGCAACGGCGTCGGGGGATTCCGCGACGTTTTCTCCCGCAATCTCAATCAAATCCGAAACAGACTCGCCCGGAGCCTGGGCGTTTCGCTCCGAAGCAGCCTTCTTCAGTGCCTCATGTATTCGACTCATCTTGCCCCTTCCGTCTTTCGCTCGTCCCGGAATGTACTTCGGCCAGCCTCTCTGCCGGCCAGGCTAGCTAGTGTGTTTGTAACCCGCGGACAACCACGGGTGTGACGTCGACATTCTGGATCATCGCAAGAACCGGGACTTTCAAACAAAGCTCGACGTCGCGTTCGCTATACATCGCCTTGTCCATCATCGCCAGGAGATACATGATCGCTACGCCCAGGGCGAGTCCCGCTCCCAGCCCTCCGCCCACGAACAACAGTGGCTTCGGGAAGGAAGGCGATTCGGGCAGGCTTGGAGGATCGAGCACCCGGAACGTCTCGCTTTCCTGCTGATGCTCGAGATCGGTAGCCATCGCGGAGGTGTCGCGCTTCTTCAGCAGGTCATTGTAGAAATCGAGGGCACTTTGATGGCTGCGGGTCATTTCCTTGAATTGTTGCTCGACCAGAGGACTGGCTTGTACGCGGCCCTGCAAGATCCGAATCTGTTCCTGGATCTGATTCTGGCGCTTCATCAGATCCGCGATGATGATCTCGTCCTGCTTCAATTTTGCTCGCAATTGCTGGAGTTGCGGCGGTTCGTGCGTCGCGGTTTGCGTGCCGGCCGGATTCGCTTTTGGCAAGGGGTCCGCATCGATTTTCTTCTTCATCTCCGCGATCTGCGCCTTCAGCTTGATCACATCCGGATGTTCAGGGGTATATTTGGCGAGCAATACCGTCAACTGATCTTGCAAAGCCGCCAGTTGCTGCTCTTGCGTCTCCGGATTCTGCTGCCCCGTTTGCGTGGCTTTCCAGAGGGATTCTTGAGAGCTCAACATCGTTTCCGTCGCCACCTTCTCCTGTTGCGCCCGGCTTATTCCCTGCGTTGCGGCATCCAGTTGCGTATTCAAGCCGGTGAGAAGGTTCAAATTGGTTTGTTCTTCCTCGGGGAGAGCTCCGATGTTTTTCCTTTTGAACTCCGCAAGCTTCGCGTCCTGTTCATCGAGTTTGGCCTTGGCTTCATCCAGTTGCTGGCTCAGGAAATCCGTGGTGGCCGAGGATTGTTGTTCGCGTCTCCTGACATTCTGTTCCATGAACATGGACGTAATTTCCGTGCAAATCTGTTGTGCTAGGTGGGGATTGTCGTAGGTAACGCTGACGTGAAAGCCCGGAGGCTGCCGGTTGTCCGAGCCATTCATCGGCTGCATCAGTTCAACCGTGATGGTCTTCCGAAGCCGGTCAACCGCATCCTCCTTGCTCGCCAAGCTTTGGTTGCCAGGATACAGGTTGAGCTTCTCAATCACCGACTGAAGTCTCGTTCGGCTGAGAACCTGTTCCGACATGGAGGAGAGCCGGTGGTTCAAATCGTCGTTCACCACCGGCTTTACGATATCGATGGGCACCGTGGGCTGTTCAACCAGGACGACGGTGGTGGATTTGAACTTCTTCGGCAGGACCAGAGTGGCCGCGAACCCTGCAGCTGCAAGCAGGGTCGTCGTCAGCACGGGAATCCACCAATGCTTTCGGACCATCCGCTTTACGTCGGAAATAGTGATGTCTCCGTTCCTGATCATGTGCAGCAACCTCGAATTAGGGCAAAACTTTGAGCCGGTTCAGGATAAGCCTACACCCAGAGCGCTCCTGGAACACTCGAAGATGCACGAAGGCTTCCAGGACATTCATTTGTCCGCGTCCGAGTGATTTTCGAAAAATAATGCAAGTCTTTTCGTATCAATACGATATAAGATTTAGTCAAATATCTCCCAGCCCGCTTTGGATTCTGCCTCAGTCTCGGGGGCGGAAAAAGTGAAAAATTTTATCCATTTTACCCCTTCGATTAGCCCCGGCCGAGTCTGATCCGATCACCTGTGTTCGTGCTTTGATTGCATTATCAGACGCTCCCCCGCTACCCGAAAACGCCGCAAATCGGCAAAATGCTGAAAAAACAATAACTTAGTTCGGTCCACAACAGAGACTTGCCTTATTGAGACGCCGGGCGCAGAATTGCATTCCAATTAAACCATGACATTGCGGGCTTCTTTCCATCAGACGAAACCTAGCCAAATTTTTGCGACACGCCGAACCTCGGCGGCGTTCTTGCTGCTCTTGGTCTTCTTTGCCACGGGTTGCAACCGCGATCCCAAGAAGTTCCTCGCAAAAGGCAACCAGAGCTTTGATCAAGGAAAATATTCCGATGCGTTAATCTACTACGGGCGAGCCATCCAACTCGATCCGCGTTTCGCGGAAGCGCATTTCAAGTTGGCGCAGACCCACCTCAAAATGAGGAGTTGGCCCGCAGCCTTCAGCGAGCTGCAACGCACCATCGAACTCCAACCGGACAATTGGAAAGCCCAACTGGATCTCGCCCAGTTGCAACTTGCGTCCGGTCAACGCAAGGAAGCCAAGGATCGCGCCCAGCTCATCCTCCAATCCAACCCAAACGACGTTGACGCGCAGCTCCTTCTGGCGGATACCGATGCCGCCTTGGGCAACACCAAAGAAGCCATCGACGAGGCAAACCAGGCCATCAAGATGGCCCCGGATCGCGCCGGCTCCTATCTGAATCTTGGCCAACTTCTCGCGCGGACGGGCAACCCCAAAGAAGCGGAGGCGAATTTTCTCAAGGCTCAGAGTCTCGATCCCAAAGGTCTAGCGTCCTATATGTTTCTGGGTGCGCTCTACTTTGAGCAAAAGCGCCCGGCGGACGCTGAACAACAATTTAAGACCGCGATCTCCGTTGCACCGTCAGACCCGGGCCCTCGCGCCGCTCTTGCTGGAATTTACGGGGCGCAAGGCAAGAATGCCGATGCAGAGCAGGTCCTGACCGACGCGAAAAGCCAGCTCAGCAGCAATCCGGCGGCTTACCGGATGTTGGGGGATTCCTACCTTGCGCATGGCCAGGTGGAGAAAGCTCTGAACGAATTCGCTTCTCTTTCGACGAAGTA
>DATJXZ010000001.1:0-43694 GCA_035499815.1 Candidatus Solibacter sp. | reverse complement strand
ACTTGCAGCGCCACGCGAGCTACAGGCAGGAGTCCGACTTCGGCCATCGTCCCTCCTGCCTCACTAGAAAACACCTCGGGCCCCGACTTGTCGACTCCTCGAAACATACTCTGTGCCTAGGATGTCAACAGAGCCAGTGTTCATTCTAAACCCCTTACAGCTACCCTCTTTCCTTTAGAATCAACACTTACAGAAAAAGGGGGGAGGGTGTATCAATTATTGTTAACTAGTGTCGCCCGCATTTGCCCGCTACGCCGACAGGCTGACCTCGTGGGCCGCGCGAAGGGCTGTACTGGTTCAAGGAGTCACAACAAAACTGTTCTGCATTGGCAGCGTCGTGGAGATCAATCGTTGGAACTTCCATGCGAAACCGCCCGCGTCGAATCCCGGATCACCAGCTCCGGATTCATCTTCTGCTGCACTGTATTCCACTCGCGCTTCTCGAGCCCCGCTTTAATACCTTCCATCACCACATTTACGGCGTGCGTTCCCATCGCTTCGAGCGGCTGCCGCACTGTGGTCAACGAAGGCGCACTCAACGCCGATAACGCCACATCATCAAACCCGGTCACCGAGCACTGCTCCGGCACTTTCACTCCCGCTTTTGTCAGCGCGCGGATTGCTCCCATCGCCGTCAAGTCGTCGAACGCCATCAGCGCCGTGAACTTTTTCTTTTTTTGCAACAATTCTTCCGTCAGCCGGTGGCCGCCCTCGAAACCCGAATTGGGATCGAACGAGTCCGGCAGTTGCAGCACCAGCGCCGGATCGATTTCGATTCCTGCGGTATGTGCGAACTTCTGCACGCCGCGCCACCGCGGCGCGCTATCGATGATCATCTTCGGTCCCCGAATAAACGCGATCCTGCGATGGCCAAGCTGGTGCAGATGTTCGAGCGCCATCCGCCCGCCCAGCTCGTTATCCACCATTACGGAGCTCACCGTATCGCCGGGCAGCTCCCAGCCGATCAAGGCGGCCGGAATGTTGCGCTTGCTCAAGTCCCCAAGCAAATGAATGTCCACCACCAGCCAGTTCGCCACCACGATCAGCCCTTCGACGTGGTGTTCCAGCAGCATCTCCAGATATCGCTCGAAGCGATTCCGTTGATTGTGCGCGTCCGCAAATATCGGGACGTACGATGATTGGTACAACGCATTTTCGATCCCGCGCAGCACAGGCGTGCAGAAAGGATCGGTGATGTCGAAGAACATCAGCCCCACGGTATGGCTGCGCTTGCTCCGCAAAAAACGCGCCATCGCGTTGGGCCGGTAGCCCAGCTTCTTCGCCGCATCTTCAATCCGTTTTTTCGTGGCGGGAGCGATGTAGCGCGCCAGCGGCGCGTTATTCAATACGATGGAAACGGTCGCGGGTGAAAAGCCGCTGTCCTCCGCGACGTCTCGCATAGTCACGGCCTGATTCTTGCCGCTCGCACGCTTCACCGGCATGCCTCCAGGTTCCATCATGCTGCCAGAGCTCCCCCGTCAGTATAGGGTCATCCGTCTGCGGATGACCGTGTGTCGGTTCAACTTATTCGGGAGGCGCGTCAAACGAAAGCGGCTCGCGAAACCATTTCGTTTTCCAGATCCCGAATGCGATGCCCGCCGCCATCCACGCCGTGCCCAGATATTTCGCCGGTGTGCTCAGCGTCCACCATAGCCGCGCGCAAACAGAGAACCCGACAATCGGCACAACGAAATTCCAAACAGTCCTTTCATGGCCCCGCAAAAAGTAATACACGAACGCCGACGCGTTCACTCCCATGAATGCCAGCAGCGCGCCGTAATTTAGCAGCTCCACGCCGCGCCCGAACGTCAGGAAGAAAGATCCGACCAGCACGATAGCTCCGATAAACAGCACGTTGTTCTTGGGAATGCCGTGCTTGGCATCCACCTTTCCAAAAAATGATTTCGGCAGTGCGTTGCTCTTTCCCATTCCATAGAGAAGGCGCGCCGCTCCGATCTGTGCGCCCATCCCCGAGCCAAAATTCGCCACCAGCAGCGTTGCCCCGACAATGGTGAACATCGGCGCCCACGTCCTTGCCGCCATGAACACATAGGCGTTGTCTTCATTGGGGAACGGCTGAGACGCAGGCCACACAAGCTGCGCCACATAAACTTCCGCTGCGGAAAGAATTCCCACTGCGAGACACGTCATGACTGTCGCCAGCAGAATATTCCGCCGCGGATTTTCCGCTTCTTCGGAAAGCGTGGAAATACCGTCAAATCCTATGTATGTCAGCACCGCCAGCGAGGTGCACCCGGACAAATTGTCCAGCGAAAACGTCTGCGGATCGTAAAAGGGCCGGGTAAAAAACCCCGGATCGTGATGTGGATGCCCCAAAATGTAGCGAATCGTCGTTACAAATACGACCACCACCACAGCGCTCATTCCCGCGGCAAGCCCTGCGTTCACTCGCGCGGAAGTCTTAATTCCTTGCAAATTTAGCAGCGTGAAAACGACTGCGAAGAAAATCTTCCAGGCCCACACCGGCAATCCCGGCGCAAACTCATGCGCCTGCCCCGCACACCAGATCGTGCAAATCAGCGGGTTCACGATGTAATCCATCACCATGCTCCACCCGGTGATGTACCCGGCGGCGGGATGAATTTCGCGTGCCACGTACGTGAACGCCGAGCCCGCGCTCGGATAAACCCGCGCCATT
Source organism: Candidatus Solibacter sp. (assembly GCA_035499815.1). Taxonomy (GTDB): domain Bacteria; phylum Acidobacteriota; class Terriglobia; order Acidiferrales; family UBA7541; genus Acidiferrum. The sequence goes on along the minus strand of DATJXZ010000001.1, from coordinate 41,035 downwards.
TTCCCGTAACTGACGGCTGTCGCCATCATGGCCACCATGGCGATCAGCACCGCCGTCACGACGAGCCCGTGCCCCCGATTGCTCAGCACCCCGAACGCCGACATCGGCGCTACTGGCTGCAGCACGATGACGCCATACAGGATCAGGTCCCACAGCGTGAGAGTTCGCCGCAGGTGTGCCCCGCTGTTCACGCCGACTTCGATGTTCAAGCGCTTCTCCTTTTCGCCGCCGCATCTTTTTTCGAGTCGAGGACCACCGCGCGGGTCAGGTTTTGCGGCACATCCGGATTCAGCTTCTTTCGCAATCCAACCGCAAGCCCAAGCAACTGCGCCGGAATCGAGGTGATCGCCAGACGCGCGTACTCCGGCTCGTTCATGCCCAGTTCGATTAGCAAGTCACTTCTGCGGCGGAGCGCTGGAGTCGCGCGATTGGCGACAACCATGGTGGCCGCTCCCAATTTTTTCAATTCGCCAACAAGCAGACTTTCTTCTTCCGCAGCCGCGTCGGAAATTAGAAATGCAATCAACGTTTCTCTGCTCGCGATTGATTTCGGCCCGTGGCGGAATTCCAGCGTGTGATACGCCTGCGCGAACGAGGAAGACATTTCCGTCATTTTCAGCGCCGCCTCCTGCGCCAGCCAATAATGCGTTCCCTGTCCCAGAAACACGAAATCTGCGAAGCCCCGCTTCGCCCCGAACGCGCGAATCTTATCAGCATTCACCTCAAGCCACCGCGTTGTCTTTTCTGGGAGGCCATCCAGCGTGGATTCCAGTTGAGCGTCGCCAGCAAGCCTGGCACCCAGCCTCTCGAAGAGAAGCAGGATGGACGTAAACGATCGCGTCATCACCATGCTTTTCTCATCGGCCCACGGCAGCTTGACGGTGCGGGTGCACAACTCCTCGAGAACGCTGTTCTCGCTGCAGGTCACGCCCAGAGTACGAACATCCACCCTCCGTTTAAGCAATTCCGCCGCTCGCAATACTTCCGTCGTCTTGCCCGAGCGCGAAACAAGCACAACCTGCCGTGCTCCCGCGCGCCGCAACACTACGGCAGGCGCGAAGAGCAGCTCCGACGCCGGTGCGGCCGTGCAATTTACTTGAAGAAGTCTCGCCCATTGCGCGGCAATCGTCTGCGAAAGGTAATAGCTGGACCCGCACGCAACAAAAAGGACCGGCTCTTTAGAAGAAAGTATCTGCGAAGCCGTTTGGATTTCCGTCCCGCGGGCGCATCGCCGCGCTGTCTCCAACCACACCGCCGGCTGCGACAGAATTTCTCCCAGCGTTTCCCGCCCCGCGCGGTGCGATGCGGATTGCCCGCCTTTCGCAAGCGGCACATTCTTTTTTTTTGCTCTGTGCATTTGTTTTTCGACGAGCGAGAGAGTTCCTTTCGGTAGGCCGGCTTTCACCGGCCTGGGGCGGAAATTCGGGAGTAACGCGCACAGCCGTCTCTCATGCCTTGCAATGTATATTGAACCGATTCAATAAAGGCATTTTCCAGGAGATTCTCTTTGCACGCAAGCCAAAACTTTTCTTCAATCCTCGTCCTCGACGGCGAACCGCTCTCCCCGTCATTTATGCAAGCCCGGCGCACCTGTCCTTTCGTACAGTGCGAAGATTTTCCACATGCGGTGTCTCTTGGTTAAAGTTCTTTTACTTTGCGCGCAACGCCCCCTTCCGCAACGTAGTCTAATTATGTAGCACCTCGTCCCGGTCGAGGGCCATCGGTATGGGCGAGGAACCCGTATGAACGCTCGTAGTCCAACGAAGGTTCTGTTCTGGCACATCCTGGGATTCGTGGTGACCCTTCTCGTTGCCTACTGGCTTCGTCCCTTTCTGCTCGATCCCGATCCCGTTCTCCAGGGCTACTTGCAAGTCATCGCCGCTTTGTTGGCACTCGTTTTTGCCGCACTCGCCTTCGTCCGCTTTCAGGGCACGCAGGATCGCATCTCGCTGATTCTCGGTGCGGGCTTCCTGCTTTCTGGAGCGGTGTTATCTGCTTCCAGCGTTCTATTTTTCCAGTTCTCCCAGGCTCTTCCGTTCAAAGCGAGTTGGGCGCCTGTCGCGTGGTGGCTCAGCCGCATCGTCTTGGCGTTGCTACTGCTCGTCGCCCTGCTTGCGGAACGCTTTATCCCTCGTTCGCGCCATACAAAGGTCGAAATCGCCGGCGCCCTCCTGACTGTGGTCGGCTTCACCTATCTGATAGCTGTCGCTCTTCGCAAGCTCCCCCCGGATGTCTCTCGCCACCCGGGCGCGCTCATACCGAGTCCGCAGCAACTTTTGCCTGGAGCCATTTTTCTCGCGGCAGTGATCTGGTATCGCCGTCGTCTTGATTCAGAAGACTCCGCCTTTGACCGCACCATTTATGCCGCTGCGTGGATGAACTTCGCCGCTCAGCTTGCCGCTTGCCAGTCAGAGCGGTTGCTTGATGCTCCCTTTGTTCTCGCCGAAATTCTCACGGTCGGCAGTTATGCCCTCGCTCTGGGCGGCGCGCTCTACGATAACGCACGGCTTTTCGAGCAGGTCCGCCATCTCGCCGTCAGCGACCCGCTCACCGGTCTCGCGAACTATCGCCGGCTGCTCGATGTGCTTGAAAACGAGACCGAGCGCACTAACCGGACCGGGAGGCCGTTTGCGGTTCTGCTCCTCGATCTCGACGGCTTGAAGAAAATCAACGACCGCTTTGGTCATCTGGTCGGAAGCCGCGCGCTCTGCCGCGTAGCCGCGATTCTTCGCATTCATTGCCGCGCCATCGACACGGCCGCGCGTTACGGCGGTGATGAGTTCGCGCTTGTTTTGCCGGAGTCGCAGGAGAAAGAAGCGCAGCACGTCGCCAATCGCATCCGCGTGGTCATGTCCGAGGACGAGGAACAGCCGCAACTCTCCGCTAGCATCGGCATTTCGATTTACCGGGGCGAAGGCGAAAGGATCGAAAAACTTCTCTCAGAAGCGGATCGCGATCTCTACGCGGAGAAATCACGGCGCGTAAAGCGCGGAATCGCCGCGTTCCACGCCCGCCGCCGCGCCCCAAAAACCTGAGGTCCTCTCCGCGCGTGGGGCGCAATTTTCCTAATATACCGCTCGACGCTGTAATGTTTCCTTTGTTGCCAGCGAATAGCGCGGCTCGGGCGGTGCTTTGTCTAAAATCTGGCGCGCAACATATTCGCCAACCGCTGGGCCATGCTTGAATCCGTGCCCTGATCCTCCGCCGGCAAACCACACGTTTTCCATTTCCGGATGACGATCGATCAGAAAATCGCCGTTCGACGTGTTTTCGTACTGGCACACGCGCGTTTCGACAACCGGCGCGTTCCGCAACGCCGGAAATCGGCTGCCCACATACCTCTGTACCACCTGCGCTTCCGCGGCTGTCGGCAAGCGCGATTGGGTGTCGGGATCGGCGCGCTCGCCATGATGATCAAGTGCAATCTTGAGCCCGCGGCCTTCCATGTCGGGCATGCCGTAATACTCGTCCTCCTGAAAAAGCCAGGTTGGCAAGGCTGGCGGCGCGAATCGTGCGTCGCCAGGCGGCACGCCGAAGAAAAACACTTCCTGGCGCGTCGGGAAAATCCTGTCACCTAGAATTTCAGGGAAAACTTTGCCGAGCCAGGATCCGCACGCGAAAATAAACTGTCCAGCGGCTATCGACTCGCCATTGCTGCACTTTACTTCCGCGAGATGTCCCACGCCGCGCGGAGGTTCAATCTGCGCAATCCGAAACTCCACGCCCTGCTTGATGGCATCTTCCACGACCGCCGCAACCGCTCGCCGCGCTAGCAACACTCCGCTTTTCGGTTCCAAAAATCCCCGCGTCACCCGCTCGAACGAAATCTGCGGATAGCGCCGCTCGAGCGCCACGCGTTCCATCTCTTCAAACGGCACGCCGCACCGTTTGAGCGTCGCCATCGTTTGCCGTACGCGAGAATCGTCCTCGCCTGCGAGCCACAGCACTCCCGTTTCATGAAATAGCTGCTGGCCCGTCGCGACGCAAAAGCTTTTCCATTGCCCCAGCGACCGCTGCGACGACCGCGTGTAGATTTCGTCCGTTCCATAACCCATGCGAATGATGCGCGTCTCGCCGCCCGAGCTGGCCCGCGCGTTCGATGGCCCGTACGCATCAAGCAGCACCACGCGCTGCCCGCGCCGCGCCAGGTGCCACGCGGTCCACGCGCCAAATACGCCGGCGCCAATGACCGCGATATCGTAGGTTCTGGTGTTAGCCATCGCTGGTGCATCCTATCGCATTTGCCGGCAACCCGGTACCGCTCGACCCTTTGCCAAGACTGCCAAAAGGAATGAGCAATCCTACTAGCGTCTATAGTTTCCGGTGCCACAAGTGATACCATGCACGTTTCGTTTGCTCATCCTGGAGGTTCTTGTGAGATTGCTTCGCCAGCCGCTCTCTTCTCTGCTTGCTTTCTGCGCTCTTTGCCTTGCCGCGTCCTTCTCTGCGAATGCGCAGCAGATCGATCCCAAGACTTATGACGGAATGAAGTGGCGCCTCGTTGGGCCGTTTCGCGGCGGCCGGGTGATCACCGTCGCAGGCGTGCCCAGCCAACCGAATACCTATTATTTCGGCGCGGTTGGCGGAGGTGTTTGGAAAACGTCTGACGGCGGCGTGTCCTGGGATCCCATGTTTGACAAGGAGCCTATTTCCTCCATTGGCGCGATCGCCGTCGCGGATTCCGATCCCAACGTCGTTTATGCTGGCTCGGGTGAAGCGTGCATCCGGGGAAATATCTCCTACGGCGATGGCGTCTACAAATCGACCGACGCAGGAAAAACCTGGACGAACGTTGGCCTCAAAGATACTCGCCACATCGGCGCCATAATTATCCATCCCACGAATCCCGATATCGTCTACGTTGCTGCGCTGGGCCATGCTTATGGGCCGAACACCGAGCGTGGCATTTTCCGCACGCGCGACGGCGGCAAAACATGGGAAAAGGTTCTCTATCTCGATGATCGCACCGGAGGCATCGAAGTTGTTTTCGATCCGCACAATCCGCACGTGCTTCTTGCCGCGATGTGGGAAGGCTGGCGCACGCCCTGGACGCTGAACAGCGGCGGCGCGAAGGATGGCCTCTATCGTTCGAGCGACGACGGGACAACGTGGAAGCGCGTCGAGGGCCACGGCATGCCGGAAGGAACGCTCGGACGCATCAGCGTGGCGGTTTCCGGCGCGGATTCGAACGTAGTGTACGCACTGATCGAAGCGAAAAAGGGCGGCCTCTATCGCAGCGAAGACGGCGGCGCCACTTGGTCCTTCATCACGGACGATCACCGCTTCACGCAGCGCGCCTGGTATTTCACGCATCTCTGGGCCGATCCCAAAAATGTCGAAGGCGTGTACATCGCGAACACCGGACTTTACGAATCTACCGATGGCGGGAAATCCTTCGAGCGCATTAACGCTCCGCACGGCGATCATCACGCGTTGTGGATCGATCCTAATAATCCCAATCGCATGATCAACGGCAACGATGGCGGCGCCACCATCAGCGTTGACGGCGGAAAAGACTGGACCACGCAGGACAACCAGCCCACCGCGCAGTTCTACCACGTGGCCGCCGACAATGATTTTCAATTCCGCCTGTACGGTTCGCAGCAGGACAACTCTTCCATCGGCATCCGTTCACGTAGCGACCATGGCGCGATTTTGCCGGGCGATTGGGACGCCGTCGGCGGCGGCGAAAGCGGCTACATCGAACCGGACCCCCGCGATTCGAATATCATCTACGCGGATGACGAAGGCCCGGTCTTCACGCGCTTCGATCGCCGCACCGGCCAGGCGCAGAGCATCGAGGAATGGCCCGAAGATCCGAACGGGTACTCCGCCGCGACGCAAAAGTACCGCTATACGTGGACGATGCCTATCGTGATTTCCTCGCACAATCCCGACGTGATCTATCACACTTCGCAATACGTTTTTCGTTCGACCGACGCTGGCCGCACCTGGACCACCATCAGTAAGGACCTCACGCGCAACGACAAATCCAAGCAGCAGGATTCCGGCGGCCCCCTGACAAAGGATCAGTACACCGTCGAATACTACGACGTGATTTTCAGTCTCGCCGAGTCTCCGAAGCAGGCCGGCGAACTCTGGGCCGGCACCGACGACGGCCTCGTGCAGCTAACGCGCGATGACGGCAAAACCTGGACCAACGTCACTCCCAAAGAAATGCCGGAATGGGGCATGGTCAGCCTGATTGAAGCGTCGCCCTTCGATGCAGGCACGGCTTACGTCGCCGTGGACGCGCACAAGCTCGATAATTTCAAGCCGTATGTTTTCAAAACCACGGATTTCGGCAAGACCTGGACGAAAATCACGGTCGGCTTGCCCGATGATTCTTACGTCCACGCCGTGCGCGAAGATCCCAAGCGCAAGGGACTGCTGTACGCCGGAACGGAAACGGGCATCTGGGTTTCGTTCAATGATGGCGCAAACTGGCAATCGCTGCAGCTAAATCTCCCGCCCACGCCGATCCACGACCTCGTCATTCACGACGATGATCTTGCGGTCGCCACGCATGGCCGTTCGTTCTGGATTCTGGACGATCTTAGCCCGCTGCGCCAGGTCAGCTCTTCCATCGCTGCGGAAGACGCGCATCTTTTCACGCCCGAGACCGCGGTGCGCACGCGTGAAGGCCACTTCAATCCTCGCCGCTATCCGGTCGGCGAAAATCCGCCGTCCGGCGCGATCCTTTATTATTATTTGAAAGACGCGCCCAAGGATCCCGCCAAGCTCGAACTGCTCGACGCCGATGACAAGGTAATCCGCTCGTACACGAGCGAAGCGAAGAAAGAAGTCACCGCTCCCGACGAAGGCGAACGCGATCTTCCGGTCGAGAGCATTCCTGCCAAAGCCGGGCTGAATCGTTTCGTTTGGGATTTGCGCTACGAGTTGCCAAAAAAAGTTCCCGGCGTGATCTATGACGCCGGCGAACCGACGGGCCCGCTCGCGCTGCCCGGCAGATATCAGGTGCGGCTCACGGTCGCGGGAAAAACGCAAACCGCGGCCTTCGAAGTTAAGATCGATCCGCGCGTCCACACTTCGCCCGAGGATTTGCGCAAACAGTTCGACTTGATGCTGAAACTGCGCGATCGCCAGGACCAGATGAATAAAACCGTCATCGCGATTCGCGATTTGCGCACGCAGCTTCTGGCGCTTGAGAAGCGCCTCGGCTCCGGTGCGGAAGCCAAGGCCGTCGTCGCCGCATCCGCCGAACTGCGCAAGAAAATCGGCGCGATCGAAGAGCAGTTGGTCCAAGTGAATTCGAAAGCGAGCGAAGACCAGGCCAACTACCCCACGATGCTCAACAGCAAATTTGGGCTGCTGCAAACTCTCGTGGACAGCGCGGACACCGCGCCCACCAAAGCAGAAGACGACGTTTTCGCCGAGCTCGATCAGCGGCTCGAAGCACAATTAACAAGCTGGCGCGAAGTCCTGGCGAAGGATCTTCCCGCGCTCAACGAAGCCATGCGCAAGGACAAAATTCCGGCCGTTGCTCCGGCTGAAACCAGCCCCAGCCGCTGACCCCGAATAAAAAACCGCCTCGTGGGGACACGATAGATCGTGCCCCTACGTTCGCGATGGCCATGCCGCCCTTCTTGAATGTAATGATTTTCCTTGAAGGGCGAATCAGCCGCCAATCGCGCCCGCAATCGTCTTCGCCCAATGCGATAGGTGGTTCAACGATTTCGTGTCCGTGGGATCAAGATGGAGCGGTGTCACTGACACTGCCCCTGAAAAAATCGCCGCGTAATCCGTGTCCGGCTCGACGTCCTTGTCCAGCCGTTGTTCGTATAGCCAGAAATACGTCCGCCCGCGCGGGTCCTTTCCTTCCGTCAATTGATTCCGCGTTATTTTTTTCGATTGCCGCGTGAACTTCACGCCGCCTTTCCACGGCTCGGGCACGTTCACGTTGAGAAGCACCTGGTCCGGCAATCCTTCTTTCAGAATTAATTCTGCTGTTTGGCGCGCCACCTGTGCAGACGGTTCAAAACTTGCTTTCGGCGCTTTCGAACAAAGTGACATCGCAAAGGCCGGAATGTGATGCAGCGCCGCTTCCCGCGCCGCGCCCACCGTCCCCGAGTAGTACGCGTTCTCGCCCAAATTCGCGCCGTGGTTGATTCCGGAAATCACCAGGTCCGGCTTCTCCGTCAATAATTTGTGCAGCGCCACAATCACGCAGTCCGCCGGCGTCCCATCCACGGCCCACTCGCGCTCCCCGGCAGGATGGCAAACAATCGGCTGCCGCAACGTCAACGATTGCGCCTTCCCGCTCTGCTCGCTGCTCGGCGCCACAATGCTCACCGCGGCAAATCCTTCGAACGCTTTCGCCAACACGCGCAATCCTTCCGCCTGAATCCCATCATCGTTCGTCAGCAATATGTGGGTCATCCCTATTGATCCGTATTTCTCCCGAGACGGGACTCTTCCAGATTTCCTTCCCACGCGACCTTGCCGCGAAGCCGCCGAATCCCCGTTTGCCCCCGAAGCACGAGCAAACGCAATCCAGCCTCAATTGCGGCCCTACGCGTGCGATAGCCGCCGCTCTTCATCGCCCTTCGCATTAGATTGTCATCAATTTTGGTTCGCAATCTCATAGTAGTCAGAGATACTTATAATTTTTGGTTTGCGACAATCTGAGGCGGCCTGAGGGAAAATGGTCGGGACGACTGGATTTGAACCAGCGACCTCACCCACCCCAAGGGTGCGCGATACCAGGCTTCGCTACGTCCCGACCGGCTGCATGCGAAGTGGGCTTTACTGCATTCTCAGGCTATCACTTGCGTTCGAGAAGCGTCAAGAAAGCGCGCAGCGTATCCCGAAGATCCAGCAACATCTTCCGGCTCAAGAGTTGCGCCGCGCCGCCTGCCGCAGAACCGTCGGCCGCGCCACCGGCACCAACGCCAGCCGCGCCATCGTTCTCGCCCGCGCCATTCTGATCGCGCAAATGCCGCCGCGCGCCGGCAATCGTGAAGCCCTCGTCGTAGAGCAGCCGCTTGATCCGCAGCACCATTTCCACGTCTTCCTGCCGGTAAAGCCGGTGCCCGCTGGGGCTTTTCACCGGTTCCAGCATCGGAAATTCCGTTTCCCAGTAGCGCAGCACAAAAGGCTTCAGATCCGTCAGCCGGCTCACTTCGCCGATGCGATAGAAATCCTTTTCGGTTGCGGGCTGTGTCGCGGCGGCAGCGCTTGGCATGTCCAATCCAATCAGAGGGGGACGCCGCTATCCTAACAGTTTCCGCTGCGTTCCTGTAGGGGCACGATATATCATGCCTCTACGCTGCGAATTTCTCCGCCATCGGAAAGCCCGCTTCACTCTTCGTCTTTGCGCGGCCGCCTCTCGCGCTTTCGCAATCGCTGCACAAACCGCACCGGCGTCCCAATAAACGCGTATTTCGCCCGCAGCTGATTCTCCAGGAATCGCTCGTAACTGAAATGCATAGGCTCTTTCTGGTTCGTGAAAAGCAAAAACGTCGGCGGCGCCGTCTTCGCTTGCGTGATGTAATAAATCCGCACGGGCCGCGCTTTCGGCGTAGTCCCGCGCTGTAGATCCACTTCTTCCTTCAGCCAGCGGTTCAGCTCCGCCGTAGGAATATGCCGCCGCCGCGCCTCGGCCACTTGATCGATCAAAGGATAGAGTTTTCCCGCGCGTTCGCCTGTTTTCGCCGAAAGAAAAACAATTGGCGCGTAACTCAGAAATTTTAATTTCCCGCGAATCATCTTTTCGTATTGGATCAGCATCCGGCCGGGATCAAAATCCTCGGGACGATGGCGTTCTCCGGCCGGCCGCCGGGATTTGCCTTTCGCGCTGTCCGCGTCGCGAGATGCGGCATTTCGCGCGGCGATGACTGCTAAATCCCATTTATTGATGACGATAATCACGGATCGCCCGGACTCTTCCGCATAGCTGGCAATCTGCGCATCACCTTGCGTCACGCCCTGCTCGCCATCCACCACTAGCAGCGCCACATCGCAACGCTCCAGCCCGCGCCGCGCCATCACCACGCTCAATTTCTCCGCCACCAGCGTCGTCTTGGCCTTCCGCCGAATTCCGGCGGTGTCCACAAATCGGTACGTGTGGCCTTCGCGCGCCAGCTCCATATCCACGTTGTCCATCGTTGTTCCCGGAATAGGCGAAACGATTGAGCGCTCTTCGCCCGCCATCCGGTTCAGCAAAGTGGACTTACCCACATTCGGCCGCCCGATGATCGCCACTTCTACGGCGCCCTCTTTTGCCACTTCCTCTTCTGACGCGACGGCGTCCACTTCCGCGAGCGCCGCATCCAGCAAATCGTCCACACCCGTTCCATGCTCCGCGGCGATGGGGAAAACAGGTACGCCCAACGAATGAAACTGTGCTGCATTCACCTCTTGCGAAACCGCGTCCACCTTGTTCACCGCCACAACAAAGGGTTTTCCGGTGGTACGCAGCAGCCGCGCCAGCTCCTGGTCCAACGGAGTGATGCCCGCCTGGCTATCCACTACGAGAACGAGCAGCGCCGCTTTCTTGATGGCCACATGCGCCTGCCGCAAAATTTCTTGGGGAATCAGCGCTTTGTCATCCGGGACAATTCCACCGGTGTCGACGATTTCCAGCGCCTTGCCGCGCCATTCCGCTTTGCCATAAATCCGGTCCCGCGTAATTCCTGGCTCATTGGTTACAATCGAACGCCGTGTGCCCGTCAACCGGTTGAACAGCGTGGATTTTCCCACGTTGGGTCGTCCCAGAATGACCAAGGATGGAAGTTTTTGCGTCGCATTCATCACGAATGGCCCACAGTCCGGAATCACATCAGCTTTGCAATCCTTCACTCTACCCCATTCTCCAAGATTCCGCCCCTCCCGTTGCGGTTCTCCTGGTCACCACTAACCTTGACTCGATCTGGGTCTGGGCGTTGATTCCGCGGCTCCGGATACTTGCCACCCCTAGAAGTGAAGCGCCTTAGATCTGCGTTAAGATATTGAATATATTGACTTTGCGAAGTTCGCAGCCCTGCCACAGTCCCTCATTGCTCTCTCTCTGGCTTTTTGCGTTTGTACTGTAATCCTCCGGACTGTGGAGCACTCTGAATCAGCTGTCCACCGAGATGCTGCAAGCACACGCGATACGCATCTTCTGTGCCGCCGCATTGCTGGTCCTTATGGCTCCGCGGGCTGTTTCTGATAGAGTGCTGAGCAGGGAAGAGATAGCCGCGCTCCGCATTATTGCTATTTGTTAAGATCGCGTAAGTTTTAGGGGTTTCCCTGCGTACTAGTTTATGGAACCGCTGAGACCAGGCCCGATGAACGTGCCGGGAAAGACGGAGACCACGGAGGCAGTTGCCCGGGCTCGTGCAGGGGATGCCGAGGCCTGGGGCGAGATTTATCGGGAGATGGGTCCAGCCATCTTTCGGTTTTGCAGGCGAGCGCTGCCTACTCGGGAAGATGCGGAAGACGCGACGATGGAAATATTCTCCAAATTGTGGGAAGGGAAGCTGAGCCAGTACGATGAGTCGCGCTCCTTTTCCGCATGGCTCTATCGAGTGGCGGCGAACCATTGCTGGGATATTTTGCGGCGGCGAAAAATTAGGCAGGACAAAGAGACGGAAGATGTGGAGAATGTGCCGCTGGAGCACCCGGACCCCAACCAACTGGACCGCATGATCGAGCAGAAGACCAGTGAGGAAGTCCGGCACGCTTTGAACAAGCTGGGGGCGCGAGCGCGCATGGCGCTCGTGATGCGCTATTACTCGGACATGAGTTATGACGAAATCGCCGATGCGCTCGGCGTGCGGCGCGCGTTCGTGGGCGTCGTGCTGCTGCGCGCGCGGCACGAACTGCGGCAGGCGCTGGAGGGAAAGAGTGCGCTGGCCGCGGGAGGGACCTTGTGAGCGACCCTGTAGACCCGGCGCTGCCTGAAAGCCCGGGCGGAATGACGGAACATTTGGATGAGATGACATGTCTGCTCTACGCGGAGCGGCAACTGGACCGCGCCCGCGCACAAGTTGTCTCGGCGCACGCGCAGGACTGCGCAGCGTGCCGCACTTTATTGAGAGCACTGGAGCGCGAATCGCGTTTGCTTACGCGAGCCATGCTGGAGGAAGACGAACCGCTGCCCTCGCGGCTCGCGGAATTCCAGGAACGTGCGCGGAAATCGTTTGGATGGATTTGGGGAGTAATTTTTGGTTTGGCAGCGACGGGTCTTTATGCCCTTTATACGAGTTTCGTCGAGCCCTTGCAGCAGCGATTGGAGCAGGCGGGGTTTGGCGGTACGAGCCTGCTGAGCCTCCTGGTTTTTCAAGGCGCCTTCTGGAAAGGATGGCAATCCGTGATCACACTTTTTGAAGTACTGGCGATGGTGACCGTGGCTGGATTCGGCCTGGTGATTTTCCGGCGGCGGCTGCGGCGCGGATCGGCATTGGCGCTGGTACTTGCCGGTTTGTGCGTGGCGCTGGCGATTCCCGCGCCGGCGGGCGCCACGGAATTTCGCAAGGGCGAGATCTACGAACTTGCAAAGGACGAGACCGTCAAGAGCGACATTTTTATCACCACCGGACGGGCGCGAATCGACGGCACCGTGGAGGGAGACCTTTTTTTCTTCGGCCAGAGCATTGAGATCGGCGGACACATCAAGGGCGACGCTATCGTTTTTGCGCAGTCCGTGCGAGTGAGCGGGCAAATCGACGGGAACATCCGGTCCTTCACGAATAACCTGACCATCACGGGAACCGTGGAGCGGAACGTCCTGACATTCAATGAGACCGCGACGATCGACTCTGCGGGAAAAGTGGAAGGCAGCCTTACGACATTCGCGCAGAACGTAATCGTGGATGGCCACCTGGGACGTGATCTGCTGGGAATGGACGACGAGACCAATATTTCCGGGACCGTCGGCGGGGGAATTCGCGCGAAAGGGCGTTCGATGTCCATCGCTTCCACGGCACAGATTGCCGGACCGGTCCACTTCGAGGGCGACCACCCGGCGATCGTAGACCCCGGCGCTAAGCTTGCCTCGCCGGTGCAATACACGAAACTTGAGCACGAGTCGCAATACAGAACGGGACATTACTACGTCTGGCGGATCATCTGGACGGCAGCTTTCATTTTGTTCGGCCTCGTACTGTTCTTGCTGATGCCGAAATTCACGGATGAGGCAGTGCGGGCCGGTGAGCGATTTGGGGCTCCGCTCGGACTGGGGGTCCTGGTTTTCTTCGGAGTTCCGATCGCGGCCATTCTTGCTTGCGTGACTGTGGTAGGCATTCCACTCGGAGTGTTGACGCTGGGTATCTGGGCCCTGGCAATCAATTGCGCGGAGATCATAGTCGGTACGGTAGTCGGCAAATGGATACTGGGACCGCCGGCCGACACCTGGGGGTTGATCGGAAGAATGACGTTGGGGTTCGTGATCGTGCGAATCGTTTATACCCCCCTGGCGCATGTACACATTGTAGGAGCGCTGGCCGGGCTGGGAATCTGGATGTGGGGCATGGGAGCAATAGCGCTTGCGCTGTACAGCCGGGTGCAGCCGACGCGTCCACCGAACATGACGGCTGGGCCAGTGCCGCCGGTAGGTTTACCGCCGCATACGACGGTCGGCGGAATTCAGCCGGCATAGTCGAAAGGTGACAACGAGCAGTTAAGATGGTCACGGCAATGCGGCTGTGATCGTTGCGATCGTTGCAACATGTGAGGATGAGCGATCCGGCCTACCCTCCCCCCCTTTTTTGTAAGTGCGGATTCTAAAGGGGTTACACGCCGATTTTACGTAAGTGTGGATTCCAAAGGGTTTAGCAGTTCGTACGTTGGACGGCCCCATTTGCGAGGGCCCACCCCACCCCGGTATTTTTTTCAAAGAGTGCGTAACGGATTGATTCCAGGATAGTTGCTGAAATGCTCGTGTACACAGAGTGCGTAAGAGCATGATTCTAAAGGGCCGAAATTCTGCCTTGATGCGCACGAACACGAAAGACTACGCAAGTTGCTCTGGCTACAAGGGTTAAGGATATGGAATGAGTCCGAAATCTGAATCGCCCAGAAGGCGGAGGGCGCACAATTACTTGATTATCAGTATAGCAGAAAGTAAGAGATTGTCAATGCCAGCAATTTCCGACAGTCCGTCGCTGCAACTGAATGAAAAAGAACGGGCCGGAGCATCCTTAACGAATGCGCCGGCCCGTGGCCTTTTGCGGAGGCGGGTAAACGTTTGGTGATAGTTATTGTTGCCTGACCTTGGCGGCGAAGAACGGCGGATTGAGGGAGTTGGCGGGGTCCTCAATGAACAGAGCGCGAATGGCCACGGGTTGATTCGCGGTCAAATTTCCTGAAGTGGTGATGCCATCCAAATTGGTAACGCCGTCTGCTCCCAACGTGCCGGCATAAGTCTGTATGCCGAATATGCTAGCTGCGGTGAAGCCAAAATAGCCAGGAAGGCCCGTGATGCCGAACTCGGGAGTCGAGGCGGTGTTTACAGTCGCGATGAAACGGGACCAGCGGAGGGTAACAGTATCAACTCCGTTTGCAATTGCTAGAGTGTTTCCATTGGCGGCGGTGAACGAAACAACATGGACGGCGACTGACTGGCCCAAATGCAAGGCGGTCGTGTCGGTCATGCCCTGGAAATTTCCTGTGGCAGCTCCGACAGCCAGGCCTTTGGTGTCAACCCAGAAAGCTGGGCCGGCGGCCAGATTGACGGTCAGTGCATCGCCCAGGCTCAAACCGCCGATCTTCGAGTTTGTCCCCGCTGGAATTATGTCCGTGGTTAAGATGACAAATTGAGTTGCGTTAGTGACGGCCAGGACGGTTCCTTCCACGGTGTCTTGCAAGGCGCTCATGAGGGGTTCGATTTCCTGCACGGTAAAGGTCCCATCCGAATTGAGGATCGCATCCATGCTCGCGGCGCCGTTGGTGGTGACGCACCCTGACAGTGAGTTAGTCCCAGCGGGGCAGAGGGACATGGTCGGATCCTGATCGTAATTGGTGTTCGTGGAGGAAGCCGCAGCGATCGAGCCACGGCCGACCGCGGTCGCGGAGGCGATGGTGACCCCGGAGCTGCCGAGAGTGACGACACCCGTGAAATCTTCGACTAGGTCAAGCTGGCCGGCGGCCAGATTGGAGCCAGTACGAGGAAGAGCGAAGGCACTTACCGCGTTTGTGGCTCCGGAGTTCGAGAGATTGATGCTCAGCTTGCCCCCGGAGACAGTCAGGGAATTCGCAAGATTGAGATCGATTCCGATACCGGTATTGCCGCTGATAGCTTGGGAAGAGGTGATCACTGGTGCGGCTACTATTGTAATTGCCGGGGCAACACAAACAGCGCCGACCGGACATATTGGGCTGGTAAGCGCTGCACCAGTGCCGTTGTAGAAGGTGAGCCTGGCGTTTGGGGCGAAGGAAAGCGTGATGGAACTGTTCGTACCCGTCGGAACCCCGGGAACGGTACCGAGAAAAGCGGAATCGGATTGCAGACGGGCAAGATCTACCGTAACGCCTTTGCCGTTATTGAAAGCGTAGGTGGTTTGAGCGCCCGTTGAGGAAGTGAGCTGGATGGAATTTATAGTGACAATAAAGCTCACAATTCCGATGTTCGCGGGAAGAGTGTCGGAAACCATGGTTATGCTGACATTGGCGGTCGTCGCGCCGCCACCACCGCCGCCGCCGCCGTTTGGGAACTCGTGATAGCACGAGCAGAGGGCCAGAACAGGAACTAAGACGGCCAAGAGAAAAGGTTTATTGCGCTTCATCGTGCACCCCACGACGGATTGAATTGCGTTTCCAAGCTCAAAGGAGCGAGGCTCAGAATCCCCAGTTTGACTCTAGCGCGGCTGCCTACCCGGCGGGTGTTTCAAAACGCAATTCGTTGTTCAAATGCTAAATCCCCGGACGTTGGAACAGGGGTTGCAGAATTTGCGTGCAGGCGAATTTATCGGACGGGCTGAAGGTTGAAGAAGGCTTGGGCGCGCAGCCAGTGGACGCCTCGACGGTGATGGTGAGGTCTGAGGACGCATGGGGGAGTGTGCTATCGTTACGGAATCCAGAGAGGAAACGCTGGGGCGGAAAGGTCATCCACAGGAAGGGTGAGCCTACAGGTGAGGGTTTGGCGAAGAGAGCAGCCAAAACGGGGTACGCACGCGCGAACGGCGAGGCTGCGGAAGCGGTGGCGCGGCGAGAGCGTGGCTCGTTTGATGAGGAAGCGAATGCGCATAGGAATGCGGAGGTGCAGACGTCAACGCGTTACGGCGGCGGGGCTGAGGAACTATCGGACCCAGACGAAATAAAGAAGAGGGCGGAGGAGGGGGCGGTCGAGAAGCCATCGATGCGGGAGGTGTTTGGGCCGGGAGGATTTCTGGAACGGTGCATGATTGGCGGATACGAGCACCGGCGCGGACAGCTGGAGATGGCGGAGATGGTGCACGACGCGTTTGAGGCGCATCATCACGCGATTCTGGAGGCGGGAACGGGAACGGGGAAGACGCTGGCGTATCTGATTCCAGCGATTTGCAGCGGGCGGCGTGTGGTGATTTCGACGGCGACGAAATCGCTGCAGGAACAGCTCTATCAGAAGGACATTCCTTTTTTGCAGAAACACTTTGCGCCGAACTTGAAGGTGGCGGTGATGAAAGGACGCTCGAATTTCTTGTGCGTCGCGAAGATGAACGCGATGGCGGACCAGGCGCTGCTGAAAGGGATGGACGAGTTGGACGCGTTTCAAGAGATCAAGAAGTGGGCAAAGCTGACGGAGACGGGCGACCGGGCGGAGCTGACGTTCTTGCCGGACGATTCGGACTTGTGGACGCGGTTGGATGCGCGACGGGACACATGTTCGGGGCAGAAGTGTCCTTCGTTCAATCCTTGTTTCGTGACGGGAATGCACCAGCGGGCCAAGGATGCGGACCTGGTTATTGTGAATCACCATTTATTTTTCGCGGATTTGGCGCTGAAGCAGGACGATTTTGGGAGCATTTTGCCGGAGTATTCGGCGGTGGTGTTCGATGAGGCGCATGAGATGGAGGATGTGGCGAGCGATTACTTCGGAAGGCAGATTTCGAATTTCCGGTTTGAAGAATTGGCGCGAGACGCGGACCAGACGCTGCGGCTGGTGCATCAGGCGACGCCGGGACTTTTGCGTAGGACGCAGCGGATTCGCGAGCGGAGCCGGGCGTTTTTCGAGACATTTCCGGCGCGCGACGGGAGATATCCGTTTTCGCGGAACGAACGCGAGGCGTTCTTGGAGCAGAACCGCGAGGCGTACGACGCGCTGGCGACGGCGCTGAAGGGATTCGAGACGGAATGCGCGGCGCTGACGCAGAAGCCGGAAGAGATTTTGCGGATTGCGCGGCGAAGTTTTGAATTGCGGCAAGAACTTTCGTTCTTGTTCGAATCGAACGAACGAAATTTTGTGTATTGGTACGAACGGAGGAATAAGGGAGTGTTTTTGGCGGCGACGCCGATTGACGTGAGCCAGATATTGCGGGAGAAGCTATTTGAGCAGTTCGACGCGGTGGTGCTGACGTCGGCGACGCTGACGGTGGGAAACCGGTTCGAGTTTATCCGGCAGAGACTGGGTTTGGATCACGCGAAGGAGCGAGGGCTGCCGCCGGAATTCGATTACAAGGAACAGGCGATGCTGTACTTACCGGCGGCGATGCCGGATGTGAGGAATCCGGCGTTTACGGCGCGGGCCGCGGACGAAATCGTGAACTTGCTGGAGACGAGCCAGGGACGGGCGTTTTGTTTGTTTACAAGCTACTCGCAAATGAACGAACTTTTTGAGCGAGTAAGGACGCGGGTGCCGTTTCCGCTGCTATTGCAAGGGACCGCGCCGCGGTCAGCGCTTTTGGAGCGATTCAAGAACACGCCGGCGGCGGTGCTATTTGCTACCGCTAGTTTTTGGCAGGGAGTGGACGTGCCGGGTGAGCAGCTTTCCTGCGTGATTGTGGACCGATTGCCGTTCGCGGTGCCGAGCGATCCGATAGTGGCGGCACGGGTTGCGGCGCTGCAGGAGGATGGGCGAAATGCGTTTGCGGAATTTCAGGTGCCGGAGGCGGTTTTGGCTTTGAAGCAGGGATTTGGGCGGTTGATTCGGACGAAGACAGATCGTGGCGTTTTGGCGCTGCTGGATAACCGCATCACGCGGATGCCGTATGGTAAAATTTTCCTTGAGTCGCTGCCGAAGTATCGGATGGCAAAGGACTTGTCGGAAGTCTCGCGGTTTTTGTCTAAGAAAAGGAATTAGGATGCAGAGTTACACAGAAGAGGCACAGAGCCGCAGGAAACACGGAGAAGCATGTTTCAAGTCAGCGTAGAAGAGACATTTTCGGCGGGGCATGCGCTTCGCGGATACAAGGGAAAGTGCGAAAACGTGCATGGGCACAACTATCGCGTGCGGGTGACGCTGGAGGGGCCGCAACTCGATTCGATCGGATTGCTGGTGGATTTTACGCGGCTGAAGCAGGTGATTCGGGAAGTGATGGGGCGGCTGGATCATCAGTTCGTGAATGATCTAGAGCCGTTCAAGACTGTGAATCCTTCGGCGGAGAATATGGCGAAGCATTTTTATGAGGAAGTGAAGCGGGGATTGAAGGATTTGCCGCCGGGGGCCCGGATTACGGACGTGGTTTTGTGGGAGACGGATACGAGCCGGGCGCAATACCGGGCGGAGACGTGAGGAAGCGAAGATAATAGAGGGAATGAAGTGAGGAAGTAAAGAGGTAAAGAAGCAGAGAAACAAAGAAGAATGGATGAATCGCGCTTACTACATCATTGTGATTCCTGCGCTGCTGGTTTCGATCGGGTACGTGGTGGTGTTCCATACGATGGGACTTTCGCCGACGTATTGGATATTGATTTTTCCGGCGGCGATATTGGGGGCGACGGTGTGGTGGTTGAGGCGGCGGACGGCACGAAAGGCGGGTTCGGGCGCGCAGTGAGGCGAGATCGATCGCGGGGAAAAGCGCGAGGAGATCAGGGCGAGTGAAAAGCGGCAGCTGGGCTGCCGCACTCCAAGGTCATGTTCATTACCGAGATATTCAAATCGATTCAGGGAGAAGGCACACGGGCGGGGCTGCCGTGTATTTTTGTGCGTTTGACGGGATGTAATTTGCGGTGCACGTGGTGCGATACGGCGTATGCATTTCACGGCGGGAAGAAGATGAGCGTCGAGGATGTGCTGGCGCGGGTGGATGAGCTTTCGGGGCGGAGCGACGGAGTTTCGGGTGAGCGGGCACGGGTGCCGCTAGTGGAATTGACGGGGGGGGAGCCGCTGTTGCAGGAGGAGATTTATCCGCTGGCGGAGCAGCTGATCGCGGCGGGATATACGGTGATGATCGAGACGAGCGGAGAGCGGCACGCGGGGAGGCTGCCGCGAGAAGTGATCAAGATAATGGATGTGAAGTGCCCGGACTCTGGCGAGGCGGACACGTTTGAGATGCGAAATTTGGAAGTGCTGGACGCGAAGGACGAAGTGAAGTTCGTGCTTTCGACGCGGCGGGATTATGAATTTGCGCGGGAATTTACGGCGGAACATCGATTGGCGGAACGCGTGAGGCAGGTTTTGTTTTCGCCGGTGTTCGATGATCCGGCGGGGAAGTGGCAAGGTTTGGAGGCGCAGACGCTGGTGGAATGGATTCTGGCTGACGGATTGCCAGTGCGGTTGGGTTTGCAGCTGCACAAGTTTGTGTGGGACCCAGCGACGAAGGGAGTGTGAAATAAGGAAGTATAAGGAGGTAGAGGAAGAAAAGGAAGTGAAGGAACGGAGAAGAGGCGGACGAGTGGGCTGAGTGAAGGACGCAGGATGACGACTAGTTCAAAGAAAGCGGTAGTGTTGTTGAGCGGCGGGATGGATTCGTGTGTGTGCGCGGCGATTGCGCGCGAGCGACACGGGGCGGAAAATGTGGCGTTGGTGCACGCCGGCTACGGGCAACGCACGCAGGAGCGCGAGCGGCGGGCGTTTGAGGAAATTGCGGATTTTTATGGCGTGAAGCAGCGGTTGGTTGTTCAACTCGATCATTTTCGGGCGATTGGCGGGTCGGCGCTGACGGATGCGAAGATTAAGGTGCCGGAAAATGGGCTGGGCGCGAACGGAGCGCATAGAAGCGAGATACCGGTGACTTACGTGCCGTTTCGCAACGCGCATTTTCTATCGGTGGCGGTGAGTTGGGCGGAGGCGATTGGAGCGGAAGCGGTTTATATCGGGGCAGTGGCAGAAGATAGTTCGGGCTACCCGGATTGCCGAGCAGAGTATTACGAAGTGTTTCAGGAGCTGGTGAGAGTGGGGACGCGGCCAGAGACGCAGATTGAAATCGCGACGCCTGTGATCCGAATGAAAAAAAATGAGATTATTCGACGCGGGATAGAATTGGGTGCACCGCTGCACTTGACGTGGTCGTGCTACCAAGGTGAAGACAGGGCGTGCGGAGTGTGCGACAGTTGCTTGCTGCGATTGAAGGCATTTGCGGAAGTGGGAGTGCCTGACCCCATAGCTTACCGGCTGGCCGTGTCCGCGCGCCCGTAAGACTTGGAAAAGAGCTAAGATTAAGGATAATAGGGCCATCCCGCCAGCCAGGCCGGGCAGGGGTTCGCCTCGGCAAAAGGAGAATGGAGCATGAAGAGATTAGCGAAGTCGTGGGCGTGGGCTGCGGTGTTCGCGGCCGCGCTGATTAGTTTAGGTGCGCCGGGCGCTAGGGCGCAAGGCGGAGGATCGATCGCTGGAACGATCCTGGATGTGGTCGGCAAGCCCTGGTACAACGTGCCGATGGAATGTGTAAGCGATCAGGGGGCGAAGCAGGAGACCAAGACGGATGAAAATGGAAAATATTCGTTTCACAACCTGAGACCGGGCGTATATCACGTCTACATTATCCTTCCGGCGCCAAATAAACCCTTCGACATGCAAATCCAGGTGGGCAGCGATCAGGAGAGCAAGGCGGACATGAATTTCAAGGACGTCGTTGCCAAGCAAGGCGCCGCCGCGGAGGAGCAAGTCAAAAAGCAGGCGGAGGAGAAACAAAAGTTCGAAAGCATGAAGACGCACTTCACCGCCGGGACGGCGATTCTAGTTCAGGAGCGTAAGGCAAAGGAAGATTTGCAAAAGGCGGCTCCGGACCAGCGCGATGCTTTGAAACAAAATCTGAAGGATCTTTCGGACAAGGCGGCGGCCGAATTCCAGGAGGCACAAAAGGCGGCGCCGGAACATGATGCGAACCAGCACCTGCTGTGGGCGACGCTGGGAGAAGCATATGACCTTGCCGGGCGAAACGACGAAGCTGCACAAGCCTACCAACAGGCGATCAACGCGAAGCCAGACGATCCGGGCTACTACAACAATCTGGGCAACGTGCTGGCACGGGCGGGGAAGATAGATGAAGCGAAAGCAGCCTATACGAAGAGCGCGGAACTGGACCCGACGCACGCGGCGACGGCCTGGCGCAATTTCGGGATCAGCTTGTACAACGCAAACCGGCTGGGCGACGCCGTCGAACCACTGCAGAAATCGGCGGAACTCGATCCGAAGAACGCGCAGACTTGGTATCTGCTGGGAGCTTCGCTGGTATACAAGATGACGGTGAAGAAAGTCGGGGACAAAGATGTGCCCGAGTTTGCGCCCGGGACCATCGAGGCGTATCAGAAAGCGATCGAGCTTGATCCCAACGGGCCGTACGGACAGGACGCCAAGAAGGGCCTCGAACAACTGCAACTGATGGCGCCGGGAGTGGACATTAAAGTGAACGTGAAGAAAAAGAAGTCGTAAGTAATTTCCCTGGGCGATTCAACCGGCCGGTTCCGCATTGCGGGGCCGGCTTTTTTCATTGAGATCGTGGAAATCGATCAATGATTGGGCGAGAAGCCTGCCATGGCCCGAAATTCGCCGCGAGACTATCGGTGCATCAAAGTTCCCGTCATTTTCGTGCGGCGAAGCGAGCGGGCGAACACGGCCACCGAAATCGGCAGGAGTATCGCGGCAAAGAGCAGCAGGACAACCAGCGGGCGCCAGACGGTGTGGAAGCCGTCTCCAACAAGAAGAGCAGCGCGCATGGCGTCAAGCGCATAGGTAACGGGATTCAGCCGCGCAACGAGCTGCAGCCAATCCGGAAGAACACTGATCGGAAAGAGCATGCCGCCCACGAGACTGGAAAGGCCGAGAAAAAACCACTTGGCAGGATTGCCGCGCTTGAAAAGAAGAAGATAGCTGGCAGAAAGAATGCCTAGTCCGGAAAATGCGAGGAGCGTGGCGATGAGCACGAGAAGCACAGCCGCCCAGTTGGCTTCTCCAAGCGGAAAGCCGAAGAGGACCGCGCCCCACGACAGGTAGACGGCAATGCGAACCGTAGAAGCTACAAAAGGATAGATTGCGGAACCCGCGAGAATCACAGGGAGCGAAGTTTGCGTGACCAGCAGGTGCTCGAGAGTCCCGGAGTCTCGAGCTTCCATCAAGCTGCGGTCAAAAGAGTCCATCGCAGCGTTCAAGTAATCCAGAAAAACGAAACCGATTAAAGAGAAGGAAAAGTAGGTTTCGCCATGCGGGAGCGAGTGGTGGAGTTGGGGACTCTCGACAAAGCGCGCGACGTAGAAAAGCATGGCGACGCCGAAGAGGGCTTCGATCGCCTCGAACAGGAAGGCCGTGCGATAGGTGAGGGCGATATAGAGATCGCGCCGGAAGAAGATCCAGATTTCGCGAAGCATGCTGGTCATTGCGAAAAATCCCCGACGGCCATGTGCGCCGAGCGCCCGGTTAGGCGGAGAAAAGCGCCCTCGAGTGATGCTGTGCCGGTGCGATGTTTCAAGTCGGCGAGCGAGCCGCAGGCCAGCAGGCGCCCCGCGTCGAGGACCGCGATGCGGTCGGCGAGCAGCTCGATTTCGGAGAGCGCGTGGGAAGCGAAGAGGAGCGTTGTCTCGTCGCGGCCAAGGACCTCAGACTTGAGAAAGTGGCGGAACTCCGCGGCGCCAATGGCATCCAAGCTGCGCGTGGGTTCATCCAATAACAGAACCCGGGGCTGGTGGAGGAGAGCGCGAGCGAGACTCAGGCGCTGCACAGTACCGGAGGAAAGAGTGCGCACCTGGCGGTCAAGGGATTCCTCCAGATGAAATTGTGCTGCGAGCTGGCTAATCCGCCGAGCTGCGGCAGCCCCCGAAATCTGGTTGAGACTTCCGAAAAATCGGAGGTTTTCGCGGCAGGTCAGGCGCGCATAGAAGCCAGAGTCGCTGCCGGCATGGTAGCCGAGCTGGCGGCGCACCGCGCCGGGATCGCGGACGGCATCGTGCCCGGCGATGTGGGCGCGGCCCTTCGTGGGAAGAACGAGCGTGGCAAGAATGCGGAGCAGAGTGGATTTGCCGGCGCCGTTCGCGCCGAGTAGAGCGAGCGCTTCGCCGGGGCGCACTTCAAGAGAAATCCCTGCAAGCGCCATCACGGTCGGCTTCTCGAAGGGCTGCAAGAGGGCCCGCCAGCCGCTGCGCGCCGGCGGAAAGGACTTTTCGAGGGACACGACGGCGATAGCGGCCTCAGGCACGCAGAAACTTATAGCGTTTCTTCCGCGCGAAGACAATCGGCCTGCCCGGAGGATTCAGGCTGCCCCGTGGGAGCATTCCCAATTTGCGTGGCGAAGCGAGCAATTCCCCGATAGAATGGAACCACCCAGGCTCAAGACCCAGTCCCAAGACGGAAGGGCGACTTTAGGATGGAGAATAAAGTAGCCATGCCAATGGTGTATTTACCGGACGGGCCAGGCTGCCGCCGAAGGGTCGCGGGAGCATTGGTGGCGTGCGTGAATGTAGCGGAAATGTCAGAGGGATGAACCATTTTGGAGCAGACATGCTCACGATGATGTTCACATTGGAACAAAACCATGCTAACTTCTGAACGGGTTCATTCATCCAGCGTCACTCTGATGCGAGTGAGGTTCGACCTGAAGCTCTTCTCCCAAGTTAAGCCAGCGAGCAATCAAAGCGAAACAGTCTTGTACATTTATAAGCTTCAGGAAGAAGCAGCGAGGAACAACTCTGTTCATTCGAAACCGCCATATTGCGGACGTATATCGCCGAATCAGCGGATGAAGTCGCCGCGTGTTCCGGGCGGGTTAAGTAAATCTCTTACAGTACCGGGCGTCGGGTCAATTGGCTGGACAGAAACAGCGGGCAGGTAAGCACGATATGAACACAAAACAAAACAGAGCGTGGGCAGTGAAGTTGGGTCTGGCTTGTGTTTGTATTTCAGCGTTGGTTGTCTTCCTGGTGCCGCGAGGCGCGAAAACGCATGCGCAGAATCACGTGCGTGTACCGATGACGCACGATTGGAGCAACGCGCACATGGTTTATTCCGCTCCGTCTTCTCTGGCGCATGCGTGGAGGCTGCAAGCGGAGCCGCGCTACGTTCACCAGTGGGCGCGGCGAAATGCTGCGGCATTGTTGCGTGCGCGCGGAGGAAGAGTTCATATTTACCCGAGCGGGCCACCTCGTATTGACTGGGGCTATCCGTTGCTCGCCGGAGGGACCAGCGGCCTCGGACAATTTCCGGCCAAATTCAACTTCGATGTGAGCGCTGCTCCGGACTGCACGAACGATTTCGTGGTCTTCAACCAGGCTGGTCTTGCGGGAGCGGCGCCCACGGTCGCGGCCGCTCAGACAGGGACCTTCACAGCAAGGCCTAACAACGGTCAGACGGTCACGATCACCAACTGGGATGGCACAGTCGTCCTGACGCTTACGGCCAGCAGGACTGGTGTCAACACGGGTCTGAACTTCGCAGTGGTTGCAGGCGGAGGCGCCACGACAACCGATGCGACGAATCTCGCGGCAGCTATTGCGCGAAATGGCGCTGCTGTCGGCGTGACGGCTACGTCCGCGGGCGCCGTTGTGACGGTCACGGCGCTGACCAATGGAGCGGAAGGGAATCTCATTACGCTCGCGGAAGGATTGACAGGTTTCACGTGGGCGGGCACCACACTCGCAGGTGGCGTCGGAACGGCCAACATCGTTGCATTCAACAATCTTTATTCGACGCAAGGGGGCGCGGGTGGCCTGTGCAATCAGGACGGGCCATCGGTCGATTGGTCCTATTTCGTAGGAACCGGCACAATTCCGACCTCGGTTGTACTTTCGGGGGATGGCACGAAGGTAGTGTTCGTGGAGGCTGCCGGAACTGGCGCGGTTCTGCATATTCTGAAGTGGAAAGCTGGACAGGGCACGGGGGCGGGCTATCCCGTCGCGCCTGATATTACAGTCGCAGCGGGCGACACGTGGGCGCAGGATTGCCTCCCGGGGAACTCCTGCATAAGCAACATCCCATTTAGTGGCGGCTTTAATGACACCGGCTCAGCGCCATTTTATAGCTACGCAAGCGATACGCTTTACGTTGGAGATAACAACAGCCGGGTGCACAAGTTCACGGGCGTATTTGGCGACAATTCGGCACCCACCGAAGTTACTACAGGCTGGCCCATTCAGGTGAACGCAGCCTCGAATCTCACCAGCCCCGTCTACGATAGCGTGTCCGGGAATATCTACGTCGGGGACGATACGGGACGATTAAGCTTTATCCGAGAGACGGTGAGTTCCGTCGGCACTTGCCTTCCAGCACCCTGCCTAGACACAACAAATCTGCAGGTGGGGCCCGGCGGGGGCGCGATTGTCGATGCGCCGGTGGTAGATGGAAGCACAGGAATGGTCTATGCGGTGAACGGCGCGGATGCGACCGATCACGGCACGATCTTGCAGGCGCCTACGAGCCTTGGCACCTCCGTGTCATTCAAAATCGGAGGCACGGCCGCCGGCAATGCCGCCACCGCCATCCTGTACTCGGGAACGTTTGACAATGCCTACTACAATAGCTCGCTGCCCAACATCGCCGGACACATGTACGTCTGCGGAAAAGATCCAGCCAATACGAACAGGCCGGCCATCTATCAGCTCAGCTTCGATCCTGCGACCGCTGTCCTCACAGGCGTTGGCACTCCGCTTACGGGACTTGTCACCGTGAACAACCGGGCATGTTCTCCGATCACCGAGTTCGATAACCCCAACGGGGGCGGGGCGGGGGTCGAAGAAGACTTAATTTTCTTTAGCATCGGCAATAGCGCCAACGGAGCGGATCCAATCATAGGCTCTTGCAGGACTGCCAATGCTGGTTGCCTGATATCGATTAACGTGCTGGGCGCTGCCACATGGCCGCCTACAACGGTTACGAGCACGGCTCCTCTGCCGGGGCGCAGCGCTGGCACGTCGAGCGGAATCGCTATCGACAATTTCTCCACTTCTGCGCAGGCTTCAAGTATTTACTTCACGCTAAGGGGGAATTCTGCGGGCGCCGGACCTGGGGTGCCAAGTTGCAATACAACTGCCGGCGTAGGATGCGCAATCAAACTGACCCAGTCTGGGTTGCAATGACACGATGATCGGGGACAACGCTCAATGAAGGACATAACGGACAAAGAGTCATCGGGCAAGCCAACTAAAGCTGGTGTAAAGAAGCCATATCAGAGTCCGGCCTTCCGTTCTGAGAAGGTATTCGAAGTGTCGGCTCTTGCTTGCGGGAAGGTCAACGCGACGCAGGCTCCTTGCCGGACAAATCGCAAAACGTCCTAGAGCTGTGTTCTTGGTCGTTTTAGCGAAAGTGACAAATGGTGTTGGCCACGAGGTGGCGCGAGGAGTAGCTGGTACATCGGAGGCCGCTTAGGTGCACGGACTGCAGACCAGCTTAGCGCGAGCGGTGCATCATCAGAGGATTCCCAGACCCCAGGGCGATGTGCAATGAACGGTGTGAGTCAAGCGAAGGGTAGAGAGGCGTACCCGTTATTGGTTGAAGCACTGAAACTGAGCGGGAGCCTCCGGCTGCCCGCCACGGGTACGAGCATGGTGCCCGCGATTCACCCACGCGACGTCATCACCATCCAGCCGATTGAATCAAATGAAGTGACAATAGGAGACGTCGTGGTCTACCCGAAGGACCATGCGTTGGTGGTCCACCGCGTTGTTGGGATCTTCGCGGATAAGGACGAGCGGCTTCTGGTTACGCGAGGAGACCGACTGTTGAAAGACGACGAACCCATCGATCTGTCCGATGTGTTGGGGAAAGTGGTTCGCGTGCAGCGGCGAAACCGGCGACTGAGTTTGCGTCCTGTCAAGAGTGCCGCACATCAGACGCTCTGCCAGGTATTGCGGCGCTCTGATCGAGCAACAAGCGTGTTTTTGCGAGCGAGTGCGTTGTTGAACGGGATCATTTTTAAGAGAAACGCGGGGCCGGCTTGATTGCTGAGGGAATAGCGACGGATGTGGTCATCGAGATAGGAGAGTTGCCTATCCGATTCTGCACGGACGATCCGTCCTTCCACGAAATGCTGACTGGGAGCTACGCGGGCTTTGTGAGATCGGGCAGCCGAGCGCAAATCCATTTTGATGTTGAGTTAGCTCCTGCCGACGCGATGATAGGAACCGGCGACGTAACCGTCGAGCGAGAACCGGAACGATGGTTGATTGGGCGAGGAGATTTCGAGGCGCAATGGAGCCCGCGACTGGGGCGGGGAGTAATCCGGCAAAGCGCCAATCCCTACTCTTTCAATACGGCGCTCCGCATCCTTCACACGATTTTGCTGGCGGAACAGGGAGGATTCCTGGTGCATGCCTCGAGCGCCGTGCGCAATGGCCGGGCATTTCTGTTTGCCGGAGTTTCTGGCGCGGGCAAAACAACGATGGCCAGGCTGGCACCGCCGGATGTGGCCCTGCTGACCGACGAGATTTCCTATGTGAGCCGCCGGGGAAACACCTACCTTGCGAATGGCACGCCTTTCGCGGGCGACTTGGGGCGAATCGGAGAAAATATCTGTGCACCGCTTGCGGCAGTCTACCTTTTGGCAAAAGGAACTGAGAATAAGATCGAACCTGTGAACGCGGCCGAAGCGGGCCGCGCGCTGCTGGAGAATATCCTGTTTTTCGCGCGTGATTCAGAACTGGTGCGGTCGGTTTTTGAGGCGGCCTGCGATTTTGTCAGCCGCGTGCCGGTCCAGCGGCTAACCTTTGCGCCAGATGCCCGCGTGTGGGAGATGATCGGATGAGAGAGAAATGCTATTTCGCGCGAGCCTCGAAAATTGCGGCTCGCAAACTGGGCGACGAAACGATGATTATGGTCGCGCCGGATTCCACTCTATTCTCGCTCAATGAAGTGGCTTCGTTGATTTTCAACGCAGCGGACGGGGTTACGCCCCTTGACGAAATTGTGGCGCAACGGGTTTGCTCGGAGTTCGACGTGGAACTCGACGTGGCTTTAAGCGATGCGGAAAAAATAGTCAGGGAGCTGGCTGGCCACGGGGTTCTGGTCGTCTCCAGCGAGCCAATCGCTCCGCCACTTTCTTTCGCGCAGGCTGCCCGATGACCCTACTCATGGAAGAAATGAGCGCCAAGGCGCTGAAGCTGGGCGTTCCGCTCTCCGTACAGCTCGATGTGACCTATCGCTGCAATGAGCGGTGCATTCACTGTTACCTGGACCACCACGATCACGGCGAAATGACCACCGCGGAGATTAAGGATCTTCTTGACCAGATGGCCGACGCCGGAGTTTTCTTTCTGACCCTAAGCGGCGGCGAAATTTTAATGCGCAGGGATTTCTTTGAAATTCTGGAATATGCTCGCCGACTGATGTTTTGCGTAAAACTCAAGACCAATGGAGTCTTGATTCGCGGCAAAGAAGCGGAGCGCATCAAAGCCCTCGGCGTGGAATCGATCCA
This sequence comes from Candidatus Solibacter sp., assembly GCA_035499815.1. Taxonomy (GTDB): domain Bacteria; phylum Acidobacteriota; class Terriglobia; order Acidiferrales; family UBA7541; genus Acidiferrum. The sequence continues at coordinate 12,341 of DATJXZ010000001.1, read as the reverse complement.
GATCAGCGTTTACTCGCACATTCCCGCGGTCCATGACGCCATTACGAAGCTGCCAGGCTCGCTTGCACAGTCCATCGACGCGGTTCGCCGGTTGCGGGCGTGCGGCATGCACGTCATCATGGCCAACGTCCTGATGGCCCATAACGCAAATGATTATGCTGGGGTTCGGTCACTGGCTGCGGAACTCGACGCTCAGTTCGTGATCGATCCCACGATTACTCCGATGATGGACGGAGATCGTTCTATTCTCAGCTTGAACGTCGAAGAGGATAAGCTGCGTCAAGTTTTCCGTGACGAATCGCTGATCGGCGGGAGCATTGAAGAATTTTGTGCGCCTCCGCAAGGGCCGGCCGAGGACGCGATGGACATGTTGCCTTGCAGCGCCGGCCACACGGCCTGTTATGTTTCTCCTTACGGAGATGTTTACCCATGCGTACAGTTTCCGCTGCCGAGCGGAAATGTACGGCGCACGAAGTTCGTGGATATATGGCGCGATTCGCCCCAGCTCAACGAAGTCCGGTCGATCACCTTGGCTGACCTGCCATCCTGCTCGAAGTGCGTGCATGGCGGAACGTGCACGCGTTGCCCGGGGCTGGCGTTCATGGAAGGGAACATGCGCGGGCCGTCCATTCAGGATTGCGAGAAGTCTTTTGCGCGAACCGGCGTTGCATCTATCAATCTTAAATCCAAGAGGTCTGGGACAGCGGGACTAGTGCAAATTCAGAGCCTGCAAACCATCGCCTCGGCATGTATCGCCTGACTTAAGTCTCCGAGTCTTTTGAAAAAGATTCGCGCTAAGCGATTGCGCGGTATGCTGTCCCCAGCGCAGCTAAAACCTCGGAGACCGAACTGTCGTCAACAAATACAAAAGAAGAGAAGAATTTCGGAGCGGAATGGGAGTTGCTCATCGAATGCGCGCGGCCGAATCCTGATCCGCGACGTATGAAGGAGTTGCTCAGCGAGCCGGTCAGGTGGCCTGCGTTGCTCGAACTAGCTGAAGAGCATGGCCTGCCCGGCATCGTTGCGCTCCGGCTTCGGGAATTTGGCAAAGAAGGCATGCCGCCCGAGATTTTGGAGCAGTTGCGCGAGCGCCAACGTGCGCAGGCGCTTTTCACGCTGCACTTGACCGCGGAGTTGTTCCGCCTGTTCGAACGCTTCTCAGCTGTTGGACTCGAAGCGCTTGTAATTAAAGGGCCAGTGCTTTCCGTTCGCTGCTACGGCGATGCGGGCTCGCGGCTATATGGCGATCTGGACCTAATCGTGCGCGACAGAGATATTTTGCGCGCGACCGAATTAATGGCCGATCTCGGATATGAAGCGCGCGTTTCAAGAGCGGCCATTCATGCGAAGAAGGCGCCGGGCGAGTACGCTTTTCGGCAACCAGGCACAAGACTATTGGTGGAATTCCACACGGAAAAGACGTTTCGCTATCATCCCCGGCCGCTTCCCGTCGAGAAATTATTCCAGCGGCGGGTTCGCGTAAAAATTGATTCACAGAATATTCCCGCGCTTTCGCCAGAGGATGAGCTCATCCTGATTTGCATCCACGGCGCAAAGCATTTTTGGGAGCGGCTGACCTATATCGCTGATGTGGCTGCTTTCGTTTCCCGGCAGGTACTCGATTGGGAGCGCGTGAAGTCCGCCGCCGCGGAAGTTGCTGCGCAACGCATGCTGTACGTCGGGCTGCGGCTTGCTGCGGACGTTTTAGGCGCCCCGGTTCCGGAAGCTATCGTTGCGGCGGGGCGGTCGGACCAAACTGTGGAAGGACTCGCCAAACGCATTCTGCGCTGGCTTCCGACGGCCGGCTCCGCACCGCCGGGAATCCTGGAACGCGCGATGTTTCGAATGCGCATGCGCGGAGGAATTTTGTCCGGGCCTGCTTATTTGTTCCGACTCTCTCTTTCTCCTACCGAAGATGATTGGGCCGAAGGCGCCGAAAACAAGCGCCACTGGCTTTTGGATGCGATAGGTCGGCCATTTCGCCTGGCGCGAAAATACAGCCGAGTCGGCAAGCCGTGAGTCGCACGTAGGTAATGGGGAGAGCGAGTCGGCCAACCGAAGACTGAAAAGAAAAAAGGCCCGGACTAACTGTCCGGGCCCCTTCCTCGAAAACTCATTAGATGTTTGTCCGTCGCGAAATCGTGCGTTTCGTTCTGGACGGCAGAGGAGGCATCTCCACCGTTAGCGACATCTCGTTCTTGTTGCGCAGAACACCCAGCTTAATGGTTTTCGCTTCCCGTTTATCGGCCAGCTTTTCGCGCAAATCGCCAAGGGACCGGATGCGATCGCCATCCACCGAGGTAATCACGTCGCCGCTCTTCACTCCTGCCTTTTCCGCCGAGGAGCCGGCACTCACATCGCGAACGAGTACGCCCTCGCCATCCGGCGCGCCAAAATATGCGCCGAGCTGCCCGTTCAGATCCTCGGCATCGATCCCCAGGCGCGGCCGCGCACCTGCGAGCACGCCATAATTCCATTCCATTCCCGGCGCTTCCGGCACATCGGGCATCTCCGGGATTTCAACTCTCGGAAGCTGGAAAGAAAACGCTCGTGGCGCTGTCTTGAACCACATGTTACCTCGCTCTTCGGACTTGCCGAGCGTCACACTAATCGGTTGCGCGCGGCCGTTGCGCCATATCGTAAACTGCGCGGTCCGGCCGGAGGGAATCTCATGAATCATCCGGCGGAATTGCGCTTCGCCTTCGACGCGTTGGCCGTTAATCTCCGTGATGACATCGTTGTCCTGCAACCCGGCCTTCGCGGCGGGGCTGTCCGGCACGATTCGTCCCAGCAGCACGCCGCGTTCCGCGGGCAGCTTCAGCTCCTTAACTTTGTCCGAAGTGACTTCTTGCGATTCGACGCCCAGCCAGCTCGCGCCCTCGTCGCCCATGAATATCATTGTGTCAGGGCCGTCCGCGCGTGGTGTTTTTTCCATCTCTTGCTGCTGCCCCTGTTCCTGCTCCCGCGCTTCCCGGAACGCCGTGCGCATGGCCGATTGCGCTTCGCGATCTTGAGCAAGCTCCGCGATTCTTTGCTGCTCGCCGGCGAGCCTTTCCGCCAGGCGCGCCTGGAGCTCATCAATTCGCTGCTGCATCTGGGCCAGCTTTGCGTCAGCAGAATCCTGCGGCGCCGCGGAAGTGCCGGGTAGAGCAATCAAAACAAGTCCGAGGGCCGCAACCCCGCCACTCAAAAATAAATTCCGTTTCCTCATAATCCTTCTGTCCTCCTGTTTTCTTTAGACGCGGCTCGCCTCAAACCGTCGACCGTAAAATTACGATCTGGATTCCACCATTGATTGTATTCAGCCGGATCGGCGCTCCGCCTTTGCCAAATTTTCCGCGCATCTCCCGTGGGAGCAGCGTAGCCTCTTGAGAAAGCGGCAGTTCCGAATAGAAATTCCCATTCAGGGAACGTGCTTCCAGGTTTGCCTGCGTGTCCTGCGGAACGGCCAGCAGCAGGGAACCGTTCGTCGTCTCCGCAACCAAGCCCTTTGCATCCAGAATGTGCGAGAGCTCCAGATGCACATTGCCATTGGTGGTGCGGGCATGAACGCTGCCTCCGCCCTCGTAGACCTCGATGTTTCCGTTCACCGTGTGCAGGTCCTCCACCGAATCCACCCCGGCGATCTTTAGTGTGCCGTTCACCGTGCCGATATGCTCAACGCGCGCGCCATGGGGAACTCGTATCGTATATTGCACTGCGACTTCCACGCCCTCGTTCTGCGGATACCGCGTGGTGACCGAGACATCATTCGGCTTGGCCTCGACATCGATCGAGACGCGATCAAGATCCGATTCTTTTTCCTTCGCAATTTTTATAGCGTCGATTTCAATCGTATCGTGGTCCCACCCCTGCACTTCTACCGGCCCATTCACGTTCTGCAGCTCAAAAGTGCCGCCAGGCTGAAGCGGGTACACTTGATGAAAACCTTTGCTCCCCGCAAAACCTGGCACGGCCACAGCCGCAGTCAAAAGTAGGATCACCAACGCCGCGGAGCGGATACCAGAACGTAGCTTCATGTTTCACCCCTTCGAGTCCATCTCACGAGCGTTTGCCTGCTGTTGCCCAGTCGTCAAAAAATCCTAGCCCTTACAAATCCGCCCTTTCCGTTCCCCTCGCTCGCATTTGCCGTCAGTGGCGCAGCTCGAAATTAAATGCAATCGTCGAGATAGTCTCGACGCGAGTCCCATTGACGGACGCGGGAGTGGCGCGCCACTTTTTGAGCGCATCCATCGCCGCGTCCGCGAGTATGGGCTCGCCCTCCAAAACTTTTTGCACTTCTATGGTTCCGTCTGTTTTCACTTTTACTTGCAGCCTTACCATCCCTTCGATCCCCGCGCGCCGCGCGAGTTCGGGGTAAACAGGGTGAGGCGAGGCGGTGAGCCGCTTGAATAGATCGCTGGGGTCCTCGCGCATCCCGCCAAGGAGCGCGATCTCGAGTTTGTCCATCCAGCCTTCTAGCCAGTCGCTCTTTTCATCAAACACAGGCGGTTCTGCCGGGGGCGGCGGAGCCATGGATTCCCTGGAACTGACTGGCATGAAATCAGGATCGTGCCGGCGGTTGATGCGTTCGCGCTGCTCGCGAATCAGCGAATCGCGCAGCCCAGTGTCCGCATCCAGGTATTGCAGCCGGATTTTGCCCACTGTGCTGCGCAATTTCAGAACTTCACCGCCCCCGTTCAGCACTCCAATGGCGCGCACGGGACCGGAGTTGCGGCTTCCCAGAGCTTGTATGTTCAGAAGGAGCGCGGGGTCGGCGTCAATGTGGCTCAAGCCGCCGCTTTCCACCATCGCGTCGATGTTGGCCGCGAGATTCCTCGGCAGAAAAACGACGATATCTCCGGCCCCCGAGGAGAGTTGCGACGCGCCCCGAAGGCTAACCTTGCCCCCGGAAGAGCCTGCATCCGGATTGATCCACGCCTGAATATTTCCTCCCGCGGTCGCCGCTTGCACCGCGCCGGCCACGCGCGTCAGGCAGATGCTTCCGCCGTTCGACTCAACCTCCATCGGCCCGGACACCGTAATGATGCGAATGCCGCCGCCGCCCGTCTGTGCGCGAACCGAACCACGCACTTCGCCGAAATCGATCTGGCCGCCTCCCGTGCGCACGCTCACAAAGCTTCCCGCTTGCTTCAAGGTGATATTGCCGCCGTCGGTCTCAAGCCGCGCGCGTCCGCCAATCTGTCCGGCGCGGATGTGGCCTCCGCCGGTGCGCAATACAGCATCACCGGAAATATTGCCTGCCATGATGTGCCCGCCGGCGGTGAACGCATCCACATCTCCCGCGACATCCAGCATCTGAATGTGGCCACCCTCGGTGGAAAGCTTGGCGGTCGGATGAACCTGCGCCGCGTTGCGAAATCCGATGAACCCGATTCGCCCCGTTCGAATATTTCCGCCTTGCGTGATCAGGCTGGCGGTCCCGCCGATGTCTTGCGTTTCGATATCGCCCACGCCCGTGTTGACGTCCAGGCTGTAACCCGCCGGGACAGTTACTTCAAACTGCACATAGAACTGCGCATTCACACGGCCACGGCTGGGCTGGGTAGGCGACGCGCCAACGATTTCCACGCCGGAATCGGTGGACTTCGCCGTCAGCGAATATCGATCCAGCAGACTCTTCGCGATTGGCTCGCGCGCATCGGTCTCGATGTGCACCGTGTAACGAACCACCGGCGGGGCTCCCGGTTCGAGACTGATGATGCGCACTGAGCCGAGGTCGGTGGTCAGATGCAGAGTCAGGCCGTCTCTTGTTTGTATCGCTCCCGTGCGGTCGGTCGCAACACGCGGCGCCGGATCCGAAGGGACTGGCGGATCAATTCCCGGAGGGTCGATTGCATTGCCGCAAAGAATCACGCCGGGCCAGACTGCTGCCTGAAGAGCAATCGCCAGCGAAAGCCGAGTAAGTCTTTTGAAAGAGCTGTGGAATATCTTAAAAATCGTAATCATCCTCATCTTTAACCATTGGTGTAGTTCAATGCGCCAAACTTCTCACGAAGTTCTTGGCGTCGCTCTCACTGAACTTCACGCGGTCCAATCTGCCGCAGTGCCGCCGCGCTTCGCAAGCGCACATAGCGGTTGGGATCGCTGCGCTGAAGTTCCTCGAGCGTGTGGATGACATTCTCCATCGCGGGGTCGAGGGGAACGCCGGATCCTTCCGGCGCAAGAACGGGATCAAGATTCTTCGATGTGGCTGCCGTTTTCTGCTCCAGCGAATTGACCAGCAGGTTGACGGCTTCCACGCGCACACCGGGATTGGCATCGTGCTGCAGCGCATCCACCAAAGTCTCGCGCACCGCTTTGTCCATTACCGTGTCCCGCAAGGATTCCAGCGCTTTCATTCGCACCGCCGGATTCTGATCTCTCCGCGCCGCATATAGTAATGCACGCCGCACGTCCGCATCGCTGGCGCGCGCACGCAGAGCCTCCAGGCAGTCCAGCCGCACTCCAGAATCGGTCTGATCGCCGTTCTCGACCACATACGTCAAAACGCGCCGCAAATCCGGGTCATCCACACTGCCGGAAAGTACGAGCGGCTCTTCCGTGCGCACGTGCACCTGTAAGGTTCCCGGAGTTCCATCCGGCATGGGGGCCACATTGATGCCCGCAACGGCCATTTTGGAGAGCTGATCCTCAGTGAATTTCGCGGCGGGAGTAACGTTCACGGTCTGCACGTTACCAGCGGGCTCGAGGCGAGCCGAAATCCACGGCAAGAGTTGCGAGCCAAGCGCCACCCCAAACAGAACCAGAAGGGAGCCGCTCAGGACGGGCCGCATCGCCATCCAGCGCCGCAACCAGCCAGTCGGCCGCCAACGTTCCTGCAATGGCGGAGCGGACAAATCGTCGAGCGCTTCGGCAAGCTCGCTGCGGCACTGCGAGAGCAAAATGCCGCCCGCGTCGCTCTGCTCGGAAGCCTGCAGCGCTTCCATCAACGACTCGTGCAGGCCGCGCTCCTCTGAAAGCTGCGCCGCGCACGTTGCGCAGGACGCCAGGTGCATGCCAATCAGCGCAGTCTCCTGCTCGCTGGTTTCGCCGCAGGCGTAAAAGACCAGCAACCCGGCGACTTCTTTGCACCGGAGCATTTTTGGTGCGCTCATCGCAAGCCTTCCAGTTGGCTCCGCAATTTGCGGGTCGCGCGGAAGAGGGAATTCTTCACGGTTTCTTCCGTCGTGCCCAGCGCGTCGCCGATGGCGCGCAATTTTAGTCCCTGGTAGTGTTTCAATTCAAAGACAATGCGTTCGCGCGGCGAAAGGCGCTGCATCGCGGAGGCGATGCGCGCCTGAATCTCTTTGCCAAAAAGTTGCCGCTCGGGGTCCAGTCCGGGCCGGTGTTCGCGCTGGCGTTCAAAAAAATCAGTGATGCCTTCATCATGAAGCGCGGAGCTGGACTCTGGTGCTTGATCCTCAGGCCGCGCCTGGCGCCGCCGCAGTTGATCCAGGCACACGTTGGTGACGATCCGGTAGAGCCAGGTGTAGAAACTGCATTCGAATCGGAAGCGGTGCAAATTCCGGTAAACTTTGAGGAAAGCTTCCTGGTAAACGTCCCTGGCGTCCTCCGGACGCTTCATCAGGTTCAATGCCAGCCGCAGCACGTCCCGGTCATAGCGATGTACAAGCTCTTCAAAAGCCGCCCGGTTGCCGGCTTGCGCTTCCGCCACAAGGGTGCGCTCATTCACGTTGGGCAAGGAATTCACCGTGGCCAGGGAGGCGCCGGTGCCACCTGCCAGGCCGGAATCAGTAGCCAAAGCTAGAGCCCATCTAGGAAGCGGCATATTTCGCTTTCTCTTCTCGTGCGCGGGCGTTGCTGCTTATGTTCCAACACCTTAGGCTGAACGGGTCCACACCGCCACACACGAAACATCATGCGACCACCCAATTTGGACGTGCTGCGACACCCTGGGTGAGCATCCACTTCCCAATTACAGGACGAAGTAACGAACCTGTTTGTTTCGGATTTCCACAGCTGCCGGGAGGTTGCCCGTCTAGTCGACTTGGCCTCTGGTTGATTCGCATCAACTGCCGGTCGAAGCTCGCATCCGCCACACGGAAAGCGGCCAGCCAAACAGCAACAAGATCAGGAGGACCGCCGCATAGCCGTTCGTGCGATAGAATGCGTCGGGTTGCGAAAGCAATTCCGTCGCAGATCCCAGCAGCGTTAGGCAAGCCACCACCAGTACGCAACCCAGTATATTGAAGCAGATGACCCTGCGCACGGCAAAGACAATCACCGCGAGTATCAATGCCTCGGCCAGAAATTGTTTGGCGAAATCCGCGCCGTTCCCCCAGCCGCTTCCGGTCAGCGAGAGCGCGCCCAGCAGAAACAGCCCATACTGCAGCCACCGCGCCCGGAGAACTCCGGCCACAAATCCCGCCACCAGTGCAATCATTCCGGTCAAGAGGAGGCTGCTGATCAGTGCGTGCCCGAAGATGCCTGCAGCGGGCAGAACATCATCGAAGTTCTGCCCAAAAGAGGCCGGGAAGCTGCGGTGCAGCGTCGGCCAGTGCATGACTGCCGCCTCGACGGCACGTCTCAATCCAAGAAATCCCGCCGTGCCGCAGACGCCGATCCACAGCGCATCGCGGTAGTAAACGCCAGGCAAGCGCGCCCCGACTGGCAGTCGTTCCTCTCCGAATGCGCGATTGCTGAAGTACGACGCAACTCCAAACAGCACGGCTAACCCGCCGCTGTAGAACAACGCTCCAAGAAGTATCGCGATGGCAATCCCGCCCATCATCGTCTTGAAAGGAATCGCCGTCTGATAGGCGTTCAAGAAGTACTGCAATCGGTTGCCAAATCCGACGATCAGTACATATGCAATCAGGCCCCAACCAGCCCAGATAACCAATCGCCTCCATGGAATCGCGTGGGCAGCGGCCGAACCTAAATTCCTGAAAAAAATCACGATCGCCGCAATTCCTAGTCCGCCGAACAGCAAAATCGGAATCGCCGCCCCGTAAATAGTGCGGAACAGAGTTTGCTCTTCCTGTCTGCGGCGCCATTCGTCTGGAATCTTAACGTACGTCCGGTAGTCGGCGGGCTCGTTGCCGAGAATGTCCAAATCGATTCTCGCGTGGGCGTGATCGGCGGAGTCCTTGGGGAAAGCGCTACCGTCATCGAGCGCGGCGTTTTGTTGCCACGTCAGCGCGTGGTCCGTCCGATGCGGCCGTTTGTTGGAGCTGGAATCGACCAAAGACCAGCCGGATAGGTCGAGATTCTTCTTCTCGCGCAGGAACTTCTCACCGATCGCCACCGCTTCGTCCTTGGTCAGCGATGCTCCCGGCGCGTCTTCTCCAAGTGTGTGATGCACCGAGTGCAGAGACCCGTCCGGCTTCAGGATGACCGCGTACTCCTCGGGCTGGCCGTCCTTGAAATAGCGTACGCGCCACAGCGCGCCGGGAACTTCCTTCGCGTAGATCGCGTTCAATCCCGCAATGCCGATGCGCCGGCGCAGGAATTCATTGGCAAGAGGATCCGTCGCGTCCACGAAAATCGTCGCATGCCGGTATGCGTTGGGATCGAGCCCTCGCTGCCGAAGCACTTCATCGGCACGTGCCCGTGCGGTCTTTGCATCCACAGAGAGCTTCAGATAATCGCCAATAGCTGGAATCTTGAGGCGCCACGCGGCCACGCCGCCGAGAACCAGGCAAGCAGCCAGGAATATCATCATCCCGGGCGTTAGTGCGTCGTAGCGTCGCGTCGCCGCCGTGGGAGCCGCCTCTGGGGCAGCGGCAGGTGCAAAACTGATCTTCTCGATCGGCTCCGCGCTGTTGAGCAAGTCTTCATCCGGCTCGAACCGCCCGCGCGCGAGATAAGAGACCCCCGCAAAGATAAGCGGAGCGAGTGCTGCCGCGCCGACAATCACGCCCGATACTTTGAAATACAAGCTGTTCGAACGAATCAGCAGCAATCCCACCAGCGAAGCGTCCACCGTGTAATGCCAGATCAGCGTCGCCATGATGCCCCAGCGCAGCATCACGATCCCCGCCACGATTCCAATCAGCCCAACTTCCAGCCCCCGGATGTACGGCGGCTCGTTCGGATAAGCAGAGTGCAGAAAGCTCCAGCAAAACGCGGGAACAATCACGGCCAGAATGCTGGACCCCGTCAACCGCTTCAAAAAAGGAATCGCAAACAGCCGAAAGAGAAATTCCTCGCTCGTCGCGGCGAGCATTCCTATAGCGATGCCCGAAATCCATGGAAAAGTCGTGTTCACGGAATTCTCATAATTCAAATCCTGCGGCGCCCACGCTCCGAAATGGCCTGCCACAATGTAAAACGCCACGATGAACCCGATATGCGCCGCCGCCAGCGACAGTCCGACCGTCGCCGCCGAGAAAAACTCCTTCGATCTCAGCCCGCGCAACGTGATCGCTTCCCCCAACCGCAATTTTCCCGGCTGCGACGCGCGATACAGCGGCTCAGCCCCCGGAAGAATCAGCGAAATCGTCAGCGCCGATAGCACTCCAAACAGCAGCGCCTTCAAAATCTCCTCGAACACAAAACTTCCGTAGGCCGAGTTCGTGTCGTAACCCATGCGATCCAGCGGCCAGTTATTCAGCTGCATGAAAAACAGCAGAATCGCCACCACGATCCCCAGCTTGATCGCCGGGCCCCATCCCGTTTGGCCCTTCTTCGTCAGCAGAATGCCCAGCCACAGCGCCGACCCCATCAGCAGCAAGTACGGAATAATCGCTATCTGGTTGTAAAGAATATTGGTCGACCGCAGATGTTCGTACCCGCGCTGCCAGCTCTCCGGCACATGCAAAAATTCTTCTGAGCTTCCTGCGCGGTCGCCCTGCAGAGTCACTCGCAGCCGGTACGGCGCATCCTTCGCCTTGAACCCGTGCTTTTCCCAGGTAAACGACCAATCGACCCGGTTTGGTTTTTTGCTCGAGTTTGCTTCTTCCGGAAGGAAATCCCACTTGCCAAGGTCCACGCCCATCTTCTCACGCAAGAAATTCTGCGCGTCTGTTTCCGCCCCCGCGCGATCCAGCGAAGCGCCCGCTCGTGCCTCTTGAATTTTGTGCTCGTAGCCGACAATCTCCCCGCTCGGGCTCACCCTCACACGGGACTCTTCTTCCTGCCCCGGCCTGAAAAACCGCACGTTCCAATACCAGATATTCAGCTCGCTGGACATCAAGTGGTTTGCTTGCTGCAGTCCTACTTCCCGTTCCAGATACGTCTTCGCGTTGTCGTCCACGTCGAAAACTATCGCCGACTGGTAGCCGCTGATGTTCTCCCCCAGTCCTCCCACAAACGCCCGTGCGCGCTCCAGTGCCTGGTTCCTCGAAACCTTGAAATCCACCGACGCTTCCGGAAACGCCCGGAAAAAATATTTGTGCGCAAACACTGCCCCCACGATTCCCAGCAGCACCCATAGCAGCAGCGCGCGCTTGTCCGAACTCGTCAGCCGGTCATTCTCCACAAAGCCTCCCTGATCGTTCCGTTGCAGGCACCTATGTTGCGGAACATCCTTCCTATACTACGCACCAACGAAACGCAATCTGTCTGCCTTCCCACGCCGTCTCATTTCGAGATCCTTCAAACGCTCGCCGCCTCGATCACGCTCGCCCCGCACTTCTTTCCTGGCAATCCCAAATTTTCCGGCTCATTTTTTCCTCGTATTGTCCTTGCAAAATAATCAATTTCGTGTAGCATACTTCTAGTTAACATTGCGTCTAATGTTTGGTAGCGCCAGCCTCCTGCTGGCGTTTTTGCTTTCTGGGGCCACTCTAAGTTCTTTGGATGCAACACTTGCAGGCTGCCCGTAAATACTGATTCTAAAGCACTTACGTAAAATCTAACTCCTTTAGATGCAACACTTACAAAAAACCGGTGGTGGGTCTGTCTACCGACTGACTGCCGCGTAACATTTCAAAGAAGCGCCATGGAGTGCGGCAGCCCTGCTGCCGCTTTTCTAAGCGCAGCGTCTCGCCCGCCCCAATATCTACCGCGACATAAATGCGATCCCGAGCGAGTGGTCCGCACAGCCGTTCTCCGAGTTTGACCGCCGCAAACCGTTCCTTAGACGAAGGCAAGTCAGCATTCCGCCGCCTCAAACTGTTTCAGCTGACAATGATATAAAGAAATGTCCATGGCTCTGGCTCTTTCCACCGAAGTCCGCATGATCAAGGGCGTCGGCCCGCAGCGCGCCGAACTCCTCGCCCAGCGCGGCATTTACACCTTCGAGGACCTGCTCGCTTACTTGCCCTTCCGTTACGAAGACCGCATCCATTTCTCCGCCATCAAGGACATCCAACCGGGGGGTGTCCACACCATCCGCGCTCGCGTCATGAGCGGCCAAGCCATCCCCAATAAGCACGCCTATAACGCCATCTACC